>DASXOW010000084.1:0-43574 GCA_036493955.1 Gaiellaceae bacterium
GACGGCACGGATGCGGGCTCGGGTGTCAACGTTGCGACCCGCGTCTACCAGCGTGACGAAACGACAGTCACGAACGGTGTCTGCAACGTGTTCCCCAACACGTGGGCCGCGGTCGTGTCGAACCCCGACACCACTGTCCAGGACGCGAAGTGCTACCGCTACCGCCTGCTCGAGTCGGATCGGGTCGGCAACCAGTCTGCTGCGTCCGCCGCGACCGCCACCGCCAGGATCGACTTCGGTGCCGCTAACCCCGACACGACGATCACCGCCCAGCCTACGAACCCTTCCAACTCGATGGACGCCGGCTTCTCGTTCACGTCCACGCAGCAAAGCGCGACGTTCCAGTGCGCGCTCGACGGTGCGGCCGCCGTGGCGTGCACGTCGCCGACCAGCTACAGCGGGCTCGCGAACGGTGCGCACACGTTCACGGTCACCGCCTCCGCAGGAGGTCTGACCGACCTGACGCCGGCAAGCGTCACCTGGACCGTGGACACGACAAACAACCCCCTCGCCGTGGACGAGGTGCACTACACGTATCTCACCTCGACCTCGGTGTCGTTCGACTGGCGCGGCACCGCGAGCGACATGCGCTACGGCTTGACCTCCGCGTACGGAGACGTTGTCACCGCCCACACGCCGATGCCGCTGCCGTACTCCTCGGCGGGGCCGTTCTGGCAAGCAGATCTCACCGGTCTCCAGGCCGGCACGATCTACCACTATTCGATCGGCGGCGGAGGCGACCGCACGTTCACGACCTCGCCCACCGGCCCCTCCTTCCGCTTTGACGCTATTTCCGACCTCGGGAGTTCGATCCAGTCAGCGGCAACCCCGACGATGATGAGCCAGGTCGCCGCCGATTCGCCCGCCTTCGTTCTCTACCCGGGTGACCTCGCATACGGCAACGTCGACGGACAGCAGGCGGTCGACCAGCACTTCAACGATGTGATGGCATGGAGCCAGTCGGCCGCCTACATGGTCGTCTGGGGCAACCACGAGTGGGACGACCCGGCCGTCGACGACCTCCGGAACTACAAGGGCCGCTTCGAGTTGCCGAATGCCCAGGCCGCGGTGGGAGCGCCGGCGCTCGGCTGCTGCGGCGACGACTGGGGCTGGTTCGACGCGGGCGGAGTCCGGTTCATCAGCTATCCCGAGCCGTACACCTCGTCGACCTGGGCGGCCTGGAGGCAGGCCGCCGACCCGATCTTCGCTGCCGCCCAGGCCGATCCGTCCATTCACTTCATCGTCACGTGGGGCCATCGGCCGCCGTATTCCGATGGCGGGCATCCCGGCGACCCGACGATCGCGGGCATCCTCGGTTCCTTCGGCGACCGCTACAACAAGTACGTCCTCAACCTGGATGGCCATTCGCACGTCTATGAGCGATATCAGCCGATCCACGGCGTCACCAACATCACCGTCGGAAACGCGGGCACGCTGGACTCCGGCTGGGCGTCGACAGATCCCCGCACTGCGTTCCGGGCGATCCATCGCGGGCACCTGGTCGTCGACGTAGATTCGAACGGCCTGCACATGAGGGAGCTGTGCGGCGTGGCAACCGACTTCCAGGACTACGTCTGCAACGTCGGTGACGTCATGGATTCGCTGACGATTCCCGTTCCGGTTGCGGTGCCGCCGCCGCCTCCGCCGGCTGTCCTCTACGTCGACAACGGCAATCAGTTCTGCTCCGACAGTGGAACCGGCTCACAGGCGATTCCGTACTGCACGATCAGCGCCGCGGCGTCGCAGACGCAGGCAGGGCAGACGGTTCAAGTCGCCTCCGGTACCTATCACGAGTCGGTCACGGTCCCGTACGCAGGCACGGCGGAGGCGCCGATCGTCTTCACTTCTGCGCCCGGCGCAAACGTGACCGTCACGGGCGGGGTCAACGGGTTCCTCGTCAACGGCCAGAACTGGGTGACGATCAACGGGTTCACGGTCACGGGTACCACAGGGCCGGGAATCCAGGTCCAGAACTCCACCGGCATCACGGTCTCCAACAACTCGGTGACGTACTCCGGGCAGCAGGTGAGCGGCCAGAACAAGCAGGGGATCTACTTCAGCGCCGACAGCAGCTCGGTCATCTCCGGCAACGACGTCGAGCACAACACGAGCTACGGCGTCTATCTGAACGGTTGCACGAACGTGCTCGTCAAGGGGAACACAAGCGCGTACAACGCCTTCGGTTGGCAGCGGGCCGGGTCCGGCATCCGCGTCTATGGGTCTGTGGCGAACACGATCACGCAGAACCTCACGCACGACAACGAAGACAGCGGCATCGAGTTCGACGGCGGCGCGAACAACAACCTGACGCTCGAGAACGTCTCGTGGAACAACGGTGACCACGGAATCGACGACTTGGCGTCGCCCGGTCAGCGCATCATCGGGAACTCGGTTTACAACAACGTCGCCGCCGGCATCAACGTCGAGGGCAACTCGACCGGCGCGACGATCGCGAACAACATCAGCGTCGACAACGGCATCGGCAGTCCCCGCACGCACTCGGACATCCGCGTCGAGAACGGCTCGACCGCCGGCACGACCATGGATTACGACCTCGCCTATGTCTCCCGGGCCGACACGCTGCTCATCTGGGCATCGGTCAGCTACTCGTCCCTCGCCGCGTTCCAGGTCGCGACGGGCCAGGAGCCGCACGGTCTTCAGGCCGACCCGAAGTGGTCGAGCGCGGCCGGCGGCGACTTCCGCCTTCTGCCGGGATCGCCCGCGATCGACTCGGCGGACTCGGGGAACCCGGACGAGTCTTCGACCGACGTTGCCGGTAACCCGCGCGTCGACGACCCCTCGACGACGAACACCGGGGCGGGTCCGCGTACATACGACGATCGCGGTGCCTACGAGTATCAGGCCCTTCCGATCGACCACCTGACACTATCCCCGGCGACCGCCTCGATCGCATCCGGAGAAACGCGCTCGTACACCGTTCAGGCGATCGACACCGGCGGCACCTCGTTCGACGTCACCTCCGCCAGCACGATCACGATCGCGCCCGACGGCTCGTGCACCCTCGCCACGTGCACGGCGACCGCGCTCGGGCCGCATACCGTGACTGCGACCCTTGGGACGAAGAGCACGACCGCTTCGCTCACCGTGAACGCCTCGACGGTCGACCACATCACCATCAGCCCGACGAGCTCGACGATCTCGACAGGCGGCTCGCAGGTCTACACAGTGCAAGGGTTCGATGCCGGCGGCGGCTCGCTGGACGTGACCTCGTCAGCGACGTTCTCGATCGCCCCGGACGGCTCGTGTATCGCGAACAGCTGCACCGCCACGGCGGGCGGCCTGCATACGGTGACGGCGAGCTACAGCGGCAGGACCGCCCAGGCGTCGCTGCAGATCAACCTGGTGAGAAACGACGGTTTCGAGACCGACCTGACGGGCTGGAACGCCTCCGGGTCGGACGCGGCGATCGTCCTCGATCGTGTCGCCGGCGGGCACAGCGGCGGCTTCGCGGCCCGGTTGTCGAACACGGGCGGAACCACCGGTGCCTTTGCCGTGTTGCAGGATTCGCCGAACTGGGTCGGGACGACGGTCGCCGACACGTACACCGCGAGCATCTGGGTTCGCGCCGACTCCGCGGGCGGCATCTTCAGGCTCAAGCTCCAGGAGTTCAGCGGCGCGACGCTCGTCGGCGGCACCGTTACCCAGGCGACTCTGTCAACGGGTTGGCAGAAGGTGACCGTTACGTACAACGTCACCTCGCCAGGCTCGACACTCGACTTCCAGTCGTACGTGATCAACCCCGCCCCCGGTGTCGACTTCTACGCCGACGACGCGTCGCTGCTCGTCGGTGCCGGCGGATCGGCAACCGTCCCGACGATCGTGGCCGCGCCGCACAGCACGACCATCACGGCCGGCGGCAGCGCGACCTTCACCGCCGAAGGCTTCGACTCCGCCGGCAGCTCGGTCGGAGACGTCACCGGCGCGACGACCTTCACGATCACGCCCGACGGGTCGTGCACCGCCAACGCCTGCACGGCGACCACCGCCGGCGTGCACTCGGTGCACGCCGCCTACGGCAGCGCCACCGACACGGCGACCCTGACCGTCAACGCCGCCGAGCTCGACCATCTGGTGCTCTCACCGGCCAGCACATCGGTCACGACGGGTCAGCAGCAGACCTACACCGCGCAGGGGATAGACCGGTACGGGAACTCGATCGGTGATGTGACAGCGTCGACCTCGTTCTCGATCGCGCCCGACGGATCGTGCGCAGCCGACGGCTGCTCTGCGAGCGTCGCAGGGCCGCATACGGTGACCGGCACATCCGGCGCTGCCACCGGCACCGCGAGCCTGGCCGTCACCCAACCCACCGGGCCGCTCGACCACATGGCCGTCACGCCGGGCACCGCCACGATCGCCGCGGGCACAACCGAGCAGTACACCGTCGAGGGATTCGACGCTTCCGGCACCTCTCTCGGTGACGTGACGTCGTCGACCACCTTCTCGATCGCCCCGGACGGGTCGTGCACCGGCAGCGTCTGCACCGCGACCACGGCGGGGCCGCACACGGTGACAGCGGAGGATGGCACCGTCAGCGCGACGGCCGCGCTCACCTTCACCGCGACCACGCTCGACCACCTCGTGCTGACCCCCGCGGCTTCATCAATCGCCGCCGGTGGCAGCCAGGCATACACCGCGACCGGAAGCGACCAGTACGGGAACGCTCTCGGCGACATGACGGCGGCGACGACGTTCTCCATCGCGCCGAACGGGTCGTGTAGCGGGGCCTCCTGTACGGCGACGCAGGTCGGTCCGCACACGGTCACCGGCACGAGTAGCGGGAAGACCGGCTCCGCCACGCTTCAGGTCGACGCCGGCCAGCTTTCGTTCATCGTCATCAGCCCGACCAGCAGCTCGATCGCCGCAGGAGCCTCACAGCCGTACACCGTCAACGGTTACGACTCCGGGGGCAACCTGATCGGAGACGTGACCGCGCAGACGACGTTCTCGATCACGCCGGAGGGCTCGTGTACCGCCGCCGCATGTACCGCCACCGCCGTGGGCGAACACATCGTCACCGCGAACGACGGCGGCAAGACGAGCACGGCGACGCTCACGATCACGGCTGGGGCTCTCGACCACCTCGTGCTCACCCCGGCTTCCGCGTCCATCGCGAGCGGCGGCTCGCAGCAGTTCACCGCGGCCGGCTCCGACCAGTACGGGAACTCACTCGGGGACGTCACTTCGAGCTCGACGTTCTCGATCACCCCCGACGGTTCGTGCACCGGCGCCACGTGCACCGCTACCGCGTCGGGTTCCCACATCGTGAAGGCAACGGTGGTGGGCGCCACCGGCAACGCGACGCTACAGGTGACGGGCGCCACGCTCGACCACATCACGATCAGCCCGACGACCTCGACGATTACGGCTGGCGGTTCGCAGGCGTACACGGTTCAGGCTTTCGACGGCGGCGGCAACGCACTTGGCGATGTCACCTCTGCCTCGTCGTTCTCGATCACGCCGAACGGCACGTGCAGCGCGAGCAACTGCACAGCGTCGACGGGCGGCGTTCACACCGTGACGGCGAGTTACGGTGGCAAGACGGCCCAGGCGTCGCTGCAGATCAACCTGGTTGGAAACGACGGCTTCGAGACCGACCTGACGGGCTGGAACACGGCGAGCTCGGGGCCGAACATCGTCCTCGAGCGGGTCGCGGGCGGGCACAGCGGCGGGTTCGCGGCGCGTCTCTCGAACACAGGAACGACATCGAGCACGTACGCGGTGCTGCAGGACTCGCCGAACTGGCTCGGCGTCACGGTCGCGGGCACGTACACCGCCAGCCTGTGGGTCCGTGCCGACACCGCCGGCGGAATCTTCAAGCTGAAGCTCCAGGAGTACACCGGTTCGACACTCCGAGGCAGCAATGTCGCGCAGGTCACTCTCACGACCAGCTGGCAGAAGGTGACGGTCACCTACACCGTCACGTCACCCGGTTCGACGCTCGATTTCCAGTCGTACCTCACGAGTCCACCCCCGGGCGTCGATTTCTACGCCGACGACGCGTCGCTGACGCTCGGGTAGGCAGGCGACTCGCTTGGCCGTCGTCGCGTCATCTGCCGGGGTACTGGCTCCGCCCCGTCGGACTGCGGTGAGAACCGTCGGCGCTGACCGCGTCGCTCTGGTCGCCACGGCCGTCGCGGTCGTGTTCGTCCCCTTCGTCCATCCCACCGGGCCTGCGAACACCGCGGCGGCGGACATCTTCGTGCTGCTCGCGATGGCGACTGTGGCGCTCTGGTCGACGTCTGGCAATTGCAGGTGGCGGTTCCCGCTCGGCATCCCGGTCGCGCTGTTCATGGCGGCCGGCGCGGTCGGTGCGTTGATCGGTCCCGTCCCCGGCGCCGGGCTCGAGGCGATCGCGCAGGACGCCTACCTGCTCATCTGGTTCTGGGTGCTCGTGAACGTGGCGAGGACACCGGCAAATCTCCGCATACTCACCGCGACGTGGGTCTACAGCTCGATCGGGTGGGTGATGCTCCTCTACGTCGGCTTGGCCACCGGGTCGCACGCAATCACGGGCCAGACGGCAAACCAGGGTGTCAGGGTGCAGCTGACGCTGGGCGACCCGAGTTATGCAGCGAACTACTTCTTCATCTCGCTCATGCTCATGTGGGCGACCGGCCGGCCGCGCCGCGTGCCTATCCGCGTGGCCGCCTACGCGGCGCTCGTGATTGGGATCGTCCTCACAGGCTCGAACAGCGGTCTGATGGCGCTTGCCGTCGGTCTCGTCGTCGGAATCGTGCTCGGCGTGCGGCGGAGGCGCGGTGGTGTTGCCGCCCTCGTCGCGTTTCTGCTGATCACGTTCGCTGGTGCCATTGCCGTGTCCACGGTCAGCCTCAAGGGCATCGAGGACCGGGCGAGCACGAGCAAGTACGCGTTCATCAGGGACGGACTGGGACGTGGGACGAGCGTCGAGCAGCGCGGCATGCTGCTCCACGAGAGCATCGTGCTCTACCGGCGCGGCAACCCCCTCGGTGAAGGCCCGGTCTCGACGAAGCCACGACTCCGTTCCGAACTGGCTCCATTCGAGAAGGAAGCGCACGACGACTACGCGGCCGCCTTGCTCGAGCGGGGGCCGGTTGGATTGATCTCGCTGCTGGCCATCGTCTCGATTCTCCTGACCTGCGCCTTCCGCGTCGCAGCAAGCCCGGTACGCCGCGGTTTCGATGCCGCGATCGCCCACCCGAACGCGCTCGCGGGCGCCCTCGCCGGGACGCTCGCCGCAGGCGGCGTGTACGAGCTTCTGCACGTCCGTCATGTCTGGGCGCTCTTCGCGTTCGTCGCCGCGCTCTACCTTTGGAGCCGTGAGTAGCCGCATCGTCAGGCTGCGACGCAGCCGCTACGGCGTGGTCGGCGAGAACGTCACGGCACGTCTCGGTGCCCTCGGGTCGATCTTCGTCGCGACCCTGCTGCTCGCCCGAAACGACGGCGCATCCGCGGTCGGCGTCTACGCGCTCCTGCACGTCCTGCCCGGTCTCGTCGGCACGGTGATGTCGTGCGGTCTGCCGGGCGCCGTCGCGTACTTCCACGCAGGGGCGAGCCGAGAGGATCGGCGGCTCCCGTCTACGATCGTCGCACTCTGCGCCGCCGGCGGCATCGGCGGAGCGCTGCTCTGGCTGGCGGCGGCGCCGCTCATCAGGGAACCGCTCTTCCCGAAGCTGGGTGTTGGGCTCGTGATGCTCGTGGCGGGGCTCGTCGTCACCCGCATCGTCGTTACGACGGCCAAGTCGTGCTCACAGGGCACGGAGGATCTCTGGGGCTCGAACCGCGTCATCTTCACCGAGGAGTTCATGTTCCTGCCGGCCTACGGTGTTGTCACGGTCGCGGGTGGGACGAGCTTCACCGCGGTCGTGCTCGGCCTGCTGCTCGCGGACGTCGCGACCGCGACCCTCGCCTGGTCGCGCCTCGTGCGCCAAGGCTTCTTCGCCAACGTCGACCGTCCGTCGCTCGAGCTGGGCCGGCAGGTGGCCGCGTACGGCATCCGCGCCCAGCTCGGAACGGTCGTCTCACAGCTCAATCTCCGGCTCGACTTCATCCTGCTGACGGTGATCGCCGGGCCTGCCGTCGTCGGTGTGTATGCGGTCGCCTCGAAGTTCGCCGAGCTCGTCAAGATCGTCGGGATGTCGCTGTCGTACGTCCTGTATCCGCGGTTCGCACGCGAGGCCGGTGCGCGGGCCCTTGCAACGGTCAAGCGGCTACTGCCGCAGGCGGCTCTCGCGACAGGCGCCTGCGTCGTGCCTCTGTTCGCGCTCGCCCCGATTCTCATTCCGGCGGTATACGGGAGCGCTTTCCGCGGAGCGATCGTCCCGGCTCAGATCATCCTCGTGGGACTCGTTTTCGAAGGAGTCGGCGGCCTGTTGACCGGATATCTCTACGGAGTCGGGCGGGCGGGACGCAACTCATGGGCGATGGCGGCCGGGCTGGCCGTAACACTCATCCTTGACTTGACCTTGATACCTCGCTACGGGTCGACAGGCGCCGCGATCGCCTCGGCGCTCGCATACTCGACGACAACCGCGGCGCTCGTCGCGCTCACGTGGCGCGATCTGACCGGTCGTGAGCGGCCGATCGTGCCCGCGCAAGGTGCCGCGAAAGCTTGACTAACAGGCGACGGCCGCGGCGAGCGTCGCAAGCCCGAAGCTCCGCAGGACGTCGCTCAGGCGGCCGAACGCCAGCGTCCCGAGTAGTCCGCGCATCCGCTCGACTGCCCGGCGGCGGCCAAGGCCCTGGTGAAGGCGGACCCGGCGGCTGACATCGGGGTACCCCTTGAGCTCGTCGAATGCGAACTCGTACGGGTGTAGATACGCGACTCCGGGGCGTCCTGCGGCGCTCGCTGCCCGGAACCCGCGCTCGAGCACAGGACGCGGCAGGAGGCGGAAGTAGCCGCCGCCCCCGATCGGTAGCCGGATCCGGCCGATCTCCCACACCGTCACCGGCACCTCGAGGATCCGGCGGCCGTCCTCGAGGATGAGGTGGTGGGGGCCGACGCACCAGTCTGCGATGCCGTAGTGCGCCGTCCGCGTCGGGAAGATCGACGAATCGACGGTGAAGCCGAGATCCGCGAGAACCTCGATCGCCCACAGGTTCGAAAGGCCGATCGAGAAGTCCGGAGCGCGAAACATCGTCGTCTCCGCGCCGAGCGCAGCCTCGATCGCGTCCTTGGCGCGCGTCAGATCGTCCCGCAGTTCCTCCGGGCTCATTGTGTGCAGCGGCCGGTGCGTGTGGCCGTGCACCTGCACCTCGTGTCCGGCGCCGGCGATCGCCTTGACGACGCCCGGGTACCGCTCTGCCACGAGGCCCTGCACGAAGAACGTACCGACCGTGTCGCAGTCTGCGAACACTGAGAGCATCCGATCGACGTTTCGCACGACGCGCTCGGTGATCGGCGCGTCGTAGTCGACGCACGACTGGTACCAGTCTTCGACATCGACCGTCAGCGCGTGGCGCGGCCCGTCGCCCAGTATCGGCTGCAGGTGTTCGACGCGCAGCGCGGACGGCGACCGCGAGCTCAGCCGAGGGGGGTGCCGCACACGCCTCAGCGTGGCATCTCGCGGCGATCTTCGCAAGGGGAGGTTGGAGGCCTTGCATCCCGGGAGCGCCCTGCAATACTCAGTTCGTGGCCGCTGACGGGGGAGGAGCCTTCTGGCAGGGGCGACGCGTGCTCGTGACGGGCGCAGCCGGGTTCATTGGGAGCCATCTTTGCGAGGCGCTCGTTGCCGCAGGCGCAAACGTTCGTGCGTTCGTTCGCTACAACTCGCGGAACGACTACGGCTGGCTCGAGGCAGCCGATTCCGAGGCCGTGGCGGAGATGGAGATCTTTCGGGGGGATCTGGCAAATCCGGAGGCGGTGCGGAGCGCCGTCGCAGGCTGCGACGTCGTGCTCCATCTGGGTGCGCTCATCCCGATCCCGTACTCCTACAAGCACCCCCGCGAGTATGTGACAGCGAATGTAGAGGGCACGCTGAACATCCTCGAGGGTTGCCGCGCGGCCGACGTGCACCGCCTCGTGCACACGTCGACCAGCGAGGTGTACGGAACCGCGCTCCGCGTCCCGATCGACGAGGAGCATCCGCTGCAGGCTCAGTCCCCGTACGCCGCATCGAAGGTCGGCGCGGACAAGCTCGCCCTCAGCTACCAGCAGTCGTTCGGCACTCCCCTTGTCGTCGTGCGGCCGTTCAACACCTTCGGGCCACGGCAGACAGCGCGCGCGATCATCCCGACGATCATCTCCCAGGCGTTGACGCAGGATTCGATCCAGCTGGGATCGACGACGCCCACACGTGACTTTCTCTACGTTGCGGACACCGCGCGAGGGATGATGCGGTGCGCCGAGGTTCCCGGCGTAGAGGGTGAGAGCTTCAATCTCGGGACGGGGCTCGAGATCTCCGTCGGAGACACCGCGTCCCGCATCCTCGAAGAGCTCGGCATCGACCTGCCGATCATCGTCGCGGACGACCGAAAGCGGCCGCCGAACAGCGAGGTGGAGCGTCTGGTGGCCGACATCTCTCGGGCACGGGATCGACTGAACTGGCAGCCCGAGGTCGGCTTCGACGACGGTCTGCGGCGCACGATCGACTGGCTACGTGGCTCGCTCGAGAGCTTCAAGCCGGCGATCTACAACGTCTGAGGTTTCGACACTCGATCGAGGGATTGCTGCCTTCGCAGGCGGCGACGATGGCCTGGATGACCGGCACACAGGTCCCGCCGCGCCGGTCACGCCGCAATGCGTGCCCCCTTTCCGACAGCCGCGATGCTCGCTGCCTACGCTGCACTTGCAGTCGCCGGCATCGCCGTGTCGCAGGTTGCCCTCGGCGCAAACGATTGTTACAGCGGACACAAGGGATGCGGGAGCGGCCACCGGACGACCACAGGTCGCACGACAACGTCGCGAACGACGACGGGTCGCACGACCACGGCCCGAACGACGACCACCGTCCCGACCACGACGACCGTGCCGACCACGACGACCGTGCCCACGACGACGACCGTGCCCACGACGACTTCGGTCCCGCCGACGACGACTGCCCCGAGCGGTACGCACGCCCTCCCGTATCGCTATGCGTACGACACCGGTTCGGACACCGCGACGACTGCTGCGGACGGCTGGAACCTGGTTGACGCGGGCGGGAAGTCCGAAGCCGATTCATCGCCTTCGGGCACGCGCGCTCTCGTCTGGGAAGGCGGCTACAGCCCGACCACCTGCTCGTTTGCCGTGTCGGATGCGACCCTCACCTCGGACGTGACCCGGATGAAGGGCGACGCGAAGGTCTTCGGGTACTACATCTCCGACGAGCCGAACGACGCGACCAACTGCCCGAATGCGCCCGCGCAGCACGCTGCACGCACCGCGCTGATTCATTCGATCGACCCATCGGCGATCGTCGTGATCGTGCTCGACGCGACCGGCGATCACGAGCTCGCACGTTTCTCTCAGTGGTCGACGCCGACCGACGCCGACGTGATCGGGATCGATCCGTATCCGTTCATCACCGGCAAGTCTCCCGACTGGGCGCTCGTCAATGACGCGGTGTCTGCCGCCGACGCAGCGCACTTCAACTACTGGTTTGTGGTGCAGTCGTTCTCGAACTTCGAATACCGGTTCCCGACCGCTCCGGAGCTTCAGACACTTCTCGGGATGGCGGCGAGTTCGCATGCGCAGGGCCTCATGACGTTCGCGTGGCGCTACAGCGGCAACTGCCTCTGCGACCATCCAGACCTACTTTCGGTCTGGAGTGCATACAACCACTCCTGACCGGGGTGAAGGCCCTCAGTTCGTGACGATTCGTCGGGCCATGCTCCAGAGCTAGGAACCGAGCACGTCCCGGCCGCGAGCAAGAGCTAGCGCCGCTTGCGCTTGCGCGTCGGCCCGCCGCGCGCCTGCTGCTGCATCCGCTCGGCCTGCCTGCGCATCTGACGATTCGCCGAGTCGGGGATCGCGCCCTGCTCCTGCGCCGCCTCCATGTAGGCGCGGCGCTCGGCCGGTGTGAGGCGGCTCATCGCCTTCTGCACGGCCTGCGGGTTCGGGTTCGACGCGACCGTGTTGAGCTTGCGTACGGCGCTCGCGAGCTCGGGATTCGACCGCTCCATCTGCGCGGTGGTGACGCGCTGGAAGAACCGCTGCATGAAGCCGATGCGCGCCAGGCGCATCACGATCGGCCTGAGGAGCGCTCCCTTCCTGAACCGCCCGAGGACGAGGACAAGCAGGAACAGCACGAGGATCGTGCCGAAGACGCCGAGCGGAATCCAGAGCCACCACATGGCAGGGAGATTACCGACGAGCGCTCAGGAAGACGCCCGCCGTCACGATCGCCGCCAGCACGACGGCGAGCAGCAGCCACCCCAGCACCGACCCTTCCGGGACCGGAGCAGGGGCGACGGCATGGAGGTCCGCGAACGGCACGCCGACCAGAGTTCCCGGCGATCGTGTGGCGGACTTACCAGCGGTGTAAGCATTCGTTGAAACAGGGCGTTAGGCGCGCCATGGGTCGGGGTACGGCCCATGCATGACGACGGCGCACGACCCCATCGCCGTGCTCGTGGAGCACGGCGAGGAGCATGGCTGCATCTCGGCGAGCGAGCTCCATGAGCTCGCGGCGAAGCTGGAGCTCGACGAGGACGACACCGAGAACCTGCTCGAGCGCCTGGAGTCCGCCGGGATCGAGGTCACCGACGACTGCTCGCGCGCGATCGAGGAGGACGTCTCCTACACGAACCAGCAGGTGGCGGCTGCAACGACCGACTCCCTCCAGCTCTTCCTGAACGAGGCCGGCCGCTACCCGCTGCTCACCGCCGCACAGGAGGTGGAGCTCGCGAAGCGCATCGAGAGCGGCGACAAACCCGCCAAGGATTTGCTCGTCAACTCGAACCTACGCCTCGTCGTGTCGATCGCGAAGCGCTACCAAGGCCATGGGCTGACGTTGCTCGATCTGATCCAGGAAGGGATCATCGGGCTCATCCGGGCGGCCGAGAAGTTCGACTGGCGGAAGGGATTCAAGTTCTCGACGTATGCGACGTGGTGGATCCGCCAGGCGGTGCAGCGCGGCGTCGCGAACAAGGCGCGGACGATCAGGATCCCCGTGCACATCGTCGAGCGCGAGCAGCGGATCACCCGGGCGGAGCGCACACTGATTGCGAAGCTCGAGCGTCCTCCAACGGACGACGAGGTCGCAGAAGCGGCGAAGCTGCCGCTGAAGCAGGTCCGCGAGGTTCGTTCCGCGGCTCGTGCGGTCGCGTCACTGGACAAGCCGGTCGGGGAGGATGACTCGGCGTCGTTCGGCGATCTCGTCGCGAGCGACGAACGGACGCCTGACGAACAGGTCGAAGTCGAGCTGACCGAACGCGCGCTCCACGACGCGGTCGCAGAGCTGTCCGCGCGCGAGCAGGAGATCCTCAACCTTCGTTATGGGCTTTCGGGCGCCGCCGACCCGAAGTCGCTCGAGGAGATCGGCCGGATCATGGGCATCACGCGCGAGCGTGTCCGCCAGCTCGAGAAGGAAGCATTGCGTCGCCTCGCCGAGCGGCGCGAGATCGCGGCGATGCGCGCGGCGTAGGACCCGTAGGCGCTACGAGCCGACGACTTTGCAGAGCCAGCGCCGCGGGCGCGAGCGGTCGAGCTCGATGAAGAGGACGCGCTGCCACGTGCCGAGGCAGAGCTCGCCCTCGCCGACCGGGATCGACTCGCCGGCGGAGCCGAGGATCATGGACATGCAGTGCGCGTGGCCGTTCGGCTGTTCCATGTCTTCCTCGCAGATGTTCTCGGTGCGGCGATCCCAATCGTCGTGGGCGTAATAGGTCTCGTGCGGGACGAGCCGGCGCAGCAACGTGCCGAAGTCCTCGAACATCCCGCGCTCGTACTCGTTCACGCGCACGCAGCAGGTCGTGTGCGGCGAGTACACGAGGCAGATGCCATCCTGGACGCCCGACTCGCGCACGATCTCGGCGACGTCGTCCGTGATGTCCGTGACGTGTAGGCCCCCGGTGGTCGTGAACTCCCGTTCGGCCTGGAAGACCTTCACGGCCGCGAGTGTAACCGGTCGGCGCGGGTCGCCCGCCACCTTCCCGCGGTACGCTCGGCCGCACGGGCCTGTAGCTCAGCGGTCAGAGCAGGGAACTCATAATTCCTTGGTCCCTGGTTCGAATCCAGGCGGGCCCATCAAGACCGTTACTCGTTCGGCTGCGAGAGGGAGTAGAGACGTTCGATCTCGTCGGCGGCGCGAGCTAGGAGACCTTGCATCTCCACTACATCGGTCAGATGGACGATCTCGGCTTCGTCGTCCTCGGTCAGAGCCGCGGTGTCGACCATCCGTTCTTCGGTGAGCCGGCCTTTTACGGCGAGTTCTTTCATGCGCCTGAGTTCGTCGCGTGAGATGGCATTCATCAGCCGGGATGATGCCCCAGATGGCCGCGGCGTCAAGCCTCCGTGCGCACCCCGTTTGATGAGGCGTCGTCAGGTCGATTCGAGCCGCGCGAGGTGCCACGCGACCTCGGCGAGATCGAACCGCATCGCTCTGAGCTGCTGCCGCTCCGCAGTGCTCAGGGCAACCGGCTGACGATCGAGCGCCGCGATCCGGCGGCGGCTGAGGTCGTCGAGCCGCGTGCGCAAGGCGACGAGGTCGGCTTCTTTCGTGAGACTCGGGGCGTCCACACTCAATCCATCGGCGCGGAGCCGGCCAGGCTTTAACGACCGCCCGCTCACCGCAGTAGGGTTCGGCCGTGTCGTGACGATCGACCCGCTCGCCCGCTGGCGCCCCCTGCCCGACAAGCCCGACTACGCCGGGTTCCTATCGTTCGGCGGCGCACCGATCGCGCAGGAGCCCGCGCATCTCGAAGGCGTCGATGTCGCGATCGTCGGCGCGCCGATGGACGACCTCGTGTCCGATCGTCCGGGGACGAGGTTCGCGCCGCGGGCGATCCGTGCGGCGTCGTGCCCGCCCGGCCCGCACCTCGAAGCAGGCGTCGACGCGTTCGCCGAGCTGCGCATCGTCGACTACGGCGACGCGCCGGTGCTGCCGACCGACCCGGCGCACTCGCACGCGGCGATCTCGAAGCTGATCGGCGAAGTCGTCGACGCGGGCGTCATCCCGGTGACGCTCGGCGGCGACCACTCGATCACAGAGCCTTGCGCCTCGGCGGTCGCCGCGCGACGCGGGCCGATCGGGCTGATCCACTTCGACACGCACACCGACACGGGCCGCGAGGTCTTCGGGATCGAGCGCTCGCACGGAACACCGATGTTCCGGCTCGTCGAGGCGGGCGCGGTCGTCGGTGCGCGCTATGCGCAGATCGGGCTTCGCGGGTACTGGCCCGGTTCGGCGGAGTTCGGGTGGCAGCGCGAGCGCGGCATTGCGTCGTTCTTCATGCACGACGTGCGCGACCTCGGGATCCGCGAGGTGGTCGAGCGCGCCCTCGCGCACGTCGGCGACGGGCCGGTCTACCTCACGGTCGACGTCGACGTGCTCGACCCAGCGTTCGCACCGGGCACGGGCACCCCGGAGCCCGGCGGCATGACCTCGGTCGATCTCCTCTGGGCCGTGCGCGAGATCGCCTCTCGCGTCGAGTTCGCTGCGGCCGACGTGGTCGAGGTCATCCCAACAGCAGTCGGTTCGGCGGACATCACCGCGCTCGTGGCGGAGCGAGTCGTGCGCGAGGTTCTTACCGGTCTCGCTCTGCGAAGCTCACGCGCTCGAACGGCCAGCGCGTAGCGACCCACTCGCGAACCGCCGCCTCGAGCACCGGGTCGAGGCCGTCCGCGTACGCGTCGTTCCGAACCCAGAGCTTCACGCGAACGTCGTGTGTGTCGGACGGGTTGAGGTAGACACAGCCGAGCACGCGACTCTCGTCCGACGCGACGACGGTGTACGCGAACGACCGGCGCAGCGCGAACTCCTTCTGGTGCCACCCGAGATCGACGAGGTTCAGGGTGATCGTCGGGACGAACGGGGGCTGAGCTGTCCCCTCATGGTCGACGCGGTTGCAGATCGCGTCGAAGTCCTTCACGACATCGTCGACCGTGAGCATCCGCAGCCGGAACCGCTCGTGCTCGAGACCCAGCGGAACGTCGAAGTCGTCCGGTACCAGTTCGAACACGGGGTGATCCTGCTCGTTCTGGACACGAACACATGTTCGTACTAGCATCGAGCCGATGCAGCTCTGCCTCGACGCCGCCGACCGCCTGGTGGAGCTCGTCGAGGAGCGGCGAGGCCCGGTGCAGGCGGACGAGGCGGCCCGGCTCGTGCTCAAGCTCGGTGCAGCCGTCTCGGTGGGTCTCGCGCGATCGTTGCTCGACGAGGCGGTGCGCGACGACGCGCGCCTCCGCTGGGCGGGCGACCTCGTAGCCCTCACAGAGGCACCAAGCGAGGCGCTTGTGCTCGAGCATGCGACATTCGTCGTCTTCGACCTCGAGACAACCGGACTGCGTCCGGGCGCGGCGCGGCCCTGCGAGATCGGAGCCGTCCGCGTGCGCAAGCTCGCACTCGAACAGCGGTTCCAGACCCTGGCCAACCCCGGCGCGCGGCTCGACCCCGCGATCGCGGCGCTCACCGGGCTGCGCGACGCAGAGCTTCGACGGGCACCGCCCGTCCAAGCCGCGGTGCGCCGCTTCCTCGGCTTCGCGGGCGACGCTGTCCTCGTCGCGCACAACGCGCGCTTCGACATGGCGTTCCTCGACAACGAGACGATGCGCGCGACCGGGCGCCGTGTTGCTGCGACTGTCGTCGACACCGTTGGCCTCGCACGCCGGCTCCTCGGCCGCCAGCCGGCGAACCTCGCAGCGCTCTCCTATCGCTTCGCGACGGACGCACGGCCGTGCCATCGCGCACTTCCCGATGCGGAAGCGACGGCAGAGATCCTGCTCTGCCTGATCGGCATGGCGCAAGAGCGAGGCGCGCGGACTGTTGCCGATCTCGTCGAGCTCGCCGCGACGCGGCCGCGGCGTGTGCACCGCAAGCGCAGCCTGGCGTTCGGCGCGCCGCAGCGACCCGGCGTCTACCTGTTCCGCGACGCGCACGACCAGGTGCTGTACGTCGGGCGAGCCCGTGACCTCCGCGCACGGCTGCGTTCCTACTTCCGCTCCGAGCGTCAGCGACCGGCGGTCGAGGCGGCGCTCGGTGCGCTCGAACGCGTCGAATGGCGGACGCGCGGCTCGGAGGTCGAGGCCGCGCTCGAGGAGCTCCGCCTGATCAGAGAGCTTCGGCCGCCGGCAAACCGTCGCGCCGTGCGACCGGACCGCTACGTGTATCTGCGCCGACGCGGCGACTCGGTGGTCTGCTCGTCGCAGCCCGGCGAACTCGGGCCGCTGTCGAGCCGGCGCACCGGTCAGCTCGCGGCGCGCGCGTTGCAAGGCGTCGAATGGGAGACGCTCGAAGACGCGCTGCCCAAGCTCGAGGAGAAGTTGCGGCGGCTCGCGCGCGACCTCCGCTTCGAGGACGCCGCGCGGCTTCGCGACCGCATCGCCGCGCTCGAGACCGCCGTCCGGGAGGTGCAGCGGATGCGCCGCCTTCGCGAGCTCTCCGTGTGTCTCGTCGTTCCCGGCGAGCACGAGAGGACTCGGCGCGGCATCTACGTCGCGAAGGGGCAGGTCGTCTGCATCAGGCCGTTCATCGGATCGAGCGGGCTGGAGTGGCAGGCTGCGCTCGCCGACGTCGCGCGCGCCGAGCCGACGCTCGCGCCGGAAGCCGCCGACGACCTCCGTGTCCTGGCGACGTTCATCCGCCGTCCGCCGCCCGAGCTGACGGTCATTCCACTGGCACACTCAACGTCATGGAGGACGTTCGAGACAGAGCCCTCGCCGGCGGCTGGCGCAAGCTTGTCGTCGACGGGGTGACGGCGACGCCCGTCGACCTCGCGCGAGGACCGGCGTTCAAGGTCGTCGACGGCGCGCGCACCGAAACCGTCGATCACACCGCGTGGCCCGAGCGGCTCGATGCGCTGCTCGCCGACGCGCGCAACGTCCATCTCCTCGCACCCGACGGCGACCTGCACGCGCGCCGCACGAAGAAAGGCCGCTGGCTGGTCTCGAAGGGCAAGCCGTCGTCCGGCGCCGCGCCGTCCGGCGTTCACGATCGTGGCAAGCGACACCCGCTTCCCGCCGACCACCCACTCTTCCGCGCCACGAAGATCTCGCGCGACAAGGAGCGGCAGGTTCAGCACTACGTCGAGCTCCTTCGGCCGTTGCCGATCTGGGACCGCGACCGTATCCGGGTGGTCGACGCCGGCTGCGGCAAGGCGTACATGAGCCTCGCGCTCGTCGCGTATGGCCGCGAGGTTGGCACGCGCGTCGAGCTGGTCGGGATCGACGTCAACCCATCGGTGATCGAGACGGTGCGCGGTGTCGCGTCGTCGTTGGGTTACGACGAGGCGCAGTTCGAGGTGTCGACGATCGCCGACTACGCGAGCGACGAGCCGATCGACCTGCTCGTGTCGCTCCACGCCTGCGATACCGCCACCGACGAAGCGATCGCCGCGGGCGTCCGGCTCGGCGCCAAGGCGATCGTGCTCGCTCCGTGCTGCCACCATGAGCTCGCCGCCCAGATCGCAACGCGCGAGAAGGACGGCGTGCTCCGCCACGGGCTGCTGCTCGGCCGCCAGGCCGACCTCGTGACCGACGCCCTTCGTGCCGCCCGGCTCGAGATCGCGGGGTACCGCGTCGAGGTGATGGAGTTCGTCTCGGCCGAGCACACCGCGAAGAACGTGATGCTCCGCGCCGAGCGGGCGCCGTCGCAGCCGCGGGCCGCGCGGGCCACCGCCGAGTTCGTCGAGCTGCGCGACCGCTACGGCGTGGATCCGGCGATCGAACGGCTTTTGCCGCTGCCGTAACCGTAGAGCCCGCTTGACCGTTGTACCCCTGTAGTCGACCGAAAGGGGTTCAGCGCACATGGGACTTCTCTGGATCATCCTGATCGTCATCCTCGTCCTCGCGCTGCTCGGGTTCTTCTCGCGCGGCGTCTGGTAGGACCCTCGACACCGAGTTTTAGGCCGCCCCGCCCTGTCGGGGCGGCCTATGTGTGCGCTAGAACCCGTGCGTGGACCACGCCGGGTTCTTCCGCCTAGCCGATTCAGCACCGGCACTCCCTCGCCTCGGCGGCATGGCGCGCCCGAACGGGGTCGTGATCGTCAGCGAGCACTACTGGGCGTTTGCGGGCGTCGACGGCTCGCTTCGCCAGGGTGCGATGCCGCAGCCGGCGGAGCTCCTGCAGCGCGTCCCGCTTGCCCGCGGGCTCGTGCGGCTCTACGCCTCGCTCGCGCCGTTGTTCAGGCGCGACGGCGTTGCGAAGCGGCGTGAGCGTTTGCTGATCCTCACCGCGTTGATCGCGCCGCTCGGCCTCGCGTTCGTCGACGGGCCGTGGTCGACGATCGCCGGCATCTTGCTGTCGCTCGTGCTGGTCGCGACGATCCTGCGCGGGCGTGCACTGCACTTGCACGGCGCGGAGCACCGCGCCATTGCCGCCGCCGAGACACGGTGCCTCGAGGCGACGTGGGAGGGCGCGGCGCGACCGTCGCGGTTCTCGCCTCGGTGCGGCACGAACTTCGCGGCGCTCGCGTTGCCGGTCACGTTCGGCGCTGATCAGCTGCTGCCGATCGGCCCTGCGGTGTGGTCACCGGTTGTCGTCCTCGTCTTCTCGCTCGCGCTGACGATGGAGCTCTGGCGGCTCGTCCAGCGCTCGACCGGACGTCGGTGGCGCGTCTTCTTGTTGCCCGGGCTCGGGTTGCAGCGGCTCACCACGCGTGAGCCACGCCTCGACGAGACGCAGGTAGCGTTGCGTGCCGTCGAAGCAGTGCTTCGGCTCGAGCTCGCATGAAGCTGCACACCAGTCGTCGCGGGGCCGGCCCGCTCCTCGTCTGCCATCCGGGCGGACCGGGGTTCGACGGCAGCGAGCTCCTCGACCTCGGCGGTCTCGATCAGACGCGCACGCTGTTGCTCGTCGACCCGCGCGGCACCGGCGGCAGCGCCGGGGCGGAGACGTACCTGCTCGAGGATTACGTCGCGGACCTCGAGGAGCTGCGCGTCGACCTCGGCGACGACCAGATCGACCTGCTCGGGTTCTCGCACGGCGGCCTGGTCGCAGCCGCGTACGCGATCGCGTATCCCGGGCGGATCCGCAAGCTCGTGCTCACCGTCGGCCTTGCGACGTTCACGCCGGAGATGCAGGCCGAGGCCGATCGGGTGATCGCGAGTTTTGCCGACGAGCCTTGGCATGCGGACGCAACGGCCGCGCTCGCGCGTGAAGAGTCGGGCGACTACGGAACGCCGGCAGAGGCTGCGGCGATGTGGAATGCGATGGTGCCGCTCTACTTCTCGCGGTGGGAGGAGCGATACCGGCCTCTCGTCGAGGTGCAGGTCATGAACCCCGAGCCGCTGCGCCAGTTCAACGCGGTGCCGTTTGACCTCCGCCCGGAGCTCGGACGAATCGATGCCGAGACGCTTGTGATCACCGGGCGCGACGACTTCATCTGCGGCCCCGCGGCCGCGCAGGTGCTGGCCGAGGGCATCCCGCGCTCGGAGCTCGTGATCGTCGAGAACGCCGGGCACATGCTCCACGTCGAGCAGCCTGCGGCCTACAGCGCGCCCGTCGAGGCATTCCTCTCCCGGTAGCTAGGATTTCCCCTGTGAGCGAGATCGGGACGATGCGCGTCAAGAGCGGCCTGGCCGAGATGTTGAAGGGCGGCGTGATCATGGACGTGGTCGACGCCGAGCAGGCGAAGATCGCGGAAGAGGCCGGTGCGTGCGCCGTGATGGCGCTCGAGCGCGTTCCCGCGGACATCCGCCGTGACGGCGGAGTCGCCCGAATGTCGGACCCGGACATGATCCGCGGCATCCAGGAGGCGGTGACGATCCCGGTGATGGCCAAGTGCCGGATCGGACATTTCGTCGAGGCGCAGGTCCTCCAGTCGCTCGAGATCGACTACATCGACGAGTCCGAGGTGCTGACGCCCGCCGACCTCGAGCATCACGTCGACAAGTGGCAGTTCACCGTGCCGTTTGTCTGCGGCTGCACGAACCTCGGCGAGGCGCTTCGGCGCGTCGCGGAGGGCGCCGCGATGATCCGCACGAAGGGCGAGGCCGGAACCGGTGACATCGTCAACGCGGTCACGCACATGCGCTCGGTCTTCGGCGGCATCCGCCGGTTGCAGTCGCTGCGGGGAGAAGAGCTGTACTCCGAGGCGAAGAACCTCCAGGCGCCGTACGAGCTCGTGCGCTGGGTGGCCGAGAACGGACGGCTTCCCGTCGTCACGTTTACCGCGGGCGGCATCGCGACGCCGTCGGACGCGGCGCTTTGCATGCAACTCGGCGCGGACGGTGTCTTCGTTGGCTCCGGCATCTTCAAGTCCGGCAACCCGTCGCAGCGTGCGCGCGCGATCGTCGAGGCGACGACGCACTACCTCGACGCGGACGTGGTCGCCCGCGTCTCCGCCGGCCTCGGCGAGGCAATGGTCGGCATCTCGACGCAGTCGCTCGATCCGAGCGAGCTGCTCGAGCGCCGTGGGTGGTAGCGGCGTAGCGCTGCTCAGCCCGAGAACGAACCCAGATACACCACCACTTGCGCGTTCTTCGGCGCCTGCGCGCCCCCAAGTGGTGACTGCTGCACGATCTTGCCGGCCTGGCTCTTCGAGCTGACCGGGAATCTGAGGTAGAGCAGCCGCAGGTTCGCGCCGTTGATCGATGTAAGCGCCCGCTGCAGCGGCTGGCTGATCACGTTCGGCACCTGCTCCTTCGGCTTGTCGCCAGGCCCGCTCGAGATGTTGATCTGCATGTGCGAGTGGTACGGGACACTCGTCCCGGCCTGTTTCGCCTGGCCTTCGACCGTGCCGAGCGAATCGCTCCCCGGGATGAACGCGAGGCTCGCGATGATCCCTGCGCTGTTCAGCGACTGCACGGCGGCGGCCTCGGTCTGCCTCGAGACGTCCGGCACGCTAGACGTGCGCGGGGCGGGGGTCGTTGCGGTCGCCGTGGTGGTCGTCGTTCGGGTCGTGGTCGCACCCGTCGACGTGGTTGCCTGCGTCGAGGTGGTCGCTTGATTCTTCGCCTGGGCGACGACGAGCGTGACCGGCGTGTTCCGCGTCAGCGTCGCGCCTTCGGTGGGTGCCTGAGCGAGCACCGTTCCGGCCGGTGACGTGCTCGTCTGCGGCGTGACCGTCGGACGTATCCCGAGTGACAGGAGCGTCGCCGTCGCCATGTCGACCTTCATGCCGGCCAGCTTCGGCATCGTCTTCCCGGCCGCTGCAGTGCCGGACGTCGTGACGATCGTCGTCACCTGCGAGCCGTCGTCGCGGTGCGTCAGGAAGTACGCGATCGCGACACCGGCCGTAGCGATCGCGATCACGGCGAGCGCCAGCAGCATGCCGAGGCCGAAGCGGCGGTCCGGCTCCGGTGGCGGAGGGGGTGGCGGGGGAGCGTACGGCGGCTCGCCGCCGTGGATCGTCTCGACGGTCGGCCAGTTGTCTGTCGGTGATTCGGTCACGATGTATCAGCAGTGCAACGGTTGTTGGTCACCGGCGGGTGCGGGTACCTGGGGCAGGAGCTCGTCGCGCGAGCGCCGGCGCGCGACTGGAACGTGCGCGCGACCTGGTTCCAGCGGCCGCCACGCGGCGATGCCGAGTGGGTCCGGGCGGATGTCCGCGACCGCGCAGCGGTGGACGCGGCGGTCGACGGCGTCGACGCGGTCGTGCACACGGCGTATCGCCAGTCCAACGGCGTCTGGGAGGTGAACCCGACCGGCTCGGAGGCCGTGGCGCGCGCGAGCGCAGGCCGTCGGCTTGTTCACCTGTCGACGGACATCGTCTTCCGCGGCGACCGCGGCGCCTACCGGGAAGAAGACAAGCCCGACCCGGTGAACGACTACGGGCGGTCGAAGGCGGAGGCGGAGCGGCGTGTCGCCGCCGCGCATCCGGCGGCGACCATCGTCCGCACCTCGCTCCTCTACGGCGGCGCCGAGCCGGGGCCGCAGGAGCGCCTCGCGCGGGAGAACCGCCGCTTCTTCGTCGACGAGCTGCGCTCACCGGTGCAGGTCGAAGATCTCGCCGAGGCGATCCTCGAGCTGCTCGCGCTCGATGTTGCCGGCCCGCTCCACCTCGGCGGCGCCGACGACGTCTCGCGACTTGACTTCGCGGTCCTGCTTGGTGCGGACCCCTCGCAGCTCGAACCGGTTCACACGACACCGGATCGCGCGCCGAACGTGACGCTCGACAGCTCCCGCGCCCGTGGGCTTCTCTCCACGCGGCTGCGCGGGGTTCGTGAGGTTCTCGGCTAGTCGGACCAGACGTTCTCGAACGTCCCGAAGCGCAGCTCCTGGACGTAGTGGAACCGAGACTCGTCCGCGCGGCGCAGGTACTCGTCCTGGTGCTCGGCGAGAAACGCGTTGTACGCCTCGATCGACTCCCAGCGGTCGATCACGAGATACCGGTCGTGCTCCTCGACGTCGTGCAGCAACTCGGTGCCGACGTACCCGCGGCCCGCCCGGAAGAACTGCGCCCAGTCGCCTTCGGGGCCGTAGGCGTGCTCGAACGCCTCGTTGTCGCGGACCTCGTAGCGAAAGACGAGCGCGATCAGCGGAGCCCGCCTCGTTCATGGTGTGCCTTGAAGAAGTTCTCGCTGCCCGCGGTGGCCATGGCGGCCGAGGCGCTGATCTCGAGGCACAGCGCCGCTGCAGCGACGATCTGCGCGAAGCGGTAGACCTGGCCGGGGCCTGCGCAGTCGATCGACGCGAGCCAGTCGCGGGCCGACGGGAGCGTCGTGCCGCCGCCGACGGTGCCGACCTCGAGGCCGCCGAAGCGGATCGTCGCCTGGAGACCCCCCTCGACGCGGCGGCCGGTTCCGTGCGCCATCGAGCTCGTCCCGACCATGCCGATGTCCTGGCCCGTCGCGGTGTAGATGGCTGCGATCGCAGAGGCGGGTGTGAACGCGACCGACTGCATGCCGCTCGCGACGGCGCCGTGCGTGCCCGCCCAGGAGAGTGCCTCGAGGTCGGCGGCGGTCGTCCGCAGCACTCGGCGGATCTGCTCGTCGGAGAGGAACGCCTCGGCGAGCACCGTCTTGCCGTGGCCCGACTGGAAATACTCGGCAGACGGCTTCTTGTCGCCGCCCATGTTCGCCTCGAGCATCGCGCGCTCCGGCTTGTGTGGCGCGCGCTGCATCACGTAGCCCATGTTCAGTGCATAGGAGTTGCGGGTCATCATGTTCGGCCCGACCGCGTCGCCCGTCGTCCACTGCCAGAGCACGTGGCACATCGGGCCGACGACATGCGTCTTCACGCCGCGCACCTTCGCGCGCGTCGACAGCGACGCGTCGTTCGACGACTCGAGCCATTCGCGCATCGCCGGCAGCTCGGCGTCGATCCACCGAGCGAGCGCCACGGCCTCGCCTGCGTTCGCGCACACGAAGCACGACGCACGCGTGATGCGGTCGTGCAAGACGTACGTGCGGATCGCCCCGGCCGCGAGCGCCCCGCGCGTCATCGACGCGGTCAGCCCGCCCTCCGTGTGCGCGAGCGGGACGTGAACGGTCTCCGACGCACGACCGCTCTCCTCGAGTGCTCCATCTGCCGTCAGGGTGTACGACCCGAGCTCGATCTCGATCGGTGCGGCCGACACCGGGATCACCGCGACACCGACGAGCGACTCGGCTGCGCCTGCGAACGGCTCGAGATCGATCGACGTGACGAGGCCGTCGGCGACGCCCATCGCCTCGCGGCGCTGCTCGATCGAGCGTGCGTCGTTCTTCCGGGGCCACCTCATGCGGCGAATAGACTCGCACAGATGTCGGCGACGCTGATCAAGGGGAAGCCCATCGCCGAGCGCATCCGCGCCCAGGTCGCGGAGGATGTCGCGGCGATCGGGCACATCGGTCTCGTCACCGTCCTGGTCGGCGACGACCCGGCCTCGGACGTCTACATTCGCCTCAAGCACAAGGCCGCGGTGGCAGCCGGCATCGACGCCACCGACCTGCGCCTGCCGGACGAGACGAGCGAAGCCGAGTTGCTCGCGAAGGTCGAGGAGCTCGACGCGGATCCCGAGGTCGACGCGATTCTCGTGCAGCTGCCGCTCCCGAAGCAGATCGACGAGGCCAAGGTGATCCGGGCGCTCGCGCCCGCGAAGGACGTCGACGGGTTCCAACCGATCAACGCCGGCCAGCTGTACCTCGGTGAGCCGACGCTCGTGCCGGCGACGCCACGCGGAGTGATGGCGATGCTCGCCGAGCACCAGATCGAGCTGAGCGGTACCCGGGCCGTTGTGATCGGCCGCAGCGCGATCGTCGGCAAGCCCATGGCCCACCTGCTGCTGCAGCAGAACGCGACCGTGACGATCTGCCATTCGCGGACGAATGACCTCGCGCGCCACACCCTCGACGCCGACGTGCTGGTTGCGGCGGTCGGCGTCCCAGGGATGGTGACGCCCGACATGGTCAAGCCCGGCGGCGTCGTGATCGACGTCGGGATCAACCGCACCGATGACGGGATCGTCGGCGACGTCGATCCGGGAGCGGCGGAGGTCGCCGGCTACCTCACACCGGTGCCAGGCGGGGTGGGGCCGATGACGATCGCGTGCCTGCTGGAGAACGCAGTTCGTTGCGCGCGCTACCGGCGCGGAGAGCTTGCTTATCCAGGCTGATTCGCTAATGTTGCGCGCGCTCCGCCGTCGGCGGACTTGTAGTCATCCAGCAAGGAGTAGTTGGTAGTGGCTGAAGGCACGGTCAAGTGGTTCTCGAACGAAAAGGGCTACGGCTTCATCGAGCGGGGAAACGGCGAGGCGGACGTGTTCGTCCACTTCTCCGCCATCGCCGGTGACGGCTACAAGTCGCTGACCGAGGGTCAGCGCGTCAGCTTCGAAGTCGTGCAGGGCGACAAAGGCCTGCAGGCGTCGAACGTCTCGGCGCTCTAGACCCTTTCGGAACCGAGTTGCAAAACGAGGCTCCGAGAGGAGCCTCGTTTCGCTAATGGAGGCACATTGGCGCGGATCACGAGGGACGAAGTACTGCATGTGGCGCGGCTCGCGCGGCTCGAGTTGTCCGACGACGACGTCGTGAAGTTCCAGGAGCAGCTGTCCGACATCCTGGAGGCGGTCTCGAAGGTCTCGGAGCTCGACCTCGCCGACGTGCCGCCGACCGCGCACCCGCTCGACATCGCGAACGCGTGGGCCGAGGACGAGCCGCGCCCTTGCCTCCCGCTCGACGAGGTGTTCGCGAACGCGCCCGACCGCGACGGCGACTACTTCAGGACCCCGCCCGCGTGACTGCTGTGATCGACACGCTGAGGCTCTCCGCCGAGGAAGCGAACAAGCTCGTCGCCGACGGGAAGATCTCGTCGGACGAGCTCTACCGCGCCTACCTCGACGCGATCGGCGAGCGCGACCCCGAGCTGCACGCGTTCCTCTACGTCTGCGAGAACGATCCCGGCGACGGGATCCCGATCGCGATCAAGGACGTGATCGGCACGCGCGGGATTCCGACGACCGCCGGCTCGAAGATCCTTGAGAGCTATATCCCCGTCTACGACGCGACCGTGATCGCCAACTGCCGCGCACGTGGGCTGCGCGTGATCGGCAAGACGAACACCGACGAGTTCGCGATGGGCTCGTCGACCGAGAACTCGGCCTTCGGCCCGTCACACAACCCGTGGGACCCGACGCGCGTGCCCGGCGGCTCGGGCGGCGGGAGCGCCGCGGCGGTATCGGCTGGTCTCGCACCGTGGGCGCTCGGCTCCGACACCGGCGGCTCGATCAAGCAGCCGGCCGCGCTGTGCGGTCACGTCGGGCTGCGGCCGACGTACGGCACGGTCTCGCGCTACGGCGTCGTCGCGTTCGCGTCATCGCTCGACCAGGTCGGTCCCGTCGCGCGGAATGTGCGCGACTGCGCGTTCCTGTACTCAGTCATCTCGGGCCGCGATGCCAACGACTCGACCACCGTCGACGTGCCGAGCGTTGAGCTGCCGACTGCCGATGACCTGAAGGGCCTCCGTATCGGCGTGCCCAAGGAGATGAACGGCGTCGAGGGGATCGAGCCTGGCGTGTCGGTGGCGGTCAACAAGAGCCTCGAGCTGGCCGAGTCGCTCGGCGCGAGCGTCGAGGAGTGCTCGCTGCCGCGGTCGGTCGACTACGGCGTCGCCTGCTACTACCTCATCGCCCCGGCGGAGGCGTCGGCGAACCTCGCGCGCTACGACGGCGTCCGCTTCGGCCTGCGCGACGACGGCGCTGACTTCCGGGAGATGGTTATGAAGACGCGCGATGCCGGCTTCGGCGACGAGCCGAAGCGCCGGATCATGATCGGCGCGTACGCGCTCTCCGCCGGGTACTACGACGCGTACTACGGCACCGCACAGAAGGTGCGCACGGTGATCAAGCGCGAGCACGACGAGCTGTTCGAGCGCTTCGACGTGCTCGTCTCGCCGACGAGCCCGACCGTCGCGTTCGCGATCGGCGCGAAGATCGACGACCCGGTCGCGATGTACATGAACGACGTGCTGACGATCCCGTCCTGTATGGCCGGCCTGCCGGGACTGAACATCCCGTGCGGGCTCTCGGAAGGGCTGCCGGTCGGCCTGCAGCTGATCGCGCCGCAGTTCGGCGAGAACACGCTCTTCCGCGCTGCGCATGCTCTCGAGCAGGCGATCGGCTTTGACGTCGTCCCGGAGCGCCTGCGATGACCACCACCTGGGAGCCGGTCATCGGGCTTGAGATCCACGTCCAGCTGAAGACCGAGACGAAGATGTTCTGCCGCTGCCGGAACGGCTTCGGCGGCGAGCCGAACAGCCAGACGTGCCCCGTCTGCCTCGCGTTCCCCGGCGCGCTGCCGGTGCCGAACAGGCGCGCGATCGAAGAGACGATCAAGCTCGGGCTCGCGCTCGACTGCGCGATCGCCGAACGGGCTGTCTTCCACCGGAAGAACTACTTCTATCCCGACAACCCGAAGGCGTACCAGATCAGCCAGTACGACGAGCCTCTCTGCGCCAATGGTCATCTCGACGTGCCGACCGTGGACGGCGTGACGCGCATCGGGATCACGCGCGCTCACCTCGAGGAGGACGCGGCGAAGAACGTCCACGTCGCGACGTCGGGTCGTATCCAGGGCGCGACGGCGACGCTCGTCGACTTCAACCGCTGCGGCACGCCGCTCGTCGAGATCGTCACCGAGCCGCACCTCCGCGACGCTGAGACGGCGAAGCGGTTCCTTCAGCTTCTGCGTCAGACGGTCGTCGAGCTCGGGCTGTCGGAAGCGGAGCTGGAGCACGGCTCGATGCGCTTCGACGTGAACGTCTCGGTCCGTCCGTCGGGCTCTGACGAGCTACGCACGCGCACCGAGCTGAAGAACATGAACTCGTTCAACTTCGCCGCGAAGGGAATCGAGCGTGAGATCGCGCGGCAGATCCGCATCTACGAGGAGGGCGGCGTCGTCGAGCAGGAGACGCTGCATTTCGATCCCGCACACGAGGAGTCGCCGCCGCTGCGTTCGAAGGAAGAGGCGCAGGACTATCGGTACTTCCCCGAGCCGGACCTCGTTCCGGTGCAGCCGCCGGCAGATCTCGTCGATCGGCTGCGTGCGGAGATCGGCGACCTGCCGGGGGCGCGGATCACGCGGATCGCGGAGACGCTCTCGTTCTACGACGCCGACGTGCTCGTGACGGGCGGCCTCGACCGGCTCTGGGCGGACGTCGTCGACGCCGGAGCGGACGCGAAGGAGGCGGCGAACGTCCTGGCGAACCAGTTCGTCGCGACCGGGATCGACCCGCATTCGGTCGACCCCGGCGAGCTCGCCAAGCTGGTGGCCGCGCGCGCGGAGATCCCGCGAGCCGCCTTCGACGAGGCACTCGCAAAAGTGGGGGATGGCGGCTTCAAGGCCGACCCGTATCTCGAGCAGAAGGTGGTCGCCGACACGGCGGAGCTCGACCCGATCATCGAGCGCATCATCGACGCGAACGCCGCCCAGGCCGAGCAGTACCGCAGCGGCAAGCACGGCCTCCTCGGCTTCTTCGTCGGCCAGGTGATGAAAGAGACCGGGGGCAGCGCGGATCCGCGAGTGGTGAACGAGCGGATACGCGCATTGCTCGGCTGAGCAACCTTTGCGATGCTGCAGCGGTGACTGAGTTCGACCTCGTCGTGGTGGGGTCGGGGCCGGCCGGGCAGAAGGCCGCAATCCAGGCGGCCAAGCTCGGCAAGGCCGTCGCGCTCGTCGAGCGTCACACCTCGCTGGGCGGGGCGTGCGTCAACACGGGAACCATCCCGTCGAAGACGATCCGCGAGGCGATCCTCTACCTCACCGGGCTGAACCAGCGGGCGATCTACGGACAGAGCTATCGCCTCAAGGCGAGCGTCTCGATCG
Source organism: Gaiellaceae bacterium (assembly GCA_036493955.1). Classification (GTDB taxonomy): domain Bacteria; phylum Actinomycetota; class Thermoleophilia; order Gaiellales; family Gaiellaceae; genus PALSA-600. The sequence goes on from DASXOW010000084.1 coordinate 29,324, forward strand.
ACGACATCTCCGTTCGAACGCGGCATGTCGTCGAGGCGGAACGGGAAGTGATCCGCGACCAGTTGCTTCGGAATCGCGTGGCGTTGTTCGACGGCTGCGCGAGGTTCGTCGACGCGCACACGCTCGCGATCGACGGCCGAGATGACAGCGAGCGGCGCGTCTCGGCAAACGGCATCGTGATCGCGACCGGCTCGACACCCGCACATCCGGCAGGAATTGAGTTCAACGGCAGCAGCGTCCTCGACTCCGACGACATCGTCCTTCGCCTCGGCACGATCCCTGCGACGATCGTGATCGTCGGCGCCGGGGTGATCGGCGTCGAGTTCGCATCGATGTTCGCCGCGCTCGGCTCGCGCGTGACGATCGTCGACGCCCGCGAGACGATGCTCGACTTCTGCGACCCCGAGATCACCGAGGCGCTCCGGTACCACCTGCGCGAGCTGAACGTCGTGTTCCGGTTCGGTGAACGGGTCGAACGGGTCGAGGCACGCCCGAACGGCACGGTGACGACGCTCGCAAGCGGCAAGGTGATTCCGGCCGACGTCGTGTTCTACTCGGCCGGGCGAGTCGGAGCCGTTGCCGACCTCGAGCTCGAAAACGCCGGGATCGAGTCGGACGACCGGGGTCGCATTCACGTGGATGAGCTGTACCGCACCTCGCAGTCGCACATCTACGCGGTGGGTGACGTCGTCGGCTTCCCGAGCCTCGCGTCTGCGTCTGCCGAGCAGGGCAGGCTCGCTGCCTGCCACCTGTTCGGCATTCCCGACCACGCCGGCCAGGCGCCGCTGCCGATCGGGATCTACTCGATCCCGGAGATCAGTTATGTCGGCAAGACCGAGCCGGAGCTGACCGCGGCGATGATCCCGTACGAAATCGGCATCTCGCACTATCGCGAGCTCGCGCGCGGCCAGATCCTGGGCGAGTCGCACGGACTCGTGAAGCTGCTCGTCTCGCCAACGGACCGCACGCTGCTCGGTGTCCACGCGTTCGGAGCCGGCGCCACGGAGGTGGTGCATATCGGCCAGGCGGTGATGGGTCTCGGCGGCACGATCGACTACCTCGTCGAATCCGTCTTCAACTACCCGACGTTCGCCGAGGCGTACAAGGTTGCCGCGCTCGACGCGCTGAACAAACTGCGCGCCGTCACCCTGGTCTAGGTCTCCTAGTACCCGCACGCACGTCTCGCGCGTTGTCCTCCTGACCTCGGAAGTGAAGGAGGACGTATGCCTGGTTGGCTTTGGGTCGTGATTGTGATCGCGGCTCTCATCATCGTCGGCGCGGTCGCGGCGACAGCAGTTCGTGCGCGCCGCTCACGTGAGCTGCAAGGGCGTTTCGGGCCTGAGTACGACCGCGTCGCGGCCGACGCGCCGTCGAAGCGGCAGGCTGAAGCGGAGCTCAAGGCGCGCGCCGAGCGCCACGACGAGTTCGACCTGCGGCCGCTCGACCCGCGCGACCGCGATTCGTTCCGGACGCGGTGGCAGGACGTGCAGGCGAAGTTCGTCGACGACCCCGACGCCGCCGTGCAGGACGCCGACGGCTTGATCCAGGACGTCATGCGTCAGCGCGGCTATCCGGTCGACGACTTCGACACCCGTGCGGCTGACCTGTCGGTCGACCATCCCGACGTGGTCGAGAACTATCGCGCCGCTCACGGGATCGCCGTTGCGCGCGACCGCGGCAAGGCGGGCACCGACGAGCTCCGCCGGGCGATTCAGCACTACCGGGCGTTGTTCGACGCACTCGTCGACGAGACGGCGCCGGTGGAGACACGGTCGTGACCGACGAGCGGATCCAGACGGGCGATCTGATCGGTGCGGACGATGCAGACGCCCCCATCGCGCGCGACGAGCCGGAGCACGACAGCGAGCATCCGGAGCGGCTGGAGCCGCTCTTCGATCCGGCTCGCGAGCAGGAGCTACGCGACCGCTGGCATGCGCTGCAGGCCGAGTTCGTCGACGAGCCGCGGGACACCGTCAGCGCTGCCGACTCGCTCGTGGCGGAGCTGCTGCGCGACCTGGCGCAGAGCTTCGACGGCGCACGCTCGAAGCTGGAGGAGCAGTGGTCGAGCGGAGGCGACGTCTCGACCGAGGATCTGCGGTTGAGCCTCCAGCGCTACCGCTCGTTCTTCGAGCGGCTACTGGAGGCCTAGCGGGTTGCTGCGGCATAGAGCAGCGCCGCCGCGAGCGCAAAGCACGCGGCGGCGGCTGCTACCGCCGTCTGGGTGAGCGCCGACGCAGCCGCTGCCGCGCCGACCGCGGCGAGCAGAAGAACGTTGCCGAACGGGCGGCGCCGCAAGGTCAGCGCTGCGACGACGACGACGGCAGCGGTGCCGAGCGAGCTGGCCGCGATCGCAAGCACGCGTGGCAGCACATCGAGGTGGTCCTGCGCACGGGGTACGTGGCTGTCCGCGAACCTCCCGTGCACGTGCAGGCCGAGCGCGAGGCCGATCGCAACGCCGCTCCAGACGAGACCGAGCGGTGCCGCCCAGCGAGGGCGGATCAATTGCAGCGAGCCGATGCCGAGGAGCGGCGCCGAGAGCAGCGCCCCGGCGAGGTAGTACACCCGGAACGTGTAGGCGTCCCAGCCGTGCGCCGAGCCCCAGGCCATCGCGGCCGCCGCCGCGGCGAATGAGGCGAGACCGGCTGCCCAGGCGTAGCGGCGGCCGCGGACGAGCAGGCCCGAGAGCCGGAGCGACAGGAGAGCCGCTGCGAAGGAGAGGAGGGCGTTCACCAGGCGTAACGCTACGCTCCACGCGTGGAGAAGCGGTACCTCTTCACGCCGGGGCCGACGCCCGTCCCGCCTGCCGTCCTCGCGGCCGGCGCGGAGCCGATCGTCCACCACCGCGGCGCCGACTTTCGCGAGATCTACGCGCGCGTGCTCGGGCGGTTGCAGGACGTGTTCCGCACCCAAGCGGATGTGCTGCTGTTCACGGCCTCCGGCAGCGGCGCCATGGAGTCCGCGCCGGCGAACCTCTGCGCGCCCGGCGACCGGGTCACGGTCGTCAGCCACGGCTCGTTCGGTGAACGGTGGCTTGCAATCTGCGAGCAGCACGGTCTCGACATCCACGCGATCCAGTACGAGTGGGGTGAGCGACCCGACCCGGCCGAGGTCGGCGCTGCCGTTCGCGAGGCCGGCACGGAGGTCGTGTTCTGCCAGCACTCCGACACGTCGACCGGCGTCGTCTCCGACGTGCAGGCGATCAAGGAGGCGGTCGGCGACGCGACGCTCGTCGTCGACGCAGTGTCGTCGTTGGGCGCGGTTCCGCTCGAGACCGACGCGTGGGGGATCGACGTCGTCGTCTCCGGCTCGCAGAAGGCGTTGATGTCGCCGCCTGGGCTCGCGATGGTGTCCACCCCGGAGCGCGTGCTCGCCAAAGTCAAGCCGTCCCGCAGCTTCTACTTCGACTGGCCGCGCAACAAGAAGGCGCAGGACGCGCTCGACGCGGCATTCACACCAGCGGTGTCGACGATCCGCAGCCTCGACGTCGCACTCGGGCTGCTGCTCGAGCAAGGCCTCCCGGCGGCGTTCGAGCGCCATGTCCGGCTCGGGCGCGCGACGCGCGCCGGTGTGAAGGCGATGGGCCTCGAGCTCTTCTCTCCCGACGACGACTCGGCCGCCGTCGTCACGGCCGTGCGGGCTCCCGAGGGAATCGACGCGGACGAGCTGCTCCAGCATCTGCGCGACCGACACGGCGTCACGCTTGCGCCCGGGCAGCAGCATCTGAAAGGGAAGGTCTTCCGGATCGGTCACATTGGCTGGTTCGACGTCTTCGACATCGCGAGCGCGCTCGCGGCCGTCGAGCTGTCGCTCACCGAGCTCGGCGCCGACATCGAGCGTGGGGTCGCGGTGCCGGCGGCGTTCGAGGCGTTCGAGCGTCCACCCGTCGACGCATGAAGGTTCTGGTTCGCGAGCCGATCGCGGACGCGGGTCTCGCTCTGCTGCAGTCGAAGTTCGAGGTCGATGTCGACGAGAGCTCGCCGCTCGAGGATGTGATCGGCAACTACGAGGCCATCGTCATCCGATCGGCGACGAAGCTCACCGCGGAGCTGATCGAGAAAGGCACGCGGCTGCGCGTGATCGGCCGCGCGGGAGTGGGGATCGACAACGTCGACGTCGACGCTGCGACTAGGAAAGGGATCGTCGTCGCGAACGCGCCAGGCGCGAACGTCGTCTCCGCGGCCGAGCACACGATCGGGCTGCTGCTCGCGCTCGCGCGCAATATCCCGCAGGCGCACGCGGCGCTGAGCGAGGGCCGTTGGGAGCGCTCGCGCTGGGGCGGGGTGGAGCTCGCCGACAAGGTGCTCGGGGTGCTCGGGTTCGGCCGCATCGGCCGCCAGGTCGCACGACGCGCGCTCGCGCTCGAGATGAAGGTGGTCGCGTATGACCCATTCGTGTCGGCCGAGCGGTTTCGCGAGCTCGGCGTCGAGCCGGCGACGTTCGGCGAGGTGCTCGAGCGCGCCGAGTTCCTGACGCTGCACCTCCCGTTGACGGACGAGACGCGAAACGCGATCGACTCGGACACGATCGCGCACATGCGCGACGGCGTCCGCATCGTGAACGCTGCGCGCGGCGAGCTCGTCGACGAGGCTGCACTGGTCGCCGCGCTCGAGTCAGGGAAGGTCGCCGGCGCTGCGGTCGACGTCTTCACCACGGAGCCGTACAGCGGCCCGCTCCTACACGCGCCGAACGTCGTCGTCACGCCGCACCTCGCCGCGTCGACCGAAGAAGCGCAGGATCGCGCCGGCGTCGTCGTCGCGGAGCAGGTCGCCGCAGCACTCGAGGGCGGCGTCGTCACGAACGCCGTGAACATCCCGACAGTCGGCGCCGAAGATCTCGAGGTGCTCGGACCGTTCGTGCCGCTCGCGGCAAAGCTCGGCCGCCTCGCGATGGAGCTGGCCAGCGGTGAGACGCGGCGGATCGGGATCGAGGTCTTCGGCGAGCTCGCCGAGCACGACACGAGGCTCCTGACGGTTGCCGCGCTGAACGGCGCGTTCCAGGGTCACACCGAGCATCCCGTGAACTACGTCAACGCCCCGATCGTCGCGGCCGACCGCGGGATCGAGGTCGTCGAGGAGAAGCGGCGCGCTGCCCAGGACTACACGAACCTGATCGCTGTGACGGCCGACGGCGTTCGCGTCGCCGGCACGACGATCGGGCAGGAGTCACGACACTTCCTCGTGCACGCGCTCGGATTCGCGCTCGAGATGGAATTCTCGCCGCGCATGGCGTTGCTGAAGTACGACGACGTCCCGGGTGTGATCGGGCGGGTCGGCACGCTCTTCGGCGAGGCGGGCGTCAACATCGCGAACATGTCGGTCTCGCGCGACCGCGCGGGTGGGAAGGCGTTGATGGGGCTCGCGATCGACTCGGACGTTCCACCGGAGCTTCGCGCGAAGCTCTGTGAGGGGATGGACGACGCATACGTGATCGGATGAGCGTGACGTGGCCGGAGCCGGTCGAGCGCGTGTCAGGTGTCCTGCGCGCGGCGGCGGTCGATGCGCGCATCGAGCAGTTCGACGAGGGGACGCCCACGGCTCGCGACGCGGCGAAGGCGATTGCCTGCGAGCTCTCGCAGATCGTGAAGACGCTTGTCTTCGTGTGTGACGGGGCCTTCGTGCTCGCGCTCGTCCCCGGCGACCGGCGTGCCGACGAGCAGGCTGTCGCGCACGCGGTCGGCGCGACGTCGGTGCGGGTGGCGAAGCCCGACGAGGTCGTCCAGGCGACCGGGTTCGAGCCGGGCGGCGTCGCGCCGTTCCCGCAGCGCGAGGTATCGCAAACACTGATCGATTCATCGTTTTTTGCGCACAGCGTCGTCTGGATCGGCGCCGGAACCGCGCACCACATGGCCTCGCTGCCGCCCTTCGAGCTCGCCCGCCTGGCCGCCGCGCGGGCGGTTGACCTCGGGGCCTCCGGGTAGAATCCGACTCTCCCAGGCGGCCAGACAAAAGGAGCGCGCGCGGTGCAGGAGACCGAGAAAATCTGGATGAACGGCGAGCTCGTCGACTGGGCCGACGCGAAGATCCACGTCGGCACGCACGGCCTGCACTACGGCACCGGCGTCTTCGAAGGGATCCGCTGCTACGAGACACCGAAAGGGCCGGCGGTCTTCCGCCTCGACGAGCACCTTCAGCGCCTGCACAACTCGGCGAAGCTGCTCTACATGACGCTGCCGTACCGCGCCGAAGAGCTCAAGGCTGCGTGCAACGAGGTAATCGGCGCGAACGGACTTCCCGAGTGCTACCTGCGCCCGATCGCGTTCTACGGCTACGGCGAGCTCGGTGTCGCCGCGCGCGGGAATCCCGTTGAGGTCGCGATCATGAGCTGGCCGTGGGCGCCGTACCTTGGCGTGGAGAGCCTGAAGACCGGGATCAAGGCGAAGATCTCGTCGTGGCAGCGCGTCTCGCCGAACATCGTCCCGCATGCGTCGAAGGCGACGGGGGTGTATCTCAACTCGATGCTCGCGGTGACGGAGGCGAACAACGCCGGCTACGACGAGGCGATCCTGCTCACGCCTGAAGGCTTCGTCGCCGACGGCTCCGGCGAGAACATCTTCATCGTGCGCGACGGCGTCATCTACACACCCGACCTCGCGACGGGGATCCTGCCCGGCATCACGCGCGACACGATCAAGCAGATCGCGCAGGACCTTGGGTACACGGTGATCGAGAAGTCGATGATTCGCTCCGACCTCTACCTCGCGGACGAGGCGTTCATGTGCGGCACTGCCGCCGAGGTGACGCCGCTTCGCTCGATCGACGACTACGAGATCGGTGTGGGCGAGGTGACGCTGCAGATCCAGCAGGCGTATCTCGACACGGTGCGCGGCCAGAGTGAGCGGTGGTCGCAGTGGCTCGACCCCGTGCCGCAGATGGCTCGTTCGTGACGGACGTCGCAGTCGACAGAATCAACCTCAGCGCGCCGTGGATCGACGAGCGCGACGAGGAGCTCGTGCTCGAGGTGCTGCGTTCGGGCTGGCTGTCGCTCGGCCCGACCGGGCCGCGCTTCGAGTCCATGCTCGCGGACTCGGTCGGCGTGCCGTACGCGGCCGCGGTGTCGTCCGGTACCGCCGGGCTGCACCTCTGCATGAGGCTCGCCGGCGTCGGGCCGGGCGACGAGGTGATCACGTCGCCGTACTCGTTCGTCGCGTCTGCGAACTGCGCGATCTACGAGGGCGCGGCACCTGTCTTCGCCGACATCGACCCGCACACGTACAACCTCGATCCGGCCGCCGTCGAAGCGGCGATCACTCCTCGCACGAAGGCACTGGTCGCGGTCGACATCTTCGGCTATCCCGCCGAATACGACGAGCTGATTCCCCTCTGCGAGAAGCATGGGATTGCACTCGTCGAGGACTCGTGCGAGGCGCTCGGCGCGACCTACAAGGGCAAGCCCCTCGGCTCGCACGGCCATCCCGCCGTGTGGGCGTTCTACCCGAACAAGCAGATGACGACGGGCGAGGGTGGCGCCGTCACGACCGGCAGCGAAGGGGAGTACGAGCTGCTCGTCTCGCTGCGCAACCAAGGGCGGCTCGAGACATCGTCGTGGCTCCAGCACGGACGACTCGGTTACAACTATCGCCTCGACGACATCTCGGCGGCTCTCGGGATCGGCCAGCTCGAGAAGCTCGACCGCATCCTGTCGGCGCGCCGCGAGGTCGCGGCCCGTTACGGCGAGCTTCTGAGGGGTGTCGACGTCGAGATCCCGCTCGAAGACGACGCCGACCACGTGCGCTCGTGGTTCGTCTACGTCGTGAAGCTGCCCGCCGGCGTCGATCGCGGCGGCGTGATGGAGCGGCTGGCGGCGCAGGGGATCGCGACCGCGCCGTACCTGCCGTCGATCCATCTGCAGTCGTACATGCGCGAGCGGTACGGGTTCTCCGAGGGGATGCTCCCGGTGAGCGAGGACTGCAGCTCGCGCACGATGGCGCTGCCGTTCCATGCGCGGCTCGACCGCGGGGATCAAGAGCGCGTGGTCGACGCGCTGCGTTCCTCGCTCTAGGTCTCCTAGGATCACGCTGTGGCGCACATGGTGTTCCTCGGCTTCGGTAAGTACATCCGGGCCGACCGGATCTACGGCATCGAGCCTTTGCCCGGCGACGAGCGCGGGTCGGGAGCACGAACTCGCGTCTGGGTCGAAGGGATCCCCGAGGCCGTGATCGCCTCGCGGAGCGAGCGTGCGATTCTCGCGGACATGGGCGTGCTGCCGCCTCGCGCCAAGCCGAGCCCGCAGGACGAGAACCTGTTCTGAACTGGCGCAGGCTGCACGTCGACACGCGCCCGCTGCGGCGGCGTGACTTCCGGAACCTCTGGCTCGGTCAGATGGTGTCGACAATCGGCGCAGAGATCGCGGTCGTCGCGGTCCCGTTTCAGGTCTACAAGCTCACCGGCTCGACCGCGCTCGTCGGCCTGCTCGGGCTCGCGTCGCTCGTGCCGCTCCTCTTCGTCCCGCTCGTCGGCGGCGCGTTCGCGGACGCGCTCGACCGCCGTACGGTCGTCCTCGTCACGGAGACCGGGCTTGCTGCGGTCTCCATCTTGTTCCTCGTCAATGCTCTGCTCCCGAATCCGCGGGTGTGGGCGCTCTTCGTCCTGCAGTCGTGCGCGGTCGCCGTGTACAGCTTCGGACGGCCCGCGCTGGCGTCGCTCGCGCCGCGTCTCGTGCCGGACGAGGAGCTGGCGGCGGCGAACTCGCTGTCGAGCGTGTACAGCTCGCTCTCGAGCGTTGCCGGCCCCGCGGTCGGCGGCGTGATCATCGCGACCGCCGGAGTGCCGTGGACGTTCGGCATCGACGCCGCGACGTACGCCGCTTCGCTGCTCGTCATCTGGTGGCTGCCGAAGCTGCCGCCCCTCGGAGACGTCGATCGTCCGAGCTTCAGCTCGATCGTCGACGGGTTCCGATTCTTGAAGGGCCGGCAGGCGCTGATCGGCATCTTCGCGATCGACTCGAACGCGATGGTGTTCGGCATGCCGAGTGCGCTCTTCCCGGCGATCGCGCTGCACCGGTTGCACGGAACGGCGTCGACGGTGGGCTACCTCTACGCGGCGCCGTACGCCGGTGCACTCTTCTGCTCGCTGCTCTCCGGCTGGTGCTCGCACGTCCGGCGGATGGGGCTCGGGATCACGGTGATGGCGTGCCTCTGGGGTGCGGCGATCGCCGGCTTCGGGTTCACGACCTCGCTCGTGCCCGCCCTCGTGCTGCTCGCGATCGCCGGCGGCGCCGACTTCTACAGCGCCGTCCTCCGCAGCACGATGCTGCTTCGCTCGACGCCCGATCACCTGCGCGGCAGGTTGCTCGGGATCGAGTTCATGCAGGTGGCGAGCGCGCCGAGCCTCGGCGACCTCGAGGCGGGTGTGCTTGCATCGCTCACTTCGCTGCGCTTCTCCATCGTCTCCGGCGGGTTCGCCTGCATCGCCGGGTGCGTCGTCACGGCGCTCGCGTTACCGAAGTTCCTCAAATATGACGGCGAGGCTGCCAGGGGCGATCCTTCGTTGGCTGGGGTCGATGGCTGAGCGTGAGGCAAGGACGCAGGGTGCGCCGATAGGGCGTCCTATCGGCGCACCCGAGGACGCCGCATCGCGCCAGCCAGCGGCGCCAGACGACACAAGGATTGCCCCTGGCAGCCTCGTTGATCTCAGACGTAGCCCACACGACGTTGCACCCGAGCTGATCGGGGCGCAGCTGTACGTCGACAACGTCGGCGGTGTGATCGTCGAGGTCGAGGCGTACGACCACGAGGACCCGGCGGGGCACGGGTTCGGCAACCGGCGCACGGAACGCAACGCGTCGATGTTCCTCGGCGGCGGGCACGCCTACGTGTACCGCTCGTACGGCATCCACTGGTGCCTCAACTTCGTCTGCGGCGAGGAGGGCGTCGCCGGCGCGGTGCTGATCCGCGCGCTGAAGCCGACGCGCAACGTCTTCACGATGCGCGAGCGACGCGGGCTCGACGACATCAGGCTCCTCTGCTCTGGTCCCGGGCGGCTGTGCCAGGCGCTCGGTGTGACCCGCGAGCACGACGGACTGCGGCTCGACGAGTCACCGTTCCTGCTCGTTGCGCGGCCACATCCGGTGGAGATCGTGACCGGTCCGCGCATCGGCATCACCAAGGCGGTCGAGCGGCCGTGGCGGTACGGCCTGGCCGGCTCGCGCTACGTGAGCAAGCCGTTCAGGACTTGACGGTGAGCGTGATCCTGAGCCCCGGCTCGGCCGCGGTGCTCGCCGCGACCGACTGAGCAGTCACCTTGCCGGTGCCGCCACCCTTCACCGACACCTTCAGGTGCAGCTGCTCGAGCTTCGCCTTCGCCTTCACGAGGCGCAGCCCGACGACGCGCGGGACGATGCCGTGGAGCGACTTCTCCGAGATCAGCGTGATCTTGTCGTACGCAGAGGCGGTGCCGCGGCGCGGGAACTGCCCCACGACATAGCCGACGCGGTCGCCGGTCTTCGCGGGCTTGTAAACGACGGTGGGCGTCAGCGGCTGGCCCTCCAGGCGCGTGCGCGCGTAGGCGAGCGGCCGGCCGACGACGTCGGGGATCTCGACCTCGTTCGGCTTGCAGGTCGCGGCCGGCGCGGCCCTGCCGTTCGTCCGCAGCGGCTCGCCGCCGTAGAACGCGAGCTGATACGTGTTCTTGCAGACACCGTCGTCGCGCTGCAGGATGCCGTCGCGGTTCACGACGGTGACCGCCGACGCGTACAGCGAGGGCGCGGACGGGAACGACTCGGGCTCAAGCTTCAGGTAGGGGATCGCCTGCTGCATGAACGCCTTCCAGATCAGCGCCGGGAACGTGCCGCCCGCGACCGGGTGTCCGTGGAACTGGTACGTCATCGGCACGAGCCTGTCCGGATACCCGACCCACACTGCGACGACCATCTGCGGGAGATAGCCGACGAACCAGGCGTCGCCGTAGGCCTCCGTCGTCCCGGTCTTGCCCGCGACCTGCCAGCCCGGCAGGGCCGCCGCGCGACCCGTGCCGTACTGCACGACCCCTTGCAGCAGCTGATTGACGGTCGCCGCCTGGTCGGATGAGAGCACGTCGTGCGGCACCGGTTCGTTGACGTGCCGGTTGCCGCCGAAGTCGACGGTCTCGATCGCGCGCGGCTGGTTCCCGAAGATCGAGCCGTCGATGCGCTTCCCTCCGTCGGCGAACGACCCGTACGCTCGCGCCATCTCGAGTGGTGTCGCGGGCTCGGCGCCGAGGCCGATCGCGAAGTAGCCGTTGAGCTTCGATGTGATCCCAAGCTGGTGCGCGGTCGCTGCCACGTTGCCCGGTCCGACGATCGCCGTCAGTTGTGAGAAGACCGTGTTGTCGGAGTACGCGATCGCCTGCGACAGGTTGATCGGGCCGAGTGCCTCGCCTTCGTAGTTGTTGACCGGCCAGATCTTGCCGCCGATGTTGATGTCGACGTGCTTCGACGACGTGAGGATCGAGGACGGGCTGATGTTCTCCTTCAACGCGGTCGCGAGCACGAACGGCTTGAACGACGATCCCGGTTGGCGCTCGCCTTGCGTCGCCAGGTTGAACTGGTTCTTGTGGTAGTTCGCGCCGCCGACCATCGCGCGCACCGCGCCTGGGTCGCTTTGCGTGTCGATCGCGACGAGCGCGACAGCCGGGTTCGTCCCGTTCTGCGGCAGCACGTTCGCAATCGCCTGCTGCGCCATCTGCTGCAGGTTCTTGTCGAGCGTCGTCGTCACCTTCAGGCCGCCGCCGAACGCGGTCTTCGGGCCGTAGTGCTGTACGAGCTGGTCCTTGACGTAGTTCGCGAAGTACGGCGCCCACTTGCCCTGTGTGCTCGGCAGCGCCACGCCCTCCGGCTTCGGCATCGGGTCCTTGAGTGAGGTCTCGTACTGATGCGCAGTCAGGTAGCCCTGCTCGTAGAGCAGCTGCAGGACGAGGTTGCGTCGCGATTCGGCGGCGCGCGGATGCGCCACCGGGTCCCAGGCGCTCGGATCCTCGGGGATCCCGGCGAGCAGGGCCGCCTCGGCCGGCGTCATGAACCGCGCACTGTGGTGGAAGTACACCTTGGACGCCTGCTCGACGCCGTAGGCGCCGTTCCCGAAGTAGACGGTGTTCAGGTACGCCGTGAGGATCTTGTCCTTTGACCACTGCTGCTCGAGCTGCCAGGCGAGCGCCGCCTCGGTGAGCTTGCGGGCGATCGTCTTCTTGTTCGTCAGGTAGGCGTTCTTGACCAGCTGCTGCGTGATCGTCGAGCCGCCCTGCACGGTGCCGCGGTGCGTCACGTCGGCCCAGACGGCGCGCGCCATGCCGCGAACGTCGACGCCGTGATGCTCGTAGAAGCGCTTGTCCTCGACCGCGACGATCGCATGCTTCATCCACGCGTTGATGCCCGCCGACGGAACGATGATCCGTGCCTGGTCGCCGCGGAGGATCGCGAGGACCGTGTGGCCGTCCCTCGCGTAGACGTAGGTGTTCGCCTGCGTCTGCTTCGCGCTCGGCTCGAGGGCCGGCAGCTTGGCCGCGAGCGCGGCAAGCAGGCCGAAGGTGAAGGCCGACAGACCCAGGACTCCGAGGACTGCGAGGAGAGCGAGGAGTCTGAGCTTGCGGATCCGCCGACGCTTTGGCCGGCGTCGATGTCTCCGAAAGAGCGCCAGGACCGGGGTAGTCTAGCCCCCTCATGGCCCTGGAGGCATTCACCCGGAACGCAGCGAACGTCCTGCCGGAGGGAGGGCTCGAAGCCAAGCTGAAGCTCGGCCGTCCACTCCGCGTGAAGATGGGCATCGACGTGACCGCGCCTCAGGTGACGCTCGGAAACGGCATCGGACTCCAGCGGATGAGGGCGTTCCAGGATGCCGGCCACGTTGGCGTGTTGATCGTCGGCGACTACACAACGCGGATCGGTGATCCCTCGGGTCGTTCAGAAAAGCGACCGATGCTCGACACCGCGGTGATCGACGCCAATGCTCAGCGGTACTTCGACGCCGCCACCAGGATCATCGACCCGGATCGCACCGAGCTCCGCTTCAACAGCGAGTGGCTGGGAAAGCTCGATTTCGCGGAGCTCTTGCGACTGGCGCGCACGACGACGGTCGCGCGCCTGCTCGAACGCGATGACTTTGCGAAGCGGTTTGCGGCACAGTCACCGATCTCGGTGTCGGAGCTTCTCTATCCGTTGATGCAGGCCTATGACTCGGTTGCGGTTGAGGCCGACATCGAACTTGGAGGGACCGACCAGCTCTTCAACCTTCTGACCGGCCGGGAGGTGATGCAGGAGTACGGGCTCGAACCGCAGGTGGCTCTCACGGTCAAGTATCTCGACAGCTGGGACGGCACCGGCATGAGCGGCTCCCGCGGGAACTACATCGGACTCACCGAGGAACCCGAGGAGCAGTTCGGGAAGGCAATGCGCATCCCGGACTCACTGCTCGAGCAGTGGTGGACCCTGATCGCTGAGCGGCCTGTGCCCCAGACGGATCCGATGAGCGCGAAGCTCGAAATCGCTCGACTGATCGTCACCCGCTCGTGGGGCGAGGACGCGGCGCAGGCCGCGGAGGAGCATTTCACGCGCGTCGTCCGCGAGGGAGGCGCGCCCGACGAGGTGCCCGCCGTGCCGCTCCCGGACGGCGATCCCGTGCACCTGCCGGCCCTGCTCGTCGACCAGATGGGCGTTCCCTCGACATCCGAGGCGCGCCGGCTGATCCAGCAGGGTGGCGTCAAGGTGAACGGTGACCCGGCGACCGGCCTCGACATGGGCCGCGAGGAGCTCGCCGGGGCGTTGCTCCAGGTCGGCAAGCGCCGTTTCGCTCGGTTGACACCCTAAGCGGAGGTGCTAGACTCCTTCGGCTGTCCGCAAGGTCGGCGTACCAAAGTCCCTGCAACTCGAACAGGAGCCAATCCGGCCCGACTCGTATCCGATACGAATCGCAAGCTTTGATTGGCCTCTGGCGCGAGTCGGAGGCTTTTTTACGCCGTCGGAGCACACGGCACCGGTCTTTGAAAACTCAACAGCGAACGTTCTTCGAGTGTCGAGAACCTCGAAGTAGGCCTCGGCCTGCTTAGAGGTACATCAACACCTCGTCGTTCTCCCGCTTCCCGCGGGCGAACGGCCTTTGAGCAAGAAGCTCAAAGTGAAGGTATCGCCGGCTTTGGCCGGCGACCCATTCTTCACGGAGAGTTTGATCCTGGCTCAGGACGAACGCTGGCGGCGCGCTTAACACATGCAAGTCGAGCGAGAACCAGGCCTTCGGGCCTGGGGAAAGCGGCGAACGGGTGAGTAACACGTGGGTAACCCACCCTTG
>DASXOW010000085.1:0-11957 GCA_036493955.1 Gaiellaceae bacterium
CAACCCGTCGATCACGCGCGACGTCTCCGGCGAAGGCGTGCAGCAGGCGCTGCTGAAGATTCTCGAGGGCACGGTCGCCTCGGTGCCGCCGCAAGGTGGCCGCAAGCATCCGCACCAGGAGTTCCTGTCGATCGACACGACAAACATCCTGTTCATCTGCGGCGGTGCGTTCGCGGGCCTCGACAAGATCATCGCGAAGCGCGTCGGCAAGAACGCCGTCGGCTTCGGCCGCCAGATCTCGTCGAAGCGCGACGCCGAGAGCGCGGAGCTGCTCGGTGACGTGATGCCGGAGGACCTCCTCAACTTCGGGCTCATCCCTGAGTTCATCGGCCGGCTCCCGGTGCTGTCGGCCGTGCATCAGCTGAAGCGCGAGGACCTCGTCCAGATCCTCACCGAGCCGAAGAACGCGCTGAGCAAGCAGTACCAGCGGTTCTTCAACTACGACGACATCGACCTCGTCTTCACGGAAGAGGCGCTGTGGTCGATCGCCGACGCGGCGCTCGAACGGGAGACAGGCGCGCGCGGCCTGCGCTCGATCATCGAGAACGCGCTGCTCGACGTCATGTTCGAGCTGCCGTCGCGCAAGGACGTCTCCAAGTGCGTGATCACGAAGGAGACGATCGAGAAGGGCCTACGCCCGACGCTCGTGACGAGCGCCGGCAACGACTCGATCGAGCCCGAAGAGCTCGCCGAAGAGTCCGCGTAGCCGTTGGACGTCGGCGACGCCTTCGGCCCATCGAGCTGGATCGAGATCCCGCAGGAGCGGATCAACGCGTTCGCGGACGCGACCGACGACCACCAGTGGATTCACGTCGATCCCGAGCGAGCAAAAGACGGGCCGTTCGGCGGCACGATCGGCCACGGCTATCTGACGCTCTCGCTCCTTCCCTCCGCGTCGTACGAAGTCGTCCCCCGGCAGGGCGGCCGTATGTCGATCAACTACGGCCTGAACCGGGTTCGGTTCCCGTCGCCGGTGCCGGTCGGCTCGCGCGTTCGCGCGACGTTCGAGGTGATCGACGTCGACGTGCAGGACTGGGGCGCTCAGGTGACGATGAAGGCGACGATCGACCGCGAGGGCGGCGACAAGCCGGTTTGCGTGGCGGAGATCGTCTTCCGCTACTACAACTAGCGCTCTGATGAGCGACAGGCGGATCGCCATTCTCGGTGCCGGGCGGCTCGGCGAGTCGATGCTGCGCGGCTTTCTCTCCAGTGACTGGCGGGAACCGGGCGAGGTCGTCGTCACGAGCCGGCGCGCCGAGCGCCGCGACGCGCTGGCGGCGCTCTACGGCGTCGAGGCGACCGACGACAACGCCGCGGCGATCGTTGGTGCGCGGCTTGTGATCCTCTCCGTCAAGCCCCAGGACATCGCCGCAGTGCTCGCCGAGATCGCCGCGGGCGTCTCGCCGGAGCAGACGCTGCTCTCCGTCGCCGCGGGTGTCACGACCGGCGCGATCGAGTCGCGGTTGCCCGAAGGTGCTCGCGTCGTCCGCGCAATGCCGAATGCGCCGGCGCTCGTGCACGAAGGCATCGCCGGGATCTGCGGCGGCGACCACGCGCGCGACGAGGACCTCGACGTCGCGACCACCGCGCTCGGGCACCTCGGGGCCGTCGTCCGCGTTGCCCAGGACGACATGGATGCCGTCACGGCCCTGAGCGGCTCCGGGCCGGCGTACTTTGCGCTGCTGGCAGAGGCAATGATCGAGGCCGGTCTCCTACTCGGGCTTTCGCGCGACGTCTCGACGCGGCTCGTCGTGCAGACGATGTTCGGGAGCGCGCGCCTCCTGCGAGACGAGAACATGCACCCCGTCGAGTTGCGCGAGGCAGTCACGTCGCCGGGCGGCACCACTACGCGAGCGATCCGTGAGCTCGAACGATCGGGCGTGCGGGCGGCGTTCCTCAATGCGATCAACGCGGCGACCGAGCGGTCACGCGAGCTCGCCGAGCGGGTGCCGCCCGAATGAGCCACGACGTGCTCTCTTCCGAAGCCCTCGCGTTCGTCGACCGGCTTCACCGGGAGCTGAACCCGGAGCGCCAGCGCCTGCTCGCGGCGCGGGACGCGCGGCGCGGCACCCCATCGTTCGTGCGTGCGCCCGAAGACTTCACCGTCGCACCGGCGCCCGCGGATCTGCAGAACCGTCGGGTCGAGATCACCGGCCCGGTCGAACGCAAGATGATGATCAACGCGCTCAACTCGGGTGCGAAGGTCTTCATGGCCGACTTCGAGGACGCGAACTCGCCGACGTGGGACAACGTGCGGGCCGGCCAGCAGAACGTCTACGACGCAGTTCGCCGGCAGATCGAGCTCGACACTGCGGACAAGAGCTACCGCCTGAACGACGAGACGGCGACGCTCGTGATCCGCAATCGGGGCTGGCACATGGTCGAACGCCATCACGAGGTCGACGGCGCGCCGGTGTCCGCATCGCTGTTCGACTTCGGGCTGACGTCCTTCAACAACGCGCACGAGCAGCTGGCGCGCGGCACCGGGCCGTACTTCTACCTGCCGAAGCTCGAGTCCCACGAGGAGGCGCGCCTCTGGGCGCGCGCCTTCCGGGTCGCGGAGGATGAGCTCGGCCTCGCGCACGGCTCGATCAAGTGCACCGTCCTGATCGAGACGATCCTCGCCGCCTACGAGATGGACGCGATCCTGTACGAGCTGCGCGAGCACTCGTGCTCGTTGAACGCCGGCCGGTGGGACTACATCTTCAGTTGCATCAAGAAGCTCGGCGCAGTCCTTCCGGATCGCGCACAGGTCACGATGACCGTGCCGTTCATGCGGTCGTACAGCGAGCTGCTCGTGCAGACGTGTCATCACCGCGATGCGCACGCGATCGGCGGTATGGCGGCGTTCATCCCGTCGCGCCGTGACCCGGAGGTGAACGCGGTCGCGCTCGCGAAAGTGAGCGAGGACAAGCGCCGCGAGGCGGGCGACGGCTTCGACGGCACCTGGGTGGCGCACCCCGACCTCGTGCCGACCGCGCTGGCGGAGTTCGACGCCGTCCTCGGCGACCGGCCGAACCAGGTCGAGCGCAAGCGCGACGACGTGCACGTCACCGAGGAGGCGCTGCGCGACTTCGACGTCCCCGGCGGGGAGATCACCGACGAGGGGCTTCGCGTCAACGTGAGCGTCGGCGTCCGCTACGTCGATGCGTGGCTGCAAGGTGTCGGCGCGGCGGCGATCGACAATCTGATGGAGGACGCCGCGACTGCCGAGATCTCGCGGGCGCAGGTCTGGTCGTGGGTGCAGTCGGGCCGGTTCGACGCCGAGCGCGTGCGCGACGAAGTCGCCGACGTCGACGCTTCCGACGCGGCGAAGGATGTGTTCCTGGATGTCGCGCTGTCGGTGCCGCTCAAGGACTTCCTGACGCTTGCGGCATACGATCGGTTGAAATGAGCCTGGAGAGCACCAAGGCCGACGACATCGCAGGCCTGATCGAGGAGGCGATCGTCTCCGGTGAGCTGGCGCCCGGCTCGGTCCTGCGCCAGGAGCAACTGTCCGAGCGCTTCGGCGTCTCGCGGACACCGGTGCGAGAGGCGCTGCGACGCCTCGCAGCGCTCGGTCTTGTCTCGTTCGAGCCGAATCGCGGCGTGCGCGTGCGCACGCTCTCGTTCGACGATCTGCGTGAGGCCTTCCTCGTTCGCGCCGAGCTCGAGGCGCTCGTCACCGAAGAGGCGGCGCGCAAGATCACGTCGGAGGAGCTCGAGGAGCTCGAGGAGTGCGAGAGGCGGTTCGCACGCCTGACCCGCGAAGTCCGCTCGCACGAACCAGGTGGCAATCGCCGTGCGCTGATGGGCGAGTGGATGCGCGCCAATCACGCGTTCCACGACGTGCTCTACCGCGTCGCCGAGTTGCCGTATGTCGAGTCGGTGGCGAAGGCCGCGCGGCGGACGTTCTCCGGCCCGACGGTCTGGGCGCCCGTCGACGACGAGCTCGAGGCGCTCTACGAGCGCAACCAGGCTGAGCACCGCGCGATCCGGCAGGCGCTTTCCGCCGGCTCGGTCGCGGGCGCACGCGAGCTCGCGCGCGAGCACGTCATGCACAGCTTCGAGCTGCTGACGACGATCCTCGCGCACGTCAGCGCCGACTGGGCGCGCATTACCTAGAACGAGAAACAGAGCGGGTCGGCGTTCAGCGATACGCCCACGATCAAGGCCGGCAGCGCAGTGAGCAGGACCCAGCCGATCAGCAGGAGATAGATGCGCCGTTCCTTCCGGTCGGGCGTACCGCGGTCGCGACCGCGCACGAGCTTCGTGCCGGCGACGGCGGCCAGGCCGATCGTGACCGGCAGGGTCAACACACCACCGACGAGCGCCGCGAGCCCGAGCACGACCACGATCGCCTCGGCCGGATGATTAAGAGCCCCGGGCATCAATGCATCGAGAGCGACGATCCCCGTCAGCACCGCGAGCGACTCGGCGATCAGGTGTCGCTTTGCCTCGGTTCTCGCCCGCGCGACCAGCACGAGTGCCCCGGCGCCGACGAGTCCGGCGAGCACGAAGAACGGAATCCCGACGCGATAGAACGCCCGAGTGCTCTCCGAGTCACCGCAATCGACGTGCGGCGTGCCCGCAGCCAGATAGCCGAGGTACGCGATCGCCGGCGGGAGCAACGCGCCGGCCAGGGCTGCCATGGTGATCTTCCGCCGCGTGTGCTCCACGCACGCATTGTGGAACGGTCAGCGGCTGCGTTCCAGCAGCACCGCGACGAGCTCGCCCGCCGAGCGCACGTGCGCGGCCATCTCCGTGCGCGCCACCGGCGGGTCGCGGCGCTCGATCGCGGCCAGAATCCGATTGTGCTGCTCGATGTTCTCGCCGAGCAGATGTGAGCTGCGGCTCAGCGCGGCCCACGTCAGGTGGCGCGGGAATGAGCGATGAAGGTGCGCGATCGTCGCGCGGAGCTGACGGTTGCCGGCCGCCTGCTGGATCACCTCGTGGAAGATGTTGTTCGCGCGCTCCCAGTCGTTCTCCGCCGACCACGGCTCCGCGGGAGCGCCTGATTTCCGCTTCTCGAGCTCGGCCTCGATCGATTGCCGGAACAGCTGCTGCGCCTCGTGCAGCCGCCCGAGCTCCTCGTCCGTGACGTGCGCGGTCGCGAGCTCGGCCGCGAGCCCTTCGAGCTCGGCGCGCACCAGGTACGCCTCACGCACCTCGTGTGGTGACGTCCCGCGGACGACCGCGCCGCGGTTCGGCTCGAGCACGACGACGCCGGTCGACTGCAGCTTGCGCAGCGCCTCGCGCACCGGGGTGCGACTGACGCCGAACTCGGCCGCGAGGCTCGACTGTCGCAGCCGTGAGTGCGACGGGATCTCGCCGCTCAGGATGCGCGACTGAATTGCCGACGCGAGGCGGTCGACGAGGTCGTCCGAAGTGATGGCAGAGGTCATTCGGCGACGAGACTGTCGCGCACCAGCCGGACGGAAACAAGCAGAAGGAAGCACGCGAACACGATCTTCAGCACGTGCCCCGGCAGGGCAAGCGCGAGCAGTGCGCCGACGACGCCGCCTGCCGCACCGAGCGTCCCGAAACGGAGTGCAAGCCCCAGATCGCCCACGCCACGGCGGCGAAGCACGAGACTCCCGACGATCGCGGTGGGGAGGACCACGAGCAACGACGTCGCTTCCGCCGCATGCTGCGAGAAACCGGCGGCGAGCGTGAGGAAGGGCACCATCAGCGTCCCGCCGCCAACGCCGAGCAGGCCGGACGTGATGCCGGTCAGTACCCCGAACGCGACCAGCGCCACGAACAGCGTGACCCCGTTCATGAACGCACCAGCAGCAAAATGCCGACTGCGGCGAGGAACACGCCGAACACGAGCTTCAGCTGTTTTTCGTCGATGCGCGCGAGGGCACCTGCGCCGATCCGGGCGCCGGCGACGGCACCGACCGCGAGTGCGGCTGCTTCGCCGTAGTGCACCTTTCCGGCGGCGCCGAACGTGATCACGCTGGCGAGGCTGATCGGGATGATCGCGCCGAGCGAGAGGGCGTGTGCGTCACGCTGGCCGTACGCGGCCCAGAGCACGAGCAGCGGGACCATCACGATGCCGCCGCCGACCCCGAGCAGGCCGGAGAGGACACCACCCGCGAGCCCGATCGCGATGAAGCGGGGCTCGAGCCCGAGGACCACGCGGCGAAGCCCGGCGACGCGCGCCGGCGGCTCCTCGGTCGTGCGCGCCGCGCCGTCCAATGGACACGACATTAGCGCCTCAGTATCCAGTTGACAAGCCAGTGGATACAAACTAGGCTCGCGAGTCTCACGTAGTCCCCTCCGCAAGCCCGTTTCCACCCGAATCCCCAGGGGGAAGGCGCATGAAGGTCTCAATCCGGCGGTTCGCATCGCTCGCGCTGGTCGCGGCGTGCGTTGCCGCACTCGTGGCCGCGGTCGCGGCCGCCCGCACCACTCGCTCCTCCGCCGACATCAAGAACGGCGGCACGCTCACGATCGGGCTCGCCGAGGAGCCCGACGCCCTCGATCCGACGCTCGCCCGCACGTTCGTCGGGCGCATCGTCTTCCTCGCGATGTGCGAGAAGCTCTACGACCTCGACTCGCACCTGAACATCGTCCCGCAGCTTGCGACCGCGTTGCCGCAGGTGTCGAAGGACAAGCTCACATACACGATCAAGGTGCGCAACGGCGTCAAGTTCAACGACGGCACGACGTTCAACGCGGCCGCGGTGAAAACAACGCTCGAGCGCGACCTGACGTTCAAGGGATCGGTGCGCGCGAGCGAGATCTCGCCGATCAACTCCGTCGACGCGCCGAACGCGACGACGGTTGTCCTGCACCTCAAGGCCCCGTATTCGCCGCTGACGGCACAGCTTGCAGACCGCGCGGGGATGATCCTGTCGCCGAAGGCGCTCGCCTCGGGCGGCACGTTCGCGCAGAACCCGGTCTGTGTCGGTCCGTTCATGTTCAAGGACCGCGTCGCCGGTGACCACATCACGCTCGTGAAGTCGCCGTACTACTACGACAAGGCGAAGGTGCATCTCGCGTCGGTCGTGTATCGGATCATGACCGACCCGAGCTCACGGACGCAGGCTCTGCGCGCAGGTGACATCCAGGTCGAAGATCGCATCCAGTCGACGGATGTGCCGACCTTGCAGAAGGACTCGGCGATCACCGTCAAGAAGGCGATCACGATCGGTTACCAGGGCCTGACGATCAATATCGGAAACAAGAACGGGCTTTTGAAGCCGTACTCGAACGTCGGCACCGACATCGCCAAGTCGCAGTTCATTCGCACTGCGTTCGACGCGGCACTCGACCGGACGACGATCAACAAGGTGGTGTTCGGCGGGCTGAACCAGCCCGACTGCTACCCGATCGCGCCTGTGAGCCCGTGGTACAAGCCGACCACCAAGGGGCTTGCCTGCGACCTGCACGCGAACGTCAACCTGGCGAAGCAGCTCGTGAAGGCATCCGGGATCGCCAATCCGACGGTGAGCCTGATGCTCGGCGGGACCGATCCGGTGAATGCCCGCCTCGGCCAGGTGATCCAGTCGATGGAGAGCGCGGCCGGGATCAAGGTGTCCGTCACGCCGACGCAGTTCACAACGGCACTCAACCGCGCCGACGCCGGCACATTCGAGGCCTTCGCAGTCGGGTGGTCCGGCCGCGTCGACCCGGACGGGAACATCTTCGGCTTCGTCGCGACGCCCGGCACGCTGAACGACTCGGGCTTCACGAACTCGAAGCTCGACTACATCCTGAACGGGGCACGGAAGTCGTTGACGACGAAGTCGCGCACGACGCTCTACCGCGCGGCGATGCAGATCATCCATCGGCAGCGGCCGCTGATCTACCTGTACCACCCGGTCAACTACTACGGCGTGACGAAGAAGGTCGACGGCGTGCAGATCTACGGCGACGGCCTGATCCGCATCAACAACGCCGGCTACACGAAGTAGGGACGAGGCGAACCGGCGTTCATGGGCGGTTTCCTGCTCCGTAAGGCGGGAGCCGCCCTGATCGTCGTCTTCCTCTCGAGCATCGTCGTCTTCATCGGCATCCGCGCGCTGCCCGGTGATCCGGCGGTCGCACTCGGCGCCGAGAACCGAGACCCGGCGGTGATGGCCGCGATCCGCCACTCGTACGGTCTCGACAAGCCGTTGCCGGTGCAGTACGTGAAGTGGATCTCGAAGGCGCTTCGCGGCGACCTCGGCCTCGACTCGCGTCAGTTGCCGGTCGGGCACACGATCGTCACCCGCCTGCCAATCACGCTCGAGCTCGCGTTCCTCGCGATCCTGATCGGGACGGTGATCGGCGTCCTCGCGGGGGTGATCGCGGCGGTGCGCCGCGGCAAGCTCTCCGACCATACGGCGACGGCGTCAGCGCTCGTCGGGCTGTCGGTGCCGCATTTTTGGCTTGGCCTGATGATGATCATCGCCTTTGCCGTCGACCTGCACTGGTTACCCGCGAGCGGCTACGTGTCGTTCCGGGCGCACCCGATCGGCAACCTCGAGCACCTGCTGATGCCGTCGCTCGTGCTCGGGACAGGTCTGTCCGCGGTACTGATGCGGCAGACGCGTTCGGCAATGCTCAACTCGCTGTCTGCCGACTACGTGCGCACCGCGCGCGCGAAGGGGCTCTCGGAACGCGTCGTGATCGGAAAGCATGCATTGCGGAACAGCCTGATCACCGTGACGACGGTCGTCGGACTCCAACTCGGCGCGCTCATCTCCGGCGCAGTCATCACCGAGCAGATCTTCGTCATCCCCGGCTTCGGGCGGCTGACGCTCGACGCCGTCAACGAGCGCGACTACACGTTGCTCCAGGGGGTGGTGTTGGTCGCTGCGACCGGCTACGTCGTCGTCAACCTGCTCGTCGACGTCGCGTACTCGCTTCTCAACCCGCGAATTCGCGTCACCGGAGCGACGAACCAGTAGCGATGGGCTTCGTCGACGCCACCTCCACGTTGATCAACCCCCGGGCGCGTCGTCGGCGGCTGCTGCGCAAGCGATTCCTTCGCCGGCCGCTCGCGATCGTCGGCCTCATCGTCGCGCTGACCTTCATCACGTGCGCGATCTTCGCCCCGGTGATCGCGCCTTACTCGGCCAGCGCCACCGACTTCAACGCGTTGCTCGCGCACTCGTCACGGCACCATCTGCTCGGGACCGACGAGCTCGGTCGCGACGTGTTATCGCGAATCCTCTGGGGCGCGCGTGCCTCCATCGAGGCGGGCGTTTTCTCGACTCTCCTCGCGATGACGGTTGCCGTGCCGATCGGGATCATCGCCGGCTACTACCGCGGCTGGGTCGACGCGGTCATCGCTCGCGTGACCGACGTACTCCTCGCATTTCCGTTTCTGATCGTCGCCGTCGGGCTGGCAGCGATCCTCGGGCCGTCACTGAAGAACGCCACGATCGCGCTCGGCATCGGCGCCGCACCCGCGCTGATCCGCGTCGCGCGTGGAGAGGCGCTCGCGCTGCGCGAAGAGGACTATGTCCGCGCCGCGGTCGCGAATGGGGCGAGCGACCTGCGCATCCTCACTCGCCACGTCTTCCCGAACATGCTGTCCACGCTGATCGTGCAGGCGACCGTGGCGATCCCGGCTGCGATCATCGGTGAGGCCGTGCTCTCGTTCCTCGGTCTCGGAGTGCAGCCACCGACCCCGTCGTGGGGAGTCATGCTCGCCGACGCGCAGTCGTATCTCTCGCAAGCGCCGCGCCTCGCCGTCTATCCCGGTGTGGCGATCTTCCTGTGCTCGCTGTCGTTCAACCTGCTCGGCGACGGGCTGCGCGACATTCTCGATCCGCGGACCACGAGATGAGTCTGCTCGAGGTCGAGGGGCTCTCGGTGAGATTCGACACCGACGACGGCCCGGTGCACGCGGTCGACCAGCTGTCGTTCACACTCGCCGACGGGGAAGTGCTTGGCGTGGTCGGCGAGTCGGGTTGCGGCAAGAGCGTCAGCTTCATGTCGCTGCTGCGTCTGCTGCCCGAGACGGCCTCGGTGTCCGGAGCTGCGCGGTTCGACGGGATCGACCTGCTCGCGTCATCGAACGCGCGGCTGCGCACGATTCGCGGGCGTCGGATCGCGTTCGTGTTCCAGGAACCGATGACCTCGTTGAACCCCGCCTTCAAGGTCGGCAACCAGATCGGCGAGGTGCTCCGACGCCACCTCTCGCTGTCGCGCGGTGACGCGCGCCGCCGGACGATCGAGTTGCTGGACCTCGTGCGCATCCCGTCGCCGGAACGCCGGGTCGACGAGTACCCGCACCAGCTCTCCGGCGGGATGCGCCAGCGCGTGATGATCGCAATGGCGCTTGCGTGCGACCCGAAGATTCTGATCGCGGACGAGCCGACCACTGCGCTCGACGTGACGATCCAGGCCGGGATCCTCGATCTGATGCGCGACATCCGCGAGCGGCTCGGCACCGCAATCGTGCTGATCACCCACAATCTCGGTGTGGTCGCCGACGTCGCCGATCGGGTGCTCGTCATGTACGCGGGCCGCAAGGTCGAGGAGGCGCCGGTGCACGACCTGTTCGCGCGCCCGCAGCACCCGTACACGGTCGGCCTGCTCGGCGCCGTGCCGCGTCCCGGCTCTGGACGGCTGCAGGAGATTCCCGGACGTGTGCCGTCGCTCGTGGAGCTGCCGACGGCGTGCGCCTTCGCGCCGCGTTGCCCGCGCGCCGATCAGCTCTCGCACTCGCAAGTGCCCGAGCTGCGCGAGATCGAGCCGCGCCATCTCGTCGCCTGCTTCCATCCAGGCCCCGACGCGGAGGCCGCGTGAGCGATCCACCGGTGCTCGAGGTCGAGGGGCTCGTCAAGCATTTTCCGGTCCGCGGCTTCGGCGCGAAAGGCGTTGTGCATGCGGTCGACGACGTGTCGTTCGCGATCCGGCGCGGTGAGCTTCTTGGGTTGGTCGGCGAATCCGGAAGCGGAAAGAGCACCGTCGCCAACTGCGTCATGCGGCTCGTCGCTCCGACTGACGGAACGATCCGTCTCAAGGGGACTGACATAACGCACCTCTCGCGCCGGCAGTTGCGACCGCTGCGCCGCGACATGCACATGGTGTTCCAGGATCCCTACTCGTCACTCGACCCGCGCATGACGTGCGGGCAGATCGTCGGCGAGCCGCTCGACGTGCAGGGTCTCGCGCACGGCCGCGATCTCGATGCGCAGGTCGTGAAACTCTTCGACCGCGTCGGTCTGCGGGACGAGCTCCGCTTCCGGTACCCGCATGAGCTGTCGGGCGGGCAGCGTCAGCGGATCGGTCTGGCCCGCGCGCTCGCAGTCTCTCCGGCGTTGCTCGTTGCGGACGAACCGGTGTCGGCGCTCGACGTCTCGGTGCAGGCGTCGATCCTGAACCTGCTCCGCGACCTGCAGCAGGAGCTCGGCTTCTCGTGCCTCTTCATCACGCACGACCTCGCGACCGTCGAGTACCTCTGCGACCGCGTGGCGGTCATGTACCTCGGCAAGATCGTCGAGCTCGCGCCGACGGCGGAGCTGTTCGCGAATCCGGAGCATCCGTACACCCAGTCGCTCCTCTCGGCCGCGGCCGTCCCGGATCCCGTCGTGCAGCGTGCGCGTCGGCGCGTGGTGCTCGAGGGCGATCTGCCGAGCCCAATCGAGCCGCCGACCGGCTGCCGGTTCCGGACGCGCTGTCCACTCGAGGATCGGTCGGCGCCGCAGTCGCATGAGGAGGAGCCGCCACTCGCGGACACCGGCAGCGGCCACCTCGTCGCCTGCCACCTCGTGGCGCGTGGCGAGCGGCCGGAGCTGTTTCGGCCTGTAGAAGTGGGTCAATGACCTTCACGACTCGCCCCGAGCTGCGCGGAACGTTCGGCGCCGTCGCGTCGACCCACTGGCTCGCAACACACGCGGGAATGGCCGTGCTCGAGCGTGGAGGCAATGCGTTCGACGCCGCGTGCGCCGCCGGCTTCGTCCTGCAGGTGGTCGAGCCGCACCTGAACGGCCCGGGCGGCGAAGTCCCGGTCATCGCCCACCACGCCGGCC
>DASXOW010000086.1:0-4868 GCA_036493955.1 Gaiellaceae bacterium
GTGCGGTGCCGTGAGCGTCTGCGTCAATCCCGGCTTCGCGTGGAACCACGGTGACGTGCAGGACGAGATCGGCAACACCTGGTTCGGCATGGTTGGGCCGGGGATCGACAACCACGGCGTCGACATGAAGACGTGGACGGATCACGTCGACCTGCGGGCGACGATGAACACGCTGCTTGGCCTTCGCGACGACTATGTCGACGACGGTCGTGTGGTGACGCAGATCGTCGACAACAAGGCGCTGCCGAACGAGCTTCGCGCCGGCAACGTCGCGCAGCAACTCGGCGACGAGTACAAGCAGATCAACGCGCCGTTCGGTCAGTTCGCATCGGACACGCTCGTCGCGTCCACCGCGGCAGTGGCGTCGACCGACGCGCTCAAGTACGACCAGATCGAAGCGTCGATCGCCAACCTGACGACGCAACGGAACGCGCTCGCCGGGGATATCCGGCAGGCGCTGAACGACGCAGCCGGCGGCGTCAGTCGTCTCGACGAGAACCAGGCGAAGACCTGGATCACGCAGGCGCAGAGCCTGCTCGACCAGGCCCACGCCCTCGCGGTCGAGAACCCTGTGCCGGCGCACTCATAGAACGAAGACGTTCGATTTCGGAGGCCTCGAGCTCGCGCCACGCGCCGGGCTCGAGGCCTTCGAGCGTCAACGGCCCGTAGCGGCTTCGGTGCAGTCGCTTCACGCGATGGCCGACCGCCTCGAGCATGCGGCGAACCTGCCGGTTTCGCCCTTCGTGGAGCACGAGCTCGATGTGCGCACCGTCGATCCGCCGCACGTCGGCAGGGCTGGTCGGACCGTCGTCGAGCTCGACGCCGCCGCGCAGCCGTGCCAGGTCGTCATCGGTCGGCTGCGACCAGCACTCGACCTCGTACACCTTGTCCACCTCGTACCGCGGATGTGCGAGCCGATGCGCGAGGTCGCCGTCGTTCGTCAGGAGCAGGGCTCCCGTCGTCTCCGCATCGAGCCGTCCGACCGGGACGACGCGAGCCGGGTGATTGACGACATCGACGACGGTGCGCCGCCCTTGCGGGTCGCGAGCCGTCGTGACGACACCCGCGGGCTTGTTCAGCAGGACGTACGCGACGCGCTGCTTGGTGAGCGGCTTGCCGTCGAGGCGAACATCGTCCTCCGTGCCGACGAACGTGTTCAGCTGTCCCGCCTCGCCGTTGACCGTGACGCGGCCGGCCTTGATGAGGTCGTCGGCCTTGCGCCGCGAAGCGACTCCGGCGCGCGCGATGAACGCGTTCAGGCGCACGCCGGAGAGGCTACTTCGTTGTTTAGGGCGCGATGTTGTGGTTGTGGTGGAAGACGTTGTCGGGGTCGACGCGCCGCTTCAGCGCGACGAGTCGGTCGTAGTTCGGCCCGTAGGCGCCTCTGATCGCGTCGTCGCCTTGGTCGTCCGCGAGGTAGTTCAGCCACCGCCGCGCGGTCAAGTGCTCGCCGAGCGCCGCCTGCGTCTCGCGCGTCCACGCGACGTTCGCATCCGTGTCCGCAGGATCGAGCCACACACTCGGCAGGACGAAGTTGAACCCCTCTTCACGGTGCGGCACCGCGATCGCGTCCACCGGGATCCGGCACACCGCCCCATGGAAGTGCTCGAGCAGGATCGCGCTCATCGGCGACGGCACTGTCTTGAACCGCTCGACCGCGGTATCGATCAGCCCGTCGCTCATGCCGGTCGTGAAGTTCGACAACCAGTAGTTGAGCGAGGCGGGCGGATATCCCGCGTCGAGAAGCGTGTTCATCACCGGGTACGGCATCGGCCCGACGTGGACGACAATCGGGTCGCCCCAGGTCGTGAAGGGCTCGAGGTCGCGCTCCGCCTCCTCCGGCGTGCCCGTGTGGCAGCACGCCATCGCTGCGATCTTCATCCCCGACCCATCGGGGGCATGCGCGAGCACCGCGAAGACCGAGAGGTCGTCCGATGCGTCCTTGATCGCGTCACGCCAGAAGCGGAGGAGATCGCCTGCCACGTCGATCGGATGAGCGATCAGGCCACCGGTAATCATCTGCAGCGGGTGCACCTGGTACTCGAACGACGCGGCAACGCCGAAGTTGCCACCGCCTCCGCACAGACCCCAGAGAAGATCCGCGTCGGAACCCTTCGTGACGTTCGTGATTGCCCCATCGGCAGTGACGAGCTCGATGCTCGTGACGTTGTCGGCCGCGAGGCCGTACTTCGCCATCAGCCAGCCGAGTCCGCCGCCGAGCGTGAACCCGGCGATGCCGGTCGTCGAGATCGCACCGCCGGTCACCGCGAGGCCATGCGCCGCACACTCGCGGTTCAGTTCACTCCAGAGCAAACCGCCCTGCGCGCGCACGCGGCCGGCGGCCGGATCGACATGAATCCCTTTCATCTCCGCCAGGTCGATCATCAGTGCGCCGTCGACGACCGCACGCCCCGCGACGTTGTGGCCGCCCCCGCGGACGCAGATGTCGAGCCCCGACGCCCGCGCGAACCTCACCGAGTCGGCGATGTCGCTCGCTGTGCGGCACCGCACGATCAGCGCGGGCCGACGGTCGATGAGCCCGTTGTGCACTTGCCGCGCCTGGTCGTAGCCGTCGTCGGTCGGTTCGAGTACCCGGCCTGTGAGTCCCGCGCGAAGCTCGCCGAGCCGCTCCGAGTCGAGCGCCGTGGTGGTCATTGCCTACCTCCTGGGTCGAGCTGTCCGCCCGATCCTCTCACGGCACGAGCAGAAGCTTCCCGATGGTGCGTCGCGCTTCGAGATCTTCGTGGGCCCGGCGCGCATCGGCGAGCGGATAGCGCGCGCCGATCTCGACCTTCAGCTTTCCACTCGCGACGAGCGCGAACACCTCGGCCGCCCGCGCAGCGAGCAGCTCGGGAGTGCGCGTGTACGTGCCGAGCGTCGGTCGCTGGAGGTACAGCGAGCCTTTCGATTCCAACGTGTGCGGATCGACCGGATCAGGGCGGCCGCTTGCCGAGCCGTAGAGGATCAATCGGCCCGTCGGCAGGAGCGCGTCGAAGCCGGCGTCGATCGTGGTCTTGCCGATGCCGTCGTAGACCGCGGCCACCTCGAGGCCCTTCGCCTGCTCGGCGAACTCGTCGTAGGAGAGCACCTCGTCGGCGCCCAGCTCGCGAGCGATCGCGCGCTTGCCGTCGGTCGACGCGGTGGCGATGACGTAGCCGCCGAGAAGCTTGGCGATCTGCGTCAACAGCTGTCCGACGCCGCCCGCGGCCGCGTGCACGAGCACTCGATCGCCTGGCTGGATCGGGTAGGAGTCGTGTGCGAGGTAGTGCGCGGTCATTCCCTGCAGGAGCACGGCGACCGCGACGTCCGTCGCAACCCCGTCGGGGATCGCGACAGCTCGGGCGCGCGGCACGGCGACCTGCTCGGCGTAGCTGTGCGCGACGGCATTCCAGACAAACCGCTCGCCGTCGGGGGTCGTGCCACCCGCCTCCGCTCCGATCACAGCGGGTGGATCCACCCCGTAGTGCTCGCGAGTGCGCTCGTACACGTCGCGGTAGTTGACCCCGACCGCCTCGACGTCGACAAGCAGCTCGTCGTCGGCGGGAACCGGGTCGGGGACGTCCTGCAGCTCCATCACCTCGGGGCCGCCGAGGCGCTCGAAGACGATTGCTTTCACAGTTGCGCTAACGCCGCTTCGCCGAGACGTGTTCCCTGACGAACGTACAGTTGTTCAACCTCCCAGGTTCATGACTTTCAGTACAGCGCGGCGGCGAGCCGACGGCGGTATTGCATGACGAGCGGATGCTCGGGCCCGAGCTCGGTGAAGAGCGCGACCATCGTCTCCCGGTCCTTCCGCTCGAGCAGCAGTTCGAACGCCGCTTCGTAGTCGCCCGCGTCGAGCACCGTCTTCAGCTCCGGGTCGGCCGTCGTCTCCGCGAGGCTGGGCTTCGTCAGATCGGCGAGCCACGACT
Organism: Gaiellaceae bacterium; assembly: GCA_036493955.1. Taxonomy (GTDB): domain Bacteria; phylum Actinomycetota; class Thermoleophilia; order Gaiellales; family Gaiellaceae; genus PALSA-600. The sequence goes on from DASXOW010000086.1 coordinate 3,912, forward strand.
CGACGTATGACTTCGGGATCGCGCCGACGAACTCGGCGACGACGTGGCCGTTCCGGAACGCCTTCACGGCCGGGATCCCACGGATGCCGTAGTCGAGCGAGATGCTCTGGTTCGCGTCGGTGTCGACCTTCGCGAGCGCGACGCCCGCCGCGGCGGTCGCCTCCTCGAGGATCGGCCCGAGCGCGCGGCACGGCCCGCACCACTCCGCCCAGAAGTCGACGACGACCGGCTCGCGGTGCGAGCGCTCGATCACCTCCGCCTCCCAGGTCTGCTCCGTGACGTCCACGGAGAAAAAGTACCTAGGCGGGGCGCTTCTCCGCGACTGCCTCGAGGCGGCCGCGGATCTCGTCCACGTCGGCGCCGAGATCCTCGACGCGCGGCAGCGCGGCGAGCGACTCGAGCCCGAAGATGCGCTCGAACAGCGGCGTCGTGCGATAGCGGATCGCGCCGAACTCGTTGTCGCGGCCGCCTTCGGCGACGAGCCCGCGCTCGAGCAGGCCGGCAACGACGCCGTCGACGTTGACGCCGCGGATGCGGGTGATCTCGGGACGCGACACCGGCCCGAGGTACGCGACGATCGCGAGCGTCTCGAGCGCCGCCTGCGAGAGCCCGCGCTCGGCTGGCTTCTCGAACAGCCGCGCGCACGCATCCGACGCAGACGCAGACGCGCGGAACGCCCAGCCGCCGGCGACGTGCTCGAGGACGATCCCGCTGCGCTCCTCGGAGAAGCGCTGCTCGAGGATCGAGAGCGACTCTTCGACCTGCGACGGATCCGCCTCGGCTGCGGCGGCGAGCTCGTCGACCGGGAGCGGCTGGGACGCGACCACGAGCAGCGCCTCGAGCGTCCGTGCGAGCTCGAGCGCGGGCGTGGCGTCGGTGGTGATCAGGCGGAGACCGTGTTCCAAGAGAGGCTCCTTTCGGCGTCGGCGCGGGAAATCCTTATCGGGGCGAACGGCG
>DASXOW010000087.1:0-2119 GCA_036493955.1 Gaiellaceae bacterium
GGCGAGAACTCGATCCTGCGCATGCACGAGGTGCTCGCCGCCGTGCAGGAGTGGATCCCGACGTGGGAGGACGATCCGTCGAACGCGTACCGCGGCGCGAGGGCGATCGTGAACGTCGGTGCGATCGACGGCGGGTTCGGCTGGCGCGTCTCGCGCACCCCGCACCACACCGATCTCTTTCTCGACGTCCGCGTCCCGCCGACGAAGTCGATGTCCGTCGCGCGCGGCGAGGTGCTCGACATGGTGCGCAGCCTTCCGCACGACGCCGAGGGCGAGGTGTACGTCACAGCGCCCGGCGCGGAGATCGACGAGGGGCACGAGCTCGTCCGCGCGGTCGATGCCGCGCACGAGCAGGTCTTCGGCGGGAAGCCGGAGCGCGACGTGACGCGGTGGTTCAGCGACGCGTCCGCGCTGACACGATACGGCGTGCCGACACTCAACTACGGCACGTCGACCGGGCTGATGGACGTCGAGCTGGGCGAGAACCTCGAGATCGACGGGCTCGTGCAGACGGCGGAGGTGTACGCGCGTGTCGCGATGGAGGTCTGTGGTGCCGCTTGACGTCTACTCGCTTCCGCCCGATCTCCCGGTCCCGGAGGACGATGGCGGCGCCGACCACCTCATCGGCCTCGAGCTCCCCGAGCTCGTGCTCGAGTCGTCGCAAGGGCCGGTTGACGTCCGCAGCTTCGACGTGCTGTACGTCTATCCGCGCAGCGGTCGTCCCGGCGTTCCGCTGCTGCCGGGCTGGGACGAGACGCCCGGCGCGCGCGGCTGCACGCCGCAGTCGTGCGCGTTCCGCGACTTCTTTCCGGAGCTCGGCGTTCCCGTCGCCGCCCTCTCGGTGCAGACGCTCGGCGACCAGCTCGAGTTCGCCGAGCGGAACCGGATGCCGTTCCCGGTCATCGCCGATCCCGAGCGCAAGCTCGGCGTCGCGCTCGGACTGCCGACCTTCGAGATCGCCGGGTTGACCCTTTACAAGCGCATCACGCTCGTCGCCGAGCATGGTCGGATCGTGAAGGTCTTCTACCCCGTGTTCCCGCCCGACGCGAACGCCGGCGACGTGCTCGCCTGGCTCGGAAGCCGATGAAGCTCGTCACGTACGACGACGGCAAGGTCGGGCGGGTGGACGGCGAGGAGATCGTGCGCCTCCACGTCCCCGACATGCGCACGTACTTCGAGCGCGGCGGCGCCGACGACGCGGGCGAGCGCACCCTGCTCGCGGACGCACGCCTGCGCGCGCCGATCGTTCCGAAGAAGTTCTTCCATACGTCCGGCAACTTCCGCGAGCACGAGGACGAGTCGAAGCGCGTCGCGTGGGCGCACGAGATCGCGCCGTGGATCGTGTTCTTCCAGAACGTCGACGCCATCGTCGGCCCGGACGAGCCCGTCGTCTATCCGGAGCACCTGACGAACGAGCTCGACTACGAGCTCGAGCTCGCCGTGATCATCGGCAAGGACGCGAAGTGGTTCGAGCCGGAGGACGCGATGGATCTCGTCGCCGGCTACACGATCTTCAACGACATCACGGCGCGCGACATCCAGCGGAACGAGATGCGCAGCGGCGTCTTCTCGTTCTGCAAGGCGATCGACACGTTCTGCCCGCTCGGCCCGTGGATCGTCACGCCCGACGAGGTCGGCGATCCGCACGACCTCGGTATGGAGCTACGCGTCAACGGCGAGGCGCGGCAGGTCTCGAACATGAATCACATGACGCCGACGGTGCCGGAGGTTCTCTCGCACTACTCGGCTCTCGGCTTCTCGGCCGGCGACGTTCTCTCGCTCGGTACGGTGAGCGGCGTGGCGGGCTTCAGCGAGGACGCGGCGTCGCTCTACCTGCGCCCGGGCGACGTGATCGAGGCCGAGATCGAGCGGATCGGCGTGCTGCGCAACCCGGTGATCTCGTGGGACGAGGGCCATCCGGATGGCTAGGAAGGCCTTCATCACGGGCATCACCGGCCAGGACGGCTCGTACCTCGCGGAGATCCTGCTCGAGAAGGGCTACGAGGTGTACGGGATGATCCGCCGCTCGAGCTCCTTCAACACGGCGCGCGTCGACCACATCTTCGGCGACATCGAGCTCGTCTTCGGCGACCTCACCGACGGCTCCTCGCTCAACCAG
>DASXOW010000088.1:0-53678 GCA_036493955.1 Gaiellaceae bacterium
ATCTTCGCGCACGTGCGCACCTACGAGGACGACATCGTGCTGTGCGTCCACAACGTCGCTCGCTCGGCGCAGGCGGTCGAGCTCGACCTCTCCCGCTGGGAGGGCTTCATCCCCGAGGAGATGTTCGGTCGCACGCGCTTCCCGCGCATCGGCGAGCTCCCGTATCTGCTCACGCTCGCGCCGCGAGGGTTTTTCTGGTTCCAGTTGCGGAAGGAGACGGGGGAATGACCGACGACGCGTCCCTGATCGAGTTCATCACGAGCCAGCGCTGGTACGGCTCGAAGACCCGTGAGGTCAGCAGCGCGACCGTCGTTGACCGCGCGGTGCTGCGCGACGATCTCGAGCTCCAGCTCGTCGAGGTCCGGTTCGAGACCGGGACGCACGAGACGTACCAGCTGCTCACCGACCGTGGCGGTTTCGATGCTCTACCCGACGACGAGCATGCGCGCACCCTGCTCGACCTGATGCGCGCCGGCGAGAACGTGCAGGCGGGCGAAGGCGCGATCGAGTTCGCGTCACTCGGCAGCGTGAGCGACTCACATTCGGCGCGTTTGATCGACGGTGAGCAATCGAACTCGTCGGTCGTCTTCGACGACGCGCTGATCCTGAAGGTGTTCCGTCGCGTCGAGGCCGGCATCAACCCTGAGCTCGAGCTGCTGCGCTTCTTGACGCAGGCGCGCTTCGCGAACATCGCCGAGCTCGCCGGCTGGTACGCGTACGTCGGTCCGCAGATGGAGGCGACGCTCGGGATCATGCAGCGCTTCGTCGCGAACGCCGAGGACGGCTGGGAGCGCGCGCTCGACGCGATCGTCGCCGGCGACGAGGCGTTCCTCGACACGCTCCGACGGCTCGGTGAGGTGACGGGCCGCATGCACACTGCGCTCGGTTCCGAACCGGGCGACCCGACCTTCTGTGCCGAGGAGACGTCGAGTGAATCGCTCGGCCTCCTCACTGCGACGGTCGACGAGGAGATCGAGCGCGTGTTCGTGTCGCTGCCCGACGACGTCCCCGACCTCGATCTGATCCGCGGCCGCGGCGAAGAGGTGCGCGAGCGTCTTCGGCTGCTGACGAACATCGGCGGCACCGGCCGCGTGATCCGCGTGCACGGCGACTTCCACCTCGGGCAGACGCTCTGGGACGGGGACGACTGGGTGATCCTCGACTTCGAGGGTGAGCCGGCGCGGTCGCTGCCCGAGCGGCGCCGCAAGCGCAGCCCGCTGCGCGACGTCGCGGGCATGCTCGGCTCGTTCGGCTATGCAGCCTCGGCGGCGGAGGTGCTGCGCGACACGCCGGCTCCCTTCGATTGGGAGGACCGCGCGCGCGACGAGTTCCTCGAGGGCTACCGCGCGACCGTCGACCGCTCGCTGGTTCCGTCCGGGACGGCGATGGACAAGCTCCTCAAGGTGTTCGAGCTGGAGAAGGCCGTGTACGAGCTGCGCTACGAGCTCAACAACCGCCCCGACTGGGTGCGCATCCCCGTGCTCGGTCTTGCGCGCATGCTCGAGGAAGAGGTGCCAGTCTGACGTCCGCCTTCGGTGAGCTCGACATCTACCTGGCGCGGGCGGGCCGGCACGAGGAGCTGTGGGCGAAACTCGGCGCGCACCCGGTCGACGCGGGCGTCCGCTTTGCGGTCTGGGCGCCGAACGCGCGGTACGTCAGCGTCGTCGGCGACTTCAACGACTGGAACTCCACTACCGATCCGTTGACGCCGGTCGACGCGACGGGCATCTGGGAAGGCGTCGTGGAAGGCGCGGCGGTCGGCCAGCGCTACAAGTTCCACATCGACGGCCGAGAGAAGGCGGATCCGCTGTCGTTCGAGCAGGAGCTGCCGCCGAAGACGGCATCCGTCGTGTTCGAGAGCCAGTATGAGTGGCTCGACTCCGACTGGCTCGATGCGCGCCGCGCGCAGCAGCCGCTCGAACGACCGGTGTCGATCTACGAGGTGCACGCGCCGTCGTGGCGGCAAGGCCTCGGTTGGCGCGAGCTCGCCGTCGAGCTCGCCGCGTACGTCACCGACCTCGGGTTCACGCACATCGAGTTGCTCCCCGTCATGCATCACCCGTACTCCGGGTCGTGGGGGTACCAGGTGACGAACTTCTACGCGACCGTCTCGACGATGGGATCGCCTGACGACTTCCGCTACTTCGTCGACCATCTGCACGCGAACGGCATCGGTGTGATCCTCGACTGGGTCCCCGCGCATTTCGCCACCGACCCGTGGGCGCTCGAGCGCTTCGACGGCACGGCGCTCTACGAGCACGACGACCCGCGCCGCGGCCATCACCCCGACTGGGGCACGTACGTCTTCAACTTCGGCCGCACCGAGGTGCAGAACTACCTGCTGGCCAACGCCCTCTTCTGGCTGCGCGAGTACCACGTCGACGGCCTGCGCGTCGACGCCGTCGCGTCGATGCTGTACCTCGACTACTCGCGCAAGCAGGGCGAGTGGGTGCCGAACCGCTTCGGCGGACGCGAGGATCTCGAGGCCGTCGCGTTCCTGAAGGAGTTCAACGAGCTGCTGCACGCGCGCGAGCCGGGCGTCATCTCCGCGGCCGAGGAGTCGACCGCGTGGCCCGGCGTGTCGCGTCCCACGTATGTCGGGGGGCTCGGCTTCACGCTCAAATGGAACATGGGGTGGATGCACGACACGCTCGGCTACTTCCAGCACGATCCGATCCATCGCCGCTACCACCACCATGAGCTGACGTTCTCGCTCGTGTACGCGTGGAACGAGAACTTCGTCCTGCCGCTGTCGCACGACGAGGTCGTGCACGGCAAGGGGTCGCTGCTGCAGAAGATGCCGGGCGACCGGTGGCAGCAGTTCGCGAACCTGCGGGCGCTCTACGCGTACATGTGGGCGCATCCCGGCAAAAAACTCCTCTTCATGGGCGGCGAGCTCGCGACACCGTGGGAGTGGGCCGACCAGGGAGAGCTGCCGTGGCCGCTGCTGGAGCAGGCCGAGCATGCGGGCATGCGAGACCTCGTCCGCGACCTGAACGCGATCTACCGCGACGAACCGGCGCTCTGGGAGGTCGACTTCTCGCCTGACGGGTTCCGCTGGCTCGAGCCGAACGACGCGCTGGCGAACGTGTTCGCGTTCATGCGCAACTCGCGCGACGGCGAGCGACAGCTCGTGTGCATCGCGAACCTCTCGCCGATTCCGCGCGAGGGGTATCGGGTCGGCCTGCCGAAGGGCGGCGACTGGGTCGAGCTCCTCAACACGGACTCGACGTACTACACGGGTGCCGGCGTCGGGAACCTGGGCAAGGTCAGCGCAGCTGAGCCCGGCTGGCACGACCAGCCGTTCAGTGCCACGCTGACGCTGCCGCCGCTCGCAGTCGTCTGGCTGCGTCCGGCGGAATGAGCTCGGCCACGCAGCTGTGGCAGCGGCCGTGCGGCGCGCTGCCGCTCGACGACGGGCGGGTCGAGCTACGGGTGTGGGCACCGCGCGCCTCGAACGTCGCGGTCCGCATCCACGGCAGCGACCAGCCGCTCGAGCGTCTCGACGACGGCATCTGGACGGCAGAGATCTTCGCGGACGCCGGCGACGACTACCTGTTCATCCTCGACGCAGCTCCGTTGCCCGATCCGTGGTCGCGCTTCCAGCCCGCGGGTCTTCGCGGGCCGTCGCGCATCGTCGACACGTCTGCGTTCTCGATCGCACCGGGACCGGAGCTCGCGTTGGACGAGCTCGTTCTCTACGAGCTGCACGTCGGGACATTCACCGCGTCCGGGACGTTCGACGGCGTGATCCCGCACCTGCGCGGGTTGCGCCAGCTGGGTGTGACGGCGATCGAGCTGATGCCGGTGGCGACGTTCCCGGGCGACCGCGGCTGGGGCTACGACGGCGTCTATACGTTCGCGCCGCACCCCGCGTACGGCGGGCCGGCCGGTCTCGCGCGGCTCGTCGACGCGGCGCACCGCGAGGGCCTCGGCGTACTGCTCGACGTCGTCTACAACCACATCGGGCCGGGCTCGGAGGCGATCGCCGCCTTCGGGCCGTACTTCACCGACCGGTTCGAGACCTTCTGGGGAACGGCGATCGACTACTCGCAGCGTGGGGTACGAGAGTGGGCGATCCAGAACGCGCTCCTGTGGACGACCGGCTACGGGATCGACGGTCTCCGGCTCGACGCCGTCCATTCGGTGCACGACGACTCGCCGGTGCACGTCCTACGCGAGCTGAAGGAGCGAGTGCCGGGTGTGATCGTCAGCGAGATGGGATACGCAGACTTCACGCCTCTCGACGAGTGGGGCCACGACGCGATGTGGCTCGACAACCTCCACCACGAGCTGCATGTCGCGCTGACGGCGGAGCACGAGGGCTACTACGCGGACCACGGCAGCCCCGAGGGGCTCAGGCGCGAGTTGACGCGGCCACATCCTGAGCGCCTTGTCGTCGCCGCGCAGAACCACGACCAGATCGGGAACAGGGCGGCCGGCGACCGGTTGCCGCCCGATGCGCACCGGGTCGCCCTCGCCGTCGTGCTCTTCTCCACGTACACCCCGTTGCTCTTCATGGGCGAAGAGCACGACGAGGCGGCGCCGTTCCAGTTCTTCACCGACCACATCGATCCCGCGATCGCAGAGGCGACGCGCGCCGGCCGGAAACGCGAGTTCGAAGCGTTCGCCGCGTTCTCCGGCGACGAGATCCCCGATCCGCAGAGCGTCGAGACGTTCGAGCGCTCGCACGTCTTGCACCGCGACCCGGACCCGTTCTACGCTGAGTTGCTCGCGCTTCGCACCACGTTGTCCCGCGAGTTGGATGTCCAGGTCGCCTGGCCGCTGGTCACACTCCGTCGTGGCGACGCGACCCTCGTCGCCGACCTCGCGTCGAAGACAGTTGAGTTGCGCGCATGACGCGCGAGGTCTGGCCTGGGCGCCCGTTTCCGCTGGGGCCGGATTGGGACGGCGAAGGCACGAACTTCTCGCTCTTCTCCGAGAACGCCGACCACGTCGAGCTCTGTCTGTTCGACGAGGACGACGCTGAGGAGCGGATCGAGCTCAACGAGCGGACGGCGTTCAACTGGCACTGCTACCTGCCCGGCGTCGGCCCCGGAACGCGTTACGGCTACCGGGTCCACGGCGCGTACGACCCGCGGTCCGGCCAGCGCTTCAACCCCGCCAAGCTCTTGATCGATCCCTACGCGAAGCAGATAGAGGGCGCTGTCGACTGGGATGCCGCGAACGTGCTGCCGTACGTCCCGTCCTCCGACGAGAACGCCGACCTGACGATCGACGAGCGCGACTCCGCGCCGGCGGTTCCGAAGGGCGTCATCGTCGATCCCTCGTTCGACTGGGAAGACGACTCGATCAGGCGCCCGCGGACGCCGTGGCACGACATGGTGATCTATGAGGTGCACGTCAAAGGCTTCACGCAGCGACGCGACGGTGTGCGCGAGGACCTCCGCGGCACCTACGGCGGGCTCGCCAGCGAGGACTCGATCGCCTACCTGAAGTCCCTCGGCGTGACGGCGGTCGAGTTGCTGCCAGTGCATCACATCGCCGACGAAGGGTTTCTGCACGACCGAGGACTGACGAACTACTGGGGGTACTCGACGATCGGGTATGTCGCACCGCACTCGCTGTACGCCGCGACCGGCGATCCGGTGCGGGAGTTCAAAGGAATGGTGAAGGCGCTCCATCGCGCGGGCATCGAGGTAATTCTCGACGTCGTCTACAACCACACGGCCGAAGGCAATCACCTCGGCCCGATGCTCAGCTTCCGCGGCGTCGACAACCAGAGCTACTACCGGCTGGTTCCCGACAACCCGCGGTACTACATGGATTATACGGGCACGGGCAACACGCTCAACCCCGTGCACCCGACGGTGCTGCGGCTGATCATGGACTCGCTGCGGTACTTCGTCCTCGAGTGCCACGTCGACGGCTTCCGCTTCGACCTCGCATCCGCGCTCGCGCGTGAGTTCTACGAGGTCGACCGCCTCTCTGCCTTCTTCGACGTCGTCCATCAGGACCCGGTCCTGTCGCAGGTGAAGCTGATTGCGGAGCCCTGGGACGTCGGGCCGGGCGGCTACCAGGTGGGGAACTTCCCGGTCCTCTGGTCCGAGTGGAACGGCATCTACCGCGACACGATGCGCGACTTCTGGCGCGGCGCCGCTCCGCTCCGCGACTTCGCTTCGCGCTTCGGCGGATCCTCCGATCTCTACGAGAACGACGGGCGCTTGCCGTTTGCGTCGATCAACTTCGTGACGGCGCACGACGGTTTCACGCTCCGCGACCTCGTCTCGTACAACGAGAAGCACAACGCCGCGAACGGCGAGGAGAACCGCGACGGCACCGACGACAACCGGTCGTGGAACTGTGGCGTCGAAGGACCGACCGACGACCCGGGCGTGAACGCTCTGCGCGCACGGCAGCAGCGCAACTTCTTGACAACGCTGTTTCTCTCGCAGGGCGTCCCGATGCTCCTCGGCGGCGACGAGTTCGGGCGAACCCAGGGCGGCAACAACAACGCGTGGTGCCAGGACAACGACATCTCCTGGATCGACTGGGCGAGCGCCGACGGCGAGCTCTTCGCGTTCACGCAGCGGCTGATCGAGATGCGACTCGCGCATCCCGTATTCCGCCGGACGCGGTTCCTGGACGGCACCGGCAAAGTCCTCCCGGACGTCTGGTGGATGCGCCCCGACGGCCGCCGGATGACGCGGCGCGACTGGGACAACACCGGGTCGCGCGCGATCGGCGTCTTCCTGAACGGCGAGGAGCTTCGCGCCGAGACGTCGCACGGCGCGGAGGTGCGCGACGACTCGTTCCTCCTGCTCTTCAACGCCCACTTCGAAGACATCTCGTTCCGGCTGCCCGCACGGCGGTTCGGGACGCGCTGGACCGTCGAGCTGTCGACGGGCTCGTGCCAGGCGGAGCGTCTCGTGCCCGGGAGCGACGTCGTGGTCCAGAGCCGGTCGGTCGCAGTCCTCCGGCGTGTTTAGGGCGACCTACCGCCTGCAGCTGACGCCCGATTTCGGTTTCGCGCAGGCGCGCGAGCTGGTGCCCTACCTGCGTGAGCTCGGCATCTCGCATCTCTACCTGTCGCCGTCGCTCCAGGCGCGCGCCGGTTCCCAGCACGGCTACGACGTGATCGACCCACGTCACGTCTCCGACGCGCTCGGCGGTGAGAGCGAGTTGCGCGCACTGGCGAAGGAAGGGCTCGGGATCGTGCTCGACATCGTTCCGAACCACATGGCGGCGGTCGACGAGAGCCCATTCTGGCGCGACCCGGAGCTGCGGCAGATGTTCTTCGACGTCGACCTCAAGTCGGGGTTCCACCGCCGCTTCTTTGACGTCGGCGAGCTCGGCGGGGTGAAGCAGGAGGACTGGGAGGTCTTCTGGACGACGCACGCCAAGGTGATCGAGCTGGTGAGGGACGGCGTCGTCGACGGTGTCCGAGTCGACCATCCGGACGGTCTCGCGGATCCTGCTGAGTACTTCGAGCGCCTCGTCGAAGCGGGGGTCGCACACGTGTGGGCGGAGAAGATTGTCGAGCCGGGGGAGGAACTGCGGTCGTGGCCGATCGAAGGGACGACGGGCTACGAGTTCCTCAACGAGGTGATGGCTCTTTGCGTCAACCGCGCGGCCGAAAGCGCGCTTACCGAGCTTTACGAGGAGGTGACCGGCGACACGCGGCGCTTCGAGGACATTGCAGCGCTGTCGAAGCTCGAGGTCGCCGTGAACATCTTCGAGCCGGAGCTTCGTCGACTGCACCAGGAGCTGAAGATCGAGAACCTGCCGCTCGCGCTGGCGTCGTTCAACGTCTACCGGACGTACATCAGGCCCACTGCGGGCATCGTCGACGAGTGCGACCAGGCAGAGATCGGCCGGGCAAACGTCAGCGAAGCGTTGCGCCGGATCCTCTTTCTGCAGGAGCCTGGCCACGACGAGTTCGTCATCCGCTTCCAGCAGACGACAGGGCCGGTAATGGCGAAGGGAGTCGAAGACACCGCCTTCTACCGGTACTTCCGGCTCGCCGCGCTGAACGAGGTCGGTGGCAGCCCGGCACGCTTCGGACTGAGCGTTGACGAGTTCCACGAAGCGAACACGCGACGCGCTGCGCGCTTCCCGCGGCAGCTCTTGACGACGTACACGCATGACACCAAGCGCTCGCCCGACGTCCGGTCGCGCATCCTCGCGCTGACCTGGTTCGTCGACGACTGGCGCGCGAAGCTCGCGGAGTGGAGGGGATCGCTCGGCTCGCTCGACGACGCGCGGGAGGAGATTCTCGTCCTGCAGACTCTCGTCGGTGCTGCTCCCATCGAGCGCGCGCGTCTCGACGCGTATCTCGAGAAGGCGCTGCGTGAGGGCAAGCTCAATACGAACTGGCTCGCTCCGAATGTCGAGCACGAGTCGGCGGTCAAGGAGTGGGCCGCACGCGCCTCGGTGCTCGTGGAGCACGATCCGTTCCTCGAGCGCGTTCGCGAGGTCGGTCGCAGGCTGGCGCTTTCGCAGCTCTTCCTCAAGCTCGTGTCGCCGGGCGTCGCCGACATCTACCGCGGCGACGAGCTGGAGGACCTGTCGCTCGTCGACCCCGACAACCGTCGGCCGGTCGACTGGACGGCGCGCCGTGAGGCGCTGGAAGCTTTCCGGAGCGCAGCGAAGCCCGACGAACGGACGGAGAAGCTCTACGTGACCTGGAAGACGCTGCGCTTCCGCGCCGCGCACGAAGAGGCGTTCACCGGTTCGTACGAGCCGGTCGATCTCGGTGCGGGTGTCTGCGCGTTCGTCCGCGGCGGCTCGGTGCTGGCCGCGGCGGCGGTCGACCCCTTCGTCACGCCACGTGCGCCTGACGGCTGGCGCGACGTGCTCGCCGTCGATGGTCTACTGCTCTGCGTCGCCCGGCGTGACGACGCCGGCTTCGTAGGCGAGGACGACCGCCTGAACACGGTCACGTAGCCCGAGCTTCATCAGGCAGCGCGCCACGTGCGTCTTCACGGTCGTCTCCGAGACGAAGAGTGTCTTCGCAATCTCCGCGTTCGACAGGCCGCGCGCGATCAGCCCGAGCACTTCGCGCTCGCGCGCCGTCAGATCCTGCAGTCGCGGGAACTCGGCCTGCGCCTTCGGTCCGCTGCCCTTCACGAACTCGGCGATCACGCGGCGCGTGATCGAGGGCGCGAGCAGCGCGTCGCCCGCGGCAACGACTTCGATCGCCGCGACGAGCTGCTCCGGCGGCGTGTCCTTCAGCAGGAACCCGCTCGCGCCGGCGCGCAACGCCTCGTAGACGTACTCGTCGCGGTCGAACGTGGTGAGCATCAGAATGCGCGGCGGCTCGCTGCCGCCCACACCGTCCGCGAGGATGCGTTGGGCGGCTTCGAGGCCGTCGAGCTCCGGCATGCGGATGTCCATCAGCACGATGTCGGGGCGAAGCTCTCGGACCTGGTCGATCGCGTCGCGGCCGTCGGCTGCTTCACCCACGACCTCGATCTCCGCTTCCGCGTCGAGGATCATGCGGAAGCCGGCGCGGACGAGCGCCTGGTCGTCGACCAGTAGGACCCTGATCACGCCTTCGCCTCCACCGGGAGTTGTGCGCGTACCAGGTAGCCGCCTCCTGTGCGCGGCCCGGTCTCGAGCGTTCCGCCGTACAGCGCGACGCGCTCGCGCATCCCGGCGAGGCTCTCGCCTTCTGAGCGTCCCGAGCCGTTGATCGCGGAACCGTCGTCGGCGATCTCGACTTCGACGCCTTCGCCCGCGAAGCGCACCGTCACGTCTGCGTGCGCGCAGTTGGCATGTGTCAGCGCGTTCGTGAGGCCTTCTTGCACGATCCGGTACGCCGACAGGTCGATGCCGACCGGCAGCGTCGGCCGTTCGCCTTCGATCCGAAGAGTCACCGGCAGGCCGGCGCTCTCCATCTCCGCGATCAGGCGGTCGAGGTGGGCGAGGCCCGGCTGCGGGGTGAGCTCGGCGGATTTGTCGTCACCCGCTCCCGGCATGACCCCGAGCATGCGCCGCATCTCGGCAAGCGCGTCCCTGCCGATCTGCTCGACTGACCGGAGCGCCTCTCGCTCGCGGCTCTGGTCGTTGGTGAGCGAGCAGCGGACACCGGACGCTTGGACGACCATCTCGGACACGGAATGCGCGACAACGTCGTGTAGCTCGTGCGCGATTCGGGCGCGCTCTTCCGCTGCTGCTCGTTCCTCGGCGGCGGCGACCTGTTCGCGCAACTTGCGCCAGCCGATGATTCGGGGTCGCCGGAGGCGGCCGAGGAGTGTGCGCACGACCTGACCGTAACCGGCGGGATTGGCCGTCGCGTCCTCCCTGCTTACGACTGTGGGGTCATCCTTAGGGACGACGCTAGAGAAGCTTCCGGACCCACGCCGGCTTGCACTCGCAGTGGAGGTGGGTCGTGCCGCAGGTCTTGCACGTCCACTGCGTGAGCATGATCCAGCGCAGGTGCGCAAGGGCGACGGCGAAACCGCCGGCGATGGCAGGCAGGAGCTCCGGGTTCCTCATCCGGACAGCATCGCCGGTCTCGCAGCCACTCGCAATGGGTCGAACGGCCCATCCGTGGCTGTCCAAGGTCCCGGGCGCTTCATCTACCCTTGGGCGCCGTGGCGAAGGCCGTTCATGCACCGACTCAGCTCGAATGGGACACGCCGCTCTACCAGCAGGCGCGAACCCAGCTCGAGCACGCGCTCACCTTCGCCGACGTCCCCGACTTCGTCTCGACGCGGCTTCGGCATCCCGAGCAGGCGGTCATCCTCACGCTGCCGGTCCAGCTCGACGACGGCGGGTACGAGACGTTCCCGGCCTACCGGGTAAAGCACTCGTCGGTCCTCGGGCCGACGAAGGGCGGCATCCGGTACGACATGGGCGTCGATCTCGGCGAGTGTGCCGCTCTCGCGATGTGGATGACGTGGAAGTGCGCGCTGCTTCGCCTGCCGTACGGCGGCGCGAAGGGCGGCGTTCGCTGTAACGCCCGGGAGCTGTCGACAGCGGAGCTCGCGCGCATCACGCGCCGCTTCACGGCCGAGCTCGCGCCGTTCATCGGGCCGCGGCTCGACATCCCCGCGCCCGACATGGCGACGAACGAGCAGACGATGGCGTGGATGATGGACACGTACTCGATGCAGAAGGGCTACGCGGTGCCCGAGATCGTCACCGGCAAGCCGGTGTCGCTCGGCGGCTCGCTCTTCCGGCACGAGGCGACCGGCGCGGGTGTCGTGATGGTGATCGAGCGTGCCTGCGACCGGCTCGGCTGGGATCTCGCCGCGCAACGCTGTGTCGTGCAAGGGTTCGGCAACGTCGGCGGGATCGCCGCGACTGAGCTGTTCGAGAAAGGCGCGTCGGTCGTCGGCGTTTCCGACATTTCCGGTGGCGTCTACGCACCCGACGGCCTCGACATCCCTGCGCTACACGCCTACGTCACAGAGAACGGCTCGCTCGAAGGGCTCGTGACAGGCGTGGCGCGGATCACGAACGAGGAGCTGCTCGAGCTCGACTGCGACATCCTCGCCGTCGCGGCGCGCGAGGACCAGGTCACGGGGGCGAACGCGGGCAACCTGCGTTGCAAGCTTCTCGCCGAAGGTGCAAACGGGCCGACGACGATCGACGGCGACAGGATCCTCGCCGAGCGCGGGATTCTGGTCCTGCCGGACATCCTCACGAACGCCGGCGGCGTCACGGTGTCCTACTTCGAGTGGGTGCAGGATCTCGGCCGGCTTTTCTGGGACCGCGACGAGATCCGCCGCCGCCTGGCGGACAAGCTGGCGGACGCGTTCGACCGCGTCTGGGACGTCGCCCACGAGCGTGGCATCACGTTGCGCGATGCGGCGCTGGTCGCTGCGATCCGCGAGGTGTCGGGTGCGCTCGAGGCGCGCGGCATGTATCCGTGAGGGCATGTATCCGTGAGCGTAGGCTCGACGGAGCTCACCGAGAGCGGAGGCGGTGGGTTTGCCGCCGCCGTGAGCGGGATTCTGAGATAACACGGTATGGCCGAGCAGCTTGCCCGCGACGCGATGGTTTCGGAGCCGCTCTCGCTGGATGCGTCGGCGAGCGCGCAGGAGGCTGCCGAGGCGCTCTCGCGGCCGGAGGTGCGCGCAGTCTTCGTGTGTTCCGAAGGACGGCTGACAGGCGTGATCACGCGCAACACGCTCGTGCGTGAGGTGGTCGCGCGCGGCCTCGACCCGAAGACGACCGCGGCCGGGACGTTCGCGGAGCCGCCGAACGCGACGATCGACTCCTCGACACTGCTCGGCGACGCCTTCGCGTTCCTCGAGGAGAACGACTACGAACGCGTGCCGGTGGTCGAGGACGGCCGTCTCGTCGGCGTGCTGTCCCGCTCGGCCGTCCAGCGGCGCCTCGCCGAGGACGAGCCGCCGGTCGACGAGAGCGGTTAGGCGGCGACGAGGGCGGGCGAGACCTCCGCGAGGAGGGTCTCGAGCGCCTCGCGGAGACCGTCGCGAACCTCTTGGTCGGCGAGCTCGCCGGCGTCGTCGAGCTTGTCGTGCGCGTGGCCGACGGCCATCTCGACCTCGGTGACGCGCGCGCCCATCGCGCCGAGCACCTTCCGCAGCTCGGCGGCTGCCCACACGCCGCCGAACGCCCCTGCGCTCGAGCCGATCACGGCGACCGGCTTGTTGCGGAAGGCGTTCGTGGCGAGTGGGCGGGAGGCCCAATCGAGCGCGTTCTTGAGCGCGCCCGGGATGGACGAGTTGTACTCCGGTGTGGCGAAAAAGACTGCGTCGGCGTCGCGCACGAGCGAGCGGAATGCCTCGACCTGCGTCGGGCCGGGGACGACGTCGTCGTCGGCGTCGTACGGCGGGATCTCCTTGAGCCCGTCCCACACCTCGAACTCGATGCCCACCGGCGCCTCCTCGCGCAGCGCGCGAAGGAGGGCCGTGTTGTTCGAGTCGCGGCGGAGGGAGCCGCTGATCGCGAGGACGCGCATCGTCGCTACGCCTCCTGCGCCACCAGAGTGAGGTCGGCCTTGAGCGTGACCTCGTTGCCGAGTGCCGGCTCGCCGTTCGGGAGCGGCATGTTCCACTTCATGTCGAACGCGGTGCGGTCGACGACGGTCTCGAGCTTGAGCCCGACGCGGGTGGCACCGAAGTGATCGACGGTCGGCCCGACGATCGTGCCCTCGAGCTTCGCCAGCTGGGTGATGCCCTTCATCGTGATCTCGCCGGCGATCGTCGCGCGGTCGCCGTCACGGTCGACGTCGCCGCTGAAGGTGAGGACAGGGTGGCGCTCGGCGTCGAAGAACTCAGGGGAGAGCACGTGCGCCTGAAGGTTCTCGTCCTTCAGCTTGATGCTGTCGATCTTGGCGGAGCCTTCGAGGTGGCCGTCGACGAGGGTCGCGGTGAAGTCGGTGACCTCGCCGGAGAACGTCGCCACGGCGTAGGGGACCTCGAACCCGACGTGCGAATGGACCGGGTCGGCGGCGAACGTGCCGGTCGCCTGCTGCTCAGTGGTGCTCATGGGTGTCTTCCTCCTCAGAAACTTGATTACGCAAACATCTTAGCACAGATGTTTGCGAGCGCAAGTATCTAGCAGCAGGTGTAAGCGCCGGGGGGTGCGGCGCCTTCTTCCGGCTCTGGGAGCTGGGCGGCGGCCAGGGCGATCCCGTTCAGCAGGTCGCGGTCGGAGGCGGTTGTCTCCGCCAGGCCGAGGTGCCGGAGCGTCTCGCGGACGACTACGACGCCGGCTGCGAGGACATCGCTCCGGTCCGGCTCGATCAGCCGCCCGCGGCGCTCCTCGTCGCTGGATCGGAGGATCCAGGCAAGGGCGTCGTCGATCGCAGCGAGCGTCACCGTGCCGCTGCCCGAGAGCGCTGCGAGCTCGGCGGTCGTGCCGTCGACGTTCAGCGCGCGTTCGGCGTGCAGTGCGGGCAGCGAGGAGCGCACCTCCTCGGCCATCGCCTCGAGATCGTCGCCGTGGCGCTCGGTCAGGCGGACGCAGCCGAGGTCGAGGCTCGTCCGGAACCTGTCCGTGATCAGCTCGGTCGAGCCTCCGCCGACGTCGACGACGACCGTGCCCGGCTCGAGCGGCCCGACGCCGCTCAGAGTCATCGCCGCTTCCTCGTCGCCGGTCAGCAAGCGCGTCGCGAAGCCGTATGACCACTCGATCTCGCCGAGGAACGCCTCGCCGTTCTCGGCGTCCCGAACCGCACTCGTCGCGACCGCGAGCGCGCGCTCGGCGCCAAGCTCGCCGGCTTCACGCCGGAAGTCGGTCAGCGCATTGCGCACACGCGCGATCGGAACGGGGAGGAGACGGCGGCGCGCGTCGACCCCTTCGCCGAGCCGCGTGATGCGCGTCCGGCGCACGATCTCGGTCACGGCGCCGTCGGCGACATCGGCGACGAGCAGGCGGGTGGCGTTCGTGCCGAGGTCGATCGCCGCGACGCGCGTCACTTCCGCGGCACCAGGCCGCGGATCGACTTGAGGAGATCGCGCGGCTCGGCGGCGGCGGCGCGGATCGCGGCCAGCTCCTCGAGCGAGGTCTGCAGGTGCGTGACCGCCGTGGAGAGGCGCTCGGTTCCGGCGGTGAGCGAGACGGCGCGCTTCTCGGCTGCCGTCGCTGAGGTCATGACCCGGCTGACCGCGTGGTTCGCCGCTCTCATCGTGCCGCGAAGCGTCTTCCAGAGCCGCCACGCGCGTGTTGCGGCGTACCCGATCGAGCCGAGCACGGCGACGAGGCAGAAGGCGAGCGCGAGCCAGAACACCCCGTGGATGGTAGAGATCGGCGGTGATACAATTGACGGCCGCGACGCGGGGTGGAGCAGTCAGGTAGCTCGCCGGGCTCATAACCCGGAGGTCGCAGGTTCAAATCCTGCCCCCGCTATCGAAAGCCTCGCTTCGTGCGGGGCTTTCGTCGTTTTCGGGCGACTGCGGCGGTTGGTGATCACCAGCAGCGAGTCGACCATCGCCGCCAGATCCATCCGCTCCTCCTCCGGCGCGACCCGGCCGTGGATCTCCAGCGACCCGTCGGGACTCCAGAAGAGGCTCAGATGCGCATCGTCCTGCTGCTGCCGCGCCTCGGGGTAGTCACGCGGCGGTAGGCGTGCACCGAGCGCTCCAGCTGCGACGCCGTGCACACTCGGGCAAGCTCGAGCAGCTCGCTTTCGCTCTCTGGCGTGGCGACTGCACCTTCGCGAAGGACAGCGCGCCGCGGGCGAACGACGCAAGTGTCAGCGGCAGACCCTCGAGAGAACGCGCGACCCGAACATGCTCCCGAGCCGAGCGCGGAGTCAGCGCGCAGCGCCACGCGATCCACTCGGGCTGGGCCAACACGGGCGCCCGGTCGTGTGGGAAAACAGCGTAGCCAAGGCGCCCGACGGCACACGCCGGGAATGCGCGACGGTCCCACCAACGTTCGAAAACGGACATGGCTCGCCCATGAAGCAGCTCAACCTCGCGCTGAAGTTCTTGCTCGAGCTCGCGGCCGTCGCGGCCGTCGCCTTGTGGGGTGCGTCGGTCGAGCACGGCGTGACTGCCGTCGTGCTCGCGATCGGGCTTCCCGCCGTGGTAGCCGTTCTGTGGGGGACACTCGCGGCGCCTAGAGCGCGCCATCGTCTGCCGCTTCGCGTGCGGGCGCCGTTCGAGCTCGGCGTGTTCGCGCTCGCGGCGCTTGCGCTCTGGGGAGCGGAGTCGGCGAGCCTGGCGGCGGCGTTCGCTGTTCTCGCCGCCGCGAACGCCGTCCTTCTTACGGCGTTCGACCAGTGGAACGTCTGATCGAGCTCTGAGCGTCGAGGCGGCACGCAGGCGTTCCGCCGGGGAGGAGGTGACGCCAGCGCGCGACCAGCGGATACGCGGCCGCACCGAGCCAGCGAATCGGTGGCACGAGGAGGAGCCGCCCAACGACTGACGGCCACCCCGGTGCGGCACGCAGGGCGCGCGCGATCGCGAGGTGGCCGCGCGCGTTTCGCGTCGACGGGTCCGTCCACCACACGGCGCTGCGGACATCGTCGAGCCTGAGCCCCAGTTGCTCGAGCTCGCCGGCGCTCAGGTGCTGCCACGCCGCGGCGCGTTGCGGCCCGGCCCAACGGTTCGTCAGCCAGCGCGCGCTGGAGCTGCAGAACGAGCAGTCGCCGTCGTAGATGAGGAGCGGGCCTGTGTCCGCCACTGGACGAACGGTAACGCGGCCCTACCCGAGGGGGAGCAGCGCCCCCTCGTGCTCGAGCAGGAAGCGCTTCATCGGCAGCCCGCCGCCGAACCCGGTGAGTGACCCGTCCGCGCCGATCACGCGGTGGCACGGGAGGACGAGCGGGAGTGGGTTCTGGCCGTTCGCGGCGCCGACGGCGCGCGCTTTCTCGGGGCCGTAGCCGAGCCGTCGTGCCTGCTCGCCGTAGCTGACCGTCTGTCCGTAGGGGATCGTCGCCAGCGCGAGCCAGCATCTCCGCTGGAACTCGCGGCCGTCGAGGTCGAGCGGCAGGTCGAACGCCGTCAGGTCGCCGGAGAAGTACAGATCGAGCTGCTCCGCGGCGTCGACGAGAACTGTCGACTTCCCCTCAACCGGGAAACCGTGGGCATGGAATCGCACGCCCGCGAGCCCCTCGCGGGTCGCGACGAGGCCGAGCGGGCCGATCGGGGTGTCGAGGACGATGCTTGCCATCTCCTCATTACAACGTGCGGGGCCGACGTGGCGTGAGATGACTAAAGATTTCCAGTGTGGTGCGGGGTCGTAGGGGTGTGCGCGGTGTCACGTTGGCGGAGCTCGAGGAGCTGTACAGGGTGCGCGGCAGCGACTACGAGCGCGTCGCCATCGCCCTGACGGGCGACGAGGGGCTTGGTTGCGACGCGGTGCAGGAGGCCTTCGTCCGCGCGGTGCGCGGGCGTGCGAGGTTCCGCGGCAGCGGCCCGGTCGGCGCCTGGGTGTGGCGGATCGTCGTCAACGAAGCGCATCGTCGCCGCGACGCGCGTCGCGACGAGCCCGGATTGCCGGACAAGCGGGTCGCCGCGACGGAGAGCGACAACTCTGACTCCGTTTACGACAACTCTGACTCCGTTTACGTGCGCGGCCTGATCGCCGAGCTGCCGCAGCGGCAGCGGCTCGTGCTGTTTCTCCGCTACTACGCCGATCTCGACTACGCGACGATCGCCGAGGTGCTCGACATCAGCACGGGGACGGTCGCGGCGACGCTGCACAGAGCGCACGCTCGGCTCGACCACGACCTGCAGGAGGTGCGCCAATGGCGGATGTGAGTGCGTTCGTGGGACGGGCGCTCGACGAGCTCGTGCCGCCGCGGCCGGGGCCGGACCGCTGGCCGGAGATCGAGCGCTCAGCGGCTCATCGCCTTCGCAGGCGCGCGGCCGTCGTCCTTGCTGCGGTGCCGGTCGCGGCAGCGCTCGCAATCCTTGTGCTCGCGTGGCCGTTCTCCAGCGGCCCGGGTGGGGCGCTGCTCGAGCGCGCCGCGGCTGCGATCGGCGACGGGCCGGTCGTTCACGCCGTCGTGCAGAGCGGGTTCGCGGGAACTGAGATCGACCTCGCGAGCGGCGCGCGCGTCTCCATCCACGAAGAGAACGAGCTCTGGTACGACCCGACGCGCGGCGTACACGACATTACGCGGTTCGCCGGCGTCGTCCAGGGCGACTCTCTCTACGCGCCGCGGCGTGTCTCCTACGTCGACCGGACGCTCGCGTTTCTCGCGACGGACTACCGGCGTGCGCTCACGAACGGCACGGCACGCCTGCTCGGCGACGGCACCGTGGACGGCACCCCGGTCTACTGGATCCGCGTCGACACCCAGATGCTTCCCGACGTCGCCGACGGGAAGCTCCACGAGTGGGCGCACGACGTCGCGGTCGCGCAGGACTCGCTCAAGCCGGTCGCGACCCGCGAGACGCGTGACGGGAACGTGAGCCCCGACGGGATCTCGCGCGTGCTGTCGGTCGAGTCGCTCGGCAGCGGCGCGGGCGACTTCACCGCCGACCCGGCGGTGGATCCGACGGGCATCGAGATGCGATTCCGGCTGACGGGGTCACTGACGCGCGACCAGGCCGACCAGGCGCTCGGCGTGGGCATGCTCTGGGCCGGCGCGAGCGTCGACGGCCTGCCACTCGCGCGGATCGCAGGCGAGACGCGGCAAGAGGGGCTCGACCGGACAACCGGTCATTGGCAGACGACCCATACGGGCATCACCCTGTTCTACGGCCCGACGATAGGCGGCGGGATCGGTGTCCCAGACCCAACCGGCGCGCATCTCCGCATCTCGGAGACGCGCACGCTCGACGACCAGTTCCAGCGCGGTGTCCGCAACTACTCGCCGCCCGAAGGCAAGGTGCTCGTCTTCGGCACGGGCGGCTTCGGCGTGATGCAGAGCCACGGCATCCACGTCTTCCTCGAGGCGTCGAGTGCCGACCTCCTGCTCGCCGCCGCGAAAGCGCTCGCTCCACGACAGTAAGGTGCGCCGATGCGGAAGATCCAGACGCAGGGCGTCCACCACATCACACTCGTCGGCGCGAAACGGCAGACGTCGATCGACTTCTGGGAGGGCGTCCTCGGGATGCCATTCATCTTCGAGCAGCCGAACCTCGACAACTCGGCCGAGAGCCACCTGTACTTCGACCCGGGTGACGGCCGACTGATCACCGTCTTCACGCACGAGAAACGCGAGCGCGGTGCCCCAGTCGAGGAGAAGAGCGCGGGGCGCGTGCACCACCTCGCCTTCGCGGTGTCGAAGGCGACGTTCGACCAGTGCGTCGAGCGGCTCGACGAGCGTGGCATCAAGCACAGCGGCGTGAAGGATCGCGGTTTCATGGACTCGATCTACTTCGACGACCCGCTCGGCCTGCTGATCGAGCTCGCTGCGTATCGCTTCGAGCCACCGCACGGTTACACACACGCCGACGTCCTGTTCGAGGCGCACAAGGTGCGCACCGAGCGCGGCGACCACAACATCGCGCAGGAGCATCTTGCCGACGCGATCGAGTTACTCGTCACACGTTCGCGAGCGTCGCTCTCCGACGACCGCGCGCCGAAAGACCCGTACGACTAGTTCAGTGCACCTGCGCGGCTGCGCCCTCGCGCGCGACTGCAACTGGTAACACCGTGGCCGACGCACCGAGCTCCGACGCGAGGTGCGCCGCGACGCGATCCTGATCGAGCGCGTCGACCACCCAGGCGATCACAGTCGGCCCGGACCCGGAGAGCGTGACGCCGAGGACTTCGGGCACGAGTTGCTTCACCTGACCGAGCAGCGGCGCGCCCGTCGACCGGAACGGCTCGTGCAGGCGGTCCCGAAAGGCGTGTCGCAAGAGCTGGGCGTCGCCCGAGGCGATCGCCACGCCGAGCAGCATTGCCGCGCCGGCGCTGACTGCTGCGTCCGCGTGGGCAACCGTCATCGGTAACGCGGTGCGCGACGCGGTAGTGGATGTCCGCTCCGACGGCACGACCGCGATCGCATCGGCGGGCAGGCCGTCCGCGATACGCCGCACGCGCGGGCCGTCCTCCCGCCAGACGATGCACACGCCGCCGCTCAACACCGCGCCGAGGTTGTCGATGTGCGACTCGAGCCGCGCGCCGAGTGTGAGCAGCTCCTCGACAGCGAGCGCATGGCCGCCGGCCGCCGCACCGGCGACCAGGCCGAGCCCGATCGCCGCCGCGCTCGAGCCGAGCCCTCGTTCGAGCGGGATCGCGTTCGTGAACCGAAAGCGGTACCCGGCCGCCGGCGTGAGGAGCGCGAACGCCTGAACGGCGAGGTGCGAGTCATCGCGAGGGAGCTCGCCCGCTCCTTCGCCCTCGACCTCGACTGCGAACGGACCCTCATCGATCTCGACGTGGTTCCAGAGATCGAGCGCCGCGGCGGCAGCGTCGAAACCGGGACCGAGATTTGCCGTCGAGGCGGGCGCGCGCGCGACGATCACGCGAGCGCCCCGAGCACGGCGTCGAGCGACGCCTCCACGACGGTGGCAGTCGAGGTGTCGACTACGCCCGTGTCTTTCAGCCCGTGGCCGGTGACGATGCAGACGGCGGTACCCGTGCGGCCGAGCTTCCTCAGCGCCGCGATCCCGGCAGCCGACGCGGGCTCGCAGAACACGCCTTCGACGCCCGCAAGGGTCGACCACTCGTCGTGCAGCTCGTCGTCGGACAGTGGCACCACCGTGAGCCGGCCGCTCTCGATCAGCCGGGCGACGCGCTCGTGGTGCGCGGGCTCGGCGATCCTGATCGCCGAGGCGAACGTCGTCGGCCGCAACGCCGCCTCGCCGACAACAAGCGGCGGTGTGATTCCCGCCTCATCGCACCCGGCGGCGACGGCCGACACGTTCCCTCCGCCGCCGTACGGCAGCGCGATCACGTCCGGGACGCTCCCGAGCTGCTCGAGGATCTCGCCGACGACGGACCGCTGGCCGTCGATGCGATCCGGGTTGAGCGAGTTGACGAGCATGAAGCCGTCGCGCTCGCCGAGCTCGCGACACAGCCGCAACGCGTCGTCGAAGGTGCCGCGGATCTCGACGACCTGCGCCCCGGCCGCATGAGCCTGCGCACGCTTCGCGCCCGCGGTCGCTCCCTCCGGCGTCAGCACGACCGCGCGGACGCCGGCGCGCGCCGCATAGGTCGCAGCCGACGCGGCGGTGTTCCCGGTCGACGCGCAGACAACCGTCTGCACGCCGCGGGCGATCGCTCGCTCGACTGCGACCGCCATGCCACGGTCCTTGAAGCTGCCGGTCGGGTTGAGGTGCTCGCACTTCAGGTGCAGGTCGAGCCCCAGCGCTTCCGAGAGGCGCGGTGCATGCACGAGCGGCGTCCCGCCCTCGCCGAGCGACAGCCACGTGGCGTGAGCCCCGGTCACTTCCACCCGAGCTCTGCGACACCGCGGTCCGAGACGACCGGGATCGGACGCGTGCGCCGACGGACCTCCGTGAGCGCGCCCAGCTCGTCGAGCGCGTCCGCGAGCGCACCGGCGGCAGCTTCGTGCGTCACGACGTGCAGCGTCGCTCCGCTTCCGTCCTGGTGCTGGACGAGCCGTGCGACCGAGATCGCGTGCCGGGCGAGGATCTCCGCGACGCGCGCGAGCGTGCCCGGCCGGTCCTCGACGAAGAGGCGGAAGTAGTACGGAGATCGCGACTCGCCGGGTGGCAACCGCGGCAGCTCGCGCCAGACCGGATCGCCCTGCGGCCCCGTCGTCCCGAGCACGCCCGCGATGTCGGCCACGATCGCGGAAGCGGTCTCGATCCCGCCGGCGCCGGGGCCGGCCAGCGTGATCTCGCGGATCGCGTCGCCCTGGAGCATGACGGCGTTGAACGCGCCGTCGACCTTCGCGAGGGGGTGCTGCGCGTCGACGAACGCCGGCTCGACGCGCACGTCGTACGCGCCGTCGACGAGCCGCGCCGCGCCGACCAGCCGCACGACCATCTCGAGCTCGCGCGCTGCGGAGACGTCGATCGGATCGATCTCCGTGATCCCGGTGTGGTCGACGTCCTCGAGCGCGACGCGTGTGTTGAACGCAACCGTGGCGAGAATCGCCATCTTCGCTGCAGCGTCCGCGCCCGAGACGTCGTCGGTCGGATCCGCCTCCGCATATCCGCGAGCCTGCGCGTCCCCGAGCGCGTCGGCATACGACGCGCCGCCTTCCATCTCCGTCAACACGAAGTTCGTCGTGCCGTTGACGATCCCGAGCACGCGATGGACGTTCGTGACGACGAGCGCCTCGCGCAGCACCTTGATCACGGGGATGGCGGCGCAGACGCTTGCCTCGAAACGGAGTTGCGCTCCGCTCGCCGCCGCAGCGGCGAAGAGCTCCGGCGCGCGGCGCGCGACGAGCTGCTTGTTCGCGGTCACGACGTGCTTCCCGTGCGTGAGCAGCTCGAGGACATACAGCCCGGCCGGGTCGAGCCCGCCCATCACCTCGGCGACGACGGCGATCGACGGATCACCGGCGATCTCGCCGAAGTCGGTCGTCAGCAGGCCCGCGAGGGCGTCGGGGTGGCGCGCCGGGTCGCGCACCAGCGCTCGGGCGAGACGAAGGCGGTGCCCGGTTGCGCGCTCGATGTCGTCGGCGGACGCGGTGAGCAGCCGGTCGACGGCCGCCCCGACCGTTCCGTAGCCCAGCAGGGCGATGTTGGTCTCGGTCGCCATGCGTCGAATCTAGAGAATTGGGCGAGGTGAACGTGCTCTTCGTGTGCATCGGCAACAGCGGGCGTAGCGTGATGGCGGAGCGGCTGTTCCGCCGCGCGGCGGAGGGACGGCACGAGGTGCGCTCCGCAGGAGCCGCAGCCTCCGGCGACAGCGCCGAGCCCGTGGTCGTGCAGGCGCTCGCAGAGGTCGGCATCGACGCGTCGGACCACCTCCCCCGGCAGCTCGACGCAGCGGCGCTCGCCTGGGCCGACCTGGCAGTCACCGTGTGCCGCGACGACGTCTGCCCGGCGACTCCGGGTGTTCGCCAGCTCCACTGGGGGTTCGACGACCCGTGGGGACGGCCACTCGAGGAGGTTCGCGTGATCCGTGACGGCATTCTCGACGCCGTCGAGCGGCTCGTCGCCGAGCTGCGATGAGTTCCGGCGCCGAGAGGCGTCTAACCACCGTGTCCGGATCAGTAGCATCGTCTGCGATGGTGACCCAGGTCGATGTCGGCGCGGAGCTCGACCAGTACCGCAAGGAGCTGACCGCCTATTGCTACCGCATGCTCGCCTCGCCGTTCGAGGCCGAGGACGCGGTGCAGGAGACGATGGTGCGCGCGTGGCGGGCGTACGAGCGCTTCGAGGGCCGGTCGGCGTTGCGGTCGTGGCTCTACCGCATCGCGACGAACGTCTGCCTCGACATGCTGAACGGACGCGAACGGCGTGCGCGGCCGATGGACTTCGGCCCCGCGGGCGCACCGGTGATCGAGAACCTGAACGTGCCGGCCGAGGTCGTCTGGCTCCAGCCGATCCCGGACTCCCACCTGCCCGAGGACACGGCGATCGAGCGCGAGACCGTCCGGCTTGCCTTTGTCTCTGCGCTGCAGCATCTTCCGCCGCGTCAGCGCGCAGCGCTGATCCTCGCCGAGGTGCTCCGCTGGCAGGCCAGCGAGATCGCCGAGTTGCTCGAGACCTCCGTCGCTGCAGTGAACAGCGCGCTGCAACGTGCGCGCGCCACGATCGAAGCGATCGACATGGCGGCGTCCGACCCGGTCGAGCGGGTCGACCGCGAGCTGCTCGACCGCTACGTCGCCGCGTTCGAGGCCTACGACATCGACGCACTGACGGCGCTGATCCACGAGGACGCGACGCAGTCGATGCCGCCGTTCGATCTCTGGCTGAGCGGACGCGCGGACATCTTCGCCTGGTGGTTCGGGCCCGGCGAGGGCTGTGCCGGCTCGCGCGTGATCCCGGTCGGCACCGTCAACGGCTCGCCCGCCTTCGCGCAGTACAAGCCCGACGAGGGCGGCGACGGGCACGTCGCCTGGGCGCTGCAGGTGCTCGAGATCTCAGGCGGCCGAATCGGGGAGTTCTCGTTCTTCCTCGACACTGAGGCGCTCTTCCCGCTCTTCGGCCTGCCGCCGCGGCTCGACGCCTAGCGCTTCGCACAGGCCCGCGAGCTCGATCAGCTCGAGCAGGTCGCTCGGCGCCTCCGTGACCGCGACCTCGTAGCCGGAGCGCCGGGCTACAAGCTGCAGCCGTGCGAGCGCGTCGACGATCCCGAGTTCGGCCATTTCCAGTTCGACTCCGCCGGATGACGAAAGTCATCGGTACGGGGACCTCTGCCGGGACGGGGTGCGTATTCGACGCATGCGCGTGTTGCCCGTCGTTGCCGCCGGACTCGTCCTCGCGTCGTTCGCTGCTCCGAATGCGACGGCCGACGGCCTGCCGGTGCTGAACGTCGACGTAGGGGCGTCGGGGGTCGCAGCTCCGGGCGGAACCGTCAGGTACGTGACCGTGACGGTCGGCAAGCAGACGGTTGTCGAGGCGACACGGCGCGACGGCGGGCAGATCGTGCGCATGCAGTCCTGGCCCGGCACGTGGACGATCCCGGCCGTCGCCTACGACGGCTCGGCGAGTGGATTGTCGGCCGACCGTCGCACGCTCGTCCTGATCGAGCCGAGGACGAGTTTCCCGCGCGCGCAGACTCGGCTGCTCGTCCTCGATGCGCACAACCTCTCGTCCGCGACCGTGATCGTGCTGCACGGCGACTTCAGCTTCGACGCGCTGTCGCCGAGTGGCTCGCGGATCTTCCTCATCCACTACACGTCCTCCTCCGACCCGACGCGCTACGAAGTTCGCGCGTACGACGTGAACGCACGGAGACTCGTCGCGCGGCCGATCGTCGATCCGCGTGACGCGGCGGAGAAGATGCGCGGCAACCCGTTGAGCCGCGTCATGAGCCCCGACGGGCGGATCGCGTACACGCTCTACGACGGCGGCGGCCATCCGTTCGTGCACGCACTCGACACGGCCGCGTCGACCGCGCGCTGCGTCGACATCGACGGGCTCCCGGCAAAGCTGCTCTGGTCGCTCCGGCTACGAATGGGGAATGGAGGCAACGTGCTGACCGTGGGTCGCGGGACGACGACGTTCGCGTCGCTCGACACGCGCACGTGGCAAGCGCCGTCGCGCGCGTCCGGGTTCCCGTGGTGGTGGCTCGCGCTCGGCTTCGCAGTGCTCAGCGCGCTCGCCGCTGCGCTCGTCGCAGCGCGTCGAGCCGGCGTCGGTCCTGTTTCGTCGGCCTGGCGCCGAGGTCGGCGCCGAGCGGCTTCGCGAGCCGGCGCTGCATGACCTGCCGCTCGCGCGCTTCCTTCGAGTCCGCCCGTTCCTCGTAGAGGGTCCGCGCGACGCTCGCCGGGCCGCGCCGGTCCGCGAGGCCGCACACGTCAACGATCCACTCGATCGTCCCGACGCGGATCTGCAATGCGTCGCCGACGCGCACGTCTTTCGCCGGTTTGACGCGCGCGCCGTTCACCTGCACGTGCCCGCCGAGCACCGCGTCCGTCGCGAGCGCGCGCGTCTTGTAGAAGCGCGCCGCCCAGAGCCACTTGTCGACCCGAACGGAGTCCATGTCCGTATATTCGCGTCATGCGGATGGGCGCTGTCCACCTGACCGTCGCCGATCTCGACCGGTCGCTTGCGTACTACGACCAGGCGATCGGCCTCCGCCTCCATGGACGCGAGAATGGCACCGCGCGGCTCGGCACGGGTGGGGAGGACCTGCTCGTGCTCACGGAGCAGCCCGGCGCGCAGTCCGCCGAGGGCTACTCGGGGCTGTTCCACTTCGCGCTGCTCCTACCGGCGCGGACCGAGCTCGGCCGCTGGCTCAAGCACGCCGCGCGCGACCGCATCGAACTGACCGGCATGTCCGACCACCGCGTCAGCGAGGCGTTGTATCTGCGCGACCCCGACTACCACGGCATCGAGATCTACGCCGACCGCCCGCGCGAGACGTGGGAAGGCAAGGTTGATCAGACGATGACGACGATGCCACTTGACACGGCTGACCTCGTGCGCGGCATCGACGACGACGCTTTCGAAGGGCTGCCCGCCGGAACGACGATGGGGCACGTGCATTTCTGCGTCACCGAGATCCCGTCGACGGTCGAGTTCTGGCAAGGGCTCGGGTTCGAGTTGATGGCCGAGCTTCGCGAGCAGGCGGCGTTTCTCGCGAGCGGTGGCTACCACCACCACGTAGGCGCGAACACCTGGCAGAGCCGCGGCGCGCCGTACGCGCCCGAGGATCGCGCACGGCTGGTCGGCGCGACGATCTACGGTGCGAGCGAAGATCGAGAGGTTCTCGACCCGTCGGGGATTCCCCTGACGCTTTCCCGCGCAGGCTAGTTAGGCTTCCCCGCGATGGAAGCCGAAGACCTCGGTCTCGACACGCATCGCGACCTGCAGGGCGTCTACCGCTATTACGAGCTTGCGAAGCGGGCCGAGTGGCAGGTGCGCGACCTGCCGTGGGGTGAGATCCCCCCGATCCCGGAGTACGCCGGGTCGCCGCAGAAGCTCGCGCGCCGGCGCGATCTCTGGCGCTCGGTGATCACGCAGCAGCTGCAGGCAGACGAGCTCGCGGTCGAGATGGCGACGCAGCTGTTCTCGATCGCGCCGGACCACGAGGCGAAGCTCTATTACACGACGATGGTGCAGGACGAGTCGCGCCACACCGAGGCGTGGCTGAAGCTGATCGCCGAGTCCGGCGGCATGGCGGAGCGCGATCCGTACCTCGACGAGCTCGCGCGCATGACACTCAACGCCGACACGCTCGAGGAGAAGGTCTTCGTGATGCAGGTGTTCTACGAGCGGCTGATCATCCCGCGCTTCCGCATGATCGCGCGGTCGTCACGCGGGACGATCCTCGAGGATCTGTGCAACCGGCTGACGATCGACGACGGGATCCATCACGGTGCCGGCATGGCCTACGAGCGCGTGCTGCTCGAGGGCGCGGGCCGCGGCATTCAGACGAAGCTGATCGCGGCTGCGAACCGGATGCTGCCGATCTTCACCCAGCACGCGCTGTGGCGGCCGAAGGCACGCGAGTTCATCGGTGCGTTGATGCGCGAGACCGACATCCGCATGCTCAAGGAGGATCTGGAGCAGGGCGTCCGCCTCGCGAAGTCGCTCGGGATCGAAGTCGGCGACATCGAGCTCCCGGCAGAGCTGCACTAGGAGTCCTTCGCGCTAGGCCTGCT
The DNA here is from genome assembly GCA_036493955.1 of Gaiellaceae bacterium. GTDB lineage: Bacteria > Actinomycetota > Thermoleophilia > Gaiellales > Gaiellaceae > PALSA-600. Next base: position 26,543 of record DASXOW010000088.1, read on the forward strand.
GCAGGATGAGGCGCTTGCCGCCGCGGAGCGGCAGCACGTCCTCGACCAGCGTGCGCTTCGAGCCAAGGGCGAGCTCGTCGCCCGGCGACGGCACCTCGTCGAGCTGGATGCGTCCTGTGGCGATCACCGCGCCGTCGCGTCGAAGCTCGTACTCGTAGTCGGCCGCCACGGGCACCGCGGGAGCGTACCTCCCGGCCGGGTGGGTCCGTCTAGGCTCGCTCTCATGACCGAGGTCACTTTCAGCGGGGGTTGCAACTGCGGCGGCGTGCGCTTCGAGATCGACGGCCCGCTCGACGGGCACGCGTCGTACTGCCACTGCACGCGCTGCCAGCGCCGGAGCGGGACGGCGGCGTCTGCACAGGTTCGCGTCGACAGTCGCGCGTTCCGACTCCTCTCGGGCGACGAGCTCGTGCGCGAGTGGGCGCCGCCCGACGGCTGGCCGAAGTGCTTCTGCGCCACGTGCGGGAGCGCCCTCTGGAGCCATGATCCGTCGGGCGAGATCATGGGCGTCCGCCTGGGGTTGTTCGACGAGGATCCCGGCGTCCGACCGCAGTTCCGCCAGTACGTCGCGTACGCCGCGGCGTGGGAGCCGCTCCCCGACGACGGCCTGCCGCGGTTCCCGGAGCGACGAACTGCGTAGTTGTGGCACGCACGAAGCAAACAGCGTCCGCCCTCAAGGCGCGGATCGCGGAGCTGGAGCGTGAGCGCGAGCTCCTCAACTCGATCGCGAACTTCGCGCCGAGCCTGATCTGCCTGGTCGACGCCGAGGGTCGCGTCCGTCCGCTCGCCACCAACAAGGCGTTCGAGCGGACGCTTGGTTACCGGCCGCACGAGACGGGCGGCGTCCTCTTCTGGGAGCGCTACGTCGCCGACGGAGAACGGGCCGAGGCACGCGACTGCATCCTCTCGGCGATCCGCTCCGGCTCGTCTGCGGAGTGCGAGGGGCGCTGGGTGCAGCGCGACGGCAGTGAGATCGACGTCGCCTGGTCGTGTACTTCGCTCCCGAAGACGCGGAGCGGCCCGGTGTGGCTGATCGCCGGCACCGACATCACCGATCGCAAGCGTCACGAGGCGGAGGTGCGCCGCTCGCGGTCACGCATCGTCGCGGCGGCCGACGACGCCCGCAAGCGGATCGAACGGAACCTCCACGACGGAGCACAGCAGCGGCTGATCGCCCTGCTGTTGCGGCTCCGCGGCGCCCAGCGTGGGGCGATCGCCCCCGACGTGGCGGTCGAAGGTGCCGTCACGGAGCTCGCGTCCGCCGTGAAGGAGCTTCGCGAGCTCGCACAGGGCATCCACCCGTCTGCACTGAGCGAGCGTGGACTCTCTGCGGCGCTCCGCATCGTCGCGGCGCGCGCGCCGGTCCGGGTCGAGCTTGACGTCACGTCGACGCCGCTCGAGACCAACATCAGCGTCGCGGCGTACTACATCGTCAGCGAGGCGTTGAACAACGTCGCGAAGTACGCCGAGGCGACCCGCGCTGCCGTCCGCGTCCGCGAGACCGAGCGCGCGTTGATCGTCGTCGTCGAGGACGACGGCAAGGGCGGGGCCGACCCCTCGGTCGGCACCGGCTTGAGCGGCCTCGCCGACCGCGTCGCTGCGTTCGAAGGACGGCTCGAGATCGACAGCCCGGTCGGCGCCGGCACGCGTGTGCGCGCCGAGCTGCCCTTTTACTAAGTCGTCGCGATCGGCCGTCCAACGACGAACGCAGTTTTCAGCTCGGCCGCGAGCTCCTGGAACTGTGCGTCGGCCTGAATGCAGAGCGCATCGAGCGTCTTCGAAAAGAAGCACCGTGCCGCCGCCGCGAGGACGACGTCCATGATCTCCCCGTCGGTGAGGCCGAGATCGCGGAGGACCTGCAGATCGGCTTGCGTGATCGCCGTCGCGTCGACGACGACGCGCTCGGCCAGGTCCATGACGGCGAGGTCGACCGCGTCGAGTGTCCCTTCCCGGTCGTCGACGATCGCAAGGATGTCCTCGCCGACGTCGTTGCGCAGCGCGTTGCCATGCATGATCGAGCAGTACGTCGAGCGGAGACGCTGCGCGGCGGCGAACGTCGCTAGCTCGTAGCGGCGTAGCTCCATGGTCTCGCGGATGGCGCCGACGAGACCGCGCCACGCCGCATAGACCGCGGGGCGCTCCTCGAAGGCACGTTCGAAGTTTGTAGGCATCCCGGAAGTCTAGGATCGGAGCATGTGCTTCGACTCCGATTCCGAACCGCCGATCCCGCGCATCGCGGGCGCCGTCTCACACGACGACCTGACGCTCACGTCCGCCGACGGCAATGAGCTTGCTGCGTTTCTGGCGACGCCCGACGACGCTGCCATCGCGGGCGTCGTGATCCTGCCGGATGTCCGCGGGCTATACCACTTCTACGAGGAGCTCGCGCTCCGCTTCGCCGAGCGCGGCTGCGCCGCGCTCGCGATCGACTACTTCGGTCGCACCGCTGGTGCGACCAAGCGGGACGAGGATTTCGAGTACATGCCGCACGTCGACCAGACGACCGACGACAACGTTCAGGCGGACACGCGCGTTGCAGTCGCGAAGCTGCGCGAGCTCGGAGTCGCATCGGTCTTCACCGTCGGCTTCTGCTTCGGCGGCCGCGCCTCGTGGGTGGCAGCTGCGTCGGGCCAAGGCCTCGCCGGCGCAGTGGGCTTCTACGGCGGCCCGACGCGCGAACGCGGCGGCGCGAGCCCCGTCGCTCGCGTCGCGCAGATCGAGTGCCCGATCCTCGCGCTGCAGGCGGGCGCCGACCCGCACATCACCGCCGAGGACAACGCCGCGTTCGACGAGGCGCTGACCGGCGTCGGCATCGAGCACGAGATCGTCTCCTACGACGGCGCGCCGCACAGCTTCTTCGACCGCAAGCAGGCAGAGTTCCAGGCGGATTCCGACGACGCCTGGCGGCGCACGCTCGAGTTCATCGCCAAGCACGCGTGATCCTCGCGATCGACCAGGGCACGACCGGCACGACGTGCCTCGCCCTGGGCGACGACTTCCGGGTCACCGGCCGCGGCTACCGCGAGCTGCCGCAGCACTTCCCGCGCCCGGGCTGGGTCGAGCACGATCCGGAGGAGATCTGGGCAACCGTCACCGAGGCGGCGCTCGACGCCGGCGGCGAGCCGAGCGTGGTCGCGATCACGAACCAGCGTGAGACGACCCTGCTCTGGGACCGCGCGACGGGGAAGACCGTCGCGCCCGCGATCGTCTGGCAGGACCGGCGCACGGCCGAGCGCTGCCGCGAGCTCGACGCCGGGCTGATCCGCCGCAAGACGGGACTCGTTCCGGATCCCTACTTCTCCGCGACGAAGCTCGAATGGCTGCTGCGCGAGCACGGCGCGCGGGAAGGGCTCGCGTTCGGCACGGTCGACAGCTTCCTCGTCTGGCAGCTCACCGGCGGCGAGCAGCACGTGATCGACGTGACCAATGCGTCCAGGACGCTGCTCGTCGACCTCGAGACGCTCGACTGGGACGACGAGCTGCTCGCGCTGTTCGGCATCGAGCGTGAGCTGCTGCCGCGGATCGTGGGCTCGGCCGAGGCGGTCGGACAGGGTGAGCTCAATGGCCGCACGGTCGAGATCCGCGGGATCGCGGGCGACCAGCAGGCTGCGCTGTACGGGCAGGGCTGCCACGAGCCGGGTGACGGCAAGGCGACCTACGGGACCGGCAGCTTCGTGCTCGTCCACACGGGCGACGACGCGAGCTTGCCGCCCGACGGCCTCCTGAAGACGGCGGCGGCGGACGGCTACGCGCTCGAAGGGGCGGTGCTCACGAGTGGCGCGGCGGTGCAGTGGCTTCGCGACGGCCTCGGTCTCATCGGCTCGGCTGCGGAGACGGAAGCGCTGGCAACGAGCGTCCCGGACACGGCGGGCGTCCATTTCGTGCCGGCGCTGACGGGGCTCGGCAGCCCGTGGTGGGACCCCGACGCGCGCGGGCTCGTCACCGGCCTGACGCGCGGCACGACCACGGCGCACCTCGTGCGCGCCGCGCTCGAGGCGATCGCGCACCAGGTGGCCGACGTCGCCGACGCACTGCCCGCGCCGCTGGGCGTGCTCCGCGCCGACGGCGGGGCGACGGCGAACGGGTTCCTGATGCAGTTCCAGGCCGACCTCCTCCAGGTCCCCGTCGAGGTGGCGGCGGAGCGGGAGACCACGGCACTCGGCGTCGCGGCGCTCGCCGTGGGAAGGGAAACCGCCGTGCCGGTCGGGGCGGTATACGAGCCGAAACGATCCGTCGACGAGGTCGCGGCGCTGCGTGCAGGCTGGCGGCGCGCCCTCGACTTAACGACAAGTTCTTAGGTCCAGCCGTCATCCTTTCGGAAGACGGAACCCGAGTGAGGAGGACGCATGGACGGGACGAAGCTCGAGCAGGCGCTGTTCGAGATCCGGCGCGTGATCGCAGGGCAGGAGGAGATGCTCGAACGGGTACTGGTCTGCCTGCTCGCAGGCGGGCACGTCCTGATCGAAGGCGTCCCGGGCCTCGCGAAGACGTTGACCATCAAGACGACCGCCGCTGTGCTCGGGGGGTCGTTCCAGCGGATCCAGTTCACGCCGGACCTCGTTCCGTCGGATCTCGTCGGCACGCGCATCTACCGTCCGGACCGCGCCGACTTCGACACCGAGCTCGGCCCCGTCTTCTGCAACTTCCTCCTCGCCGACGAGATCAACCGTGCCCCGGCGAAGGTGCAGTCGGCGCTGCTCGAAGTGATGCAGGAGCGCCAGGTCACGATCGGTCACCAGACGTTCCCAGTCCCGTCGCCCTTCCTCGTGCTCGCGACGCAGAACCCGATCGAGTCGGAGGGCACGTATCCGCTGCCCGAGGCGCAGGTCGACCGGTTCATGCTGAAGGTGCTTGTCGACTACCCGGCCCACGACGAAGAGCTGACCGTCGTCGCCCGTTCGCTCGAGGCGCCGCCGACGTTGGAGACGGTGCTGTCGCTCGACGATCTCAAGACCCTGCAGGCCGAGGCGGCCGACGTGTACGTCGACCCGGCCCTGATCAGCTGGTCGGTCGATGTCGCGACCGCCACCCGCCGTCCGAAGGAGCACGGCCTCAACGACGTCGGCGACTACATCGCATTCGGCGCCAGCCCGCGCGGGCCGATCAGCCTCGTCGCGGCGGCGCGCGCGCTCGCGCTCATCCGCGGCCGGGACTACGTGGTGCCCGGCGACATGGAAGCCCTCGCTCGCGACGCGTTCCGTCACCGGCTTGTCCTTTCCTACCGCGCGCTCGCGGAGGAGGTGTCGTCGGACAGCCTGCTCGACCAGGTACTCGCCACCGTGCCGATGCCGCAGATCGATCTCGGGCGGCGCGAACAGGTCGCGTGAGCGGCGCAGCATCGGATCCGCTCGCCCCGCTCCGGACACCGGAGCACCCCGGGCCCGGACCGCTCTCGGCCGCCTCGCTACGTGCGCTCGAGCTGACGGTCGGGCGGCGGGTCGACGGCCTGCTCTCCGGCGACTATCGCTCGGCCTTCGCCGGCCTCGGCAGCGAGCTCTGGCAGGTGCGCGTGTACGAGCCCGGCGACGACGTGCGCCGGATCGAGTGGAACGTGACCGCGCGCACTGGGCAGCCGCACGTGCGTGTCGAGCTCGCCGAGCGCGTCCTCGTCACGTGGCTCGTGCTCGACTCGTCCGCGTCGATGGCGTTCGGTACAGGCGACCGCCGCAAGGCCGACGTGGCCGAGGGCGTCGCCGTCGCGGTCGGCTACGCGGCGACGAAGCGCGGCAACCGGCTCGGGACGATCTCGTTCGGCCAGAGCCCGACGGTCGAGCCGCCGCGGCAGGGCCGCCGCGCGCTGCTCGACACGCTGCAGCTGCTGCGCAAGCTCCCGGCCGGCGGCACGGGCACGCTCCGCGACGCCCTCGAGCTTGCCGATCGAGTCGTCCGCCAGCGCGCGCTCGTCGTGCTCGTGTCCGATTTCCGCGGCCCGCCCGACTGGCACGCGCCGCTACTCCGCCTCGCAGGTCGCCACACCGTGCTCGCGGTCGAGGTCCGCGACCTGCGTGAGCAGGAGCTCGCCGACGTCGGTGAGCTCCGCCTGGTCGATCCCGAGACAGGCCGCCAGCTCCGCGTCGACACGAGTGACCGGCGGCTGCGCGAGCGGTTCGCTGCCGCCGCCGCGGGTGAACGCCGCGCGCTCGTCGCCTCGCTCGCGTCGGCCGGGGTGCGCCACGTGCCGCTCTCGACCGAAGGCGACTGGCTGCGGCCGCTGAGTACGTTCCTGCGGCGAAAGGATCGGGCCGCGTGAGCTTTGGGCTGCCGCTGCTGCTGATCTTTCTGCTGGTCGTCCCCGTCGCAGCGGCACTGCTGTTCCTGCTCGAGCGTCACCGCCGTCACCGGGCGACGGCGTGGGCTCCGGCTGCGCTGCTGCCGAACATGACGACGAAGCCGAGGCAGGTCCACCGATACCTGCCGACGGTGCTCACACTCGTCGGCCTCGCGCTGCTGCTGGTCGGCTTCGCCCGACCGAAGGCGACGTACCACGTGAAGGCGCAGGAGGCGACACTGGTGCTCGTGCTCGACGACTCCGGCTCGATGGCGGCGAACGACGCCCAGCCGACGCGGTTCGCCGCGGCCAAGGCGATCGCGCGGCGGTTCATCGCGAACGCGCCGAAGGGCTACCGCGTCGCGCTCGTCACGTTCTCCGACCACGTCGCGGTCTCGGCCGCGCCGACGCGCAACACGGACGCGGTCCTGGCTGCGCTCGCGCGCGCCCACACCGGCCCGCAGGGGACCGCGCTGGCCGACGCCGTCGCCCGCGCCGTGCGCGTCGGCGCGCTCGTGAAGGGGTCGACCGCGGGCCATCGCCCGCCGGCGGCCGTCGTGGTGCTCTCGGACGGCGGCCAGACGGCCGGCCGTGTCTCGCCGGAACAGGCGGCTGCCGGGGCGCTCAAGGCGAAGATCCCGGTGTCGACGATCCTCGTCGGGACACCCGACGGCGTCGTCCAGCAGAAGCTGAAGGGCGGGTTCACCGAGCGCATCCAGGTACCGGCCCAGCCGCAGTCGCTCGAGGAGATCGCGCGGGGAAGCGGCGGCAGGTTCACGGGCGGCGTCGCAGCGGTCGACGTCAAAGGTGCCTACGACGAGCTCGGCTCGCGCACCGGGCAGCGCAAGAAGACGATCGAGGTCAGCGCGATGGCCGCGGGCGGCGGGCTCGCGTTCGTGCTCGTCGGCGGCCTCCTCTCCGGCCTGTGGTTGAGGAGGATCCCGTGAGGCCGGCACTGCTCGCGTTCGTCGCGGCGCTCGCCGTGGCTGCAGCGCTCGCGCCGGTCGGGTCGGCGACGAACGAGTGTCACGGCATCCAGTCGTGCATCCGGGTGCCGGGGCCGTGGGTCGTCGTGCCCGCGCACGGCACCGCCGAGTACCTGCTCGCATGCCCGGGCGGCCGTAGCGTCGTCGGCGGGCTCGACGCGCAGGCGACCTCGCGGGACGTGCGCGTCTCGTTCGACGGACGGCTCGGAGCCCCGGTCCAGCCGGGCCAGACGACGACGCGCTACGCGTTCTTCCGCGCCGTCTCGGTCTCCGGGAAGTCCCAGGCCTTCCAGCCGCTCCTCGGCTGCATCCCGACGCAGGGCGGAGGCGGCCGCTCGACGGTCTCCGCGCGCGTGGTTCCCGTCGGGCAGTCGCTCGAGTACCGGTCGCGCATCGTCGTCGTCGGGCCTGGCGACGTGAAGTTCGGCCGCGTGGCCTGCCAGACGACGGAGAAGCTCGTCGGCGGCTGGCACGCGATCGCGTTCCGAACGAAGCAGCCGCCGAACCTCGCCAATGTGGGTCTCGTCACCGCGCGCCATGCGATCGTCGGCAAGAAGGTCGTCGTGACGGCGTCGTCGACCGACGCGCTCTCCCCGGATGCGCACGCGATCGTTCAGGTCGGCGCGGAGTGCGCGCCGTGACCTTCGCATCGCCGTACCTGCTGCCACTGCTGCTCGTCGTTCCTGCCGTCGTGCTCTTCGTGTGGTGGCTCGAGCGCCGGCGCGCGCGGTATGCGGTGACGTACACGAACCTCGACCTGCTCGCGTCGGTGGTGGAGCAACGCCGGCGCCGGTGGCAGGCGTTCGTCCCGCTCGCACTGTTTCTCCTCGCGCTCGCGCTCGCCTCCGCGGCGGTCGCTCGGCCGAGGAAGACGGTGCAGGTGACGAACGACCGCGCGACCGTCGTGCTGCTGGTCGACGTCTCCGGCTCGATGCGCGCGAACGACGTCAAGCCGACGAGGCTGCTTGCGGCCGCGCACGCGATGTCGCTGTTCGCCGGGAAAGTGCCGAAGAAGGTGAAGATCGGCCTGATCTCGTTCTCGACCGGCCCGGACATCCTGGTGCCGCCGACAACGGACCGGGCGCTGCTCCAAGAGGGGATCGAGCTCCTCGAGCCTGAAGGCGGCACCGCGATCGGGGATGGCCTCGGCGTCGCCGTGCAGGTCGTGCAGTCGGCGGTCGGCGACGTGAAGAAGGGCAAGGACGGGAAGATTCCCGGGGCGATCGTGCTGCTCTCCGACGGCGCACAGACGCGCGGCGATCTCACGCCGCTGCAGGGAGCGGACCGCGCGAAGCGCGCAGGCATCCGCGTCTTCACCGTCGCGCTCGGCACGAACCACGGGACGCTCGGCGGTGGAGCGCTGGGCGGCGGCGCATTCGGCGGTGGCCTCTTCGGCGGCTCCGGCCGGTTCGCCGTCCGGCCCGATCCCGTGACGCTTGCCGCGATCGCGCGCGATACCGACGGCGTCACCTTCCGCGCGAAATCGGCCGACAAGGTCGAGCAGATCTACAAGCAGCTCGGCAAGAGCATCGCCCGCCGGCCGGAGCAGCGCGAGATCACGTCATGGTTCGCCGGCGCCGCCGCGCTGCTGCTGCTCGGCTCGCTCGGTGCGTCGCGGGCGATGGGCGGGCGGCTGCCGTAGCAACCGCCCGCCGCGTGACTGCCTACGCCAGGCCGTTCGCCTTGAGGAACGCCTTGGCGATCGACGCCGCCGACTTCTTGTCGACGTAGAACGCCTTGTTCATGGCCACGATCGCGGGGATCGTCAGCTTCGCGGACACGGCGTTCACGGCGCTCGTGAACTTCGCGCCGCCTGCGGTCACGACCGACGACTTCACGATCGGGGCGACGTTCTGGAAGCCCGTTACGTGCTTCGGGTCGGCGAGCACGGTGTACTTCGACGGCTTGCCGAGCGGAGGATCGGTCGAGAAACCGTCACCCGCCTGGATCGTGCCGGCGTCGAGCGCCGCGTACACCGAGATGCCGGACAGCGGCACGAACGACACGTTCGTCAGCCCGTACTGCTTCTTGTACCCGACGAGGCACGTGGTCCTCGTCTTGCACTCGGGGAACGCGCCGAACTTGAACGCGCCCGCCTTCTTCAGGTCGGCGATCGACTTCAGCCCGTACTTCTTCGCGTACGCGTTCGCGACCACGACGACGTCGGTGTCGTAGAACGGCGTCGCCTTCAAGAGCGTGTAGCCCTTGGCGGCCTCGAGCTTCTTCGCGAGGTCGTACGTCGCCTTTGCCGTCGTCGGCGACTTCGCATGATGGAACACGACCTGCACGATCACGCCCGTGTACTCGGGATAGAAGTTGATCTTCCCGCTCTGCAGGGCGGAGGTCATCAGCTCGGTCGAGCCGATGTTCTCCTTATAGGCGACGTGGAATCCCTTCGCCTGGAGTGCCTGCTTGTAGAGCTGGCCGAGGATGTACTCCTCGCCGAAGTTCTTGGTGCCGATGATGACCGTCGGCCCCATCTTCGACGTCGCATGTGCAGGACGCGTGAACGCCGCCGCGTAGACTCCGATGACGATCGCGACCCCGAGGCTGATCGCGAACGCCGCCTTGGCAGCGCGCCGAGTGTGCTTGCGAATCACAGCTGCTCCTTTCGATGAGGGACGCCTCCGACACTAGTACGCCGAAGCCCTCTGGGCGTTACCGCAAACTGCAGTCCGGCCAGACCGAGGAAGACGACTGCGGACAGCGCCATCACGCAGAACGAGGCGCCCAGAACGCCCTCCAGCCGGTAGCTCGCCTGGTTGACGATGATGTCGCCGAGGCCGCCGCCGCCCGCGATCGCGGCGATCGGGGCGGTCGCGACGATCGTCACGGCGGCCACCCGAATTCCCGTGAAGAGCAGGGGAATTGCCAGTGGCAGCTCGACCCTGCTCAGGATCTGCCTGCGGGTCATGCCCATCCCTCGCGCCGCCTCGACCGTGTCGCGATCGACGCCTGCGACCGCGTCGTAGGAGTTGGTGAGGATCGGGCCGCTGCCGAGCACGGCGAGCGCGATCATGTTGTTCACGAATCCGATTCCCAAAATCGTCAGAAATGCGGCAATCAGGACCAGGCTCGGGAGACCGCGGCCGACGATCGACGCGCCGATCGCGATCCCCGAGCCACGGCGGAGGTGCCCGAGCACGACACCGAGCGGCAGCGCGGCCAGCAGCGCGAGCCCGAGTGCGGCGCCGGAGAGCTCGATCTGCTCGAACGTCTTCGTGAGCAGAAAGCTCGGGTTGTCCGCGATGAAGCGGAACGCATCGACGAACGTGTGGAGGTTCGCGGTGTCGGCGACGATCATCGAGCCGCCCTCGTCCAGGGAACGACCGCGCGACGCAGCGCGACGAGTAGCAGGTCGGCGCCGAGTGCCAGCGCGACCGCGAGCAGTCCGGCCGAGTAGATCTCGGTCTTGAACGGGATCGGATCGCGCAGCGCGCTGTAGATCGGATAACCGAGCCCCATGCTCGTCACGTTGATCCCGGCAATCGTCGCGATCGCGACCGTCGAGACGACGGCGATCCGCAGGCCGCCGATGATCGCCGGCACGGCGAGCGGCAGCTCGACGCGCATCAGGATCTGCATGCGTGTCAGGCCCATGCCCCGCGCAGCCTCGATCACGTCGTCCGACGCGCTGCGCAGCCCGGCAACGATGTTCGGGTAGAGCATGACGAGCGTGTAGCCGACGAGGGCGATCTCGACCGTTGTCAGCGTCAGCCCGGTGAACGGGATGAGCAGCTGGAAGAGCGCCAGGCTCGGGATCGTGTAGACGAGCGCCGAGACGGCGCCGAAGGGCTGCTCGAGGCGTCGGAAGCGATGTGCGAGGAGCGCGAGCGGGAATGCGATCGCGAAACCGATCGCGACTGCGATCAGCGTCAGCTCGACGTGCTGCCAGAGCGCGGGGCCAAGTGTGTCGCTCCAGTGATCGTGCACCCAGCCCCAGCAGAACGTGTGGTCACCGGTGACGCACGAGTCGCCCTGGCCGAAGTTCGGGATGACGGTGCCGCCGCCGCCTCCCATTACAAGAGTGAGCTCACGTCGCTCAGTCGGAACGTGCCGACGAACCGGTCGCCGTCCTTCACTGCCAGGCTTTCGGTCTTCAGCTCCAGCATCAGTGAGACCGCGTTGCGAACAGTGGTGTCGGACGCGACCCAGTCGTCCGGTGCTGCGACCGTGGTGCCTAGTGCCTGCAGTGGCACTTCGCCGACGGTCCGCAAGGCGAGCCGCCGCAACGCGCGATCGCCGCCGATGAACTGTGCCACGAAGTCGTCGGCGGGGTGCGCGAGGATCGCGTCCGGTGTGTCGTACTGCGCCAACACGCCGCCTTCGCGCAGGATCGCGATCCGGTCACCCATCTGGATCGCCTCGTCGATGTCGTGGGTGACGAAGATGATCGACTTGCCCACGTCGCGGTGCAGACGCCGCAGCTCTGTCTGCAGCCGGTGACGCGTGATCGGGTCGAGCGCGCCGAACGGCTCGTCCATCAGCAGGAGCGGCGGGTCCGCGGCGAGCGCGCGCGCGAGCCCGACGCGCTGGCGCTGCCCGCCGGAGAGCTGCGACGGGTAGCGCGACGCGTCGCTCGCGTCGAGCCCGACCAGCTCGAGCAGCTCGACCGAGCGGTCCCGCTGCCGTTTCTTGTCCCAGCCGAGGAGGCGCGGCACGGTCGCGATGTTCTCGCCGATCGCCATGTGCGGGAACAGCCCGATCTGCTGGATCACGTAGCCGATGCCGCGACGAAGCTCGGTGAGCGGTAGCTGCTCGATGTTGCGTCCGTCGATCCGGATCTCGCCCGAATCGAACGGGATGAGGCGGTTGACCATCTTGAGTGCCGTCGTCTTCCCGCCGCCCGACGGTCCGACGAGTACGCAGAACGTTCCCGCCGGGATCTCGAGCGAGAGGTCGTCGACCGCCGCCTCGTCGCGGCCCTCGTATTTCTTCGTGACGTGGTCGAAGACGATCTCAGCTGCTTCTGGCATTCCGAATCCCTGCGAGGCCGATGAGCCCGCCCGCGAAGATCAGCCCGACCGTGATCCACATGGCGAGGCGAAACCCTGCCAGGTCGAGCGCGTTGTCGCTACCGGCGACCGATGCTCCGACGATCGCGATCCCGAGCAGCCCCGCCACGCGCGCGACGGCGTTGTTGACGCCGCTCGCGATCCCCGCGTCGGTCTCGTCCGCGTCGGCGAGCACCGTCGCAGTGAGCGGTGCCACGGTGAGTGAGAGGCCGACCGAGAAGATCACGAGGGGCGGCAGGAGCTCGTACCAGTAGTTGAACCCCGGCTTCAACCGGACGAGCAGCAACAGGCCGGCCGCGGCGATGAGCGGCCCGCTGCCCATGAAGAACCTGGGACCGAGGCGCATCGAAAGCCTGCCGACACGCGGCGACAGGAAGAACATGACGACCGTGATCGGGACGAGTGCGAGCCCCGACTTGAGCGCCGAGTACCCGGCGAGCTGCTGCACGAAGAGCACGAGGAAGAACGTCAGTGTCGAGAGCCCGGCGTACACCGTCAGGGTCTCGACGTTCGCGAAGGTGAAGTTGCGGCGCAGGAAGAGGCCGAGCGGCAGCATCGGCGTCGGGTGGTGGCTCTCCCACCAGAGGAACACCGCGAAGAGAGCAATGCCGGCGACCAGGGGGACGAGGATCGCAGGCGCCCCCCAGCCGTGGCGGGGCTCCTCGATCAGGGCAAAGACGGGTCCGCCCAGGCCGAGGACGCACAGCACCCCGCCGACGAAGTCGACGTGCGGCCTCCGCTCGGGCGGCGGGCGCTTCGGAACGGCGTAGGCGACGAGCAGCGCCGTGACGATCGCGAACGGCACGTTGATCACGAACACCCAGCGCCAGGACGCATGGGTGACGAGCCAACCGCCGACGAGGGGGCCGATCACGAACGCGACGCCCGTCCACGACGTCCACTGCCCGATCGCGGCGCCGCGGGCCTCGCCGGAGAAGGTGGCCGTGATCACGGCGAGCCCCGCGGGAGTCAGGACCGCGCCGGCTACTCCTTGAAACCCCCGCGCCACGATCAGCGTCGTGCCGTCAGGGGCCGCCGCGCACGCGATCGACGTGACGCCGAACGTCACGATGCCGATCAGAAACAGACGACGCGCGCCGAACAGGTCGCCTAGCGAGCCGCCCACGAGGATCAGAGAGCCGAGCGTCAGGAGGTACGCGTCGGCGACCCACTGCTGTAACGCGAGACCGCCGCCGAGGTCTCTCTGAATCGCAGGCAGCGCGACGTTGACGACGGACGCGTCGACGAAGACGATGACGGATCCGAGAATGCACGCGACGAGCACGAGCTGGTTGCGGGGCGCGCTGGGCAGGTGTTCGATACTCGCAGAGAGAGGAAGGGTGACGGAGGTGGCGGACTACCAGATCGTTTCGCTCGAGGACGTCGACGACTGGCTCGGCGACTACCCGGGTGAGATGCGCGGCATCACGTACGCGATCGGCGCCGAGCAGGTCGCGCTGACCTACCGGCGGATGCCGCAGCACACGGGGAGCAAGGGGTCGTACGGGCACATGCACAAGACGCAGGAGGAGCTGATCTTCGTGATCAGCGGCAAGCTCCAGTGCAAGTTCGGCGACGACATCGTCGAGCTCGGGCGTCATCAGGCCGTCCGCATCCCGCCGGGAACGGTGCGGGGTGTCTGGAACGACGAGCCTGAGGACGCCGAGCTCGTGATCGTCTCCGTGCGGGTCGACGACCCGAGCGGCGACGCCGAGACGGTGGACGGCTTCTGGCCGGAGTAGCCGTCCGCGGCCGGCTAGTTCGAGCGGGCCGACCGGGGCCGCCGGGGGATCCGGCGGCCGCGCAGCTGCTCGATATGAGCGTCGGTGACGAACTTGGTGTAGACGGGGTCTGAGAGACGCATGTGGTCTCCTCTCTCTGCGTCGAATATCTCGATATCGAAAGACTAGCAGGTGTTACTCTTGACGTCAAGAGATTCGATGTCAAACTGTGCCTGTGCCTGAAGACCACGTCGACCACCTGCTGGCGCGGCTCGACGACTCGGGTGCGCGCCTCGATCTGGAGGTGGAGGGCATCGTCGACCGGATCGGCAGCATCAACAAGCGCGTCCGGAATGCGCTCAAGGAGACGCTCGTCGACTACAACCTGTCGCCCGAGGACTGGGGCGTCCTCACCTCGCTCTCGCTGCGCAAGGCGGGGAAGCTGAGCTCGCCGGGGGCGCTCGCGCGCGACCTCGAGCTGTCGTCCGGCGCGGTCACGAGCCGCCTCGACCGGCTCGAGTCCGAGGGGTTCCTCAGGCGCCTCCCCGATCCAGGTGACCGTCGCGGCGTCCTCGTCGAGCTGACACCCGAGGGCCGGGCGGCCTGGGAGTCGGCAATCGAGGTGCAGGGCCGCAAGGAGTCGTTCTTCGCCTCGGCGCTCTCGAAGGACGAGCAGGTCGAGCTGAACGCGCTCCTCCGCAAGCTGCTGCTCGCGTTCGACGCTCGCGATCGCTCTTAGTACGACTTCGTTCGCAGCCCGGCGTCGCCGGCCCGCGCGCCGAGCGCGTGGAACTCCTCGGGCTCGCGCCGTTCTTCGACGCAGTCGGCGATGTACTCCGCGAGCGCGGGGCCGTGCTTGAAGCCGTGCCCCGAGCCGCCGCCGAACAACCACCAGGTCGGTCGGGCGGGGTGGCGCCCGAAGAGGAAGTGACTGTCGGACGACAGGTCGTACTGGCACACGCGTGCGCCGACGACCGGTGCACCGGCGAGTGACGGGAACCGGGGCGCCGTGAACTCGCGCGCGGCCGCTTCGCGCTCGGCGAGCGGGCGACGGTCGAGCGTGTCGGGATCCACTTCGTCGCTCTGCAGGTCGGGCGCGACCTTCACGCCGAGCCCGCCGACGTCGCCGTGCCCGTAGAAGCCCTTGTCGTACTCGACCCAGCCGGGCGCGTCGCGCCAGGAGGCGTCACCGCCGAGGAAGAAGACGTCGCGTCGCTCGACGCGCACCTCGACCTCGTCCGGGAAGAGCGTTGGCAGCCAGGCGCCGCAGGCCCAGACGACGACGTCGGCCTCAGGCTCGTCCTCCGGGACGATTCGGCCCGCGACCGTGCGAGCGCCGAGTCGCTCCGCCTCGGCTGCGAGGAGCTGCGTGGCGCGCCGGGCGTGCAACACGCCGGCGTCGGGCTCCCAGAGCACGGCGTCGAGCCCGTCGAGCCCGAGCGACGGGAAGAGCGGCGCTGCCTCGGCGGGTGTGCGCCATTCGTGCGGGATGCCGGCGGCGGCGAGCACCGGGACGCTGGCCGCCTCGAACCCGTCGTCGCGGTGCGCGAACCAGGCAAGCCCGGTCGGCTCCCAGAGGCGGGTGCTCCGCTCCGCCTCGAGCTCAAGCCAGAGCGCTCGTGCGCGCCAGGCGAGGTCGGTGTACCACTCGCCGTCGCCGTGGGCCGCGCGCAGCAGGCGCGTGTCACCGCCGGATGCGGACCGCACGGTGCCGGGCGCGTACTGCTCGGCGAGTGTGACGTCGAACCCTCGCCGCGCGAGCTCGCGCGCGACCGCCGAGCCGGTCACGCCGGCGCCGACCACGAGTGCGGTGCCGCTCATGCGTTCGGCGTCACGGTGAGCGACAGGATGTCGGGCCGGTGGTAGTGGCCCGCCGGGTCGAAACGCTGGCGCGCCGCGTAGAGCACACCCGGGTCGAGGTCGGCGTAGACGATTCCCTCCTCGTCCCAGAGCGGGCCTGCGAGCAGCTCACCGCCGGGTGCGAAGATCGCCGAGCCGCCGCGGCCGATCAGATCGTCGCCGGGTGCGAGCGGCACATCGTCCGGGTAGCTCGATGCGCGCTGGAAGCAGCAGCACGACAGGACGAACGCGCGTGACTCACGCGCGATGTGGCGCATCGACGCGAGCCAGCCGTCGGAGTCCTCCGCCGTTGGTGCGAGATAGATCTCGACGCCGCGTTCGTAGAGCGCGAACCGCGCGAGCGGCATGAGGTTCTCCCAGCAGATCAGCCCGCCGGCGCGCGCGCCGCCGACGTCGACAGTGTCGAGCCCGCCACCGTCGCCGAGGCCCCACACGAGCCGTTCGTGATTGGTCGGTACGAGTTTGCGGTGCCGCAGCGCGAGGGCGCCATCAGGACCGAAGATGAGCAGCGTGTTGTAGATCGTGCCGCGCTCGAGCTCGTTGACGCCGACGGCGATCCAGATGCCGGCCTCGCGCGCGGCGGAGGCGATCCGGTCGGCGCTCTTGCCCGGAACCTCGACGGACTCGCGCGCGAGACGCGCCCACAGCTTCGCTCCGTCGGTGCCGTGCGCGAGCTCGCGCACCCAGCGGTTCGACGGGTACACGGGCACGAAGGTCTCCGGGAACAACGCGAGCTGCGCGCCGTTCGCGGCCGCTTCACGGGCGAGCGCCGCGAGCTTGTCGATCGTGGCCTCGCGATCGAAGACGACCGGTTCGGCTTGGACGCACGCGACCCGGATCGACTCGTCCACGGGGCTCAGCCTATGTCCAGCCCCGCGCGAAGGTGGGCGACCAGCGCAGCGAGCGCCGGCTTCCCCTCTTCCGCGGCCTGGACGGCGCGCGAGCCGACGACGACGCCGTCGACGAGCTCCGCCGCTTCGCGCGCATGATCACCCGTGGAGATCCCGAAGCCTGCGTAGAGGGGCAGGTCGGTCAGGGCACGCGTTCGCACCGCGAGTGGGGCGAGCGTGGGGGCGAGCTCCGTGCGCGCTCCCGTCGTACCGGTCACCGTGACGAGATACAGCCATCCGTCGGTCGCGTCCACGGCGAGCTGCAGACGTGCGTCCGTCGAGGTCGGCGCGACGAGCTGGACGCGCTTCAGGTCCGGTCGCGCGTCGACGGGGAGATCCGGGACGATCAAGGACGTCGCTCCGGCCTCGCGCGCGTCGCGCTCGAGCTCGGCCCAGCCGTACGCCTCGAAGATCGACGCGTACGTCATCGGCACCAGCGGAACGTCGACGCGTGAACGCGTCTCGGCCAGCACCTCGAGACAGCGCGCCGTGCGCATGCCTGCCGCGAGCGCCCGCTCGCCGGCGCGGCGGATCAGCGGCCCGTCTGCCAGCGGGTCGGAGAACGGGAAGCCGAGCTCGATCACATCCGCGCCGGCTTCGACCGCCGCCTGCGCGAGCTCCGGCGTGTCCGGCATCGCCATCAGGTAGACGACGAGCGTCTTCATGCGTGGTCCCGCCGAAGCACTTCAGCGAGGTCCTTGTCGCCGCGGCCGGAGAGGCACACGAGGATCAGCTCGGCGCCGCAGTCCAAGGCGCGCGCCAGGGCGTGCGACGACTCGAGCGCCGGGACGATGCCCTCCGTCTGGCACAGCCGCCGGAAGGCCGCGAGCGCTTCGTCGTCCGTGCACGCGACGTACTCGGCGCGGCCGTTGTCGCGCAGCCACGCGTGCTCAGGGCCGACGCCCGGATAGTCGAGCCCGGCGGAGATCGAGTGCGCGTCGAGGATCTGTCCGTCCTCGTCGGCGAGGAGCGACGAGCGAGCGCCGTGCAGGACGCCGCCGCGACCGGAGCCGAGCGAGGCGGCGCCTGCCGCCTCGACGCCGATCAGCCGCACACCATCGTCCTCGATGAAGTCGTAGAACATGCCGATCGCGTTCGAGCCACCGCCGACGCAGGCGACGACCGCCTCGGGAAGACGACCCTCGATCGTGAGGAATTGCTCGCGCGACTCGCGCCCGATCACGCGCTGCAGCTCACGCACGAGCTCGGGATACGGTGCAGGCCCGACGCAGGAGCCGATCACGTAATGCGTCGTCTCCACGTTGGCGATCCAGTCGCGGATCGCCTCGCTCGTCGCCTCCTTCAGCGTGCGTGTGCCGAACTCGACGGGGCGGACCTCGGCGCCGAGCAGGCCCATCCGCTCGACGTTCGGGGCCTGTCGGCGGATGTCTTCGCTGCCCATGTAGACGATGCACTCGAGCCCGAAGCGCGCACAGACGGTGGCGGTCGCGACGCCATGCTGGCCCGCTCCGGTTTCGGCGATGATGCGCCGCTTGCCGAGCCGCTGCGCGATCAGCACCTGTCCGAGCGCGTTGTTGAGCTTGTGGGCGCCCGTGTGCATCAGGTCCTCGCGCTTGAGGTAGACGCGCTGGTCCGGCGCGAACCGTGACGCGAGCGTGAGCGGCGTCGGACGGCCGGCGTACGTCTTCCGCAACCCGTCGAGCTCGGCCTGGAACGACGCGTCGTCGCGGAGCGACTCCCACGCCTGCTCCAGCTCGTCGAGCGCCGGGATCAGCGTCTCGGGCACGTACCGTCCGCCGTAGTCGCCGAAGGAGCGCGCCGTCGTCATCCGCGTGCCGCCTCGACCCAGCGGCGAACCGCGTCCTGGTCCTTGATCCCCGGAGACGATTCCGTCGAGCGCGCGGAGTCGACCGCCCAGGGCCGCACCGCCGCGACAGCGTCACGCACGTTGTCCGGGCCGAGCCCGCCGGCGAGCATGACGCGTCCCTCGGTCGCGCGGGCGCGTTCCAGGTGCGAGGGGTCGTCTTGCTCCCAGGGCAGGTCGACGACCGAGCCGACGCGCTCGCCGCGCGATAGCAGCGCCGCGTCGCGCGCGCGGTGGCCGTTCTCTCGCGCATAGAACTGCACGAGGTCGGCGTCCGTGTCGTCTTCTTCTCCGACGAAGACGGCGACACGAAGCACGGTGTCCGGCGCGTCGAGCAGTGCGTCGGTGCGGCGCGGGCTTTCCGCCGCGAGGATGAAGCCGACGAGGTCGGCGCCCGCATCGACAGCGACGTCGACGTCCTCCTGCCGCGTGAGCCCGCACACCTTGACGAGCGGCCGCTGCACGAGCTCGCGCAGCTTCGCGCCGGGGTCGGTGGCGCGCATCAGCGTCGAGCCGACGAGCACGGCGTCCGCGCCGGCGAGCTCCGCAGCGGCCGCTTGTGCACGGGTGGTGATTCCGCTCTCGGCGATCACGAGGCGGTCCCGTGGCGCCCGTGCGACGAGCTCGAGCTGAGCGCCGCGGTCGACCTCGAACGTGGCGAGGTCGCGGGCGTTGATCCCGACGACAGGTGCGTCCAGCGCGACGGCGCGCGCGAGCTCCTCCGCGTCGTGTGCCTCGACGAGCGTGTCCAACCCGAGTGCAGCCGCCGCGGCCATCAGTTCGCGCGCCGTGCGGTCGTCGAGGTCGCGCAGGATCAGCAGCGCCGCGTCGGCGCCCGACTCGCGCGCCTCGCGGAGGTGCTCGGGGGTCGAGAAGAAGCCCTTCGCGAGGAGCGACACGTCAGTGGCCGCGCGCGCTGCACGCAGGTCGTCCCACGAGCCGTCGAAGCGCTCGTCGACAAGCACCGACATCGCGCGTGCGCCGCCGGCCGCGTAGTCCCGCGCGACGTCGGCGACGTCGCCGCCGGGGCGGAGGGAGCCCGCCGAAGGCGAGCGGCGTTTGAACTCCGCGATCGCACCGAAGCCGGGAGCGGCAAGCGCGTCGCGAAACCTCATGCCGCCACACCCTGCGAGAACGCGATCAACTCGTCGAGGCGCGTCGCCGCCGTCCCGGAGTCGAGGGCCTCACGTGCGAGCTCGAGACCTTCGCGAAGGTCGTGAGCGCCTCCGCCGGCCGCGATCGCTCCCGCGGCGTTGAGGAGGATCGCCGAGCGCGTGCCGCCGTTGCCGCCGTCGAACACTTTGCGGATCCTGGCCGCGTTCGCGGTCGCGTCGCCGCCGCGAAGCTCGGCCGGATCGCACCGGGGGATGCCAAGCTCGAGCGGATCGATCTCGCGCCGGATCACACTCCCGTCGACGACCTCGCATACCAGGTTCGGCCCCACCGGCGAGAGCTCGTCGATTCCGCCCGCGCCGTGCACGACGAACGCACGTCGCGCGTCGAGCTGCGCGAGCACGTCGGCGATCACGGGCACGAGGTGCGGCGAGTAGACGCCCACGACCTGCGCACGTGCTCCCGCCGGGTTGGTCAACGGGCCGAGCACGTTGAAGACGGTCCGCGCGGCGAGCTCACGCCGAACCGGCCCGGCGTGCTTCATCGCCGGGTGGTGCACCGGCGCGAACATGAAGCCGAAGCCGAGCGTGTCGATCGAGTCCGCGATCCGCTCGGGCGTCAGTTCGAGCTCGAACCCGAGTGCTTCGAGCACATCGGCGCTGCCGGACTGCGACGACACCGATCGGTTGCCGTGCTTCGCGACGCCGGCGCCTGCCGCCGCGGCGACGAGCGCGGCGGCCGTCGAGATGTTGAACGTCTTGCCGCCGTCGCCGCCCGTGCCGGCGGTGTCGACGAGGTCGTCGCGCGTCGGCTTGACCATGATCGCGTGCGAGCGCATCGCTTCGGCGGCCCCCGCGATCTCGGCGGCGGTCTCGCCCTTCAGGCGCAGCGCCACGAGGAATCCGCCGATCTGCGCCGGCGTCGCCTCGCCCGCCATGATCGAGCCCATGACGTCGCGCGACTCCGCGCGGCTCATGTCCTCGCCCTCGAGCAGGCGTGAGAGCGCGTCCTGGATCATTGGCTGAGGAAGTTCTGCGCGATGTCGCGGCCGAGCGGGGTCAGCACGGATTCGGGATGGAACTGTACGCCGTCGACGGGGAGTGACCGGTGCCGCACCGCCATCACCTCGCCGTCGGGCGCGGTCGCCGACACCTCGAAGACGTCGGGCACCGACGTTGCGGCCAGTGAGTGATAGCGGCCGGCAAGGAAGTCCTCGGGCAGCCCGGCGAAGATGCCGCGGCCGTCGTGCGCGACCGTGGTCGCCTTGCCGTGCACGAGCTCGCGGGCCTGGTCGACCGTTCCGCCGTGCAGCTGCACGAGCGCCTGGTGGCCGAGACAGACCCCGAGTGTCGGCACACGCGGGCTGAGGCGCTCGAGGATCGCAATCGACGCTCCGGCGTTCTCCGGGCGGCCGGGGCCGGGGGAGACGACGAGGTGCGTCGGCGCGAGCTCGTCCGCCTCGTCCGGTGTGATCGCGTCGTTGCGGCGCACGATCACGTCGGCGCCGAGCTCGGCGAACAGGTGGACGAGGTTGTAGGTGAACGAGTCGTAGTTGTCGACCATCAGCAATCTCATGCGACGCCCTCTGCGAGCTCGATCGCAGCCTCGAGTGCTGCGAGCTTACGCAGGCACTCCTCGTGCTCCGCGCGCGGGTCGCTCTCGGCGACGATCCCGGCGCCGGCCTGCAGCAGCGCGCGGCCGTCGTGCAGGACGACGGTGCGGATCGCGATGCACGCGTCGAGTGGCCCGCCAGGGAGCGAGTAGAGAATCGCGCCCGCGTACGGGCCGCGCCGGTAGCCCTCGAGCTCCGAGATGATCTGCATCGCACGCACCTTCGGCGCGCCGGAGACAGTTCCGGCGGGGAACGTCGCGCGCAGCAGGTCGAACGACGAGACACCCGGCTGGAGGTGACCGACGACCTCGGACACGAGGTGCGTGACGTGCGAGAACCGCTCCGCCTCGAGGAACCGCTCCACCTTCACGGTGCCCGGCGTGCACACACGTGAGAGGTCGTTGCGGCCAAGGTCGACGAGCATGATGTGCTCCGCGCGGTCCTTCGCCGACGCGAGGAGGCGATCCGCGTCACCGGCACCGGGGCTCGTCGAGCCCGCAATCGGGTTGACCGACGCGCGCTGCCCCTCGCGCTTCACGAGCGTCTCCGGCGAGGAGCCGACGAGGGCGATCCCGTCGAGCTCGAGCAGGAAGAGGTACGGCGACGGGTTGATGCGCCGCAGCGCGCGATAGAGCTCGACCGCCCCGATCTCGGTCCGCTTCTCGGCGCGCTGTGAGAGCACGATCTGGAAGGCGTCGCCGCGCCGGATGTGCTCCTTGCACTGCTCGACGCCGCGCATGTAGACGTCGACGTCGGGGAACCGCTGCGTCTCACCCAGTGGTCTGACCCGGGACGCTGCCAGACCCTGATGCACGAGCTCCAGGTCGCTCGGGCCTGCCAGCACCTCGGCCACCCCGAGCAGGTGGTCGAAGCGGAGCAGCACGTCGGCGACGACGAACCGGCTCTCGGGCAGGCCTGCGCCCTCGTCGGGCAACGGCACGGTCGGCTCGAGCTTCGCGATGTGGTCATAGCCGAGGTACCCGACAACGGGCTCGGACGACTGCTCTGCTTGTTCGAACGAGACGAGCCGGTCGCCGCAGCCGACGAGCGAGTAGCGCCCCAGGCGCCCGCGCTCGACGGACTCGAGCAGGAACGCGGCGCGTCCTTGCGTGCGCAGGTCGAGGTAGGCAGCGAGCGGCGTGATCAGCGTGGTGTCGACGGTCTCGGTCATCGGCTCCTTGGGTAGTACCAGTCTTGCTTCAATGCGCAAGCCGTGGCCGTCCCCGACCTTCTGCGCGCGCTGCTCGTTGCTCCCGGCCCGTCAGGGCACGAGGAGGAGGCGACCCAGGTGTGGCGCGACGCGGCCTCCGCGTTCGCCGAGGTCACCTCGGACACGCTCGGCACGTCGTACGCGCGCGTCCGCGCCGGCGACGGTGCAGCACCGACGCTCGCGATCGTCGGCCACATCGACGAGATCGGCATCGCGATCACGAACATCGAGGAGAACGGCCTCTTGTCGTTTCTCACGATCGGCGGCATCGGTCCGGAGACGCTTCACGGTCAGCGGTTTGAGCTGCTGACCGCGAACGGGCGCATCCCTGCCGCCGTCTCGCGCAAGCGGATCTACCCCGAGGAGATGCGTGACCGCGGTCGGCTCGAGATGTCCGATCTTCATGCGGACATCGGAGCGACCAGCCGCGAGGAGGCGGAGCAACTCGTCCGCGTCGGCGACGCCGGCGTCTGGGTGGGCGAGCCGAACGAGCTTCCGAACGGACGACTGCTCTCGAAGAGCCTCGACAACCGGCTTGGTTCCTACATCGCGCTCGAAGCAGCTCGCCGCATCGGCGAGGCAGGCGACTCGCAGGTCGACGCCGTCGCGGTCGTCGCAGTGCAAGAGGAGATCGGGACGTACGGTGCGCGCGCAGCGGCGTTCGGGCTCGCTCCCGACATCGCGATCGTGATCGACGTCTCGCCGGCAACCGATGTGCCCGGCGGCAACGCGAAGCGGGCCGGCGCGATCGAGCTCGGGATGGGGGCGATGATCGCGCGCGGCCCGACGATGAACAAGAAGCTCACCGATCTCCTGTCGGAGGTCGCCGACACGGAAGGCATCGCGCACGGGTTCGAGGTGTACTCGCGGACGACGCAGACGGACGCCGACGAGTTCCATCTGGCCCGCGAGGGCATCCCGACCGGGCTGCTCTCGGTGCCGACGCGGTATGTGCACTCACCGAACGAGCTGTGCGACCTCGCGGACGTCGAGGCTGTGATCGCGTTGATCGCCGCGTTCGCGCGCCGCATCACGAAGGAGGTGTCGTTCCTACGCTGATGACTCCGCGCAGCGTCATCGTCAGTGCAGTGCGGACGCCGTTCGGCAAGCTCGGCGGTGGGCTCGCGGGTTACGAGGCGACCGACCTCGGCAGCGTCGTCATCAAGGCAGCGCTCGAGCGGATCGGTGTCGAGGCGAACGAGCCGCAATACGTGATCATGGGCCAGGTGCTCCAGGGCGGTGCGGGCCAGGCGCCGGCGCGCCAGGCGGCGATCAAGGCCGGCCTGCCGATCGAGACGCCTGCCGACACGATCAACAAGGTCTGCGCGTCGTCGATCCGCGCGATCGAGATCGCGGACTCGATGATCCGCGCCGGCGACGTCGACGTCGTTGTGACCGGCGGGATGGAGTCGATGTCGAACGCGCCCTACGTCCTGAAGAAGGCGCGCTTCGGCTACCGCCTCGGCGACGGCGAACTGATCGACTCGATGATCTGGGACGGGCTCAGGTCGACCTTCGACGGCCTGCACATGGTTCAGCAGAACTCGAACGTCGCACGCGAGCTCGGTATCTCGCGTGAGCTGCAGGACGAGTGGGCCGCGCGGTCGCAACAGCGCGCCGCGGACGCCCAGGAGAGCGGCCGGTTCGGTGACGAGATCGTCGCGGTCGGCGAGGTCACCGCGGACGAGGCGATCAGGCCCGGCACGACCGTCGAGACGCTCGCGGCCCTCAAGCCGGTGTTCGACCCCGAAGGCACCACGACCGCGGGCAACGCCCCCGGCGTGAACGACGGCGCCAGTTGCGTGATCGTGTGCTCCGAGGAGTGGGCGTCGAAGCGCGGCCTCCAGCCGCTCGCCACGATCCTCTCCCAGGGTTACGTCGCGGACGACTTCGCGTATCTCGTCCGCACGCCCGCGAACGCCGGGCGGATGGCGCTCGAGCGCGCCGGCAAGACGATCGACGACGTGAAGCGCATCGAGATCAACGAGGCGTTCGCGTCGGTGGCCTCGACCTCGACCAAGCTGCTCGGTGCCGACGAGGCGAACGTGAACGTGAACGGCGGCGCGATCGCGCTCGGGCATCCGATCGGCGCATCGGGCGGACGCATCGTCGGGACGATGGTGCACGAGTTGCGACGGAACGGCGGCGGACTCGGCCTAGCGGCGATCTGCTCCGGCGGCGGCCAGGGCGACGCACTGCTCGTCGAAGTGTGATCCGCGCCGCAGGAGGCGTCGTCGTCCGTGACGGCCGCGTGCTGCTCGTGCACCGCGCGCGCTACGACGACTGGTCGATGCCGAAGGGCAAGCTCGAGCCGGGTGAGAGCTGGGAAGACGCTGCGCTCCGAGAGGTCTGGGAGGAGACCGGCACGCGTTGCACGCTCGGCGCGTTTCTCGGCTCATCCCACTACGAGGTGGGCGGCACGCCGAAAGAGGTCCGCTGGTGGGCGATGACGACCGCGGATGACGCGGGCCCGAGCAACGAGGTGGACGCTGTGCAGTGGGCGACGTTCGAGGAGGCGCGTGACCTCCTCTCGTACGAGCACGAGCTTCAACTGCTCGACGAGAGTCTCTTCCGGTAGCGGCAGACCTCGGTCGGCTCGCCGCCGAAGTGCGGCTCGACGAGCGTCTCACCGAGCTCCCACCCGTTGCGCTCGTAGAAGCGGCGGGCCCGCGCGTTGCCGACCATGCACGTCAGCTCCGCGACGTCGCACGTCTCGGCAAGCTCGCGCTCTGCCCGTTCGAGCAGCGCCTGGCCGACGCCCGTGCCCCACTGGTCCGGGTGGACGTAGATCGCGTAGAGCTCGTCGTCACCGAGGGTCAGCACCCCGATCACGTCGCCGCCCTCGTCCTCGGCGAGGAACGGCCGGGTCTCGTTTTCGTCGAAGATCCGCTGCGCAGCGGCAAGCCGCCGCTCGAGCGGGTCGCTGCGTCCGTAGGCGGTGTTCGCCGACAGCCAGTGCATGCGCGCGATCGCGTCGGCGTCTGTGCGCACAGCCGGCCGGATGTTCACGCGAAATCCTTGCGGTAGCGGACCTCCGCCGCGCGGACGCCGAAGCGGTCCTCGGCCTTCCGCACGCCGTCGGGCGCCCAGCCGCCGCGCTCGTAGAAGCCGCGCGCCCGCGGGTTGTCGTCGAGCACCCACAGGAGCGCCGCGCCGTAGTCGGCGGCAAGCGCCGCCTCGGCGGCCGCGAGCAGCGCGCGGCCCGCACCGGTCGACCACGCTTCGGGGTCGACGTAGATCGCGTAGAGCTCCCCGAGCTCGTCCTCGTCGCGGCTCGGTCCGGTCGAGGCGAACCCGACGACCGTGCCGTCGTCCTCGCAGACGACCGTGGTCCACCCGGGCGGCGGCACGAGCAACCGCGAGCGCCACCGCTCGGGATCGATCGGCATTGCCTCGAGCTCGGCGGCAGGGAACACGTGGCGGTATGCCGACCGCCACCCGCGCACGCGGATCGTCTCGATCGCCAGCGCGTCGTCCGGAGAGGCGGGACGGATGTGCATGAGCGAAGGGTAGGCTCACGCGCCGTGACGTTCGAACATGTTCTCGTCGTCGGTGCCGGGCAGATGGGGGGCGGCATCGCGCAGGTTGTCGCCGGATCCGGTCGTCGCGTGTCTCTGCACGACCCGTTCCCCGGTGCGGTCGAGCGCGGCCTCGGGACGATGCGTCGAAGCCTCGAGCGCCTCGCGGAGAAGGGCGGCGCCGACCCCGACGAGACGCTCGGGCGAGTCACGCCCACCGATCAGCTCGTCGCCGCCGACCTGATGATCGAGGCGATCAGCGAGGACGCAGCGGCGAAGGAAGACGTGTTCCGGCGCGCCGACGTGGTGCTGCCGTCGAGCGCCGTCCTCGCGTCGAATACGAGCTCGATCCCGATCACGACACTCGCCGCGGTCACGAAGCGCCCTGACAAGGTGGTCGGGATGCACTTCTTCAACCCTGTGCCGATGCTGAAGCTCGTCGAGGTGATCCGCGCGGTGCAGACATCGGACGAGACGACTGCCGCGATCGTCGAGCTCGCGCGTGATCTCGGGAAGGAGCCGGCCGAGGCGCGCGACTTCCCCGGCTTCGTGTCGAACCGGATCCTGATGCCGTTCATAAACGAAGCCGCGTACGTGTTGATGGAAGGCGTCGCCGAGCCGGAGGCGATCGACACGATCGCGAAGCTCGGCTTCGCACATCCGATGGGGCCGCTCGCTCTTGCCGACTTGATCGGGCTCGACACGTGCGTCGCGATCATGGAAGTGCTGCACCGCGGGTTGGGCAACCCGAAGTACGCACCGTGCCCGCTACTGCGCCAGTACGTCCAGGCCGGCCGGCTCGGCCGCAAGAGCGGCCGCGGGTTCTACGACTACTCCTCGTAGCGCGGAGACGGCGTCGATGAAGACGTCGTCTCCGAGCGTGTACGTCGAGTTGAAGTCGACGGCGCCGTTGACCTCGAGCACGACCCAGGTCCCGACGTCGGCCGGCAGGAGGTCGATCCCGACGAGCGCTCCGTCCACCGCGCGCGCGGCACGTAGCGCGACGTCGCACGCCTCAGGCGGCGGGACGATCGGCTCGCGCCGCGCTCCGAGCGCGACGTTGGTCCGCCACTCGCCGGGTGCGGCGATGCGGCGCACCGCGCCGACCACCCGGTCGG
>DASXOW010000089.1:0-5242 GCA_036493955.1 Gaiellaceae bacterium
GAGCCGATTCGCCTCGCTCTCTCGCTGCATGCACCGACGGACGCGCTGCGCAGCGAGCTGATGCCGGTGAACGACCGCTACCCGCTGGAGGATGTTCTCGCCGAGTGCACGCGCTACTTCGGACTGCGTCGGCGGAAGGTGTTCGTGGAGTACGTGATGCTCGACCACGTGAACGACTCCGTCGCACACGCACACGAGCTGGCCGAGCTCCTCGACGCGCACGTGTTCAAGGTCAACCTGATCCCGTACAACCCGACGGGGATGTACGACGGCGCGTCGCGGGAGCGGATCGCGGCGTTCAAAGGAGTGCTTGACGCCGCGCGGCTCCCGTCAACCGTTCGCCTGACGCGCGGCCGCGACATCGCCGCGGCCTGCGGCCAGCTCGCCGCCGAAGCAGCCTGATCTCCTCGCGCCAGTCGCCTCGTCGGAGAGGACGAACACCCGCCCGGCACTCGTGCACGATAGGCACCAATGAATGTCGGATTGGCCATGCTCGCCGTCGGCGCGGTTCTCGCGGCGAGCGTGGCGTTGGCCCTTGGCGCGGCGAAGACGACACTGCCGGCGCTTGTCGCATTCCTCGGCCTCGGGATGCTCCTCGGCTCGGACGGCCCAGGCGGTATCGCCTTCGACGATGCCGCCGTCGCACGCGAGGTCGGCATCGTCTCGCTGGTCGCCATCCTCTACGACGGCGGGCTGTCGACGTCGTGGCGGAGGCTGCGCACGGTCGCCGTCCCGGCCACGCTCCTCTCGACCGTCGGCGTCGCCGTCTCGGCAGGGCTGACCGGCTGTTTCGCGCACCTGTTCTTTGATCTGTCGTGGGCGGAGGCGTTCCTCCTTGGTTCGGTCGTCGCCTCGACCGACGCGGCCGCCGTCTTCGCAACTCTTCGGCGGACGAGACTACGTCGCGGCATCGCTCGCACGCTCGAGGCGGAATCCGGCGGCAACGATCCGGTCGCCATTGCGTTGACGCTCGGCCTCATCGCGTGGATCGAACGACCGAACTACGGCGTCGGCGACCTGGCAGTACTGCTCGTCAAGCAGATCGGCATCGGCCTGGCGTTCGGGCTCGCGATCGGGCTCGTCGCGATGTGGGTCTTCGCGCGCATCCCCCACTCGATTGCCTCGTTCGTCCCAGTCGCGTCGGCTGCGACCGCAGCGCTCGCGTTCGGCGCCGCCGACGCGGCACATGGCAGCGGATTCCTCAGCGTGTACCTCGTCGGCCTTGCCGTCGGGTCGACGCCGTCCCGCTACCGCGGGCAACTCGTCACCTTCCACGAAGGCGTCGCGTACGTGGCTCAGGTTGCGCTGTTCATCGTGCTCGGACTGTTGGTCTTTCCATCCGATTTGCCACACGTCGCGTTCGCCGGGCTCGGCCTCGCCGCCGCGCTGATGTTCGTGGCGCGGCCGGTCGCCGTGTGGGCGTCCACCCCATTCACCGGCTTCACCGGTCGCGAGCGCGCACTCCTCGGGTGGGCAGGGCTGCGTGGCGCCGTCCCGATCGTCCTCGGGACGTTCGTGCTCTCGTCGCACGTCGAGTCCGCCGAGACGATCTTCAACGCCGTCTTCTTCGTCGTCCTCGTCTCGGTCGTGCTTCAGGGGACGACGCTCGAGTGGTTCGCCGAGCGGCTGGGCCTCGTCGGCGCGCATGCACCGTCGCAGCCGCCGCTCGAAGTGACCCGTACCGGGACGCTCGACCTCGAGGAGTTCCGAGTCGCCGCCGACCATGCGATCGCCGGCGCCGCAGTGCGCGAGCTCGGGCTACCGCGCGAGGCGCTCGTCGCAGTCGTTGTGCGCGGCGACGACTCGATCGCGCCGCGCGGCAGCACACGCATCGAGGCAGGCGATGTCCTGTTCGTGCTCGTCCCTAACGGGAAGCGCCCGGAGGTCGAGGACGTGTTCGAGCGCTGGCGGCGCCGCGTCTGAGTGCCGGGTGCCGGGAAGAGACCTTCCCGGCACCCAACGGTGTCTTAGGGCGTGACGCCGAACGTGGCGAGGAACGCCAGATCGTCCGGCTGATCGAGCCGGTAGGCGTTCGTGCTGCCCGTGCACGTCTCGCTGATGCCGAACGAGTTCACGGCAGTGACGATGCGCGTGCCGTTCAGGATCACCGGGCCACCGGAGTCGCCGAAGCAGGTGCCGCCCTTATGCGCGGCGCCGTTGTCGTTCGAGAACTGCGCGTCGACGCCCTTACCGAGGCCGTGGACCCCGTTCAGGTTGACAAGGACGCTGTCGGCGATGCGCCTCGTGTCGCCTCCCTCTGCGATCTTCGGTCCCGACTTCTCGAGCCCATAGCCGACCGGCGTGAAGTGCAGCTTGCTCTTCAGGACCTGGTCGAGCAGGTTCGGCGTGGGCAGCTGCCCGTACGCGTTCATCGATACCGGCGCGCTCAACCGAAGGACACCGGCGTCGTGCAATTCGAACGCGTTGGGATCGAACTGCGGATGCGGGAGCGAACTCGCGCGGTGCCATTGCGACGAGCCATTGAGCGCGGCACTCCAGGCGGCGTACCGCGCAGCGTTCGTCGTGAACGACGAGCTCGGCGGGAGCACGCTGAAGTCCGGTGCCTCGCTGAAGTTGATCCAGACGTCGTTGCCGCCGGAGCCGCTACCGCCGCCCGCGGTCGTCGAGGCGCCGTTGTGGCCGACGCCGTACGTGCAGTGGCCCGCGGTCACGACGATCGTCGAATTCAGCAGCGTGCCCGAGCAAGTGAACCAGGCCCCTGGATCAGCAAACCTGGGATCGCTGTCGTCGGGCGAGTAGAAGAGCAGCTCGCCGACGTACGGATGGGCGTTGTTGTCGGGCTGGCCGTTCGTGATCGCGCCGGCCACAGTCGGCATCAGCACCAGCAACCCGACGGCCGCCGCCAAGAGCGCTAGAAGCTTTTTCACCCTTCCCTCCCCTTCATCGTCATCGCACAGCTACGGAGTCGCCTCGACCAGGGAGGCACGGGGCGCGGGTGTCCGCGCCGGCTCCCGCCCGACCACGCGTGCAAGAGCCTCGACACAGCGCTCGTCGAACGCCGTGCCGGCCTCCGCGCGCAGGTAGTCGACAGCGTCCTGCTCCGACCATGCATCGCGGTAGACCCGCTTCGAGATGAGCGCGTCGTAGACATCGCAGACGGCGAGAATCCGGGCGTCGAGCGTCAACTGGCCGGCGGTGAGCCCGCGCGGGTAGCCCTTGCCGTCCAGACGCTCGTGATGGTCGCGCACGAGGTCACGGATGCCTTCGCCGAAGCCGCCGATCTCGGTCAGCAGGCGATAGCCGCGCTCGGAGTGTTCCTTCACGATCGCGTACTCGTCGTCGTCGAGCGGGCCTGGCTTCTTCAGGATCTCGTCGGGGATCGCGAGCTTGCCGATGTCGTGGACGAGCCCTCCGATCGCGAGCGTCCGGAGGCGGCCGCGGGAGAGTCCGAGCTCGTCGCCGACCTGCACCGCGCGGAGTGCGACGCGCCGCGTATGCCGTTCCGTGTACTCGTCCTTCTCCGAGAGCGTGACGGTGAGCGCACGAACCTGCGAGCCGAGGAACAGATCCTCGGAGGCGACGAGCTCCGCCGCGGTGAGGTCGCCCGCAAGCGGACGTGACTGTGCGGCCTTCGCGAGGTCGATCGCAACCGCGATGCCGATTACGAGGATGCCGTCGAGCTCGACCTCGTGCCCGATCCACCAGCCGAGCTGGTAGTAGTTCATCGTCAGCGCAGGCACGAGCGCGGTCGCGAGCCAGACGAGGCCAACTGCGACGGCGAGATCGAGCAGACGCCGGGTGAGCAGGAACGTGCGCACTGCCCGCCACGTCACGAGCGCGAAGGCGATCATGCCGACGGCCAGCAGCGCAAGCGCATCGGGCCCGCCCGGTGCGGGCACCGGCGGCAGCAGGCTGGGCCAGACGAGCGCCGAGATGCCGAGCGCGAGGATGGTCGCGAGCAGCACGGCCTCGACGAGCAGGAACGGCACGACGTTGCGCAGGACGCGAGGCAGGGGCAGGACTGAGAACACGAGCACGATCGCACCGGCCGGGAGCGTCGCACCGCCGGTGATCGCGACGACGCCGTTGTTTCCGAACCAGACGCCGGGGGTCGAGAATCCGTGGAGTGCGAGGAGCCCCGCCATCACCGCGAACGCGGTGCCGACGACCATCGTCCTCGTGTCGCCTCGCCGCGCGCCGACCGCGGTCAGGCCGACCGCCGCGACGGCCGCGACGAAGGCGCTGAAGCCCACGGTGTAGACGTGAGTCGTCCCGGTGAAGTCGACGTGGTGGAAGCCGACCGCCAGATGGACGACCGCGGGCACGGCCGCAGCCGCGACGCCGCCGCCGAGCAGGAAGGAGAAGCGCCGCATCTGACGTCCTTGTCGGCAGTCAGCTGCCTGTGGTTTAGCCCCAGGACGGGGAGTCTGACTAGATCGTCGGCGGGTCCGGATCCGGCGGGAGCGGCGTCGGATCGGGAGTCGGAGACGGGGGCGTCGGATCCGGCCCGGGAAGCGGGTTCGGTGAGGGTGAGGGTGGTTCGAGGGAGCCCATGGCCTGTGGGTTCCCCCGTTTCGCCGCTAGCTAACCGCGGCGAGCCGCGCAGTGCAGCTCGCGAGCCCGCGCTTCTCAAGGTACTGCTGGTGGTAGTCCTCGGCCTCCCAGAACGCGGGTGCGTCCTCGATCGTCGTCACGACCGGCCGCGAGAGATGAGCCTGGACGCGCTCGCGCGACGACTCGGCGGCCGCCCGCTGCGCGTCGTCGTGGACGAAGATCGCGGAGCGGTACTGCTCGCCGACGTCCGGGCCTTGACGGTTCAGCTGCGTCGGGGTCGTGCTCCGCCCAGAAGGTCGCGAGGAGCGCCTCGTACGGGATCCTGTCCTCGTCGTAAGTCACCTCCACCACTTCCGCATGACCGGTGTGCGTGTAACAGACGTCCTGGTAGGACGGGTTGTTCTTGTGCCCGCCGGCGTAGCCGACGCGCGTCGCCGAGACGCCGTCGAGCCGACGGAAGGACGCCTCGACGCCCCAGAAGCACCCGGCGCCGAACGTTGCCTTCATCTCCAATTAGACCTCCTCGAGTTTCAGGGCGGCTGAGTTGATGCAGTAGCGGAGCCCGGTCGGGTGCGGCCCGTCCGGGAACACGTGGCCGAGGTGGCCGCCGCACGCGGAGCACATCACTTCGGTGCGCACCATCCCGTACGCGGTGTCGGTCTCCTCGTCGATCGCCTCCGTGGTCGCGGGAGCGGAGAACGCGGGCCAGCCGCAGCCCGAGTCGTAC
>DASXOW010000090.1:0-8116 GCA_036493955.1 Gaiellaceae bacterium
GACGGCGTGTACATCGCCGGCGACACGATTCTCTGCGACGAGGTGCACGAGGCACGCGAGCGGTACCGGCCGCGAGCGACGATCGTGAACGGTGGTGGCGCGCGGTTCCTCGAAGGCGATCCCATCGTGATGACGGCCGCGGAGGTCGCGCAGCTCGACGGCACCGTCGTCGTCGTGCACCTCGAGGCGATCAATCACTGCCTCGAGCCGCGCACTGCGTACAGAGGCGCGATCGTGCCGCTAGACGGCGAAGTGCTCGACCTGTAGCTCGCCGATCGCCGGGACGACGACGTCCGCGAGCGTGAGCGACTCCTCGTCGGGCGGGTAGTGCGGGTTCGGCACGGCGACGACGCGCATCCCCGCAGCCTTCGCCGACCGGATGCCGTTGTGCGAGTCCTCGACCGCGCCGCACCGGGCCGCGTCGGCGCCGAGGCGCCGGGCGGCCTCGAGATACACGTCTGGCGACGGCTTGCCGCGCGGAACCTCTTCCGACGAGACGGTCGCGGCGAAATCGCCTGCGAGACCGGACACCTCGAGCACGACGTCGATCAACTCACGGTTCGACGAAGACGCGATCGCGAGCGGTACCCACGCCCCGATCCGCCGCACCGCCTCAACGGCACCCGGCAGCAGCGGCGGCGCCTCGCCGTACCGCGCGAGCATGCGCTCGACGATCGCCGCGTTGATCTCTTCGGGCGTGGCCGGCACGCGGAGCTCGTCTGCCATGTAGCGCGACCACTCCGGCGAGCTCATCCCCATCATGTCGCGGGCCGACTCGTCGGAGTACGTGCCACCCGTCTCGTGGACGTACGCCTCGCGCACCTCGTCCCACACCTGCTCCGAGTCGACGATCACGCCGTCGAGATCGAACACGACCGCGTCGATCATTTTCCGCTCTGGCGCCGCGCATGTCGGCGCTTCCGCTCTTTGGTGAGCTCCGTCGAGCCTACGCTCACAGCGCGTGATACGTCCGGTACGCGTAGATGAGCGTCGTCGGCGATTGCCCTTCTTCCACCGAGTCGACGTGCCCGACGAAGAACGTGTGGTCGCCCGTGACGAGCGTGTCGACCGTTCGAGCGATCAGCCACCCGGCAGCGCCGGCGATCAGCCGCGGATCGTCCTCGCGAACGTCGACCCCGTCCCAGAGGATCAGTGGCGGGACACCGCTCCGCGCGAACCGCTGGGCCAGCTCGTCCTGGCCGCCGGCGAGGACCGACACCGCCCAGGTCTCTGCGTCACGGAGCAGCTCGTGAATCGACGCGGAGTGCGCAACCGAGATGCCGACCAGCGGCGGCTCGAGGGAGAGCGAGACGAGCGACGAGACTGTCCGCCCGTGGCGATGCCCGTCGACGTCGGCGACGACGATCGAGACGCCCGCCGGCCAGCGCCGGAAGAGTGACCGCTGCTCCAACCCCGTGTCCGGCACGACGCCGAGCCTAGATGACACGCTACGTCAGTTGCCGTGGCACTGGCTGTCGCCGAGCTGCGCAATCTCGTTGTTCGCAACCAGGTCGGCGGCCTTGTCGTACGGCCCCGGCGACGCGCCCTGCCACATCACATCCGGCGCCACCCCGGGCCCTTCGACCGTCGCGCGGTACTGCGTCCCCTTGCCCGCGGGATGGCTCCCGTGCGGGTTGATGCTGTAACAGAAGGCACCGGTGTTCGTGTGCGTGAGGAAGCTGTTCTCGCGCTTCCAGCCCGAGCCGTACACCGAGTTGTACGTATCCACGTAGATGTTGCGGCCGAAAGTGTCGAGCGGGTTGCCGCCAGGGGTCGCCTTGTAGCCGAAGACCGGCTGGCCGTTGTACGTGAGCGTGCCGAAGAGGTGATCCCACTGATGCCACGCCCAGTCGGTGTCGATCGTCAGCACGGGGAGCTCACCGGTCCAGTGCGAGAGCCGGAGCTCCCAGACCGTCTGCGCCGGGCTCGCCGCGACGCCGTAGTTCGGGAGCATGCGCTGCCAAGCCTGGAGCGCCCAGAGCGAGCCGTCCGACGCCGTGCAGCCGGTGACGAACCAGGCCAGCTTCGGCCCGTTGTAGGCACCGCACGAGTTCTTGAACGTCTTCCAGTAGTCGGTGTGGTACTTGCCCCAGCCGCCCGCGTAGTCGAGCTTGAACGCGAGCTGCGGCCTGGTCTTCGTCGGCGCGATCGCATTCACGGCGCCCCAGGCGAGCACGTGCTTCTGCTTCCCCTGCGCCTTGTAGGTAAGAAGTGCCTCACCCTTCGAGTTGACCTCGAGCTTGATGGCGCTCGCGTTGCGGTCGACGAGCTGTGACGCACTCGCGTTTGACGCCAGCGCCGAAAGCACTGCGACGACCAGCACGAACAGGGACGCCCTCTTCACCTCGAAACCCTCCATTGCCGCAGGAAGACCAACACCCGGATTGTCGGCACCGGCCCGCGCAGGCTACGTCACTCGTCCGAGGGTCACTCCCGATACGGTCCCGGGCCTGTGAACCGGCGCGAGACGATCGAACTGACGCTCACCTTCGCGATCGTCCTCGTCGCCGGCGTCTGCCACTACGCGGGCGTCGGCGACGTCGTCACGTTCGTCGTGTCTGCGATCGCCCTCGCGGCACTCGCTCGCCTCGTCGGCACTGCCACGGAGCAGCTCGGCGCGCGCCTCGGTTCGGGCGGAGCGAGTGTCGTCCAGTCGGCGCTCGGCAACCTGCCGGAGCTCTTCATCGCGATCTTCGCGCTCCGCCAGGGCCTCGTCGGGGTGGTGCAGGCGGCGCTCGTAGGCTCGATCCTCGCGAACAGCGTCCTCGTGCTCGGGATTGCGTTCGTCGTCGGCGGGCTTCGCAACGGGCCGCAGAGGTTCGACTCAGGACGGGCGCGGATGGTCTCGTCGCTGACGCTCCTGGCGGCGGCGACGATGGCGATCCCATCGCTTGCACACGCCTTCCACACGCCGGCCGAGTCGCATGGTCATGCGCTCTCGCTCGTGTGCGCAGGCGTCCTGCTCGCGGTGTTCGTGCTGACGCTGCCGGCATTCCTGCGCGCCGGCAACGAGGAGCACGCGCCCGCCCGGTGGAGCACGCCGCTCACGGGTGCCGTCCTCGCAGGCGCGGGCGTGGCAGCAGCGCTGACGTCCGACTGGTTCGTCGGCGCATTGACGCCTGCGATCCACACGCTCCACATGAGCGAGGAGTTCGCGGGGCTCGTGATCGTCGCGATCGCCGGCAACGCGGTCGAGAACGTGGTCGGCGTGCAGCTGGCTGCGCGCAACAAGCCCGACTTCGCGATCTCGGTGATCGTCAACTCGTCGCTGCAGGTCGCGCTCGCGCTGACACCGGTTCTCATCTTCGTCTCGCTGCTCTTCACGACGCACCTGACGCTCGTGTTCCCGACGCTGCTCGCCCTCGTCCTCGTGATCGCGTCGATCCTCGGCGCGTTGATCGTGAACGACGGTGAGTCGACGTGGCAGGAGGGCGTCGTCTTAGTCGGCTTCTACGTCGTGATCGCGGCGAGCTTCTGGTGGGGCACCTAGGAGCTCGAGCGGCTCGCTGCCACCGCCGCGACACTCGCATTGGTCAACCGCACCAGGTCGCCCGGCGCGAGCTCGATCTGGAGCCCGCGCTTTCCGGCACTCACGAGAATCGTGTCCCATCCGAGCGCAGACTCGTCGACGGTCGTCGGCAGGCGCCTTCGCTGGCCGAGCGGACTGATCCCACCGACGACGTAACCGGTGGCGCGCTCGGCGTCGGCCTGCACGGCGAGCGTCGTTCGCTTGCCGACGGCGCGCAGATCGAGTTGACGGTCGGCGGGGACGACGAACACCTCGAGCCGTCCGTCGACCGAAGCGACGAGTGTCTTGAAGAGCCGCTCGGGCGGACGCCCGACGGCCGCCGCGACGGCGACGGCGTAGTCGCCTTCCCCCACCTCGACTCCTTCGTACTCGTGCAGCCGGAACTCGATGCCCGCCCGCTCCGCGACCTGGACCGCTGGGGTCATTCGCTGAGCTCCTCCGCAAGCAGCGCGAGCGCGAACAAGCGCCAGGCGAGATCGACGTCGCCGGCCAGGAAGAGCGCCGCTTCACGAGCGACCGGCAGATCGCGAACGCGAAGCACCAGGCCGTCGATCGACCGAGCAAGCTCGTCGCGCCGCTCCTGCGTGTGCAGGTCGGCGGCGATCGCCTTCACGGCGCGATCGTCCAGGCCGAGCTCGCGGTGGGGGTCGCCGCCGGCCGCGACCAGGAGCAGCGCACGGCGGCGCGCCCCGTTCAACTCGGCGTCGTCGAGCTCGACCGACTGCCCCGCGAGGTACGCGAGCACCGGCAGGGGGTCACCGAGCTCGCCCGCGTCGACGCGGACGAGCACATCTGCGATGGGATCGGCCATGGCTTAGTGATGCCCCCGGCACGTCCGCGCGCAACGTCACCGGGGGCATCACTAGTCTGAGCCTAGATGGACGACGTCCTAGCGAAAGCCGAGGAATGGCGCGCGGCCGGTGAAGAAGTCGCAATCGCGACGGTGGTCGCGACGCGCCGCAGTGCGCCGCGCCCGCTCGGCTCGAAGCTCGCCGTGACGCGGTCGGGTCGGATGTACGGCTCCGTCTCCGGTGGCTGCGTCGAAGCCGACGTCGCCGAGCGTTGTCAGTTGGTGCTCGACGGCGAGCTTCCGAGCGTCGTCTCCTACGGGATCGAAGACGACGAGGCATGGACGGTCGGACTGCCGTGCGGAGGCGAGATCGACGTGTTCCTCGAGCCCTACGGCAGCGCGCCGGACATCGAGCGCGGCACGAGCTACGTCGTCGTCGAGGGTGACGACGCGGGCCGCAGGTGGACGGAGAACGAGCGCGTGCAGACCGGGCTCCGGGAGAACGTCTTCGCTGAGGCGATCGGGCCGCCGCCTCGGCTCGTCGCGGTCGGTGCAGGTGACATCGCCGAGGCGCTCTGCGCGCTGGCCAAGCCGCTCGGGTGGCGTACCGTCGTCGTCGATCCGCGTGCGGGACTTGCGAACCGCGAGCGCGTGCCGAGCGCGGACGAGATCCTGGTCGCGTGGCCCGACGAGGTGGACGTTGATCCCGAGACTGCACTCGTCTCGCTCGTCCACGAGGAGCGCATCGACATTCCGGCGCTGAAGAAGGGCGTCGAAGGCGGGGCGTTCTATGTCGGCGCGCTCGGCTCACGCCGCGCGCAGGAGAAGCGCGCCGAGAAGCTCGGGGACATCGCCTCATCGGTTCGCGGGCCGGTCGGCCTAGACCTCGGCGGGGAGACTCCCGCCGAGATCGCGCTCGAGATCGTCGGCGAGATCCTCGCTGCCCACAAGCAGCGCTAGGCCGGGCAGCGTGACCGCGAACAGGAAGTGCAGCCAGTTGTCGGCGGTGTCGAGCGACAGCCATGCGCCCGCGGCGAAGACACCGACGAGCCACAGGACGAGCGACGCGAGCGCGAGCGCCCTCGTCCGTCCGATGGCGATGCCCACCGTGCCGACGACGACGTGAAGCAGGTTCAGCAGGATCGACACCCGGAACACGCCGAAGAGGTCTGCGCGCGAGCCGTGAGCGAGCTGCAGGTCGCCGTAGTGCGTTGTCACGCCAGGAATGAAGCCGAGCACGCCGACGAGCAGCATCGCCGCGCCACCGAGCGCGGCGACCGGCCGCAGACGGCTCACAGCCGGCCGGCTGCGGCAGCTTCGAGCGGGAGGTCGAACCAGAAGCGCGTGCCACGGTCGAGCGGGTCGAAACCGATGCGGCCGTCATGCGCCTCGACGATCCGCCGCGAGACGGCCAGACCGAGCCCGGTGCCCGGGATGCCCGCTGCCGCGGCGTCGCCCCTGTAGAACGGTTGGAACAGCTGGCCGCGATGCTCGGGTGGGATCCCCGTGCCTTCGTCTGCGATCCACACCCGCGCGTGCCCGTGATCCTCGGCCGCGCCCACCGTGATCGTCCCACCTTCCGGCGAGTACTTCACGGCGTTCGAGAGCACGTTGCCAACCACCTGCGCGAGCCGCGCGCGGTCGCCGTCGATCTGGAGAGGCCGTTCCGGGAGTTCGAGCTCGAGGTCGTGACTCTCGTCGTGCCCCAGGGTCACCTCGGCCTGTTCGAGCACGAGCGAGCGCAGGTCGAACGGCTCGCGGCGGAGCGAGAAACGACCCTCCTCGATCAGCCGCGCGTCGAGGAAGTCGCTGACGAGCGCCGCCAGGCGAGTCGCCTCGGCGTCGATGATCTCGAGGTAGCGCTGACGGTCTGACTCGGGGAGATTGCGTTCGAGCAGGAGACGCGTGAAGCCGAGCACGCTCGCGAGCGGCGTCCGCACCTCGTGCGAGACCATGCTGATCAGCTCCGACTTGTGGCGCTCGGACCGTTCGAGGCTGTCGGCGCGCTCGATCAGCTCGCTCCGGCTGACGGCGAGCGATTCCGTCATCGCGTTGAACACCTGCGCGAGCTCACCGAACTCGTCCCGACGGCGTTCGTTCAACCGGACATCGAAGCTACCGGCGGCGACCGCGGACGCAGCGGCGACCGTCTCGCGCAGCGGGTCGGCTACGACCCGCGCCAGCCAGAGGCCGAGCAGGATGAGCAGAACCGGCGTGAGCACCAGCGCGACGATGCCCGCGATCGTGGCCTGGTCGGCCAGCCTGCTTGCAGCGGCGCTGCGATCGGCCGCGATCACGGCGGCGTTCCGTGCGACCGCGTCCGTGTCGGTGACGATCTGGTCGAGTCGCAGCGTCCCTTCGGTGTTCGCATCGGACGTACGCACCGCCGACGGCGAGACCTTGGCAATCCCGACGACAGGCTCGCCGTAGTCGTCGATGTACGAGCGGATCTCGTCACGCAGTGCGTGAGCACGCCGCTCCTGCTGGTCGTTGCTCGCAGCCGCCGCGCGCTCGAGTGCGGCCGCCGGCTGTTCCCACGAGCGCGAGGCGTGACGCCACTGCGCCAGGTTCGTCGCGCTGTATTCCTCGACGACCTGCTGCAGCGCGACGTCGATCGCGACGACGGACGCCCGCACGTCGAACGCGGCTGCGCTCACGGTGGCCGAACGCGCGCTCGCGCTGTTCGCGGACCGGAGGCGCGCGTTCGCGACGAAGAAGAGCGCCAGCGTCGCCCCGATCGCGGCGGCACCGAGCGCCGACACGAGGATCACGCGCGCGACGACGCTACGCAGCGATGAGCGCTTCGACGACAGAAGCCAGATCCTTCGGATCGAAAGGTTTTCCGACGAACGCGTCGGCGCCGGCCCGCAACGCCGTTCGCTGGTCGTCGGCGCTTTGCCACGCGGACACGACCACGACGGGAATTCCCTTGCTCCGTCGCTTCGCCCGCAATTCCGAGAGGAACTCGAGCCCGCTCTTTCCCGGGAGCATCACGTCTAGAACTATCGCCTCCGGCTTGGATTCCTTGAGTACTTCCTCGGCCTGATCGACGTCTTCGGCCTCTACATAGCGGTATCCGTCGCCGAGAACGGCCTTCACGAGCTCCCGCAGGGGCAGCTCGTCGTCGCAGATGAGAATGAGGGGCCGCAGCGTCCGCGCTGCCATCGTCACCCAGTCAGTCGGAAGAGCAGGATCTCGCGCCGTGGCGAGAGATTCCTGGCGGTCACGGTCAATGTCCCTCGCGCGTTGTCGAACAGGCCTGTCCCGCCGGCGATGGCCTGTGTGTAGAACAGCCGCGTCCGCAGGATCCCGGAGGTCTCGAGCGTCCCTTTCGGCAGGACGTAGCTTCCCTGACAGGTCTGCTCACCCGAGCCGACGTCCATGCAGGTGATCACCGCGTGGCCGATCGGCCGCGTCGCGCTCGAGCTGCCGAACAGCGTCATGCGGGCGATGTAGCCGCCCCCGGTCGCATCGTCGCCGAAGTGGGTGATGCGCACCTGCTGGTCGGTGAGGCGCACGACGGCCTTCCCGGTCGACTCCGCGGACCGATCGGCGGCGAACGCCGCGGAGCCCACGGCGAGAAGCCCTCCCACGACGACAATCGTCACCAGGCGGGGTGCTGGACGGAACCCGGCCACTGGATTTTCAGTATAGGCCGCGCACTCCGGGATTCCTGCCCGTCAGTTTGGCGGCGGGGGTGGGATTTGAACCCACGGACGACTTGCGCCGTCTACGGCTTTCAAGGCCGCCCCGTTCGACCGCTCCGGCACCCCGCCGCGCGACCTCTTCTAACAGAA
>DASXOW010000091.1:0-2712 GCA_036493955.1 Gaiellaceae bacterium
CCGTACGACGCGTACTCGGCCGCGGTCGCCTCGGGATCGTGCGAGAAGAGCGCGACATGGTCGAGATCGTGGTCGCCTTCGACGACGACGATCCGCACGCCCTCGGCGAGCTCCAGCTCACGCTCCCCCTCGACGTCGGGCATGCGCCACGCGACGTGCTTCAGCGCGCCCGGCTCGCGCGGGCCCTCGGCGGCGAAGAGCGTCAACTTGCCGCGTCGCGCGTCGGCGCCGAGGAGCGTGAACGCGTCCGTCCGCTCGACGACGTGCATGCCGAGGTTCGCCGTCGCGAAGTCGGCGATCGCGTCCCGGTCCGCCACCCAGTAGGCGACGTGATCCAGCTTCGTCGGGTTCACGCCTGGAATGTAGTCACTTGCGCCTATCCACCGCCCGCTGCAACTGCGGCTTGTTCATCCCGGAGCGGCCGGCGATGTTCATGCGCCGCGCCTCGTTGTAGAGCTGCTCCTTCGTGCGCCCGCGGGGCCCGCTCGTGCCGGAGCGCTTCCCGCCGCGCCGGCCGGACGACATGTCGGTGCGCGAGAGCCGGGACGACTGCTTGGCCTCGCCCTTCTGAGCGCGCTCCTTGTTGACGGTGCGCGCTGCGATCTCCTTCGCGCGCTTCGTCGAGCGGCCCTGCTTGCGCTCGCTCTCCTTGATGTGCTCGTACTGCCGCTCGCGCTTGTTCGACCATGCTCGCTGAGGCATGTACACCCCTCCTTTACAGGAGAAACGCGCGACCGCGGGCTGGGGTTACTACGCGATGGGCTCGTTGTGGACGTCGTTCTCGTCCGCATACTTCTGCGTCAACTGGTTCACGACGTCCATGCCCTTGGGAAATGCGTAGTTGATCTCGACGAACGCGTTCCACTTGTCCGGGAGCGCGTCCTCCGGGAAGATCGCCTCGACCGGGCACTCCGGTTCGCATGCCCCGCAATTTCGGGTCGCCACGCCGCCGGCGAGTGTGAGCATGTGCTTGCCCGGCACGACCGCGCAAAAGACGTGTTCGTCGTCCTGCTCGAGCGGCGTCACGTTCATGACGCGCCAGTACGTCTCGCGCTCTGCGAGGTACAGCCAGCGCATCGGCCTGCTGCGCACGCCGAAGTTCGTCTCTCGGCTCGCCTCTTCCCCGGAGCCTATGACGACGTATCCGGCCAGCGGCGCGACGTCCTCGAGCCACCTGAGCGCCTCGTGTGCGGTCGACCGTAGGCGCCAGGAGCCGGCCTTGACGGGATCGCCGTCAGCGGCAAGCCAGCCGTCCACGAATCCGGCGACGTATTCGCCGTCGGCGTCGTGAGGCAGTGCGCGCTTCAAGTTGATCGGCGCACGCACGACGCCCGTCCCGGCGTAACCGGGATGGACGTCGAGGCAGGGCGAGAAGTTCACCTGGTCGAAGAAGTCCTTGAATCTCGCTACCCGCTCGCCGTAGAGCTGCACGTAATGCAAGTGCTCGCCGGAGCGAACCTCCTGCTTGTTCCACGTGCCGTCACCGAAAACCAGACCGTGCAGCACGCCGAGCCGGTAACTCTCGTTCTCGCGCTTAGCCGTGGCGCGCACACCGGGTACGAATTGCCCGACCGCGAGAGAGCTGGTGGTCTCGCCGTCGGCGAGCACCCACGAGTGCGTCGCGGTCGCCTCGATCGTGCGCCTGAACCGGGAAATGTTCCGCGTCGTAAGCCGCATCCCGCCGTAGCGGTCGCGCTCCTCGAACGCGGGAGCCATCTCGATCTCGACGAGCGGCTTGCGCCGGAAGCGCCGCACGTACGCAGGCTTGAAGCCGTCGTCGGTCAGCACGCGCGTCCAGCGGTTCTCC
This sequence comes from Gaiellaceae bacterium, assembly GCA_036493955.1. Taxonomy (GTDB): domain Bacteria; phylum Actinomycetota; class Thermoleophilia; order Gaiellales; family Gaiellaceae; genus PALSA-600. Next base: position 1,808 of record DASXOW010000091.1, read on the forward strand.
ATCTCCCCGAAGGTCCGCAGACCGTACGGCGTGAAGAACTGCTCGGTCGGCGCGAAGCAGTCGATGCACTCCTCCGGATCGATGACGAGGATCCGGCCGGCCTCGTGGATGCAGTCCACGGGGCAGACGTCCACGCAGGAGCGGTCTTTGATGTCGATGCAGGGCTCGGCGATGATGTAGGTCACGCCGCCACTTTAGTGGACGGCGAAACCGGACATCAGGCTGAACCGAGCAGCTCCGCGACGAGCTCGGCGCCGCGTTCGACGAGCGCCGACTTCGCCACCACCTGGTCGAAGCCGGCGGCGTGCGCCGCTCGCAGGCCGGCCGTGTCAGTGTGGTTCGTGTACCCGAGGATGGGGACGTCGGGGTACGTGTCGGCCACCTCTTCCGCATCGATGCGGGAGATGTCGCAGATCACGAGGTCGGGATCGTCCGTGTGATCGACGGTGATCAGGCGATGCCCGGGCAGCATCGCCTCGAGCTTTCCACGGAAGAAAAGGTCGACCCCACACAGCAGGATCGTGGCCACCTGACAAGGTTAGAGGGGAATGGCTGACCCGTTCAAGGCGGGGCTCGACCACATCCGCGCCGGCCGGTACTTCGAGGCGCACGAGGAGCTCGAGATCGCGTGGCGCGCGGCGCCCGCCGGGGAGCGCGATTTCTACCAGGGGCTCGTCCACGTGGCGGTCGCCTGGTACCAGGCGGGACGCGGAAACCGGGTCGGGACCGAGCGGCAGCTGGACAAGGCCCTCAGGCGCCTGGAGCCGTACGAGCCGGCCCACCGCGGGGTCGACGTGGCGGCGCTCCGCCGCCAGCTCGCCGAGCTGCGGACGACGCTCGACCTACGGGGACGTCAGCCCGATGGCGTCTAGCGCGCGGTTCACCGCGACGTGCAGCCACCAGTC
>DASXOW010000092.1:0-6903 GCA_036493955.1 Gaiellaceae bacterium
CGGGTTAGGGTGGCGGCATGTGCCGCAACATCAGAACTCTCTACAACTTCGAGCCGCCCGCGACCGACGACGAGATCCGCGCCGCGGCCGAGCAGTACGTGCGCAAGGTCAGCGGGTTCACGAAGCCGTCGAAGGCGAACGATGAGGCCTTCGCGCGGGCAGTCGACGAGGTCGCGCATGCGACGCACCACCTGCTCGAGGCGCTCGTGACCAACGCCCCGCCGCGCGACCGCGAGGTCGAGGCGGAGCGCGCCCGCGAGCGCGCGAAGAAGCGCTTCGCTACCGCGTGACGTAGGCCTCGACGGCGTCGGCTGCGCTCGCGATGAGCGCTGCCGCGTCGTCGTGCGGCTCGAAGTCGGCGAGGACGTAGTCCGCGAGTGAGCGCGGGTCTCCACGCTCGGGGCGGCCCACGCCGATCCGGAGGCGTGTGAAGTCGTTCGTGCCGAGCTCCTGCGCGATCGAGCGCAGGCCGTTGTGCCCTGCGAGCCCGCCGCCGTGCTTGATCTCGATCCGCCCGAGGTCGAAGTCGCCCTCGTCGTGGACGACGAGCACGTCCGCCGGCTCGACCTTGAAGAAGCGCGCAGCCGCGCCGACCGAACGGCCGGACTCGTTCATGTACGTCTCCGGCTTCAGCAGGACGAGGCGCGCGTCGCCGTGCCGAACCTCGGCGAGCTGACCCGAGAACTTCGACTTCCACGAGCCGCCATGCCGGCGCGCGAGCTCGTCCAGCACGAGATGGCCGGCGTTGTGCCGGTTCCGCGCGTACTCGCGGCCCGGGTTTCCGAGGCCCGCGACGAGGAGAATGTCTTAACCCTCGACGGTGCCGGGCTCGCCTGAAGGCTCTTCGCCTTCGGCAGGCGCTTCCGCGCCTTCTTCCGCAGCCGCACCCTCGGGCGCCTCGCCCTCCGGGACTTCCTCGCCCTCGACGGCCTCGGGCTCGACCTCGCGGGTCGGTGCGGTCACCGTCGCGACGACGGTCTCGAGATCGTCGAGCAGCGTGATGCCCGGCGGAACGGTGACATCGCTCATGCGCAGCGTGTCGCCGACGCCCATGTGCGAGACGTCGAGGTCGATGTGCTCGGGAACCTCGAGCGGCAGGGCCTCGATGTTGATCTCGCGCAGCGGCTGCGAGAGCACACCGCCCTCGCGCACGCCCGGGGCGTCGTCGCCGCCGATGAGATGCACGCTCACCGACGCGTGGATCGGCTTGTCGAGCGGGACTTCCTGCAAGTCGATGTGGGTGATGTGGCCGCGCACCTTGTCGACCTGGTACTCCTTGAGGATCGACGCGTGCGTCTTGCCGGCGCCGTCGATCTCGACATCGAGGATCGAGTGCAGGCCGGCGGCGCCGGTGAGGGCGCGGCGCAACTCCCGCTCGGCGACGGAGATCGCGACCGGCTGACCGCCGCCGTACAGGACGCCCGGAATGAGCCCCTGGCGGCGCAGCCTGCGCGTCTCGCGCGAGCCGAGCTGCTCGCGGGCAGCGACGAGGAGCTTTGTGCGTTCTCCGGCCATATCGGCGGCGGAGTGTAGCCGAACACAGGCAAGATTCGACCGTGTTCGAGGATCTGCTTCAGGCCTGGGACGGCGAGGAGGCGGTCATCCGCTACGACGCAGAGAGCGGCGCCTGGATGTTCGTGTGCATCCACTCGACCACGCTCGGCCCGGGCGGAGGCGGCACCCGGCTCCGCGTCTATCCGACCCCGGCAGACGGCCTCGCCGATGCCATGCGCCTCTCCGGCGCGATGACGCGGAAGTTCGCAGCGGCCGACATCCCGCGCGGCGGAGGCAAGGCGGTGCTCGCCGTTCCCGAGCTGCCGACGGGCGACGCGCGCCGCAAGCTGCTTCTCCGTTACGGCGATCTCGTCGCCGCGCTCGGCGGGACGTATCGCACCGCCGGCGACATGAACATCTCCCCTGCCGACCTCGACGTCGTCGCCGAGCGCTGCCCGTGGGTGTACGGCACCACCGGCAAGGGCGGCAACAGCGCACGCGGGACCGCGATTGGCACGTTGCACGCGATCCATGCGACGGTCGAGCACGCGTTCGGCTCGCCCGACCTCAACGGCGTGCGCGTGCTCGTGCAGGGAGCGGGGGCCGTGGGCGCAGACCTCGTGCGACTGCTGCGGGCAGGTGGCGCGGACGTGCTCGTGTCCGACGTCGACGAGGCACGCGCGGCCGCAACCGGTGCGGCGGTCGTCGCGGCCGAGGACGTCATCGGGACGGAGTGCGACCTGTACTCACCGTGCGCGGTCGGCGGGACGCTCAATGCCGAGACGATCCCGCAGCTTCGCTGCCGCGCGGTCGCCGGCTGCGCGAACAACCAGCTCGCCACGCCGGAAGACGGCGAGCGGCTGCACGAAGCGGGGATCCTGTACGCGCCCGACTACGTCGTGAACGCAGGCGGCGTGATCCAGCTCGTCGGCCTCGAGGATCTCGGCTGGACGGAGGACGAGCTCGCGGAAAGCCTGTCGCGCATCGGCGACACGCTGCATACGCTCTTCACCTCCGCCTCGGAAGACGACATCACGCCCGCCGCGGCGGCCGAGCGGCTCGCGGCAGAGCGCGTGGCCGCGGCGCAAGCCGTTCGCTAGAAGAGCTGGTTCTCTCCGCCGAAGATCCCCGACACGGACTCGTCGGAGAAGACGTTCATGATCGCCTCCGCGAGCAGGCCGGAGACGCTCAGCACCGTCATGTTGTCGGGCTGCTTGCGCGGATCGACCGGAATCGTGTCGGTGACGACGACGCGCTCGATGTCGGAGTTGCCGAGCTGTTCGAGCGCCTTGTCGGAGAAGAGGGCGTGCGTGACGAACACGTTCACTTCCTCGGCGCCGTGCTCGAGCAATGCCCGCGCGCCGGCGATGAGCGTGCCGCCGGTGGTGGAGACGTCGTCGCCGACGATCGCGATCTTGTCGCGCACGCGGCCCGTGACCTCTGTCACCTCGACGCGCTCGGCCTCCATGCGCGTCTTGTGCATGATCGCGAACTCCGCCTCTATCATCTCGCCGAAGCGCACCGCATGCTTGGCGCGGCCCGCGTCGGGGGCAACCGAGACGACGCCCTCGCCGGCGAGGCCGAGGTCGCGGAAGTGGGTCGCGAACAGCTGCAGCGCCGTCATGTGGTCGACGGGAATCGTGAAGAAGCCCTGTATCTGCCCCGCGTGGAGGTCCATCGTCAGGACGCGGTCGACGCCGGCGAGCTGCAGCATGTCGGCGACGAGGCGCGCGGAGATCGGCTCGCGCGGCTTCGCCTTCCGGTCCTGACGCGAATACGGGAACCACGGAATGACGGCCGTGATGCGCTTCGCGGACGCGAGCTTCGCCGCCTGGATCATGAGCAGGAGCTCCATGAGGTTCTTGTCCACGGGCGGGCAGCCGGTCTGGACGATGAAGACGTCCGCGCCGCGGATCGACTCGTCGTAGCGGCAATAGCTTTCGTCGTTCGCGAACGTGCTGAGCATGACCTCGCCGGGCTCGACGCCGAGCTGTTCGGCGATGCGCTTCGCGAGCTCGGGATGCGAGCGCCCGGCGAACACCATGAGCCGCTTCCACGGCCCGCGCTCGATCCAGTGCCCCGGCCCTTGTTCGCTCATGACCTGGCTGCCTTCGAGCCCGGGCAGGGCGACCTCAGTCGCGCTCACGCTTTCCATGCCTGTCGTAGACCCACCCTTTCTTCGTCTCCTGCCGCGGGGCGAACCCGGCGAGCGATCCCGGGGGGACATCATCGGTGATGACCGCGCCCGCTGCAATCCAAGCATCGTCGCCAACGTCGACAGGAGCATCGAACGTATTGTCGACACCGGTCCTGACGTTGCTCCCGATCCGCGTTTTGGCCTTCGGCTGGCCCGGTTCGTGCTTGAAATTGGCGGTGATGTTCCCGGCGGCGATGTTCGAGTCCTCGCCGATCTCCGCGTCACCGATGTACGACAGGTGCGGGACCTTCGTGCGGGCGCCGATGGTCGAGGCCTTCACCTCGACGAACGTGCCGATCTTCGCGTCCTCCCCGACCACCGTTCCAGGCCGGACGTAGGCGAACGGTCCGATCTCGACGCCGGAGGCGATCCGGATCGCGCCTCGCAGGACGCTGAAGGGATGGATCGTGGCGTCCGCTTCGATCTCGACCTCCGCATCGATCCAGGTCGACACGGGGTCGACGATGGTGACGCCGGCGAGCATGTGTGCCTCGTTGATGCGGTCGCGGAGCGCAGCGGCGGCGAGCGCGAGCTCCGCACGCGTGTTGATCCCTTCCACTTCGAACGGATCGGTCGCGGTGTGCACTGCGACTGTCTCCCCGTCGCCGACGAGGAGACCGAGCGTGTCGGTGACGTAGAGCTCGCCCTGGGCGTTGTGCGCGTCGAGTCGTTCGAGCGCCGGCCAGAGCTTCTCGGAGCGGAAGACGTAGATGCCGGAGTTGACCTCGCGCACGGCCGTCTCCTCGGCCGAGGCGTCTGCCGCCTCGACGATCCGCGCGAGCCGGCCGTCGCCGTCGCGGACGATCCGTCCGTAGGCGCCGGGATCCGCGGGCTCGAACGAGAGCACGGTCGCCGCCGCGCCGGCCTCGCGATGGGCCTCGACGAGCGCGCGGATCGTCTCCGCCCGCAGCGCCGGGACGTCGCCGTTGAGGACGAGCACGTCGCCGCTGAAGTCCTCGAACGCGGCGCGCGCGCTGCGAACCGCGTCGCCGGTGCCGAGGGGCTTCTCCTGCACGGCGACCTCGACACCGTCGAGCAGGCCGCTCGTCTGCGGGGATGCGACGACGACGATCCGCTCGACGCCCCCGGCACGCGCCGCCTCGACGACCCAGTCGACCATCCGCCGGCCGAGCAGCGGGTGCAGGTGCTTCGGCGTAGCGCTCTTCATGCGCGTACCGACTCCGGCGGCCATCACGACTGCTGCTAGCTCGTCTGCCATATCAGGAAGAGGTGGCTGGGGCGCCAGGATTCGAACCTGGGATCACGGGACCAAAACCCGTTGCCTTACCACTTGGCTACGCCCCAACGGTATTGACACGTTTGGAAACCATAAAAAAATCCGCCGAGGGCTACTAGCAGGCACTTCCTACGCGGAGTGTCGCCCCTGCGGACGCTCGCCGCCTGTAGCGGGCCTCGCACAAAAGTCGCACGACTCGGGGCTTGGTTGAGCCGAATCAGGGACACCGGCCGCGATCCATCGACGTAAGCCTCGCCCACTTTTCGCACCCCCCATAGGGGAGAGAGGATAGTCCACGATGAGCCACACAACCCCACCGGGGTTCGGAGTAACGGTCCGGACCCTTCTGATCGACGCCGGCATCGTCACTCGCATGGGCAATCCGGACTGGACAGCTCTGGCCCGGCGCATGCCAGGCGTGAACTACGAGTCACTCCGAAAAGCAGTAGTCGGCGAACGTGCGCCGTCCGAGAAGATCATGACTGCTGCGGCCCAGGCCCTTGGCGTCAAGCCGACCCTGTTTGTCGAGTACCGGCTCCTCAAGGCCCGTCGCTCTCTCGATCCCGATCACGTCGGCTGGTCTGCGGCCGCGAAGGCGCTGAATCGCTGGGAAGCGAAGGGTTAACGGTCTCAACAGGTAGCCCACGTCTGGCGAGAGGACGCTCGCCCAGCCCAGGGCTGCCCAGCCTGAGGCTAGATTGGAAGGCGTGAAGGGGGTCGGCCTCGGCGTAAGTGTTCTCGCCCTGGCTAGCGTCCTTGCGGGATGCACGATCAACGATTCGACCGAGAACGAGTTCGCGCCGCAGATCATCAACAACACTCGTTCGACCGCGACCATCGTCTACTGCAGTGGGACTTCGTCCTGCGGGAGTCCTGGGTGGACGGAAACGCTTCGTCCCGGTCGCGCAACGGCCAGTAACGTCAACGCTGGACGCGGTAGCCTCGCCGTCTTCTCGGTCACACAAGACGGAACGCGTCGCTGTATTCGCCTCGGCCGCTACGCGAAGACGATCCGTCTATCCGATGCGAGCCGCGCCGCCTGCCACCCACCGTACGGCCGCGACGGGTCATTCGGCTTCGGCTAACGCTCGGGGGTCATTCCGGAACACTGGCCCAGGCGAGCGGAGGCCGCCGCCGACCGGAGCGGCGTCACCTCCGTGTCGGATCCCGCCAGGCCCCGGACTCTTCGTCCCAGGTCAGATACTCACCGCGATGTTGCTCCAAATCCATGCCCAGGAGCGCGTCGAGGGCCTCGTCTGGGAGTCCACTCGTGAGGATGACGTGTGTGTTGTCGGAGTCCTCAACTTCGAGAAAGCCTCGGGCAGCGACCGAGCCTGCGCGTGATGCCCACATGTCCTTCACCCACGCCTTAAAGGCCGCATGGACGTCTTGAGCCACGGCGTTCCCAAGGGTGGTGCCGAATGCTGCGAAGAACGCCGTGATGGGCGTTGCGAGCGTTACCGCGATGATCCATGGAAGAAGGCCAGACGATCTACGCAGATAGTCGTCTTTGATGTCGGGGTCGAAGCCATGTGCGCGAAACGCCTCGCGCACAGCTTCAATCTCCTGATCCGTCGCAGGATCAAGGTGGACAGCCTGGATCGTGGCCCCGGCGTCCATGTCAGACATCGGCGGCTAACACCACTTGGCTAACGCCCAAGTAGTGCTTGGTTCGGTTTGGAGGCTCGCACAAAACACGCACCGCGCCACAGGAAATGCCTGCAAATCAGCCTATTTCGACTTGGCTACGCCCCAGGGCACGGAAGTCTAGCGGCGGTCGTAGAAGAGAAAGGCGAGTCCGAGGACGGCGAAGACGACGAGCCCGAGGATCACCAGCCACTTGAACGTGACTGCCAAAAGGACAAGCGCGAGGGCAAGGAGCTGCGACGCGGCGAAGATCCAGAGCACCTGACGGACGCCGTTCGACTTCGAGTGGCGGCCGAACGTCCAGGCCAGCGCGGCGACGACCGCGAGC
>DASXOW010000093.1:0-79678 GCA_036493955.1 Gaiellaceae bacterium
CATCTCGCGCGGCTGCGCGATTGCCTCGAGCATGCGGCCGAGGATCGCGGTGCGAGCCTCCTTCGCCTGCGCAAGCGCCCGCTCCATGATCTCGCGGCTGACGCCGGTGATCTTGATGTCCATCTGGAGCGCGGTGATCCCTTCAGGGGTGCCGGCGACCTTGAAGTCCATGTCGCCGAGATGGTCCTCCGCACCCTGGATGTCGGTGAGGATGACGTAGTCGTCGCCCTCCTTGACGAGGCCCATCGCGATGCCGGAGACCGGCTCCTTGATCGGCACGCCGGCATCCATCAACGCGAGCGTCGAGCCGCAGACCGAGCCCATCGACGACGAGCCGTTCGACTCGAGCGTCTCGGACACGAGGCGGATCGTGTATGGGAACTCGTCCGCCGGCGGGATGACCGCCTGGAGCGCACGCTGCGCGAGCGCGCCGTGGCCGATATCACGGCGCTTCGGCGAGCCCATGCGGCCCGTCTCGCCCACCGAGTAGGGCGGGAAGTTGTAGTGGTGCATGTACCGGCGATCGGATTCGAGCGAAAGGTCGTCGATCCGCTGACCTTCCTTCGCCGTCCCGAGCGTGAGCAGCGTCATGATCTGCGTCTGCCCGCGGGTGAAGAGGCCCGAGCCGTGGGTGCGCGGCATGACCGACACCTCGACCTCGATCGGGCGGATCTCCGTCTCCGACCGGCCGTCCGGCCGCCGCTTGTCGACGGCGATCTTCTGGCGGACGAGGCTCTTGTAGATCGAGTCGCACGCCTTCTTGACGTAGCCCTTGGTCAGCGAGTCCTTCTCGCCTTCCTCGCCGCCGCCCGGGAAGGGCAGCTTGACCGTCTCGACGATGTGGTCGTAGAGCAGATGGCGTTTCGCGGACTTGAGCTCCTTCGAGTCCTGCTCTGCGTCGGTGAGCCCGCGCAGGTCGCCCTCGAACTGCTCACGAACGGCCGTCTCGGCCGCGGCCGAGCGCTTCTTCTCGAGCAGCTGGGCAAGCGATGAGCGAACCTGAAGCTCGCCGAACACCTGCGCCTGGTCGGAGGTCATCGTGATCTCGCCGCTTTCCTTGCCGACGATCTCCTCGACGATCGAGGCAGCCTCGCGGATGCCCTGCTCCTGAATGCGCGACCAGATCTCGTGGCCGTACTGGCCCTCGAGGCGCTCGGTGACGGCCGGGTCGAGCCACTTCGTCTTGCCGGCCTTCGACCGGAGCTCGAGCTGCGCGTCGCAGAGCTTCACGATCTCGCCGTGCGCGATCTCGAGAGCCTCGAGGATGACGTTCTCGGGGACCCGGTTCGCACCGGCCTCGACCATCGTCAGGCCGTCCTTCGTGCCGACGACGATCAGGTCGAGCTCCGAGCTGTTCTCGGTCTCCTCGAGTGTCGGGTTGATGACGAGGTTCCCCTCGATCAGACCCATGCGCACCGCACCGATCGGCCCGAGGAAGGGCAGCGGCGACACGGTGAGAGCCGCCGAGACGGCGTTGATCGCGAGGATGTCGTGCGGCACGACCATGTCGGCCGAGAAGACGGTGCCGACGCACTGCGTCTCGTTGCGATAGCCCTTCGGCCAGAGCGGCCTGACCGGGCGGTCGATCATGCGCGCGGTCAGGATCGCCCGCTCGGTGGGGCGTCCCTCGCGCTTGAAGAAGCCACCCGGGATCTTCCCGGCGGCGTACATGCGCTCCTCGACGTCGACGGTGAGCGGGAAGAAGTCCGCGCCTTCGCGCGCCTCTGTCCGGCCCTGCGCCGTGCCGAGGACGACGGTCTGCCCGCTCGAGACGACGACGGCGCCGTCGGCTTGCTTCGCGAGCTTCCCTGTCTCGAATTTGATCTCGCGCCCGCCGATCTCGACGGACACGGAAACCGGCACCCCGGCGGGGCGCTCAGCTTCGACGATGCTCATATCTCTCCTATTCCTCCACTGTGCTGTGAGTGAAGGGTGGAGATTGGGTCAATCTCCCGCCTCGGCGAGACATTCGCCCAAGCTCCACCCTCCTTGGATGTGCAGGAGCTAGCGGCGGAGGCCGAGCTCCTTGATGAGGGCGCGGTAGCCCTCGAGATCCTTGCGCTGCAGGTAGTTCAGGAACCTGCGGCGGCGGCCGACGAGCTTGAGCAGGCCACGACGCGAGTAGTGGTCGTGCTTGTGCGTGCGCAGGTGCTCGGTCAGCGTGTTGATTCGCTGGGTCAGCATCGCGATCTGGACTTCGGGCGAGCCCGTGTCCGTCTCGTGCTTGCCGAACTTGCCGACGTGGCCCAGCTTCTCTTCCTTGGTGAGGGTCATGCTTCTCCTCTCGAATCGGGTCACCCAGGTCCAAGCCGCCGCGAAGGAAGAACGCGAGACGGCCGAGGCCGGGTCGCCAGTAGGGTAGCGAATTCCTGATGAATAGGACATTTCGCGAGATCTGCGAGGCTGCCGCGGCCGCCTGGGAGGTGCCGGCGATGACCGTTGGCACCGCGGTCGGCGGCGAGGTGTCGGTCGTTGCGGTGGGCTGCGAGCCCGCGACCCGCTTTCGCGCCGCGTCGATCACGAAGCCGTTCACGGCGTTCCTCACAACGGGCCTGCTCGATCTAGAAGAGGAGACCGGGGTCTGGCCCGAGGACGTGCGAGTCCGGCACCTGCTCGCGCACGTAAGCGGGTTCGACTGCGAACTGCCGGACGGGGATCTGGCGCGGCTCGGCGCCGGCGATGACACGCTCCGTGCGGCAGTCGCGGAGCTCCCGAGCGTCCGCCGGTTCGTCGGCGTCGACGAGATCTGGTCGTACGCGAACACGGGCTACTGGCTGGCCGGCCACCTCGCCGCTGCTCGCGCAGGCGCGACCTACGAGGACGCGCTGACGACGCGAGTGCTCGAGCCGTTCGGTCTCGAGGCGACGTCGTTCGGCGAGCCCGACCTCGCGGGCACGGGAATTGGGGCGATGGAAGGGCCGTATCCCCGCGCGCGTCGACCGTCCGGTGGTCTCGTCTCGAACGCGGCCGATCTCCTCAGCTTCGGACAGCAGCTGCTCGCGGACCCGGCGTTCCAGTTGATGCGGCACCCGTACGGCAAGCCGATCGGCGGCGTGTACGGGCTCGGGCTGTTCGCTGAGCGTGTCGGCGACGTCGAGGTGTGGAGCCACTCGGGCTCGTACGGCGGCTTCCAAAGCCAGCTGCTGCTCATTCCCGAGGCCGGCGCGGTGCTGGTCGGCCTGACCAACTCGGGCTCGGGCGCGAAGGCGCTCTACGACATCGAGCAGGCGTTCTTCGACTCGGTGCTTGGTACGCGGCGGGTGTTGTCGGCGTTCGTCGAGCTGCCCGACGCGCAACTCGCGCCGTACGCGGGGCGCTACGCGAACAGCGACGCCGATGCAGAGATTCGCCCCGAGGACGGTGGGCTCGTGCTCGCCGTCGACGGCGAGGAGCTGTTCCTCCGCCCCATCGGGGATGGCCGCTTCCGGGTTCCGGACGGACCGCACGTTCGCGAACGGATCGACTTCCCGCGCGACGGCCTGGTGCGTCTCGGCAGCCGGCTCGCCGCGCGCGTCCCGTGATCGCCGCAGTCGCTGCCGGCCATCCGGCGACTGCCGAGGCGGCTGCCGAGATCCTCGCCGACGGCGGCTCGGCGGCCGACGCCGCGGTGGCGGCATGCCTCGCGTCGTGCGTCGCCGAGACGGTGATGACCGGACTGCTCGGTGGTGGGCACGCGATCTACTTCGACGCCGCGTCTGGCTCGGTGCGGCTGCTCGACTGCTTCGTCGCCGTGCCGTCGGGTGAAGGCGCTCCGATGGACGGGCTCGAGGTCCCGTTCGGTGAAGAGCTCGTCCACTACGCGGTCGGTGCGTCGTCGTGCGCGGTGCCCGGCGTGCCGGCGGGGCTCGACGCACTCTGGCGCGCACACGGTCGCCTGCCGTGGGAGCGGCTCGTCGAGCCTGCACTGCGTCTTGCGTGCAGCGGTGTCGTCATGCCGCCCGCGCACGCGTCGTGCCTCGCGATGCTCGCGCCGGTGATGACGATGCGCGAAGGGGCTGCGATCTATGCGCCCGGGGGCGCGCTTCTCGACACCGGCGACCTGTTGGTGCAGCCCGGTCTCGTGACTGCGCTCGGGTTCGTCCGCGACGAAGGCGCATTGTCGGTCTACCGCGGAACGATCGCCAACGCACTGGTCAAGCTGGTTGCGGAGCGCGACGGCGTCCTGCTCCGTTCCGATCTCGAGAGGTACGCGGCGCAGTGGTCGCAGCCGACCGAGGTGAGGTTCGCCGGACGTCGCGTCGCGACCCGCGCCGATCTCAGCGGCGTGCCTTCGACGCTCGCGCGGATCGACCCGTCAGGCGGTGACGCGGCTCTGCTCGAGGCGATCGACGACGGACCTCTCGGCGGCGGCCACACCACGAACCTCACCGTCGTCGACGCAGACGGATCCGCGTGCGTCCTGACAACGAGCCTGGGGCTCGGCTCCGGGGACTTCCTGCCGGGCCTCGACCTGCACCTGAACAGCATGCTCGGCGAGACCGATCTAGTTCGCGAGCCGCTTCGAGGCGGTGAACGGATGGCGAGCATGATGGCGCCGACCGTCGTCTTCGACGACGATCACCTCGAGCTCGCGCTCGGCGCGGCGGGCGGGACACGACTCCGCACCGCGCTCCTAGGCGTCCTCGGCCGCGTACTGCACGACGGCGACTCGGTGCAGGGCGCGATCGACCGCGCGCGCTTTCATCCCACCGGCCGGCTCGTCAACGCGGAGCCGGGTGTCGACGAGACGTTCCTGGCAGCGCTCGAGAGCGAGGGCCGCCCGGTGCGCCGGTGGCCGTCGCTGCACCACTACTTCGGCGGTGTCAGCGCGGTCGGGCGGACGGGCGCGGGCGCTGATCCGCGGCGGAGCGGAGCCGTGCTTCCGTGAGCGACGCCCTCAACTGACGAGCGCGAGCAACGACACATAGCCCGGCTCGGAAAGCGGGTCCTCCACGACGAGCGCGTCCGGGCGTTCGCGGAGTGCTGCGACGAAGGCGTCGTACGTCTCGCCCGGTATGTTGCCCTGCTTCTCCATCAGCGCGCGCGAGCTGAACGCGTTCGCCGGCTCGGCTCGCTGCTCGAGTCGAGCGAGTACGACATCGCGCGGATCGATCAGTGTGATCTCGTAGAAGGTTCCACCGGCGGCCTCGGTCGTCTCCCGCAGCGTCTCGACGAACTCCCGCCGGGTGAGCAATTGCGGAACGACGACGTCGCGCCCGGTCTCGAGGTGCGTCCGCGCCATCGCGAGCGCGATCAGGCGCGCGGTATGCCCGGAGCGCTGCCACTCCTCGAGCCACGCGCCGAGCAGCGCGCGCACCGTGTCGATCTCCAGCACCAGGGTCAGCGGATGCTCGTCGGCATACCGCCGCGCAACGGTCGACTTGCCGACCGCGGGCGGACCGTTCAGGAGGATGAGCTTCGGCACGGCGTCAAGGGCGCGTCGCCGCGCGCGTGTCCTCGACGTCCTGCGCGATCTGCGCGATCAGGTCCGCCTCGCTCTCGAAGGCGCGCTCGTCACGGAGGCGCCGCCAGAGCTCGACTACGAGTCGGTCGCCGTACAGGTCGCCCTCCCAGTCGAGGAGGTACGCCTCGATGCGGCGCTCCGTGCCGCCGTAGTGCGGGTTGACCCCGATCGAGACTGCTGCGCGTCGATCACCGACGGCGCCGGCGTAAATCCCGTAGGCGGGGACGAGCAGCATCGGTTCGACACGGAGGTTGGCTGTCGGGAAGCCGAGCGTGCCGCCACGGCGGTCACCGCCGACGACCACACCGTCGATCTCGAACGGACGCCCGAGCAGCTTCGCTGCCAGCTCGAGCTCGCCCGCCGTCACATGCGCGCGAATACGCGTCGAGGAGATGCCGGGGACGAGCGGGACCTCCCGCGCGTCAAAACCCAGCGAGCGGAGGAGGTCGCAATCCCCCTCCCGCCCACGCCCGAAGCGGAACCCTTCGCCGGTCGCAACGACCTCCGTGCCGATCGCTTCGAGAATGTCGCGTGCGAACTCTGCCGCCGACAGCTCCGCCGTCTCGGACGTGAACTCGACGACCAGGACGTCCTCGATCCCGCACGATTCGAGTAACTCAAGGCGCCGGCCGAGCGTGCACAACAGCTCGACGCTCTCGCCGAGCGCCGCCCGGGGATGCGGATCAAACGTCACAACGGTCGGCCGCAGACCGGAGTCGACCACCGCCCGGATGACCGCCCGGTGACCGAGATGGACGCCGTCGAACGTCCCGATCGCAACCGCCCGCGGCCGCGCCTCGAGTTCGCCAGGTTGCCGGGCCACGTTCACGCCAGCTCCGCGAATGCGAGTACGCCGCCACGGATACCTGCTTCGACGCGGTCGAGCGCAGGTTCCGGGAGACGGGCGAGCGCCTCGCCGACCGCGGTGAGCCGGACATCGTCGACCGTGGCGGCTTCGTCCACGTCGAATGGACCGACAGCCGTGCGACGCAGCGTCGTGCAGTGGCCCGCGAGTGCGTGCGCGATCGAGCGCACGTACGTCCCCGAGCTGACGTGCAGGGAGAGCTGCACGGACGACGTTGCGGTGGCATCGCCGCTATAGGAGATGACGTCGAGCGCAAGCACGTGCGAACGCCGCAGGGGCATCTCCACGTCGACACCCCGCCGTGCCAGCTTGTACGCGCGCTCACCGCCGATCTTGACCGCGGAGGCAGCCGGGATCGGCAGCTCGATCTCCCCTCGGAGGCGCTCGAGCGCCGAGTCGACGGCCGCGCGGCTCGGCGCCGGACACCGGCCGGTGACCTCGCCTTCCGGGTCTCCGGTCGACGTCGTCGCTGTCAGGTCGACGTCGGTGACGTAGCGCTTGTCCAGGCCGACAAAGCACGGAGCAAGTCTAGTTGCCGCACCGGACAACAGGACCAAGAGGCCAGTCGCGAACGGGTCGAGCGTCCCCGTATGTCCTGTGCGCGCGCCCGTACGGCGGCGGAGCGCAGCGACGATCGCGAACGACGAAGGACCTGCCGGCTTGTCGACCAGCGCGACCCCGACCGGTCTACGCGCCTTCGGGATCGGCACCGTTGCCGTGGACGGTCGCGAACTCGCGCCGGAGGAACTCGATGATCCGCTCGACCGGCTCTTCGGACGAGAACCCCGCTGCTTGCGGATGCCCGCCTCCTCCCCGCTTCCGCGCGATCGCCGACACGTCGATCTCGTCGTGGCTGGAGCGGAGCGAGATCCTGCGCGAAGGACCGTCTTCGCGCGGCGGCTCACGAATCAGCCCGACCATCTCCGCCCCCTCGACCGCACGGAGGTGGTCGATGATCCCCTCGGAGTACGGCTCCTCGGCACCGACCTCCGCAAAGTCGTCGCGCAGGAGATACGAGACGACGAGCGCACCACCGTCGAAGGCGACCGCACGGTCGAGAGCACGCGCGAGGAGCTTCAGTTTCGCGAACTGCACTGTCTCGTAGACGTGCTGGAAGATCCCGTGAACGTCAGCGCCTGCCTCGACGAGCTCGGCGGCGAGGCGAAGCGCCTTGGCCGTCGTGTTCGAGTATTGGAAGCGGCCAGTATCGGTGACAAGGCCCACGTACAGCGCTTCCGCGATCCGCGGCGTCAGGTCGACGTCGAGCTCGCGCAGAATGTCGCGGACAACCTCGGCCGTCGAGGATGCCTCGGGTACGACGAGGTTGACCTCGCCGAACCGGGAGTTGTCGTGGTGGTGATCTACGTCGACCACAAATCGAGCGCGGGTGACTGCCTGGGTTCCTTCTTCGATGCGACGTTCGTTCGCGCAGTCGACGGCGAGCAACACGCGATCCTCGATATCGGCGGGCAGTTCGCGAAGCAGTTCCGAGAGGTCGAGGAAGCGATACTCGGCCGGCATCGGGCCACTGCCGGCGAGATACATCACCGCGTCTTTGCCGAGGGCGCGGAGACCCAGGGTCGCCCCGAGCAGCGAGCCAAGCGCGTCGCCGTCCGGGTTCTCGTGGCCAACGACGACGAATCGCTCCTGCGCGCGCAGGACGTCCGCGACTGCTTGAAGGTCACTCGTCTGCGTCTCGGTCACCGTCGGCCGATCCTGACTCCTCGGGAAGGTCCGCCGCAAGCTCGTCGATCAGCTTCGTCATCCGAACGCCGCGCTCGACCGCGTCATCGTATGCGAACGCCAGCGTCGGGGTCCAGCGGAGGTTCAGCTCTCTGTTGATCCGGGCCTGCAGCACGCCGTGCGCGGATGCAAGACCAGCGAGCGTCGCGCGGCGTTTCTTCTGGTTGCCCAACACAGACACGAACACCGTCGCCTCACGCAGGTCGGGGGTGACGATCACGCCGGTGACGGTGACGAGACCGATGCGCGGATCCTTGAGGTCGCGGACGCCCTCCGCGACGACGCTGCGGACCGACTCGTTGACTCTTCTCATCCGCTCCGACATGCCTACTCCTGGTCGCCCGGCGAGATCAGCACACGATCACAGCGAACGAGCGTCCAGTCACCCGAGGCGAGCCACCGCTCCGCCCCCGCGGCCAGCTCGTCGGCCTCGTGGGCCGAGCGGGCCACGCACGCAACCGTCAACGCAGCCCGCTGCCACAGGTCGTGATGGTCGACCTCCGCTACGGCCGCGCCGAAGCGGTTCCGCAGGTTGTCCTTGGCGGAGCGCACGAAGTGACGCTTCCCCTTGAGCGACGATGCCTCGGGGAAGTGCAGCTCGACGGTGAGGATCGCGACGAAGCCCGAACTCACTCAGTGGCGGGCTCGTCGAGCGACGTGCGCTCGATCTCGCGCGTCTCGAACACCTCGAAGACGTCGCCTTCGCGCAGGTCGTTGAAGCCCTCGAGCAAGATGCCGCACTCGAAGCCCTCGGTCACCTCGCGGACGTCGTCCTTGAAGCGACGCAGCGCTGCGACCGTCGTCTCGTGGATGCGCGTGCCCTCGCGGAAGAGGCGCACGTTCGCCCCGCGACGGACGACGCCGCTCGTGACCATGCACCCGGCGATCGTGCCGACGCGCGATGCCCGGAAGAGGGCGCGCACCTCGACCTCGCCGAGAATCGCCTCGGTCTCGACCGGCGACAGCATGCCGACGAGCGCCTGCTCGATCTCCTCGGTGAGCTGGTAAATGACGCGGTAGAGGCGGATCTCGACGCCGGCGCGATCAGCGACGCCCCGTACCTCGGAGGACGGGCGCACGTTGAAGCCGACGATCATCGCGCTCGACGCGGCGGCCAGGTTCACGTCGTTCTCCGTGATGCCGCCGACGCCGGTGTGGATGACGTTCACGCGCACCTCGGGGTGCTGAATCTTGCCGAGCTCCGACACGATCGCCTCGACCGAGCCCTGGACGTCGCCCTTCACGACGATGTTCAGGTCCTGGACGGCACCCGTACCGATCTGCTCGAAGAGCTTCTCGAGCGAGACGCCGCCCGTCCGCTGCTTCGCCATCGCCTCACGCCGGAGACGCTCGCCCCGCTGCTGTGCGAGGTCGCGCGCGCGGCGCTCGCTCTCGACCACGCGGCCGAGCTCGCCGGCGGGCGGCGGACGGTCGAAGCCGAGGATCTCGACGGGCTCGCCCGGCCGGGACTCCTGAATCCGCTCGCCGCGATAGTCGTAGAGCGCGCGCACGCGGCCCCACGCATCGCCGGCGACGATCGCATCGCCGACCTTGAGCGTCCCACGGTGGATCAACATCGTCGCGACGGGCCCACGGCCGACGTCGAGGCGCGATTCGATGATCGGACCGGATGCTTCGGCGGTCGGGTTCGCGCGCAGGTCGAGCTCCGCATCGGCGACGAGCAGGATGCGCTCGAGGAGATCGTCGAGGCCTTCGCCCTGTTTCGCCGAGACACGCGCGATCTGCACGTCACCGCCCCACTCCTCGGGCTGCAGGCCCTCGGTCGCAAGCTCGCTCAGCACACGATCCGCGTTCGCGTCGGGCAGATCGATCTTGTTGACCGCGACGACAATCGGCACCTCGGCGGCGCGCGCATGGGAGATCGACTCCTTCGTCTGCGGCATGACGCCGTCGTCGGCGGCGACGACGAGCACGGCGATGTCCGTCACCTTCGCGCCGCGGGCACGCATGGCGGTGAACGCCTCGTGGCCCGGGGTGTCGAGGAACGTGATCCGGCGACCGTTGTGGTCGGCCTGATACGCGCCGATGTGCTGCGTGATCCCGCCTGCTTCGGTCGCGACGACGGATGTCTGACGGATCGCGTCGAGCAGCGTGGTCTTGCCGTGGTCGACGTGACCCATGATCGTGACGACCGGCGGCCGCGCCTGCAGCGTGTCCTCGGCGTCTTCGAAGACTTCGGGCTCAGTGTCGTCGTCGTCCGCGTGTTTGATCGTCACCTCGCGCTCGAGCTCTGCAGCGATCAAGAGGACCTCGTCGTCGGTGAGCGACTGCGTCGCAGTCTTCATCGTCCCGAGGTTCATCAGAAGCTTGATGATCTGCGGCATCGCGACGCCGAGCGCCTGCGAGAAGTCGCGCAGGGTGACGCCGGATTCGACGGTCGCGGGGCCGGTGGGTGCGACGACCTCGCGCGGCTGGCGCGGGCCGCGATCCGCCGGACGGTCGCTCGGCCGCTGGCGCTGACCCGTGCCGGGACGGCCGCCACCGCCGTCGATGACGACGCGACGGCGCCCTTTCGGGCCGCCTCCGCGGGGTCTGATCGGTCTGTTGGGCTTGCCGTTTGCCATTTCGTCAGGAACCAGTGTAGAGACGGGAGAGAACGGGGTCGGCGCGGACGGTCTTGCGCAGGATCCGGTTGAAGCCGCGCCGAGAGACCGCGCGCTCGAAGCACGGAAGCCGCCGACATGTGTAGACGCCGCGTCCGACACCCGCGCCGGGGATCAACGATCCCGCCTCCTCGTGGAAGCGCTGCAGCTCCGCCTGCGGGGCATGGCGGCCGCAACCGGCACAGGTGCGGATCGGGCTACTCGTCGTCGACGCTCACCTCGACCGGGGCATCGCCGGGACCGGCCGCGAACTCCTCGGGCTCGGGATTGCCGAACGCCGCGGCATCTTCGGTGACGGGCTCGGGAGCCGAGACGTCGGCGATCGCCTCGAGCTCGGGCTCGCTCTCCGCGACGATCGGATTGTCCTCAGCGTCGATCTCGTGCATCGCCAGCTCCTGATGTGCCGGAACGCCGCAGTACTTCGAGCCGGGCAACGACGCGTTCGGGCAGCGCTTCCCGTTCGAGAGCACGGCCGAGCAGCGACCGGAGAAGTCGCCCTCCTCGCCTTCCTCGCCGCCGAAGGCCGCCTCGGCCTCCTGCTGGGCGAACTCGCTGTCGGAGGTGATGTCGATCTTCCAGCCGGTGAGACGCGCGGCTAGACGGGCATTCATGCCTTCCTTGCCGATCGCCAGCGCGAGCTGGTCGTCGGGCACGACGACGGTCGCCTCGCGGCCTTCGTCGTCGAGGTACACCTCGCGGACCCGCGCAGGCGATAACGCCTTCGCGACGAACCGCGCCGGCTCGTTGTTCCAGGGGATGATGTCGATCTTCTCGCCGCGGAGCTCGGACACGACCATCCGCACGCGCGACCCACGCGGGCCGACGCACGCGCCGACCGGGTCGACGCCCTGGGCGTGCGACTCCACCGCGATCTTCGAGCGGTAGCCCGGCTCGCGGGCGACGCCGCGAATCTCGACGAGTCCGTCGGCGATCTCCGGCACCTCGAGCTCGAACAGCGTCTTGATCAACTCCGGGTCGCGGCGCGACAGGATCACCTGCGGGCCCTTGGTCCCGGTTCGGACGTCGCGAATTACGGCCTTGATGCGTGAGCCCTGCTCATACCGCTCGCCGTCGACCTGCTCAGGCCCCGGGAGGAGCGCCTCGACCTTGCCGAGGTCGACGAGGATGTTCCGGCGGTCGCCTGTCTGCTGGACGATGCCGGTGACGACCTCGCCGACGCGATCGATGTACTCGTCGTACATCATCTCGCGCTCCGCTTCGCGGATCCGCTGGAGGATGACCTGCTTCGCGGTCTGCGCGGCGATGCGGCCGAAGTTGTCCGGCGTCACGTCGTCGCGCTTGATCAGATTGTCGGGAACCTCCGACCAGTCGAGATCGAGATCGTCGTCGGAGAGCAGGGTGTGGTTCTTCTCGCCGGTCTCTTCCTCGAGGCGCTCGAGCTCGTCGAGTGCGCGTTCGCGCGCCTCGTCGAGCAGCCGCTCTTCGAGGTCCGGCGGAATCTCGATCGAGAACACACGGAAGTCACCGCGGTCGTCGAGCTCCACGGTCGCATGGCGCGTGGCACCCGGCGTCTTCTTGTATGCGGCGAGCAGCGCATCCTCGAGCGCCGCGACGAGCGTGCCGCTCTCGATTCCCTTCTCGCGCTCGATCTCGCGAACCGCGTCAACGATCTCCTGGCTCATCCTTGAGTCCCTTCATCAATCAGATTGGCCCGCACGATCTCGTCGTACGGTATGTCTGCTGCTTGCGGCCCGGTGCGGATCTGGACCGATCGTTCACCTGCGGCGAGCACTTCGCCGCGTGCCTTCTGCGTTGGCGTCTTGACGCGCACGTTTCTCCCGACTGCACGCTCGAAATGCGCGCGTGTGCGAAGCGGGCGATCGAGGCCGGGCGACGACACCTCGACGCTGTACTTGTCGAGGTACGTACGGAGAACGCCGGTGACGCGCTCGCAGAGCGCATGGTCGACGCCTTGGGGATGGTCGACGAAGACGCAGAACCGCTCCTTGCCGGTGAGCTCGAGCGCAAGCACCTCTACCCCGGGCAGGGCCGATTCGACCGACCGAGCGATCTCGCGCTGCAACTCTCGTTCCTTCTGATGCGCTGTCGTCGCCACCGTCGAGAACCACCCCTTCTAAACGAAAAATGGGCGCGTTGCGCCCACCTCGAAACCTGCTCGAACTGTGGTGGCAGAAAGGTAGCAGAGACCCTAAAGACCCTGAAAAGAAGGGCGCGGCGCGCAAATTCTCTCCCCTTGCGCGGCCGCGCCCAGGGCAGCTATCGACGGCCGGCCGTCGGGACTTTAGGCTCGGCACATCCACGAAGGAGGGTTTCGATGGCAATTGCACGCGTGGTCGAGTTCGAGGGCGTCACCGCCGACCGGATCGAGCAGCTGAAGGCGGACATGGAAGGCAGCGAGCGGCCGGAGGGCCTGCCCGCGACGGAGTTCATGCTGCTCTACGACGCCGACGCGCAGAAGTCGGTCGCGATCGTGTTCTTCGACAACGAGCAGGACTATGCGACGGGCGACGCGACGCTGTCGGCGATGCCGACCGGTGACACGCCGGGCCGCCGCGTCTCCGTGGGCAAGTACGAGGTCGCAACTCGCGTCTCCGCCTAACTAGTCGAGGACGATCGTCACCGGGCCGTCGTTCACGAGCTCGACGTCCATGTGCGCACCGAAGACACCCGTCTCCACGGGGACGTCGAGCTCACGTAGCGCAGCGCAGAACCGGTTGTAGAGCGGTTCTGCGACTTCGGGCCGCGCGGCGTGCGAGAACGATGGGCGATTGCCCTTCGCGGTATCGGCGATCAGCGTGAACTGCGAGACGACGAGCGCGGCGCCACGCGTATCAAGAAGGGAGCGGTCGAACTTCCCCTCGTCGTTCTGGAAGATGCGAAGCCGCGCGACCTTCTCAGCAAGGCGAATGACTGCAGCCTCGTCATCGCCGTCCGCGATCCCGAGCAGTACGAGGAGGCCAGGCCCGATCGAGCCGCCGGGCGACGACGATGCCCGCGAAACGCGCTGCACGATTGCCTTCACGTGTGATGTGCCCGGCAACGTTCGCCGGCTACGTCACCGGGAACATCACTCGAGGTCGAGGATCCGGGCGGAATACGTCTCGGAGCCCGGCTTCATCGAGCTCGCAAGCTTGTAGTGCCCGTTCGCCTCCGACGTCTTTCCCAGGTGCTCGAGCGCGCGTCCGAGGGCGTAGTGCGCGTAGTGGTCAGTCGGCGACAGCTCTTCGACGATCGTGCGGAACTCTTGCTCCGCGTCACGCCAGCGTGCGAGCCGGAAGTACGCGATGCCGAGCGCCTCGCGGATCGACGCCTTCGCAGGTTCGAGCCGTTTCGCCTTCTCGAGCGGCACCGTCGCCTGCGCGGTCAAGCCGGATCGCAGTCGCTTCTGGCCTTCCTTGAATAAGTCGTAGGCGCTCTCGCTCATTTTGCCGTCTGCAGCAGGCGTTCGACCTCGTCGAGGATCGCGGCCGCGACGCGCTGTTTCGACGCCTTCTCCACGAGACGATCCCCGTCGCGCGTCATCAGGACGACCTCGTTGTCTGCGGCGTCAAACCCGATGTCGCTGCGACCGATGTCGTTGAAGACGACGAGATCGGCGTTCTTGTTCTCGAGCATCGCGCGCTTCCGCTCCCGTCCCTCCTCACCGTGTTCGGCGCCGAACGTGACGAGCAGTTGCCCATCGTGCTTCTGCTCGCCGAGCAATCGCGCGATGTCATCGGTCGGTTCCAGCTCCACCGTCCACCCGCGGTCGTCTTTCGGGCGCTTGGCAGCCAGCGCTTCGGCCGGGCGGTAGTCGGCGACCGCGGCCGCAAGCAAGAGGACATCAACGTCGGGAAGCGCGAGCGCCGCGTCGCGCATCGCGTCGGCGGTCGGCGTCGGAATCGTCTCCACGTCGTGAGGCGGCGTGACCGCGAGGTTCGCGGCGAGCAGGATCACCTCGGCGCCGCGCCGGCGCGCTTCTTCGGCGAGCGCGACTCCCATTCGCCCCGAGGAGCGATTGCCGAGAAAGCGCACGCTATCGAGCGGCTCCCGGGTCCCGCCCGCCGTGACGAGCACTCGGCGACCGCTCAGCGCACCGGGACCGAGCAACTGCGCAACACGTGCGGCGATCTCCTCCGGCTCGGACATGCGACCGACACCCCATTCGCCCTCGGCCATCTCCCCTTCGTCAGGCCCGACGAGCTCGACGCCGCGCGTGACGAGCGTGTCCACGTTCGCGCGAGTCGCAGCGTGCGCCCACATGCGTGGGTTCATCGCCGGCGCGACGAGCACCGGGCCACGATGTGCGAGCGCAGCCTCGGTGAGGAGGTTGTCGGCAATCCCATACGCGAGCTTCGCCAACGTGTTCGCGGTGCACGGAGCGACGATCAGCAGGTCGGCGCGCGTCAGGTGCTCGTAGACGTCCTCGCTCTTCGGGCGGCGCGCGAGCGCGAGGAAGGTCTCCTCGGCGACGAACCGCTGCGCCCCACGCGTCACGAGCGGGATCACCTCATGTCCCTGCTTCACGAGCAGGCGCGTCAGCTCACACGCCTTGTAGGCGGCGATTCCTCCGGTGACGCCAAGCAGGATCCGGCTCATAGGGAAAGTGTGCCGGAGTACGGGCGGTCGAGTCATGAACTCGGTTCCGGCTGCGCCGGGAACCGAGTTCGACCGCCTACCTGGTGGCGGTGGAGGTGTACTCGTAGACGATCTTGCCCTCAGCGGTCTCTTCGAGGGCCATCGTCAGGTAGTTCTTCGAGCGCGACTGGATCAGCGGCGGCGCGAACTCGTCGAACGTCCCCTCACCGAGCTGGTGGTGGTAGTTGTTGATCTGGCGCGCGCGCTTGGCGGCGACGATCACGAGCGCATAGCGCGAGTCGACCTGATCGAGAAGCTCATCGATGCGGGGATGGATCATGGTCAGCCCATGGTAGCTGGGATCCCGAGCTGCTCGGCAACGATTGCTGCGAAAGCCTCGGCAGCCCTCGTTCGGTCGTCGTTCTCGACCACGTAATCGAAGTCGTGCGCTTCGGCGAGCTGCTCGCGCGCCTTGCGCAACCGATCCTCGATCACGCCCGTACTCTCGGTCGCCCGATCGCGCAGCCGACGCTCGAGCTCCTCGACCGGCGCCGTGACGAACACGGTCACGGCGCCCTCGACGCGGCGCTTGACGCGTTTCGCGCCCTCCGTCTCGAGCTCGAGCAGCGGCGCCTTGTCGGACTGCCGTAGGCGATCGATCTCGCTCCGTAGCGTCCCGTAGCGGTTCCCAACGAAGTCCACCCACTCCAAGAACTCGCCGGCCTCGACCCGCCGGTCGAACTCGTCGCGGTCGAGGAACCAGTAGTGCGTGCCGTCCTCCTCGCCCGGTCGCTGTTCGCGCGTCGTCGCGGACACCGCCAGCGCGAGCTCGGGAAAACGTGGCAGTACGAGTTGGATCAGCGTGCCTTTGCCCGCACCGGACGGCCCGGTGACGACGAAAACCGGACGCGCCGTCGGGCTACCGGTGGTTGAAGAGGCCAATCAGCTCGTGCCGCTGTCGGTCGGACAGTCCGCCGACCGTCTTCGACTGACTGATGCGGCACTGGTTGAGCAGGCGCGCAGCCTTCACGCGACCAAACTTCGGCACCGCCATCAACATGTCGAACACCTTCGCGGTCGAAACGTACTCGGGCGGCTCGCCGAGGATTTGTTCGATCGAAACCGAGCCCGACTTCAGATCCTTCTTCAGTTGCGCACGCTTGACACGAATGTCATTGGCTCTCTTGAGCGCTTCCATCCGCTGGTCGAGCGAGCGAACGGGAGCTTGAACCTGTGTCTGCGGCGGCACCATGAGCGCAGCATCCTACCAACCAATTCGCCGCGTGCAACGTGCAACGCTCAATGTTTTGTCGTGTTTACCCCACTGCCAACAGCGTCGAGCGCAACACCGAAGAGATCCTCCGCCGCGCCGGCTCCGAACGACTGGATCTCATCCGCGAGCTCCGCGCGTACGCGCGTCGGTGCATCGGGGTCCGCGAACAGAACTGTCCCGAGCGCGACATGCGTCGCACCGCACGCGACCAACTCGAGCGCGTGTCTCCCTGTTTCGACTCCACCCATGCCGACGATCGGCAACTGCGTCGCTCGGCGAGCGGCGCTGACCGCTGCGAGTGCGACTGGACGCAATGCAGGACCCGAGTATCCGCCGGCCCCGCGCGACAGCGTCGGGCGCAAGCGTGCATCGAGTGTCGTACCGCGCAGCGTATTGACCAGCGAGATGCCGTCGGCACCCGCCGCCTCGATCGCGCGGACGGTCTCGCCAACGTCCCAGGAATGCGGTGAAACCTTGGCGTAGAGCGGCTTCTCGGTTGCCTCACGGCAGGCCCGGACAATCCCCGCCGCCGACTCCGGCGCCTCTTCGACGTTCGGGCAACTGAGGTTCAACTCCACGCAAGCGACTGCGTCGCTCGCTAGTTGTTCGCACGTCTCTGCATACTCGCGCGCAGTGAAGCCACCAACCGAAACCCAGATTGGAACGCCGAGCTCGCGTAGTCGCGGCAGCACCTCTCGCGCGAACACGGCACGTCCGGGATTTGCCAAGCCGATCGCGTTCAGCATCCCGAAGTCCGTTTCGGCGATGCGCACGGGGGCGTTCCCCTCGCGAGGCTCAGGCGTGACCGTCTTGGTCACGAAGGCGTCGAACGACCGCGCGACGTCCAGCGCGGTCAGCGCGTCGAGACACCCCGATGCGTTCATGAGAAGCACAGAACCGGTCCTTCCACGCACAACCTTTTGAGGTCGCCGTCGATCTCGACGACGCAGCCGTAACACGCGCCGTACCCACACGCCATCGGCGCCTCCCATGCAAGCTGGGCGTCCGGCGCGATCGCGCGAACCGCTTCGAGCATCGGCTCCGGCCCGCACGCGAGAACGTCGCGACCGAAAGGCATCGCGTCGGTGACGAACACCGGATCGATCACGACCTCGGCCTTGGGGAGAAGTGCCGCCGCCTCAGCGTGGTGCTCCGACCGGAAGCCGACGACAGCCGGCGGCTGTTCGAGAGCTTCGGCGAGATACGGCAGCGGCGCGATGCCGATGCCGCCGCCGACGAGGAGCGGCAGCTCGACGTCGAGTCGGAAGCCGTTTCCGAGTGGCCCGAAGATGTGCAGCTCGTCGCCGGGATCGAGCGCAGCGAGCGCGCGCGTCCCCGGGCCGATCGGATCGAGCAGGAAGGCGAGTTCGCCGCGAGGCGCGAGACACAGAGACATCGGGCGCGGCAGCACTCGACCCGGAGCCTCGAGCATGAAGAACTGTCCGGGGCTCCCTGAATCGAGGGATCCCCGCGTCACGCGGACGAGTGCGTACGGGCCGATCGCCTCGACGGCGACGACGCTACGACGCTCGCGCCTCGGCCTCGACATCGATGCGCTCCTGAAGTGACAGTGCGGTCTCGGCGCGTGCGTTCGCGATCGCATGCACCGCCGCGGTCGCCGCGGCGACGGTCGTGATGCACGGCACACGCGCCGCGAGCGCCGCCTCACGGATCAAATAGCCGTCCGAACGCGGCTCGGGGCCCCCGCCGGGCGTGTTCACGACGAGGTTGCAGCGGCCGCGGCGGATCAGGTCGACGACGCTCTGAACCGGGAGGCTCTCGCTCACCTTGCGCACTTCGATGACCTCGAGCCCCGCATTGCGCAGCGTCCGGGCGGTACCGCCGGTGGCATAGAGGATGAAGCCGAGCCCGACGAACGCGGCTGCGACCGGGATTGCTGCAGCCTTGTCCTCGTCGCGCACCGAGAGGAACACCGCACCGTCCCGCGGCAGCGGACGGCCGGCGGCGCGCTCCGCCTTCGCGAGCGCAGTCGGCAGGTCGGCGGCACTCGTCATTACCTCGCCGGTCGAGCGCATTTCAGGCCCGAGAACCGGGTCGGCACCCGGGAATCGTGCAAACGGCAGCACCGCCGCCTTGACGCTGACCTGGCGCGGCGGCCGCTCGGCGGGAAGGTCGAGCTCGGCCAGGAGGTGACCGGCGGCGAGACGACACGCGGCCGCGACCAGATTCACCCCCGTCGCCTTCGACGCGAACGGCACGGTCCGCGAGGCGCGCGGATTCACCTCGAGCACGAATACTTCGTCGTCCGCGACCGCGAGTTGGACGTTGAGCACCCCGACGACGCCGAGTGCCGGTCCGAGCCGGCGAACGATGGAGTGAATCGCAGTCAGCGCCTCGGGCGTCAGCGACTGAGCAGGCAGGACGCACGCCGAGTCGCCCGAGTGCACGCCGGCTTCCTCCACATGCTGCATCACGGCCGCGATGTAGGTGTCGGTGCCGTCGCACAGGGCGTCCACGTCGATCTCGATCGCGTTCTCGAGGAAGCGATCGACGAGCGTCGGGCCTTGAACACCCGCGAACGCCTCACGGACCTGATCGTCGTCGTGGCAGACCCGCATCGCACGGCCGCCGAGGACGTACGACGGACGGACGAGCACCGGATACCCGATGCTCCCGGCGAGATCCACGGCCTGCGCGCCGCTCGCGGCGACCCCCCACTCCGGGCACGCGATGCCGAGCTCGCGAAGAACACCGCCAAAGCGCTCGCGGTCCTCGGCGAGATCGACGGCCTCGAACGGCGTACCGAGGATGCGGAACCCCGCGGCCTCGAGATCGCGGGCGAGCTTGAGCGGCGTCTGGCCGCCGAACTGGATCACGACCCCGTCGGGCTGCTCCCGCCTGCACACAGCGAGTACGCCCGCCACGTCGAGCGGCTCGAAGTAGAGACGGTCGGACGTGTCGTAGTCGGTCGAGACGGTTTCCGGGTTGCAGTTGACCATCACCGCTTCGTAGCCGAGCGACCGGAACGTCTGCACCGCGTGGACGCAGCAGTAGTCGAACTCGATCCCTTGCCCGATCCGGTTCGGGCCCGATCCGAGGATGACGACGCGCTTCGCCGCGCGAGGCGGGGTCGCCTCATCGCGCTCGCCCCAGGTCGCATAGAAGTAGTTGGAGCGCGCCTCGACCTCTCCTGCACACGAGTCGATACGCCGGTAGACAGGCGGCTCACTCTGCTGACGCGCCTCTTCCGCCTCCTGGCCGAGCAGCTCGTGCCGGAACCACGGATGGAGGTTCTCCGGGTGCCAGTCGAACGGCCCCTCGAGCCCGCGCTTCGCCTTGACGAACGCCTCGAGGAACGAACGGCCGATCCCCATCGTCTCGCCGACTGCCTTCATCTGCGTGCCGAGCGTCACGTCGGCACCCGGAAACTTCTCGAACGCGAAGCGCGGGATCTTGACGACGACGTAGTCGAGCGTCGGCTCGAAGCTCGCCGGCGTCGTACCGGTCAGGTCGTTCGGGATCTCGTCGAGGGTGTAGCCGACGGCCAGCTTGGCGGCGACCTTCGCGATTGGGTAGCCGGTCGCCTTCGAGGCGAGCGCAGATGAACGCGAGACGCGCGGGTTCATCTCGATCACCCGGATGTCCCCGCTCACGCGGTCACGCGCGAACTGGATGTTCGAGCCGCCGGTGTCGACGCCCACCGCCCGCATGACCGCGATCGCCGCGTTGCGCAGCTCCTGGTAGGCCTCGTCGGCAAGCGTCATCTGAGGCGCGACGGTCACCGAGTCGCCGGTGTGCACGCCCATCGGATCGAGGTTCTCGATCGAGCAGACGATCACGACGTTGTCCGCGCGGTCGCGCACGACCTCGAGCTCGAACTCGTCCCAGCCCCGCACCGATTCCTCGACTAGCACCTGCCCGATCGGCGACTCCGACAGGCCGCGCTCCACCTGCCGGCGCAGCTGCTCCGGCGTATCGGCGAAGCCGCCGCCATGGCCCCCGAGCGTGAAGGCCGGGCGCACGACCGCCGGCAGCGACACGCCTTCCAGATCGTCGGGCGACGTGACGATCCGCGACGTCGGCACCTTCAGCCCGACCGACTCGACCGTCTCCTTGAAGAGCTGACGGTCCTCTGCCCGCTGGATCGCATCGATCTTCGCGCCGATCAGCTCGATGCCGAGGTCACGCAGGGTCCCGGCCGCGTCGAGCTCCCGCGCCAGGTTGAGTGCGGTGCCCCCGCCCATCGTCGGCAGCAGCGCGTCAGGGCGCTCCCGCTCGAGCACGCCGGTGACACCTTCGAGGTCGAGCGGCTCCAGATACGTACGGTCGGCGAAGCCGGGGTCGGTCATGATCGTCGCTGGGTTCGAGTTGACGACGATCGTGCGGTACCCGTCCTCACGCAGCACCTTGAGGGCTTGGCAGCCGGCGTAGTCGAACTCGGCTGCCTGCCCGATCACGATCGGTCCCGAGCCAATGAGCGCGATGCTCTCGAGGTCGGTGCGCCTCGGCATCAGGCGGCCTTCAACTCGTCGACGAACGAACCGATGATCGACGCCGCGTCGTGCGGGCCGGGCGAGGCCTCCGGGTGGAACTGCGCCGAGCGGGCGCGCAGCTCCGGGTAGTCGAGACCCTCGACAGTCCCGTCGTAGAGCGAGCTGTGCGTGACACCGGACTCGTCACCGACCGCGACCGCGAACCCGTGGTTCTGCGACGTGACGAGCACCCTGCGTGAGCGATGGTCCAGCACCGGGTGGTTCGCACCGCGATGCCCGAACGGAAGCTTGAACGTCTCCTTGCCGGTCGCCAGCGCAAGCAACTGATGACCGAGGCACACTCCGAGGACCGGCACACGACCGAGCAGGTCTTGCAGCATGCGGGTCTCGCTCTCGAGCGGCGCCGGGTCACCGGGCCCGGGGGACAGAAGCACGCCGTCGTAGCCCGCAAGCGTGTCCGCGTCCACGTCGTACGGATGGACGTCGACGGCGGCGCCGTTCGCCTCGAGCCGGCGGAGGATCGAGCGCTTGCACCCGAAGTCGACGACCGCGACCCGCACCACGCCGTCGACCGCATACGTATAGGTGTCGCGCGTCGACACGCCCGCCACGAGAGCGGCGCCCGCCATTGCCGGCTGCTCGCGAACCGCCCGGATGACCTCGTCGACGTCGTGGTCGCCCGCGACTGCCGCCGCGCGCATCGCACCGGCCTCGCGCAGGTGAAGGACGAGCGAGCGCGTGTCGACGCCCGTGAGGGCGACCACACCTTGGTCGTGGAGCCAGTCCGTCCACTCCGGCCCCCGCGCCTCGCGCATCACGACCCCAGTCGCGTGTGTGCGACGGGACTCCGACCGCCGCTCGTCGACGCCGTAGTTGCCGACCATCGGCGCGGTGAAGCAGACGATCTGCCCTTCGAAGCTGGGATCGGTGGCGACCTCCTGGTAGCCCGTCATGGACGTCGTGAACACCGCCTCACCGAATGCGAACCCGTCCGCGCCCACCGACTCGCCGGCGAACACCTCGCCGTCCTCGAGGACCAAGACGCCGGTCATTCGAAGGCCACCCTGCCGGCGGCGATCGTGAGGGAGACGCGTCCGTTGAGCCGCTCGCCGAGCAGCCACGAGTTCTGCGAGCGGGAGCGGAGACGGTCCGCGCGCACGCGCCACGAGCCGGCGAGATCCAGAAGCGTCAGGTTGGCGGGTGCTCCCACCGCGATGCGCGGCCGAGCGAGCCCGAAGATGACTGCCGGCCCGGCGGACATCCGCTCGAGAAGCGTCTCGAGCGTGAGTAGACCGGGCTCGACGAGCTGCGTGTACAGCACCGAGAACGCCGTCTCGAGCCCGACCACTCCGAACGGCGCCGACTCGAACGGCACATCCTTCTCTTCGAGGGAGTGAGGCGCATGGTCGGTCGCAACCGCGGAGATCGTCCCGTCGCGAAGGCCGTCGATCAGCGCCGCACGGTCGTCCTCGCTGCGGAGCGGCGGGTTCATCTTCACGTTCGGGTCGAGCGTCCGCACGGCCTCGTGCGTCAGGCAGAGGTGATGCGGCGTCACCTCACCCGTCACGCACACCCCTGCCTCACGCCCACGCCGCAGGTGGTCGACCGACTCACGCGCAGAGAGGTGCATCAGGTGCACCGACTGTCCCGTGTCGGCCGCCAGGTCGATGTCGCGAGCGACCATCAGGCTTTCGCCGAGCGAGGGCCAGCCGCCAAGCCCTAGCTCGGCGGCGACGGAGCCGGCATGTGCGTGACCACCGCGAGTGAGCGTCTTCTCTTCGCAATGGACGGCAATCGTGCGTCCGGTGACCGCGTTGTACTGCAGCGCGCGGCGCATGACACCCGCCGCGGCGACCGGGCGGCCGTCGTCGGTGAACCCGACCGCGCCGGCGTCGGCGAGCGACCCGAGCTCCGCGAGCTCTTCGCCCGCCTGGCCCTTGGTGATCGCGGCGAAGAACCCGACCGGGATATGCGCCTCGACCTCGGCGCGGCTGCGCAGCCCACGGAGCGTCTCCGGATCGTCGACGACGGGCTCGGTGTTCGGCATCGCGAGAATCGCGCAGTAGCCACCCGCCGCGGCCGCAGCCGTGCCGGTTGCGATCGTCTCCTCGTCCTCGCGACCCGGCGTGCGCAGGTGCACGTGGGGGTCGACGAACGCCGGCACCAGCGTCTGGCCCGCTGCCTCGACGACGCGGTGCTCGTTCGTGTCGAGCCGCTCGCCGATCTGGGCGATCACCCCGTTGTCGATCCGAACGTCGAGGAGGGCGTCGACGCGCTCGAGCGGATCAACGAGACGAGCGCTACGGATGACGACGTCCTCCCGTCCGATCGGGCCGACAAGCATCACGCGACCCCCACGGCGGCCTCGACCGCGACCGGCCCGGCGGTGAGCAGGTCGTAGAGAACAGCCATCCGCACGACGAGCCCGGCGCGGACCTGGTCGATGATCAACGAGGCGGGTGAGTCGGCGACTCGCGGATCGAGTTCCACGCCGCGGTTCATGGGGCCGGGGTGCATCACCCGCTGCCCCGCGCCGACGCGCTCGGGGGTGATCCCCCAGCGCTCCGTGTACTCGCGGAGCGACGGCACGAAGCTCGCCCCGGGGAGCATGCGCTCCTTCTGCATGCGCAGCACGTAGATCACGTCGGCGTCGGCGATCGCGGCGATGTCGTGCGAGACGGGAGCGAGCCCGTTGGGAACGAGCGTCGGCGGGCCGACGAGGATCGCGTCGGAGCGGACGAGCCGGAGAGCCTGCACGAGCGACCGTGCGACGCGCGAATGTGCGACGTCGCCGACGATCGCGACGTGCAGTCCATCGAGACGGCCGAACGCCTGCTGCAGCGTGTACAGGTCGAGCAGCGCCTGCGTCGGATGCTGATGCTTTCCGTCGCCGGCATTGATGACCCGCGCGCGAGTGTTGTTCGCGACCGCGTGTGCGGCGCCGGCTTCCGGGTGGCGCACGACGATCACGTCTGGGTCGTAGGAGGAGAGCGTCAGCGTCGTGTCCTTCAGCGACTCGCCCTTGTCCACCGACGAGCCGACGGACTTGACGTTCAGCGTGTCGGCCGAGAGCCGCTTCGCGGCCAGCTCGAACGACGACGACGTGCGGGTGGACGACTCGTAGAAGAGGTTGATGACCAGCCGGCCCCGAAGCGTCGGAAGCTTCTTCGTCTCGCGCTCCTGCGAGACCGCGAACGAGCGGGCGGCCGCGAGCAGGCGCTCGACGTCGTCGCGCGTCAGGTCCTCGACCGAGAGCAGGTGACGGCGTTCCCGCCGCGGCGGGAGGAGATCGCCGGGCACGACGCGTAGATCACTCATCGGCGCTTCCCTCCGTGACGAGGATGACACGGTCGATCTCGTCGATCTCGTTGAGCTCGACCTGGACGCGGTCGCCGCGCGCGGTCGGCAGGTTCTTGCCCACGTAGTCCGGGCGGATCGGCAGCTCTCGGTGGCCGCGATCGGCGAGAACCGCGAGCTGGACCCGGTCGGGGCGGCCGTACTCGATCAGTGCGTCGATCGCCGCGCGGATCGTGCGCCCGGTGTAGAGCACGTCGTCGACGAGGATGACCGTGCGCCCCTCGAGCTCGAACTCGAGCCGCGTGTCGCGCACGATCGGCTGCGGCCGCCGCGGCGCGCTACCGGAGCGGACGTGTACGTCGTCGCGATGGAACGTGATGTCGAGCTGGCCGAGCTCGAGGTCGACCCCGGAACGCTCTTCGACGAGACGGCGCAGCCGCTGCGCGAGCGGCACCCCGCGGCTGTGGATGCCGACGAGCGCGACCGCTTCAAGGTCGTCGTTGCGCTCGATGATCTCGTGCGCGATCCGGGAGAGCGTGCGTGCGACCTGCTCGGCGTCCAGGAGAATGTGGTGCGCGGCGGTCGCGGCAGGGTGAGACATTCGACTCCTTTCCGGCCTCGCTGAACCGGGTTAAAGGGGGACGTGCCGACGCAGCATACGCGGTCCGGCCGGACGGCGTCCGCGGCGGATGATCTAGATTCCGCGATCGTGGAAGGACAGCTGCTCGAGCGGTACGCCAAGCTCGTCGCCGAGGTCGGCGCGAACATCCAGACCGACCAACAGGTGATCGTGATCGCTGCGCCCGCGTCGGCGCCGCTCGTGCGGGCGATCGCGGTCGAGTGCTTCAAGCGCGGCGCGCGGTTCGTCGATCCGTGGTACTTCGACCCGTACGTCAAGCGGATCCGGGCGCTCGAAGCGGCCCCGGACACGCTCGAGTTCGCGCCCCGTTGGTATCCCAAGCGGCTCCTCGAGATCGGCGAGGCCCACGGGTCTCGTATCTCGATCTCGCCCAACGCGTCGCCCGGGCTGATGGAAGGCGTCGACCCGGCCGTGGCGGGACGCGACCAGCTGCCATCCCTGCGCGAGCACTTCGACGTGATCAACGCGAAGACGACCAACTGGTGCGTCGTCCCGTGGGCGACCGAGCCGTGGGCAAAGGTCGTCCACCCAGAGCTCGCCCCGGCCGATGCCCTCGCGAAGCTCAACGAGGAGCTCGTCTATCTGCTTCGCCTCGACGAGCCGGATGCGGCCGCGGCATGGCGCGAGCGGGGCGAACAGCTCCAGGAGGTCGGTCGACGCCTTACCGAGCACCATTTCGACGCACTCCGCTACGACGGCCCGGGCACCGAGCTGACGATCGGCCTGCTCCCCACCTCGCGCTTCGCGGGCGGCGGTTCGACGACCGTGGATGGTGTCCACCACATCTCGAACCTCCCGACGGAGGAGGTCTTCACCGCTCCCGATCCGCTGCGGGCGGACGGCGTCGTGTCGGCGACGAAGCCTCTCGACGTCAGCGGAACCGTCGTCCAGGGATTGAAGGTGCGCTTTCAGGGCGGCCGCGCAGTCGAGATCGACGCGGACTCCGGTGCCGACGTGCTGCGCGCCCGTTGCGCGAAAGACGAGGGCGCGTCACGCCTGGGCGAGCTCGCGCTCGTCGACCGCGAGGGCCGCATCGGGAAGTCCGGCGTCACCTACTTCAACACACTCCTCGACGAGAACGCCGCCAGTCACTTTGCCTTCGGCAACGCGTACGCGACGTCGGCCGGCCCCGAGGATCGCGAGCGGATCAACAAGAGCGTCATCCACATCGACTTCATGATCGGCTCCGACGATGTCGCGGTCACCGCCCTCCGCGCCGACGGCACCGAGGTGCCGGTGCTACGCGGCGGGAGCTGGCAGATCTGAAGGTTCCCGTGGGGGCCGCGCGCCCTTACGGATGAGGTGCGGCTCGCCGCGCTCGGCGAATGGGATCTCGATCACGTCGAAGTCGCGCGGCGCCACGGTCGACGCGAACACGGCTCGAGCCTCTTCGAGCAGCTCAGGCCCGAAGTAGCGCGGGGAGAAGTGCGTGAGCGCGAGTAGCCGCACGCCCGCGGCGGCTGCGATTTCTGCGGCCTGCCGGGCGGTCGAATGAAGCGTCTCCTCCGCGCGTTCGTGCTCGTCCTCCGAGAACGTCGCTTCGTGGACGAGCACGTCTGCACCCTCCGCCAGCACGCGTACGGTCTCGACAGGCGCGGTGTCGCCGGTGATCACCACGCGCCGGCCCCGACGGGAGGCGCCGATCACCGTGTCCGGCGTCACCACCCGCTCGTCCGGGAGCGTCACCGACTCACCCCGTTGCAGCGCCCCCCGCTCGGGCCCGAACGGGATCCCCAGCGCATCCGCCGCGGCGGCATCGAACTCTCCCGGCCGATCCGGCTCGTCGACGGCGTACCCCACGGCCGAGACGCCGTGGTGCACCGGGAAGACGAGGATCCGGTAGCCGTCCCGCTCGAGCGCCTCCCCGGGACGTACCTCGATCGTCTCGAGCGGATACGTCACCTTGCCGAATATCCGGCGGAGGTCGTTGAACAGCTCGCGCAGCCCCGGCGGCCCGTACACCGTGAGCGGCACTTCCCGTCCGCGGAGAGCGAACGTCTTGAGGAGGCCCGGGAGGCCGAGCGTGTGGTCGGCGTGGTAGTGCGTCAGGAAGATCTCGTCCAGGTCGGGCAACCCGAGGGAGGACCGCATCAGCTGCCGCTGGGTGCCCTCGGCGCAGTCGAAGAGCAGCCGGTCGCCACCCCGTCGCACGAGCAACGCAGTCGGGGCGCGCCCGGCGGTGGGCGCGCTGGCCGACGTGCCGAGGAAGACGATGTCGAGGTCCACGGCGAATCATTCTCGCAGCGGACGCTGCGGCGGAAACAGTTGTCGCAGTGGGCTACGGAAGCACGAGCTTCTGACCGACCGAGACGTCGGCGCCGGGCAGGTGATTCGCCTTCTCAATCCGCCAGATCGCCGCGCGCGGGTCGCCTGCGTAGTGGCGCTGCGCGATCGACCAGAGCGTGTCGTAGGGCTTGACCGTCACCACCTGCTTCCGGCCGTGCGCCTGGGACGAATGCGCTGTCGCGCTCCAGACGAGAACGGCTACCGCGACCAGGATGAAGATGCGAACGAACATGTGTTCGCCATGCTAGCGAACACCTGTTCGGTCTGTCAAGCCCAATGCGTCGACGAGCTTCGCCGCCCCGAAACGCACCGGATCGTCAGCGGGCAACCCGGTCTCCTCCTCCGTCTCGGCAATCGCACGTCCCGCCGACTCCTCGTCCAGGTCGCGCGTGTTGAGCGCAACCGCCAGCACCTGCGCGGGCCGCGACAGGAGGCTGATCTTCTCGTGCAGCTCGACGAGCTCGGAGAGCGGCGGGATCGGGTAGCGGTCGTCGCCGTCGACGACCGTCTCGCCGGCCTTGTGGCACAGGACATACGAGTGCGGGGCCGAGCCGTGGATCAGACCCAGCGTCACGCCCGAGTACGCGGGGTGGAGCAGCGAGCCCTGGCCCTCGACGAAGAGCACCTCGCCCCCACGCCGAACACCTTCCAGCACGAGCTGCTCGGCGGCGCCGGCGATGAAGTCCGCCACGACGGCGTCGACGGAGATCCCCCAGCCGGCGATCGCGATCCCGGTCTGACCGGTCGGGATGAACTCGCTCCGAATGCCACGCGCCTTCGCCTCGCGGTCGAGCTCGAGCGCGACGGTCATCTTCCCAATCGCGCAATCGGAGCCGACCATGAGGATCGAAGTCGAACCGTGCGTCAGGTTCTCGCCGGTCGGCACGTTCAGGTCGGGCGGCGCTTTGCGCAGGTCGCGCAACTCGACGCCCTGCTTCGCGGCAAGACGCATCAGCGCGTCGTCGTTGGTCAGAAACTCG
This sequence comes from Gaiellaceae bacterium, assembly GCA_036493955.1. Classification (GTDB taxonomy): domain Bacteria; phylum Actinomycetota; class Thermoleophilia; order Gaiellales; family Gaiellaceae; genus PALSA-600. Next base: position 28,145 of record DASXOW010000093.1, read on the forward strand.
TGCAGGCCGTTCTCGACGTCGAGGCCGGCGCGAATGCACTCTTCGATCAGCGCGCGCCACTCGGGCGGGAAGCGTCCGCCCTGCGTCGCGACCCCGACGAGCGCGGTAGTCGGACCGAACCGAAGAGCGTCATCGACCGTGCGTACGAGCGGGAAGCCTTCGTGCTCGGCCGCGTCGCTCTGCGAGTCGAGGACGCACACGACGTCCTGCGGCGCGTAGCGGATGACGCCGCGCGCCGTCTTGCCGAAGTGCGGATCGCCGGAACGTCCCTCGGCGAGGACGAGCAGCTTACGCCGGCGCAACGCCGAGCCCGGGTTGGTCGGAGGGCAGCTGCACACCGTCGACGAACTCGACACCCGGCCACGGGTCGTCGGCGAGCAGCAGATTCCCGTCGAGGTCGACGTGATCCATCAGGCTCGCGATGTGTGCGCCCGGCGCGATGCCGAGGCCGGACTCAACCATGCACCCGAGCATGACGCCGAGGCCGAGAGCGCGGGCCGCGTGCACCATGCGCACCGACTCGCGGATCCCGCCGGCCTTCGCGAGCTTGATGTTGATCCCGTGCGCACGCTCGGCGCACGCAGCGACGGTCGAGAGCCCGTGGCAGTCCTCGTCGACGTAGATCGGAATCGGCGAGCGGCGCTTCAGCTCCGGGCCTCCGGGATCGCCGGCAGGCAGCGGCTGTTCGCAGTACTGCAGCATCGAGAGTTGCGGGAGGTACTCGAGCGCCTCGTCCAGCGACCACGCCTCGTTGACGTCGCATTGCAGCGGCAGGTCGCTCACGGTGCGCACCGCGTTCACGCGGTCGACATCCAGCCCGTCGCGGCCACCGAGCTTCAGCTTCAGCCGCTTGAACCCGCGGTTGAGGATCTTCTCGGTCCGGCGCGCCATGTCGTCGGGGTCGCCGAGCCAGATCGTCCACGACGTCGGCGGGCCGGCCCGGCGCAGGCCGAGTAGCTGGAACACCGGGCGGCCGAGCAGCTTCCCCTGCAGGTCGTGCAGCGCGTGGTCGAGCGCGGCGCGCGCGGCGTCCTCGCCGGGCGGGAGACGATCGAAGATCTCCTCGAGTGCGAACGGATCGTCGCCGGGGTCGATCTGCTCGAGCCAACCGATCGCAGACTCCGTCGACTGGTCGTAGTGGCCGAGCGGCGCCGCCTCGCCGAAGCCGGAGTGCCCGTCGCGGCGGAGCTCCACCTGCACCACCTCCGCCGACTCTTCCGAACCGCGCGAGATGGTGAACGTCTCCGCGAGCCGCACCGTCGCCTTCCGGGCGGTCAATTCCATGCGGGCTAGACTACGCACTCCCCGCGCGCCCGTAGCTCAGGGGATAGAGCGTTCGCCTCCGGAGCGAAAGGTCGCAGGTTCGATTCCTGCCGGGCGCATCCGTGATGGCCGGGAGCCGCGAAGCGCGGCCCCCGGCGCACGTGAGGCTTACTCGTCGTCCGACTTGATCGCGTCCTTCACCTTGTCGCCCGCGTCGTCGGTGCGCTTCTTGATGTTTCCGATGACCTGATCGATCTCGCCTTCGTGCTTCAGGTCCTTGTCATTGGTCAGGTCGCCGGCTGCTTCCTTGATGCGGCCCTTGGCTTCGTCCGTGCTCATCTCGACCCCCTGTTCGTGGAGCCCTTCTGATGCCCATTTCGCCCGGCGGCTATGCGTGGCTGGCCGGCTAGTGCCGTGCAGCGCGCCCGCGTGCGGCCGCAACCACAGGATCCGACAGCTTGCTCGCCTGCCGCACGACCCACGTGACATACGGCCGCGCGCACCATGTGACGATGGCCGCCGACACCGCGCCGATCACGGCGCTCGCGGCAACGTCGACCGGATAGTGCACACCGACAAGCACACGTGCGACTGCGACACCGATCGCGCCCAACATGAGCAACGCACCCAGGCGGCGGTAGAACACGAGCACGGCGAACGCGGCTGCGAACGCGACCGTCGCGTGGTCGCTCGGGAACGAGTTGTCCGCCACGTGATGCACGAGGAGGACGACGCCGCGCGGATGGTCGACGAACGGTCGATCGTGATGCCAGAGCGATCCGGCGACCACGTTCAACAAGAGACCGAGCAGCACGGAGAACGTCGCGGACGCGGCCGCGAGCTTCGCCTTCACCGGACCGTCAGGACGAGCCAGGAACCACAGGAAGCCGGCGATGCCCACGATCGCGAAGATCGCGACCGCGTTGTAGGCGAGCGCGGTGTCCTGCAGGCCGTCGTCGTGCCGGCCCAGAGCGTTGATCGCGTGGAACAGGCCCCAGTCCATCGGGGCACCAGGGTAGCCTCTCGCAGCGAATGGCCTTCCGTCCTGAGAGCACCCTCAACCCGAAGACGCTCCGGCGCGAGGCGATTCAGCTGGCGATCGTCGCCGCCGTCTCGATCGGGATCTACTTCACGGAGGTCCGTGCGCTCCAGATCGTCGTCGGGGTCGTCGACATGTTCGCCTGCGTGATCACCGCGATCGCGGCGACCGTCGCCTGGCGGGTCGGCGGCCGCGGAACGTCGGTCGGCCTCTACGCGATCGCTGCGCCGGTATTCGCGGCGATCGCGATCCTGAACTTCGCCTAACGGCGGCGCCATTCGTCCTCGGTCACGAGCCGACCCGCCCGCCGTTCGGCGACGACGCACTCCATGTGCGCATGACGCCGCTTCGACACGTCACCTTCGGGTGCGACGAGCGCGTGCTCACTCGTCGCATGCAGCATCGTGTCGCAGAACGGGCACACGTAGCTCGCGGGCTTGAGGCTTTGCGCGGGACGCAGGGTCCACCAGCGCGGCTCCACGGGATCGACGATACCCGCGTCGGCGTCGTCCGAGCGGGAAACGGGGCTAGAATGCCGAATATGCCCCTGATTCCTGTGCTCGAGGACCCGCTGAGTACCGATGCCGAGCCTGCCTCGCATCCGTCGTGCGCGCACCAGGGACACGGCCGTGGCCGTGGCGGCTCCGCCTGCCCGCCCCGCTGAGCTCACCGCCGCGGGCCTGACCTGGATCCACCTCGACAACCCGTCGCTGGACGCGGCGCAGGAGCTCGCAGACCGCTTCGGCTGGCACCCGCTCGACATCGAAGACGTGATGTCGAAGCGCCAGCGGCCGAAGGTCGACGACTACGCCGACGAGGGCTACCTCTTCGGCGTTCTCCATTTCCCGGTCTACGACCGCTCGATCCAGCGGCTGAACGCGGCCGAGCTCGACATGTTCGTCGGGCCTGATTACCTCATCACGCTGCCGGCGGTCGAGCTCCTGCCGGTGACGCGCCTCTTCGAGCGCTGCCGCGACGACGAGCGGTTCCGCGAGGACCTCTTCTCGAAGGGCTCCGGTCGTCTGCTGTACGAGGTGCTGGACGACCTGTTCGACTACTGCTTCCCGATCCTCGACAAGATCGGGCACAAGCTCGACTCGCTCGAGGACGACGTGTTCGAGGGCCGCTCTGAAGAGGTCGTCCGCGACATCTCGAACGTCAAGCAGGAGATCATCAGCTACCGGAAGATCATCAAGCCGGAGCGCTCCACGCTGCGTCTCCTCGAGCGCCACGTTGAGCGGTTCCTGCCGGAGGAGCTCGAGCTGTACTTCGACGACGTCGTCGATGCCGCCGAGCGCATCTGGGACATCCTCGACAACTACAAGGAAGTCGTCGAGGCACTCGAGGACACGAACGAGTCGGTGATCAGCCACCGCCAGAACGACGTCCTTCGGATCCTCACGGTGTTCTCGGTCGTACTGCTCCCGCTGACACTGATCACCGGTTTCTTCGGGATGAACGTCCACTTCCCGGGCTACGAGACCACGTGGGCGTTCTGGGTGATCTTCGTCGGGATGGTCGTGTCGCTCGCCGGGATGCTCACGTTCTTCCGGTACAAGCGCTGGCTCTGACGCGGCCGCGCCGCTAAGGGGGTACGCAAAGATCACCCGCTTGAGGGAGTTAGCTCGGCGCTACGGTCGGGAAGTCTGATAGCGCACGATTGGGTGCGGGCTTAGGGACTCGCCTTCCTGGTCGTCGGACGAAGATCGCAGAGGGGGAGCCGTCGCCGCAGCGGCTCCCCCTCTGTCGTCCTGGACTACGCTCGTGCGATGCCCGAACCCCTATGGGCGCCGTGGCGCCTCGAGTACGTGCAGCACGCCGACGGGCTCGATCGCTGCATCTTCTGCGAGCCCGAGGAGGAACTGCTCGTCCACCGAGGAGACGAAGCACTCGTGATGCTGAACAAGTTTCCGTACTCTTCCGGCCATCTGCTCGTGGCACCCCATCGCCATCTGGGCGACTTCGGGGTGCTGACGACCGGCGAGGCGGCGGAGGTGCACGCGCTCGCAGCACGCGGGATCGAGGCGCTGCGCGCCGAGTACGCACCGCACGGGTTCAACCTCGGCTGGAACATCGGCCGCGTCGCCGGCGCCGGGATCGAGGGACATGTGCACGAGCACGTGGTGCCGCGCTGGAACGGCGACACGAGCTTCATGCCGGTGCTCGGCGACGTGAAGGTGCTGCCCGAGCATCTGCTGCGGACAGCCGAGAGGCTTCGTCCCCACTTCGCGTGACGCACCTCGCGCCACGTCGTCCCCGCCTTGCCGTCGCGGGCGGGATCCTGACCGCGCTGACCGCGACCTTGGCGGCGACCGGCGTCCTGCGTCGCGTCGACCAGTACGCGGTCGACCACCTGATGCCGTGGCTCGCGTTGCATCATCAGCCCTTCGTCACGTTCGGCGCGTTGACCGTGCCGAGTCTCGAGCCGCCGGCAGCGAACACGGCCCTCGACCTCTGGACCTACCTGGGGGCTGTGCTGCCGTCGCTGCTCATCGTCTTATTCGCGGCGTGGCGGTTGACGCGCCGGGACGCGATCACGTGGTGCGCGCTCTGGTGTGCCGGAAACGCGATTGAGCTCGCGGGCAAGCTGACCCTTCACAAACCCGACCTCTACCACCACACGTTCCACGTCGCCGCGTTCGACACATCGCTGCCCAGCGGCCACACGATTCGTTCGCTGATCCTGGCCGGTGCCGTCGCAAGTGCGTGGCGGTCAGGCTGGCTCGCCTTTATCTGGGCCGCAACGGTGCCGTTCGCGCTCGTCGTACAGGGCGTGCACGCTCCGTCGGACGTAGTCACCGGCGTGTTCGTCGCCATGACGCTCGGTGCGTGGGCACCACGCGTTCGGGAAGCGTAAGAACCGCGCGGGCTCCTCCAATCGGGCGATTGCGGCAATTGCGTCCCGAGCACAAGGTCAGTGCACCGGCATCACCGGGTATCTGCGGCACATGACCATCGTCAGAACGAACAGCAGCACTGTCACGCGGCTCCTGCTCGCGTATCTCGGCGCGATCAGCGACGTCGCCGCCGAGCCGGTGGACACGTGCGAGGTCCGCGTCAACCTGCTCGGGTCGTATCGCGAGGACGCGATGCAGCTCGCGCTCTACCTGCGGCTGCGCGCGTGGGAAGCCGGGAAGCGTGCAGAGGGCATCGATGTGAGGCTCGAGCTCGATGCCGAGCCGCCGGCGACCGCGATCGCCTAGGTCAGAACGCGGAAGGCGGCGTAGCCCAGCAACACGAGCCAGGCGCACTGCGCCGAAACCAGCGCGGGCACGAGGAGCGGCGCGTAGAACGACTGGCCAACAGTGATAGGCGGAGCAACAGGCTCGGTCTGGACGACCGCAAGCTCATGCTCGCGCGGCCCTCCCGAGACTTTCGGGAGCGCAATGCTCTGTACAACCATTCGCCATCTCCCCGATCTCGAACTCCGGTGACGGCTCTCCCAGCCGGCGCCTGCTTCGATCGTGCGCTTGGCGGCCGCTGAAGTCAACCCGCCTTTACGCGAACTTGACGTCCGTGCGCTGGAACCCGGACCAAAGTCCTGGCACTACCTTCAGTAAGCGGGCGAAGGGGCTCGACCCTCGACCCTCAGCTTGGGAAAGGGACGCGCTTGTTCGAGGGCGTACTCCTCACTTCCAACTTGTCAGCGTTTCACCCGACCAGCGGAGAAGACAGCGACGCTGGCCGGTCAGCCGGGGCGGCTCGCGGGATCGCTTCCGTAAGAGTTGCGCTCAGAGACTGTTCCGTCCTGGTTGTGCACTACGTGCTCGGTCTCGTCCGCTTTTGCGCGCTCGCGTCCGGCGGCCACGGCGTCCTCTTTTGTTGAGTGTGGGCCTCCGAACGCCGCGCCGTCTTCGATCTCGTTAGTCCACTTGTCGTTCTTGTAGACCGTGTGAACGAATCCGGTTGCCATCTGGTCCTCCTTTGCTGTCAGAACGCCGTTCCCAACGCAACGCACTGGTAACCGTCACCGCCGCCTACCAAGCTGAAATCCGCGGCGACGATCCGGGTACGCACGCGGTCGACCGAACGGGTCGAGCGCTCTTTGGAAGACGCGCCAGCAGTAGCGAGCAAACGCCGGCGTCGGCTTCGGCAGCTCACCGACCTCGTACTCGATCGACCCCACCATTCTCCAACGTCAACACGGTCGTGGAGGTACGGGTTTGCTGCGCCAACGTTGGATAATGGCGCCTAGCCGCAGGCGAACGAATTGGTTCGTCATGATGAGAAGAGGCCCGGTTTCCCGGGCCTCTTCTCAGCTCCTACTGGTCGGCCGCGTTAGCAACTGGCGGCCGGAGCGAGCTTGTTTTCTGTGGTGAACGTGTTCATGAAGGTGTACTTACCGTCCTGAGAGGAGCTCGGGACCTGCCGGGCAAACCACGGGAGGAACACTTCGTCCTCGGGGTGGTAGGTGAACCCGTTGGTCGTCTGCGGGAAACCGATGCCGACTACAGGGTCACCGGTTTCGAGGTACGCAGTGCAGCCGTATTGCGTGGCGGTCGGGACCGCCCACGGTTCAACGATGTTGTTCACGAACGGGTCGTTCATCCACTCGGACACCTCGTGGCTGAGCCCGTGGATGTCGGCGATGGGCACGTCGGGATAGCCGCCGAAGCTTCCGGGCGTGATGTAGGCCGCGAAGATGTAGGTCTGCACAGCCTGGGCACCGTTGCCACGTAGGGCAGTGCGCGCGCCGTGGTAGCCGAGGATGCAGCAGCCGTTGATCTGATCGTTGTTGTCGTACAAGTAAACGTTCGCATTGAGGAAGATCGGTACGACGGTCGGATCGAGGTGGAGCGAGTTGATCAGGCTCTGGAGCTTGTTGCTGTACCAATGGTCATCGACACGGCCGACGAGTACGCCGCGGCGATTGATCACCGCGACACCCTGATTCCCAGGCACGTCGATCGTCTGCACGGGATAGGTGTGCGTATAGGCCAGGTTTACGTGGTAGCTCGACCCCACCACATTGAACTCACTCCGCTGGATCGCATCCCCGTACTGCACGCCGGTATCCCCCGACTGTGCGTAGTTCGACGTCGCGAAGATCGGCGAGTTGATGACGTTCGTAACGTCGTTCGGCGTAGGCCCGCCGTTGTTCGGGTCGTTGGTCGGATCCATTGTCACGTCCTGCGCCACACATGTCCCCGGTGTGCCGGACGGATCGCAGATCAGGCCCGGATCCGGCCGCCCCGCCGCCGAGAAGTGAAACGCAAGCGGAATGATGACCGCGTTCACCGTCGTCGTCGTACCGCTCGACGGGGGTGTTCCGACCATCGTGTATGAGTACGTCTGCTGGTTGTGCGGGTCGAAGAATGACGACGACCAATACTTGACGGTATTCCCCGTCCGGAAACCACTCGTGCCGCCGTCCGTCGTGAACTTAGGCGTGCCTTCACCTTTGGCGGGACCCGGCTTCGACGCAGCAGTTGCGGCGCCCAACACCAGCATCGCCAGCAGCGCAAAGAGAACAGAGGCCGTGAGGCCGAACAAACGTGTACGCAAGAAGACTCCCCCTTTTCGCTCGCAAACAGTGGTTCTAAGCGGCCGGGGACTACCCGGCGCGCCGGGACTGCAAACGAGCAGGCGCTGACGGTTGGGCGAGCGTGCTTGCGCCTGACCGTTGTTCGTGTCCCGGCAGCGAGCCGTCACAAGAAGGAGTTGAAACCTGAGACGGACCGGGCCGGGGTCCTCTCGGCAGCGGAGCCGTCATCGACCAGGAGAGTCCGTGAAGACTTCCTCCGCGGTTCGTTTCTCTGCCAATCCGCCTCCTCTTTTCACGGCCTCCGGGGAATCGGAGGCGTACTCAGATTGTGGAAGATAGTGGTGGGAGTGGGTAGGAATTTTGTGCCCAGAGTTTCTTCTGGTCGGCTTCTGGTGGGCTCGTCCCGCTCTGCCGCCAGGCGCGCTTCTCCGTTTTAGTCGTGCGGCCGAACGATGACGTAGGCCCGAAAGTTCTCGTTCTCCGGATCAACCACGCCGACGACGACGTAGCGCTCACCCGCTGCTCTGGCGATCGACTCACCTGGCGCGAAGGTCAGACGAGCCGACACCAGCGGCCCGAGATCGTTCCCGCTGAGCTCGTCAACAAGGCGGTAGCGGTACATGCTCGAACAACGAGCGACCTGCCATCCTGGTTGCGTTCACTGTCGAATCGCTGTTTGGCTGCAAGCTTCCACGGAACAACGCGCGCATGGATGACCAGGGGTTGAATCTTGTCGCGGCGACCAAAGCGCGAGCGTTGCTCATCATCCTGATGGCGACCTGCCGGGAAACACTGACGGCGCTCGATGCCGTCGGCAACGTGCTCGATACGAGCATGACCGAGGACCTTCGCCGCATGATCGAATGCAGTGAGGGTGAGCTAGCCGCGCTCACTGCGCGAATCGAAAACCTTAGGTAGCTCCGCGGAGTGAAACCCTAGATCGACCTTGAGCCGTCACCAGCCTGTTACCCATCCGGCCGATCGGGGTTAGCGTCTCGGCGTCTCGGGAAGAGGAGGGACTGTGACGTCGACGGCTTACCGCTTCCGCATACTCGACGAGTTCGCTCCCGAGCTCATACAGCTCCAGCATCACCAACGAGACGTGCACCGCGAGTACGAACGAGTCCTCGAACGCATCGCAGCGTTCCCCAACGAACTCGAAGAAACTCGGGCTGCAGCCCTCGCGGACAAACTCGAGGAGATGGGCAGCCGGATCGAATACCTCGAAGCCCAGCTTCTACCGTTTCACCACGACGAAATTTAGATCCGCTGGACCTCGAGGATCCCGGGACTACGTTAGGTCGAGCGCCATGATCGGCAGGATTCGCCCGAGTTCGGTGGTCTCGCCATGGCGCGCCGTTCGAGCGCCCATTCGCTCGTAGAACCCAACCGCGTCAATGTCGGACTCCCATTCCAACTGTGACGCACCGAGAGCGGAGGCGCGTTCAGCTGCGTGGAGGAACAGCGTCTTACCGAGACCCCTCCGCATGGACGCCGGGTCGATCCAAAGATCCTCAAGCCAAGCCGTGGGTATGCGAGGCACGAGCGCCACCCATCCCGAAACCGCTCCATCTAGCTCAGCGACGTATGCCTCGCCCCGTGCGAGTGCGATCGCGGGAAAGTCGTTTGACTCCACCCACTCCGTCACCCACTCTAAATCGTGGCCCCAGTGCGCCTTCGCCGCCATAGTGATATCGCGGGCTCGCGCTAGATCTCGCAACTCGAGCGTGCGAAGTCGCACCGTCACCCGCGCGACTCTAGTAGGCAGGCGCGCAAGTAAGGCGCTGGATCCAGAATGTCGGGGTTGCTTCCGTGTTGCGTCCGAATCGTGGCGGAACGAAAATGTCCTGAGCGATGACCAGGTCTGAAGCGACCAAGGCAGTACACGAGACGCTCCTTCTGGAAGCGATCGACTCGGCCAACATGGCGATCTGCGTCTACGACGAGAAGGGCCGCTACGTCGCCGTGAACGAGTGCGCTTGCAAGATTCTCGGCTACACCCGAGACGAGCTGCTAATCCACGATGTCGCGGATTTCACAGCCGGCGGAATCGACCGCTCGGTACTGATGACGCCAGACCATCGTGAAGGCGTGCGCCTCATCACCCGCAAGGATGGATCAACGGTGCCGTGTGCCTTTGTCGTGGCGCCCACGCGCGTCGGTCACCTGCCGTACTTCTTCGCGGCTTGGTGGACGCTCGACAGCGACGATCCGCGCGCCGCCAACGCCACCTAAACGCTCCCTCCCCGTTTCGAGATCGGAGGATGATGGAAACATCCGAATGCGATGGGGCAGTGCACGCTGCGGCTGGCAAACGGACTCGGCGCGGCATGCGACTACGAACCCGACGGTGAAAACGGCGGCAAGTTGAAGCTGCCCTCAGCGCTCTATCTTCCACTGCGAGAGAGTGACGTCGGCAGGCTGAGCATCAACCACGGCGAGCAGCGCGAAGTGCGGATCACCTTCGGCCCGGAGGTCGGCGAAGCTTCGTTTGTCTACGTGGAAGAGTCCTGAGCGGCAAGCGTTGCCTGTCTGACCTTACCGCGAAGTCTCAAGCGCGCCGCCGTCTTGGAGACGTTAGTCCTCTCGTGATAGAAGCGACGCCATGAAACGACTCGCGGTATGGGCTGAACTCGTTGGCGCAGCCTGGATCACGCGGTTGTATGAGCACCTTGTAGACCGGCTGCGCGGTCCGAGAGCCGGCGACGAACGAGGCCCGGCCACGAAACCACCGTGGACCCGGTGACGTCCTCCTAGCTGCTCGGCTCGGATAGCTCGATCGTCGTAACCACAAGGGCGCTGTCGAAGAGATCGCTCTCTTCCCGTAGGTCTACGACGTAGAGAACCTCGAACTTGGTTCGGCCCTTGGCCATCGGAGCCGCAATCGGGCCACCGCCTGAACCTACGAGTAGGCCGGTGTTAGACACCTGTTAGATGGAACGAGAGAAGGCGCCGGGAGGCGCCTGCGTCTTTCGCTCTAACACAGTAAGCGGGCGAAGGGGCTCGAACCCTCGACCCTCAGCTTGGGAAGCTGATGCTCTACCAACTGAGCTACGCCCGCGTGGAGGCGATTCTAGCCCGCCTTACCGATCGTCCGGCTCGAGCGAGATCGCGCCGCTCGACCCCGACGGGACCGGCCGCCTCGGCTCACGGACGCCGATGTCCGGCGGGGGCTGCTTGCGCAACCCGAGCCTTACGAGAACGCGGTTCAGGAATGACCGCATACCGGAAGTCTACGCGGGAGCGGGCGCTCCCTCATACACCTCGATGAACCGGAGGTAGTTGCGCGCGATCGTGTCGACCGCTGCCTCGCGATCGAAGTCGTCGCCACCCGCGTACGCCTTCACCGACTCTCCGAAGATCGAGCGGCCGATCGCGAAGCCGATGTAGCCATCGAGCCCGGAGCCTGCGCGCAACCACTCGTCGACCTTCGCATCGGACGCACCGCGGCCGAGCACCACACACGAGACGCGGTCGCGACCCTCGCGGCGCACGAGCTGCGCGATCTCGCGGCAGGCCTCCCGGTCGTCGATCCCCTCGATCTTCCAGATGTCCGCCTCGACACCGCCGTTCTGCAACTGGAGGATCGCCTCCATCATCAGCTCGGGACGGACCTCGGTGTCGTACCGGTCCGTATTACCGTCGACCTTCTCGAGCTGCGCCGGCTCGGCCGGGACGAGCAGCTCGAACAGGTACTTCCGGTGGTGCTCGTGCAGCCATTCTGAGAGACGGCGCAGCTTCTCGACCTGGCGCTCGTTCATCTCCCGGTCGCCTTCGGGGTTGTAACGGACGAGCACCTTCGAGAAGTCCGGGTCGTACTCCTCGATCTTCTCGCCGAACTGGTCGCCGTACTCGAAGTCGAACTCGTTCTGGCCGGACTTCTCTACCGGCATCGCGAGCTTGTAGCCACCCGCTTTCGCCTCGCGTGCGACGGTCGCGCCGTACTGTCCGTCGACCAGCACTCCGGCTGACGCCTTCGGCGCTCCGAGCTCGACGGCGTGCTGGAACCCCTCCCAGATCAGCGTTTTCGCGCCGGGCACGCGGTCGACGTCGCCGACCATCTTCTCGAACGAGCCACGGTGGTCGAACGCCAGGATGTAGAGCTTCTCGTCGTAGCCGAGCTCGTCGAGTCCGATTGCCATCAGTACTCCCTTCCGGTGAACTGCGTCAGCTTGGTCAGTTGGTGGCGCGCCTCGATCCGGCGGACGGTGCCCGAGCGTGAGCGCATTACGATCGAGTCGGTGATCGCGCCGTCGCGCACGTAGCGGACGCCGCGCAGCAGCGCGCCGGTCGTGACGCCCGTCGCGGCGACGAACACGTCGTCGCTCGTCACGAGGTCGTTGGTCGTGAGAACACGGTCGAGGTCGTACCCGGCATCGACGAGGGCCTGTCGTTCGTCGTCAGAGCGCGGCCACAGCTTCGCCTGGATCCCGCCGCCCACGCACTTCAGCGCGCAGGCCGAGATCACGCCCTCGGGCGTGCCGCCGACGCCGTAGAGCATGTCGACGCCCGTCTCCGGGCGTGCAGCGGCGATCGCGGGCGCGACGTCACCGTCGCGAATCAGGTTCACGCGGGCGCCTGCCTCGCGCAACTCGCCGATCAGCTCCTCGTGGCGGTCGCGCTCGAGCACCGTGACGCGGATGTCGGTGACGCGTCGCCCCTTCGCCTTCGCAACGGCCGCGATGTTCTCTGCGGGCGTGGCGTTGATGTCGATCGCGTCGATCGCGTCGGCGCCGACTGCGATCTTGTCCATGTAGACCGCCGCGCCCGGATAGAACAGCGACCCGCGTTCGGCGGCTGCGATCACGGCGATCGCGTTCGGCTGGCCGAGCGCGGTCAGGCGCGTGCCCTCGAGCGGGTCGACCGCGACGTCGACGTCGGGGCCGCCGCCTTCGCCGACCTCCTCGCCGTTGTAGAGCATCGGCGCCTCGTCCTTCTCGCCCTCGCCGATCACGACAACCCCGGTCATCGAGACCGTGTCGAGCATCGCCCGCATCGCGTCGACCGCGGCCTGGTCGGCGGCGTTCTTGTCGCCGCGCCCGATCCAGCGTCCGGCGCCCATGGCGGCCGCCTCGGTGACGCGCACGAGCTCGAGCGCGAGGTTCCGGTCTGGGCGCGTGCTGGCCATCGGCGCCCCATCCTAGAGTGAGGAACATGCGCCTCGACTGGGAGATCGCGAAGCGCGGCTGGCGCCGCTATGCCGCCTACCCCTGGGCGACCGTCGCCGGGGCGTTCACCAACACCATCTTCGGCTTTCTGCTGGCGTACATCCTGCTCGCCGTCTACCGCAGCCGGGCGAGCGTCGGCGGGTTCGACGCGACTGACGCTGTCACCTACGTCTGGCTCTCCCAGTCGATGATCATGACCGTCTACATCTTCAGCTGGTGGGAGTTCGCCTGGCGGATTCGCGACGGCTCGATCACCACCGACCTGCTGCGGCCGCTCAACCCGCAGCGCTACTGGCTCGCGTTCGACCTCGGGCGGGCGCCGTACCACTTCCTGTTTCGCGGACTGCCGCCGTTCGTGCTCGGAGCGTTCGTCTTCGAGTTGCGCTACCCCTCTCCGCTCGACGCGTTCGCGTTCGTCATCAGCCTGACGCTCGCAGTCGTCGTCAGCTTCGGCTTTCGCTTCATCTACAACTCGGTCGCGTTCTGGCTCCTCGACTTCCGAGGCGTCGTCACGCTGTCGACGACGATCGTCATCTTCTTCTCCGGCATGGCCATCCCGCTCCGGTTCATGCCGGATGCGCTGCGGGAGCTTTGCTACGCACTACCGTTCGGATCGGTGATCCAGACGCCGGTCGACATCTGGCTCGGCAAGCGTCACGGAGCGGCGCTCGTCGGCGTGCTCGCGCTGCAGCTCTTCTGGGCGCTCGCGCTGCTCGCGATCGGGCGGTTCGTGCTGCAGCGCGCAACGCGAAAGGTGGTCGTGCAAGGTGGTTGACGCGGTGCTCGTCTGGCGGCGGCTCGTCGGAGCTCAGATCCGCTCGCAGCTGCAGTACCGACTCTCGTTCGCGCTCGACGCCTTCGGCTCGTTCTGGATCTCGTTCATCGACTTTGTCGTCATCCTGGTCATCTTCCGAAACGTCTCGCGGCTCAACGAGTGGAACGTTCACGAAGTTGCGTTCCTGTACGCCCTGTCGTCGATCACGTTCGCGATCACCGACATGCTCATCGGACAGCTCGATCAGTTCCCGCAGAAGATCCGCGACGGCAATTTCGACATCCTGCTCGTGCGACCACGCGGGACGCTGTTCCAGGTGATCGCGTCCGACTTCGCACTGCGGCGGATCGCGCGCGTCGTCCAGGGCGCGATCGTCCTCGTCTACGCGCTGTCGACGCTGACCGTCCACTGGACGGTGCTGCGCGCGCTCGTGCTCGTCGTCTCCGTTCCCAGCGCGATCGTGATCTTCTCGTCGATCTGGGTCGTCGGCGCGTGCATCGCGTTCTGGACGACGGACGGCGGCGAGTTCACCAACGCATTTACCTACGGTGGCACCACGATGGCCCAGTACCCGTTCGACATCTACGCAACGTGGATGCGGCGCCTGCTCGGATTCGTGATCCCGCTCGCGTTCGTCTGCTATTTCCCGGCGCTCTACGTGCTTGGCAAGCCGGACCCGCTCGGCCTGCCGCGCTTCCTCGAGTTTTGCTCACCCGCCGTCGCCGCAGCTGCAGCGGTCGTCGCCGGGCTGGTCTGGCGATTCGCCGTACGTCACTACCGGAGCGCGGGCGGATGATCGAGGTCGAAGACCTTCGCAAGGACTTCGTGGTGCGCCGAGGCCGACTGCGCCGGGAGCGCCACGTGGTCCAGGCGGTCAATGGGATTTCGTTTCGCGTCGACCGCGGCGAGCTCCTCGGGTACCTCGGTCCGAACGGCGCCGGAAAGTCGACGACGATCAAGATGCTCACCGGCATCCTGGTGCCGACGGCGGGGCATGTTTCCGTGGCCGGCCTCGAGCCCTCGCGGAAGCGGATCGAGCTCGCGCGGCGCATCGGCGCCATGTTCGGCCAGCGGATCCAGCTGTGGTGGGACCTCCCGCTCCGCGACTCGTTCGAGCTGCTGCGACACATCTATCGCGTCCCCGCCGAGCGCCACCGCGTGAACCTGGCGCGGTTCCGCGAAGTGCTCGAGCTCGATCCGTTCCTCGACACGCCGGTGCGTCAGCTGTCGCTCGGGCAGCGCATCCGCGGCGAGCTGACCGCCGCGATGCTTCACGGGCCTGAGCTTCTATTCCTCGACGAGCCGACGATCGGCCTCGACGTCGTCGCGAAGCAACGCGTGCGCGATTTCCTCGTCGAGATCAACCGCGAGGACGGCGTCACGGTGATGCTGACGACGCACGACCTCGGCGACATCGAGCGGCTCTGCAACCGCCTGCTCGTGATCGACCACGGGTCGCTAATCTGGGACGGCGGCATCCCGGAGCTGAAGGAGCGCTACGGCGGCGAGCGGACGCTCGTGATCGACCTGGAGGAGCCCGCGCCGCCGATCGAGGTCGAGGGCGCCGTCGTCGACCGCGTGGACGGCCCGCGACAGTGGTTGCGCTTCAAAGGCTCCGCGTCCGCGATCACGAGCCGCGTGGCCGAGGCGGCCCGACTCGTCGATCTTCAGGTTCAGGAGCCTGACATCGAGGAGATCGTCCGGCGGATCTACATGCGCTGAGGTGCGTCGACCCCGACCAGGTCGAGGCAACGCGCGATCACGCCCTGCGTCGCGCGGCACAGCCCGAGCCGGAACGCCTCCTCGGGCGATCCGATCACGCGGCACTCGTGGTAGAAGCGGTGGAAGTCGTCCGCGAGCCGGATCGCGTACGCCGGGATCAGCTGCGGCCCGCGCCGATCGGCGGCCTCGCGCACGGTCACGGGGAAGTCGGTCAGCCGCTTGATCAGCTCCCGCTCCTCGTTCGCGAGTTTGTGTTGACTCAACACAAGCTCGCCTGAAGCGCCTGCATTCCGCAGGATCGCGGCAATGCGGGCATGGGCGTACTGGACGTAGTAGACCGGATTCTTGTTCGACTTCTCGGCGGCGAGGTCGAGGTCGATTTCGATCGTCTGGTCGGGGCCGCGGTTGACGAGATACCAGCGCGCGGCATCAACGCCGACCTGGTCGATCAGCTCGTCGAGGAACACGACGTTGCCGGCGCGCTTCGATGCCTTGGACGCCTCGCCGCCGCTCGTCAGATGGACGAACTGGTACAGCAGCACCTCGACGCGCGACTCGTCGTAGCCGAGCATCCGCGCGATCGCCGCGTACCAGCGCGCGGTCGCGTGATGGTCGGCGCCGAGCACGTACATCGCCTTGTCGTAACCGCGGTCGAGCTTGTCCGTGAGGTAGACGATGTCGGCCGCGCGGTAGGTCGGCGTGCCGCCGCGGTCGGCTGACCGGATGATCACCCAGTCCTGCTCGTCGCCGTAAGCCGACGACCGCGCCCACACCGCGCCGTCCTTCTCGTACGTGTCGAGCCGAGGCATGAACTCGGGCAGGCGCTGCTCGAGCTCGCTCTGCAGCGCCCAGCTGTCGAAGTCGATGCGGAACCGCTCCAGCGTCCCCTCGATCGAAGCGAGCATCCGCGGCAGTGGATCCCCGTCCTGCGCAGCGAGGTCGCGGACGTAGTCGCCGTGATAGCCGTCTTCCGGAACGGGCTCCCCACGCCGGATCGCATCGACCGACGCGCGGAAGCGATCAACCTGCGCACCGGCGTCGTTGTAGTAGTACTCACGCTCGACCGCGTGGCCGCCGAAGGAGAGGAGCCGCGCAACGCTGTCGCCGTAGGCGCCGTTTCGTGCGTGTGAGACGAGCAGTGGCCCCGTCGGGTTCGCCGAGACCATCTCGACCTGCACGCGCTCGGGTGCGCCTGCCGCCCACCCTCCGCCGTAGTCGTCCCCCACTTCGCCGAGCGCCCCGACGAAAAACGAGTCGGCCAGTCGGAGATTGATGAAGCCCGGCCCCGCGACCTCGGTCGAGTCGACCTCGTCGACCTCGGCGATCCGGACCGCGAGCTCCGCGGCCAGCTCGCGCGGCGGCCGGCCCGCCTCTTTCGCGCCGCGCATCGCGACGTTGGTGGCGAAGTCACCGTGAGACGCGTCCTTCGGCCGCTCGAGCTCGACGTCGGTTCCCACCGCCGCCGAGATCAGCGCCTCCAGGCGCGCTACCGCTTGTGCCGACACACCACAAACCTAGCGGGGGTATCGTCACAGGAGATGGACGACGACTCCACGGAGCGCCAGCTCAACATCCACATGGATCCCGCCCTGCTGGCGGGCGTGTACGCGAACTTCGCCAACATCACGTTCTCGGACTACGAGTTCACACTGACGTTCGCCCGGATCGACCACGAGGTCGAAGAGGGCGACGTGCCGGGCGTGGTCGTCTCACGCGTCAACATGTCGCAGCAGTTCATGAAGGAGCTGCTCGCCGCGATGCAGGACGCGTACTCGAAGTACCAGACGGTCAAGGGGATCCAGGACCTCCCCGAGACCGAAGACCGCGGCTAGCGATTCCTCGCCTTCCAAGCCTGCGCCATCGCGATCCGCTGCGCGAGCGTCGGATGGTTCTCGAGCCAGAGGTAGTCGAGCAGCGGCGGGTTCGGCTCCTCGAGGCTGGACTGGCCGAACTCCTGGAACAGCGAAGTGTCGGCAGCGGGATCGCGTGTTGCGTTGAGCGCCCGCCAGTCGGCTTCGGCCTCGTACCGGCGTGAGACGGCGTTCTCGATCGGGGCCGTCAGCAGCGCGAGGACCGTCAGCACGAGGAACACGTAGGGCAGGTTCGCGGGGTCGCCGACCCCGCCGCGCCTGCGCGTCGCGAGCGCCAGCAGCCACAGCGTCGGCAGCACGATGAGCGCGGTCCAGCCGATCGACTTGAGGATGTGCCGGCTGCGGACGTGCCCGAGCTCGTGAGCGATCACGACGTCCTGCTCGGCGCGCGAGAAGCGTTCGTCGAGAACGGTGTCCCAAAGAACGACGTGCGTCGACGGGCCGAAGCCGACGGTGAACGCGTTTGCCTGATCTGTCCACGACGAGACGTCCTCGACGCGGACGGGCGTGCCTTCGACGTGCTCGATCCGCTCGAGCCGCGTCACGTCCGCCTTGAGCGCGGGGTCGTCGAGCGGGTGCGAGGCGGCGGCCGCGAGCCAGCCCGAGACGAACGCGAAGAACGCCGCGAACACGACGACGATCGGCGCGGCGACGAGCCACCAGCGGCGGAAGCGCCCCGCGGTCCCGACGAGCAGCGCTATCGTCGCCATCGCGAAGATCGCCTCCGGCCCGAGCGTGGACCACTGCCCGACGAGCCACGCGACGACGTCGAAGGGCCCGAGCCCCCAGTGATGCTGCCACCAGAGGTCGACGAGGCTGAACGGGAGCCCGACGAACCACAGCGTGACGAGCAGCACCATCCCGGCGATGATCCCGCTCGCGATCCGGCCGAGCCCCATCGAGCGGACGCTCCGCGGGAGCAGCCGAACGAGGACGACGAGCGCCACCACCTGCGCGACCAGGTTCACTACATAGAGGCCCTGTTCGCCGCGATTGAAGCTACGCGCGCGGCTGAGCTCGTGCGCGGTGAAGTACCGATTCGTATCGAGGCCGGACAGATGCAGCGACGGGACGGACGTCCGTGCGAGCAGCCACGCCCCCACACACCATGCAACAGCCGCCGCAGCTAGCGTGGCGGCCCTCCCCATGCGCATCGCAGTCATCTCGGACATTCACGCCAATCTTCACGCACTGCAATCGGTGCTCGCCGACGTCGACCGCGAGTCGGTCGACGAGATCTGGTGCCTCGGCGACATCGTCGGGTATGGGCCGAAGCCGAACGAATGCTGCGATCTCATTCGCGAACGCACCGCGATCTCCCTCTGCGGGAACCACGATCTCGCGGCCCTGGGGTTGCTCGATGTCGCCGAGTTCAGCGGCGACGCGGCGACGGCGGCTAGGTGGACGGCGGGTGTGCTCGGCAACGATCAGCGCGCCTGGCTCGGCTCGCTCACCCCGTCCGGAAGCCGCGAAGGCGCCGAGCTGTTCCATGCGAGCCCACGCGACCCGGTCTGGGAGTACGTGCTGAGCGAGGAGGTCGCGCTGCTCTCCCTCGAGGCGACGACCGCGCCGCTCGTCCTCGTCGGTCACACGCACGTCGCGCTCGCCCTCGCGCTCGACGGCGGCCAGATCGACGGCGGGCTCGCGCCGGGCGGTGTCACGGTCGAGCTCGACGGCCGCCGCTTCCTCGTGAACCCGGGCTCGGTCGGACAGCCGCGCGACGGCGATCCACGAGCCGCCTGGCTGCTCGTCGATACCAGCGAAGCCACAGCCGGCTTCCGACGCGTCGCCTACCCGATCGAAGAGACGCAGAAGGAGATGCGGGATGCGGCTCTCCCCGAGACGCTCGCCGGCCGTCTGGCTCACGGTCTGTAGCGCGCTCGTCGCGGGCTGCGGCGCCGGCGGTGGCCCGAAGCTCGAACACCCCGACGGCACCACGCTGATCGTGCTCGCGCATCGCGTCGCGAACGAGGGCGCGGACGGTCGGGCTCGCGACATTCCTCGGCTGCGCAACCGCGCGATCGCGCTCGTGAACGCCGGGAAGGTGCCTGCCGATCTGCAGGAGCCGTTCCTGGGGAAGGTCAACGCACTCGGTGCCCGGCCGGACGCGGCGCCGAGCCTCGAAGCGTGGCTGCGCCGCTACACGCGCTAGAGAACTTCTGCTTCGGCGACTTCTGTGCCGAACGTGATGCCCTGACGGGCAAGCGCGACCTGAACGTCTTCCCGCGCTTTGAAGATCCGCCACTTCACGGTCGCGAGGGTGATCTCGAGCGAGTCGGCGATCTCGTTGTACGAGAGCCCGACGACGTCGCGAAGCAACAGCGCCATCTTCAGGTCGACGGGAAGCTGCTCGATCGACCGCCACAGCGCGTCGATCGCCTCGACCCGCTCGACCGGCTGGTCGAGGACCTCGAGCTGCGGTGCGTCGTCGAGGTTCACCGGCGTCGACGGCCGCCGCTCGCGGGCGCGCAGCTCGTCCAGCACGCGGTTCTTCGTCACCTGGAAGAGCCACGTCGTGAACTTGCAGCGCAGCGAGAACTTCGGCAGTCCTTGGAAGACGCGAAGGAAGACCTCCTGCGTCAGATCCTCTGCGAGTGCCTTGTCGCCGTTCGTCAGCCGGAGCACATAGTTGTAGACCGGCGTCTCGTACATCCGCACGATGATGGCGAACGCACGCTCGTCTCCGCGCTGGGCTTTCCGGAGGATCGCCAGATCGGGCTGAGGGAGCGACAAGGTGCCGGAGTATATCCCCGCTGTCGGCGGAATTCTTCCCTCTTACCGAGGCTTTACGAGCGAGCGGCCCGTCATTTCCGGCGGCTGACGGATTCCCAACAAGTCGAGCACCGTCGGCGCCAGGTCGGCCAATTCGCCGCCCTCGCGGAGCTCGGCGCCCGGTTCGGTGACCACGAGCGGCACGGGGTTCGTCGTGTGCGCCGTGTGCGGGCTGACACCGTCGTCCTCGAGCATCCGCTCCGCGTTCCCGTGATCGGCCGTGACGAGCGCGACGCCGCCGAGCTCGGTCACGCGCTCGACGACCCTCCCGAGGCACCGGTCAGCCGTCTCGCACGCCTTGATCACGGCAGGGATCGAGCCGGTGTGCCCGACCATGTCCGGGTTCGCGAAGTTGACGACGCAGAAGGCGTAGCCGTTGCCGATCTCGTCGACGACGCGATCGGCGACCTCGTCCGCCGACATCTCCGGCTTGTGGTCGTAGCTCGGTACATCGCGCGGGCTCGGGACGAGGATCCGGTCCTCTCCGGGCCAGCCCTGCTCGCGCCCGCCGTTGAAGAAGTAGGTGACGTGGGCGTACTTCTCGGTCTCGGCGACGTGGAGTTGTGTGAGGCCGTTCGCCGCGAGCACCTCGGCGAGGGTTTCGGGCACGTCCTGTTCCGCGAAGGCGACGGGCGTCGGGAGATCGGACGCGTACCGCGTCATCGTCGTCAGGTCGACTCCGTGGTCGAGTAGCAGCTTCGAGAGCTGCCGTCCGCGGTCCGGGCGGAAGTTGAAGAAGATCGCCGTGTCCCCGGGCTCGAGCGCGGGCGCGCCGTCGACGACGACCGGCTCGATGAACTCGTCGGTGATACCCGCGTCGTAGCTCGCCTGCACGGCCGCCAGTGGATCGGCAGTCGAGGTGCCGACGCGATTGACGATCGCGTCGAACGCACGCCGCGTGCGATCCCAGCGCGCATCGCGATCCATCGCGTAGTAGCGCCCCGTCACCGTCGCGATGCGGTCCTGCGGCAGGAGCGCGAGGTCGCGAATCGCCGACGTCGGCGACACGTCGCGCCCGTCGGTGAACGCGTGGATCCACGTCTTCTCCGGCGCGAAGCGGAGCAGCGCCTGGACGTGGTCGATGTGCGAATGGACGCCGCCGTGCGACACGAGCCCGAGTAGATGGACTCGGTTGCCTCGTTCGAACGCCGACACGAGCACCTCGTTGTCGAAGAACGAGCCGTCCTCGATCGCGCGGTTCACGCGGACGAGATCCTGGTAGAGACGGCGCCCCGAGCCGATCGTCAGGTGGCCGACCTCGCTGTTCCCCATCTGCCCTTCCGGGAGCCCGGCCGCCGGGCCTGACGCCTCGATCGTCGTGTGCGGGAACTTCCGCCACAAGCGGTCGAACACCGGGGTGTCCGCGAGCTCGACGGCGTTGCCCGGCCCGTTCGGAGCGCACCCGAAGCCGTCGAGGATGATGAGGGCTACGAGGCCGCGCGGCATATGGCGGCGAACGAGTCGACGTCGAGTGATGCTCCGCCGACGAGCGCGCCGTCGATCGCCGGCTGCGCGAGGAGCTCGGCCGCGTTCTCCGGCTTGACGGACCCGCCGTAGAGCATCGGGACGTCGATCAGCTCCTTGATCGTCTCGTGCGCCTCCTGCGCCATTGCCGGAGTCGCAGTCTTGCCGGTACCGATCGCCCACACGGGCTCGTACGCGATCACGAGGTTCGGGTCGGGCTCGAATGACGCCACCTGACGACGTAGCACGAGGTGCGTAGCTCCCTTGTCGCGCTCCTCCTCTGTCTCGCCGACGCAGGCGATCACGTGCAGGCCCTGCTCGAGGCAGTGGTGCACGCGGCGCGCAACGAGCTCGTCCGTCTCACCGAACCACTGCCGGCGCTCCGAGTGGCCGACGATCGTTCCGTACACGCCGAGCTCTTTCAGCATCGGCGCGGAGACCTCACCCGTGAACGCGCCCTCGGTCTCCCAGTGGCAGTTCTGTGCGAAGACGCCGATCTCTGTCCCTGCCAGCGCCTGCACCGCCTCGCCGAGCGAGACGAACGGCGGCGCAACAACGACGTCTACGCCGTCCGGCAGATCCGTGTCGCGCAGCGCCCGGCAGA
Organism: Gaiellaceae bacterium; assembly: GCA_036493955.1. Lineage (GTDB taxonomy): Bacteria > Actinomycetota > Thermoleophilia > Gaiellales > Gaiellaceae > PALSA-600. The sequence goes on from DASXOW010000093.1 coordinate 50,308, forward strand.
ACGCACCCGCCTCCGCCGGCCCTTTGAACATCTTCCAGTTGCCTGCGATCAAAGTCATGCGGGGATTGCCTTCACGCCCGGGAGCTCCTTTCCCTCGAGCAGCTCGAGCGACGCGCCGCCGCCCGTCGAGATCCATGAGATACGGTCGGCGACGCCCGCTCCGTGCACTGCGCGCACCGAGTCGCCGCCGCCGACGACCGTGAAGCCGTCGCAGGCCGCGACCGCTTCGGCGACCGCGACGGTGCCTGCGGCGAACGCCGGCCACTCGAACACGCCCATCGGCCCGTTCCAGAACACCGTGCGTGCACCGGCGATGCGCCGCGCGAACTCCTGCTGCGTCTCCGGACCCACGTCGAGTCCGAGCCAACCTTCGGGCAGCGCGTCGAACGGCGTCACCTGAGTCTCCGCATCGGCCGCGAACTCGCTCGCCGCGACGACGTCGACCGGAAGGATCGCCTCGAATGTGAACGGATTGTCGGTGCGCACGTCCTCCGCCATCTTCCCGCCGATCAACACGGCGTCGGCCCGGTCGCCGAGGTTCTGCAGCACGCCGATCTTGTCCTCGACCTTCGCCCCGCCGGAGACGATCACGAACGGCCGCTCGACGTCACCGAGGAGACGTCCCAGGTGGCGCAGCTCCTCGAGCAGGAGGAGCCCGGCGTAGGCGGGCAGCAGCTCGGCGACGCCGACGGTCGAGGAGTGCGCGCGGTGCGCGGAGCCGAACGCGTCGTTCACGTAGAGATCGCAGCCGTCCGCGAGCTCGCGCGCGAAGCCCGGGTCGTTCTTCGTCTCCCCCGGGTTGAAGCGCGTGTTCTCGAGCACCGCGACGCGCTCGTCACCGAGCGCTGCCTTCACCGCTTCGCGAACCGGTGCCATCGAATACTTCGGTCGGTCCTCCTCCGTCTTCGGCCTGCCGAGATGGGAGCACACCCGGACCTCGCGCGCGCCGCGCTCGAGAAGCAGGCGGAGCGTCGGCAGCGACGCCTGTATCCGTGTGTCGTCGGCGATCCGACCGTCTTCGAGCGGCACGTTGAGATCCGACCGGACGAGGACGACCTTGCCCTCGACGTCGGCCGTGTCGACGGAGCGTGGAAGCATCTAGAGGAGCTTCGAGACGAGATCGACCAAGCGACACGAGTAGCCCCACTCGTTGTCGTACCAGCCGAAGACCTTCGCGAACGACCCGTTCGCCATCGTCAGGTCGCTGTCGAAGATGCACGACGCGGGTGAGTGCACGATGTCCCGCGACACGAGTGGCTCCGTCGAGTAGTCGAGATACGGCGCGAGCGGCCCGGACTCGGCCGCCGCCTGGAACGCCGCGTTCACGGAGTCGGCCGTCGCGTCGCCCCGCAAGGTGACGACGAGGTCGGTGATCGAGCCCGTCGGAACCGGCGCGCGCACCGAGATCCCGTCGACCTTGCCCTGGAGGTGCGGCAGCACGAGCCCGATCGCCTTGGCGGCACCGGTCGACGTCGGGATCAGGTTGATCGCAGCGGCGCGGGCGCGCCGCAAGTCCTTGTGCGGGAGATCGAGGATCTGCTGGTCGTTCGTGTACGCATGGATGGTCGTCATGAACCCCTGCTCGATCCCGAACGTGTCGTCGAGCACCTTCGCCATCGGTGCGACGCAGTTCGTCGTGCACGACGCGTTCGAGATGATCGAGTGCTGCTCGGCGTCGTACGCGTCGTCGTTGACGCCGAGCACGAGCGTGATGTCGGGGTCGGTGGCGGGTGCGGAGATGACGACCTTCTTCGCCCCGGCGTCGAGGTGCTTCTGCGCACCGGCGCGGTCGGTGAAGAACCCGGTCGACTCGATCGCAATGTCGATCTCCAGGTCGCGCCACGGCAGGTTGGCCGGGTCGCGCTCGGCCAGTCCCCTGAGCTCCTTCCCGTTCACCTTCAGGGAGCCGCCGGACACTTCGACCTCGCCGTCGAAGTTCCCGAGCACCGAGTCGTGCTTGAGCAGATGCGCCATCGTCGGAACGTCGCCGAGGTCGTTGAACGCCACGATCTCGAAGTCGCCGCTCCGCTCGAGCGCGGCGCGGAAGAAATTGCGGCCGATGCGGCCGAACCCGTTGATCCCCACCCGTGTCTTCGCCATGGGGTCGACTCTAGCGAGCGGTGTTACGCAACGATGCCGTAGATGCCCGCGAGCTTCTCGCGGAGGTACCGCACGTACGGCTCGGGGTCGATCTGCGACGTGCCGACGACACGCTCGAGCGTCTCTCCGGGCGTGAACTTGCGGCCGTAGTGGTGGAGGTTCTCGCGCAGCCAGTCGCGGAGCGGCGAAAAGTCGCCCGCTTCGACGGCGTCGGAGAGATCCGGCAGCTCGGCGGTGATCCGCTCCCAGATCTGCGCGGAGATGAGGTTGCCGAGGGCGTACGTCGGGAAGTAGCCGATCGAGCCGCCTGACCAGTGCACGTCCTGTAGGACGCCCTTGGTGTCGTTCGGGACCTCGATGCCGAGGTACTCCCACATCCGCCGGTTCCACTCCTCGGGCAGCTGCTCGAGTGGGAACTCGTCCGCGAGCATTGCCTGCTCGAGCTCAAAGCGCAGGATGATGTGCATGTTGTAGGTCGCTTCGTCCGCCTCGACGCGGATGAGCGAGGGCTCGACGGCGTTCACCTCGCGGTACCAGCTCTCCGCGTCGTGCTCCGCGAGCGCGTCGCCGAACAGCTCCTGGGCGCGCGGGAAGAAACGGCGCCAGAACGGCTGCGACCGGCCGACGAGGTTCTCCCACATCCGGCTCTGCGACTCGTGCATGCCGAGGGAGACGCCGCGTGCGAGCGGCGAGCGCTCGAGCGACGCGTCGACCTGGTGCTCGTACAACCCGTGACCGAACTCGTGCATCGTCCCGAACAGGCCCTCGAGGCCGTCCGGGAAGTACCGCGTCGTGATCCGGATGTCGGTCACGCCGGTGCCGGATGCGAACGGGTGGACGGTCGGATCGAGACGCCACGAGTCGGCGGAGAATCCGAACTCGCGAACAACCTCGAGCTCGAAGACCTTCTGCGCGTCGATGTCGAACGTCTTCTCGCGCTTCTCGACCTGTGTGCGCTCGGCGACCTCCTTCACGAGCGGCGCCTGATGCTCCTTCAGGTAGTCGAAGATGCGGCGGACCTCGGCCGTCTTCATGCCGCGCTCGTAGTCGTCGAGCACGATGTCGTACGGCTCGTCGCCCACCTCGAAGCACTCGATGTAGCGCTTGCGCAGGTCGAGGTTCTTCCGGAGGACGGGCAGGAACGACGCGAAGTCGTTGTCGCGGCGCGCGGCGACCCAAACCGGGTTCGCGAGCGAGGCCGAACGGGACATCTCCGCGCGCAGGTCGGGCGGCACCTTGCTCGCCTTCTCCCAGTCGCGGCTCGCGACGCGGATCAGGCTCGCCTCGAACGAGTCGAACTCGTGCTGCTCGCCGAAGTCGCGCAGGTCGTCCAGCAGACGGCCGACCTCGGGTGAGATGAACTTCGTGTGGGCGATGCGGCCGACGGTCGCGAGCTGCTCGGCACGGATCGCGGCGCCGCCGCTCGGCATCATCACCTGCTGGTCCCAACCGAGGAGCGCTGCGGTCTTCCAGAGATCCTGGATCTCCGCCAGCCGCTGCCGCAGGTCTTCGAACGCCGCTTTGCTCACCAGAGAGGAACATATATCAGGGTGGCTGGCGGCCCGGGGGGAGGCTCCGAGGACGACCCTCCCCCCGGTCGACCGGGACGCGGCGGCGACGGTGGACGGGGTCTGTATCCACCGTCTGCCGAGGACCGGCTCCGCCACAGCTGAGTATGGGCGACGTTTCGTTCGTGCCGCCAGAGGATTTGCAACTGCGACGAATCTAGGTTTCGACCAGTCTTGTGACCGCTTGCAGCCTGCGGTGCGCGGCCGACTTGGTGAGCGGCGGACGTGCCTTCGCTGCGAGCTCGGCGAGCGACGCCGACGGGTGCCTCAGCCGGAGCTCGGCGATCTCGACCAGCTCGGCGGGCAAGGCGTCGACGCCGATCGCCCGGATCGCCTCCAGCTGACGGTGGGCGGCTCGCGCGACGCGCTCGAGGTTCGCCTCGTCGGCGTTCGCCAGCCGGTTCGCGTCGGCGCGGATCGACGAGAGGATCGCATGCTCCTCGAGCCCGAGCGCGGTGTCGCCGGCACCCGCAACCGCGAGCACGGTGCCGATCGCGTCGTGGCCTTTCGCATAGACGAGCGCGTGGCCGCGACGCTCGGCGACCGCGACGTTCGCGCCGGCGCGTTGCGCGACGTTCTGGACGAACCGCGCCGCCTCGAGCGTCCCGGCGCGGATCTCCAGATGCGGGTCACGCGGACCGGAGAGCGACCCGGCGCCGAGGAGCGCGCCGCGGAGGTACGCGCCGCGACAGCACGACCGGCCGACGACGCGCTTCGGCGGCACCTCGAGCGGCGCGCCGGACGGGGAGAGTACGCCGGCCTCGCGCAGGACGGCGAGGGCTTTCGCGTCGACCGTGATGTGCAGCTGGTAGCGGGTCGCCTGCTCGAACGCGCGCCGGGGGTACGTGCGGATCTGCGACCGCACACCGAGGTCGCGCAGGAGCGCAAATGCGCGTCGCGCGACCCCGGAGCTGATCAGATCGAGGTGGACGGCGATCGACCCCTCCCGCAGGTGCCACGCGCCGGACGAGTGGAAGAGCGCGGAGAGCTCGGCCAGCCGGCAGCAGCGGCGCTCGGGCGCGATCTGCGCCAGCTCGTCGCGGAGATCGTCCGAGAGCACGCTCACAGCGTCACACCTTCGAGCTCAAGTAACCGCCGTTTGTATCCGACGCCGTCCGATCCCCAGCTGCCGATGCCGGTCGAGCTGATCACCCGGTGAACCGGCAGGAACGGCGCGAGGTCGCACCGCGCGCAGAACGTCCCGGCGGCGCGGGCGGCGCGGGGCCTTCCCGCGAGCGCCGCGAGCTCGCCGTAGGTCACCACTTCGCCGCGGGACACGGCCCGAAGCGCGCGGGCGCAGTCTCCGTGGAACCCGTTCGGAAGGACCAACGGGACGTCCCGGAAGTCGTCGGGCTCGCCGTCGAAAAAGGCCTGCAAACGAGCGGCCAGCGTCTGAGCGGCGTCTGAGCTTCCTCTGAGCCGGCTCTGACGCCGCGGGCGCGGCAGCTCGGAATGGAAGACACGCCCCTTCTCGTCGAGCCAGACCTCCCCCACGCCGAAGCCGGGAGCGTCGTACTGCACGAGCGTAGGCTTGACGGAGCTCGTCAAGGAGCGGAGGCGCCGACCTGCGCGGCGCCGGAGCGGGGATCGAGGATCGGTTTCACGGGACGAATGATGTAGCTTCGCGCGCGTGACGCGGGAGACGCTGCCGGCGCTCGGCTACCTGTACGTGGCGCTCGCGCTCCCGGCGCTGATCGTCGGCCCCGACAACCAGCGCCTGCAGGCGACGCTGCTCACCGGCGCGGCCTTCGCCTACTTCTGGTTCATCGCCAGCCTCGTCGGCAAGGTGATGCGATTCGCGCCGGATGGATTCTTCGCCGGCGTCGTCCTCGTCGCGGGCGCCGCGTACGTGCCGCTCCAGGTGATCACCGTCATCGGCGCCGAGCGACTGCTGGCCGGACCGGCGGCGGCCTGCGCGGCGGCGACGATCATGGGCGCGTCGCTCGCAGCCTGGCGCGCCCGGAAGATCCCGCGGTGGTTCGGTCAGGCCGGGGTCGTGGGCGGCATCGCCGTGCTCGTCGTCGGCGCCGTCGAGGCCGGAGCCGACTGGACGCTCGCCGACCGTTCCGTCTTCGCATCGTCGCTCGGCTTCATGGTGTGGGTCGTCGTCACCGCGACGTACCTCCTGCGGCGCTAGCGGTCTCGAGCCACTCCTCGTATAGGCGCACCTGCGTCTGCAGCACCTCCTCCTCGAACTGCCGGACGGCAGCAAGGTCGCCTCCGCGCGGCAACCCGTCGACGACCGGAGCGAGCAGCGCCGCGGCACGGTCGATCATCTCATCGAGCGGTGCGTCCACCGGCAACTTCGGGAACCGCAACTCGCGTGCCTCGCGCTCGAAGACGTCCGCGATCAGGATGTCGCGCGCCGTCGCGTTCTCGCGCGCACGCACACCGTCCGAGGTCGCCTCCATCGGCCCGCGCGCGAGGAGCCGCTCGCGCATCCCGTCGAGGTCGGGCTGGAGGAACAGCGCCTGCTCCGGGCTTCCGATCACGGCCGAGACGAACCGCGGGAACAGTTGCGGCCCTTCGACGATCACGGTCGGGGCCCCGGGCAGCGCACGCAGGTCCTCGAGGACGAGCCGGAAGCGGTGTCGCGAGTGCGTCACGAACCACCCGAGCATCCGCTCGGGCTCCGCGTGCACCCAGCGTTCGTCCATCGTCAGCGACGCGAACTCGGTCGCCGGCATCCGCGCCTCGTGCACCCAGACCCGGTGGTCGACCACGTAGAGCTGCAGGTCGAACCGCTGCGCCAGTGCCCGTGCGATCGACGACTTGCCACTCGCCTGCGGTCCGCCGATCCACACTGCGTGCGCAGGGTCCACGGCCGTAATCTAGGCACATGAGCACCCACGCGATCTTCCGCCCCCCGGCCCCGTCGAACGAACCGATCTTCGGCTACGCGTCCGGCTCGCCCGAGCGCCAGCGCCTCCAACGTCGCCTCGACCAGATGAAGAACGAGCGGATCGAGATCCCGCTCGTGATCGACGGCAAGGACGTCACCACCGGCGACCTGAAGCAGGCCGTGATGCCGCACGACAAGGAGCATGTCCTCGCCGACGTCCACCAAGGTGGCGCGGAGCAGGTGCAGCAGGCGATCGACGCCGCCGCCCTCGCGTGGCAGGACTGGTCGCGCTGGCCGTGGGAGGAGCGCGCGGCGGTGGTGCTCCGCGCCGCCGAGCTGCTCTCCGGACCGTGGCGCGAGACGATGAACGCAGCGACAATGCTCGGCCAGTCGAAGACCGCCCATCAGGCGGAGATCGACGCGGCCTGCGAGTCGATCGACTTCTTCCGCTGGAACGTCGAGTTCATGACGCGCGTGTACGCCGAGCAGCCGGAGTCGTCACCAGGCATCTGGAACCGCATGGAGTACCGGCCGCTCGAAGGCTTCGTCTTCGCGGTGTCGCCGTTCAACTTCACGGCGATCGCGGCGAACCTGACCACGTCGTGCGCGCTGATGGGGAACGTCGTCGTGTGGAAGCCCGCCGGCACCGCGATGCTGTCCGCCTATTACTTGATGCGCCTGCTCCAGGAAGCCGGCATGCCGGACGGCGTCATCAACCTCGTCTACGGCTCGGGCGCGACGATCGGCGATGCGGCGCTCTCGAGCCCGCACCTCGCCGGCGTCCACTTCACGGGCTCGACCGGCGTCTTCAACGGGATGTGGCGAAGTGTCGCCTCGAACATGGAGCGCTACCGCAACTACCCGCGTATCGTCGGCGAGACGGGGGGCAAGGACTTCATCGTCGCGCACCCGTCAGCGGACGTCGACGCGCTCGCCGCGGCGATCGTGCGCGGCTCGTTCGAGTACCAGGGCCAGAAGTGCAGCGCGTCGTCGCGCGTGTACGCGCCGTCGAACCTCTGGCCGAAGCTGCGCGATCGGCTGCAGGAAGAGGTGGCGACGATCCGCATGGGCGACGTCTCCGACTTCCGCAACTTCATGGGCGCGGTCATCGACGGCTCGTCGTACCAGACGCAGGCGAACGCGATCGACGAGGCGAAGGCGGACGCCGACACGAGCATTGTGGTCGGCGGCGGCTACTCCGACGCCGAAGGCTGGTTCGTCGAGCCAACCGTGATCGAGACGAAGAACCCCGAGTTCAGGACGATGCGTGAGGAGCTGTTCGGCCCGGTCGTGACGACGTACGTCTACGACGAAGCCAAGTGGGACGACACACTCCGCTTGATCGACCGCACCGCGCCGTACGGGCTCACGGGCGCCGTCTTCTCCGAAGACCGCGCCGCGATCGACGACGCGAAGCAGAAGCTCCGCTACGCGGCGGGCAACTTCTACGTCAACGACAAGCCGACGGGAGCCGTCGTCGGGCACCAGCCGTTCGGCGGGGCGCGCGCCTCGGGCACGAACGACAAGGCCGGCTCGATGTGGAACCTGATCCGGTGGGTCAGCCCACGGACGATCAAGGAGACGTTTACACCTCCGCGCGACTACCGCTACCCGTTCATGGACGGCGAAGCCGACTCCGCCGGAACTTAGGAGGGCTAGACGGAGAACGTCCAGGCAACCGCGAACGCCTGCGTCGCTGTGCGGGCGTACGCGATCGCGGTGTGCCGGCCCTTCGTGAGCGGGGCGGCCGGGGCGCCGTAGATCGTCCCCTTGGTCGGCGTGAGCCCGCCGCCCTTCTCGAGCAGCTCGACCCCGTCGACCCAGAGCGCCGATTCGGCGAGGTCGCCGCCGGCCGTCAGTGCGGCCGCGACCTGCGGCGTGCGCGGGTTGCCCTGCGAGCCGGGCCTCGGGCCGAGGACGTCGATCTTCAGGGTTCCCTGCTGCGCCGCGTGCCACGCGTCACCGACGAGATGCTCGGCCGTCGCCTTGCCGCCGTCGATCACGACTGCCCACTCGGTGCCCTGGTAGATGATCTGGCCGGGTCCGGGCGTCGGCGGACTGGAAGTCTTCGCCGACGACGAGCCGCAGCCAACGGCGATCAGGGCGACTGCGAGGAGGCAGGCGAGCTTCGCCACGACCGAAGCGTAGTCAGTGCGAACACAGCGCCAACGAGCGCAGGGACGGCGAGCACGGCTCCGGCGACCCGGACGCCCAGCGCGCCGGAGATCGCCCCGTCGACGAGACTCGCCACCGGACGGAGCCCGAGGAAGGCGATCGACCAGAGCGCCATGATCCGGCCGCGCTGCCATGGTTCGACGCCGAGCGCGAGCCGCGTCGTCGCCGACGTGTTCGAGCCCAGGTAGCCGAAGCCCGCGAGAGCGAGCAGCGGGAGCCCGAGCGGGAGCCACGGGGTGACCGAGAAGAGCAGGATCCCGACGCCGAGCGCACCGAGCGTCAACGCCATCCGGCGGCGTGAGCCGGCGACACGCCCCGCGACGAGAAACGCCCCCGTGACGGCGCCGGCCCCGAAGAAGGCGACGATCACACCCGCCCAGGTGTCCGAGTAGCCGAAGGCGTGCGCGAACGCAGGCGACTCCGTGTTCACCGGGTCGGAGCCGAAACCGGCGACCATCACGACGAGCAGCGCCATGACGAGCGCCGGCCGTTCGCGCAGCAGGCGAAAGCTGTCGCGCAGCGAGCTCCGCTCTGCGCGCCTCTCCTCTCGCGGCCGCACGAGCAGCAGACCGGCGACGAGCAGCAGATACGAGCCCGAGTTGATCGCGAACGCCCACGGGATCCCGAGCGTCGCGATCACACCCGCAGCGCTCGCGGGGCCGATCGCGCGCGCAAGGTTGAACGTCATCGAGTTGAGAGCAACCGCCTGCGGCACGTCGACCTCGTCGACGAGCGCCGCGATCAGCGACTGTTGCGCCGGGATCGACAGCGCGCTGACGACGCCGAGCGCGCCGGAGAAGCCGATCACGACCCATTCGGTCGCCGCACCGCCCCACGCCAGCCCGGCGAGCAGCGCACTCAACGCCGTCGACGTCAACTGTGTTGCGAGGAGCAGCTTGCGGCGATCGAGTCGGTCGGCGAGGCCACCGGCCCACGGTGAGAGCACGAGCACCGGCACGAACTGGCTGAAGTTGAGGACGCCGAGTAGAAACGCCGAATGCGTCAGGCGGAAGACGAGGATCGACGCGGCGAGGTTCTGGAACCACGTGCCGCTCGCCGATGCCGCGTTGCCGACGAAGTACGGCGCGAAGCTCCGCGAGCGGATTACCCGCCACGCGGCGGCGGGGCCGACCTCTGTTATGCCCGCCCCGTGCGATGCAACTGCGCGTAGATGCGGCGCGCCGTCTTGGCGGGCACGCCAGGGACGCCTTCGAGCTCCTCCTGCGTTGCCTCGACGACCCGCTCCGCCGAGCCGAAGTGCTGGAGCAAGGCACGCCGCCGCACAGGCCCGACGCCGTCGAGCTGGTCGAACATAGACGCGCGCGCGGCGACGTCGCGACGCTGGCGGTGAAAGGTGATCGCGAACCGGTGCGCCTCGTCGCGGATGCGCTGCAACAGCTGCAGCGCAGGTGACTCGCGCGGCAGCAGGATCGGATCACTGCGGCCGGGTACGAACACTTCCTCGATCCGCTTCGCGAGCGAGATGACCGCAACGCGCGGCAGTTCCAGCTCCTGCATCGCTGCCAGCGCGGCGGACAGCTGTCCTTTGCCGCCGTCGATCACGACCAGGTTCGGAGTTGCGGCGAACGACTCGTTCCAGTCGTCCGACCCGACGTCCGCGCCGAGACGCGAGAAGCGCCGCGAGATCACCTCGCGCATCGCGCCGAAGTCGTCCTGGCCGTCGAGCTGCCGCACGGTGAACTTGCGGTAGTGCGAGCGCTTCGCGACTGCGTCCTGGAAGACGACCATCGAGCCGACGATCTCTTGCCCCTGAATGTTCGAGATGTCGAAGCACTCGATGCGGATCGGCAGCGACTCGAGGTTCAGCGTCTCGCGCAGCTCCTCGAGCGACTCGAGGCGGCGCGCGCGCTTCGTCTCGGCGACGAACGTCTCCGAATCGAGCGCGAGCTGGGCGTTCTGCTGGGCGAGCTCCTGCAGCCGCCGCTTCTCGCCGCGCTCGGGCGCACGCACTTCGACGCGCGAGCCGCGACGCTCCGTGAGGAAGCCCTCGAGCGCGGACGTATCGCCCGCACCGCGAGGGACAAGGATCTGCTGCGGGATCGAGGGCGCCACGCCGTAGTACTCGAGGCAGAACTGCTCGAGCACCTCGCCGAGCTCCTCGCCCGCCGCGTTCTCGAGATGAAACGAGTAGCGGTCGACCATCCGTCCTTCGCGGAGCGGGAACACCTGCACGGCGGCCCGCTCCGGCGAGACAGCGATGCCGATGACGTCGAACGAGCCTGCGGCCGGACGCTCGACGGCCTGGCGCTCGGACAGCCGCTCGATCGCGTGCAGCCGGTTGCGGTACCGGGCTGCGTCCTCGAACCGCTCCTCTGCCGCGGCCTCCCGCATCTCCTGCTCGAGCCTGCGACGGATCGGACGGTCGTCGCCCGACAGGAACTCGATTACCTGGTCGATCAGCTCGCGGTAGTCCTCTTTCGAGATGTAGCCGACACACGGCGCGTGGCACCGTTCGATGTGGAAGTCGAGGCACGGGATGCCGCTGTGCCGGCCGGGTTGCGGCCCCTCGCACGGCCGGTAGCGGAAGACGCGGTTCAGCACATCGAGCGTCTCGCGCACCTTCTTCGCGTTCGCGAACGGGCCGAAGTACCAGACGCCGCGGCGATGACGCTCGCGCGTGAACATCACGCGCGGATAGTCGTCCTCGACGGTGACCGCGATGTACGGGAACGACTTGTCGTCGCGTAGGCGCACGTTGAACGGCGGCCGGTGGCGCTTGACGAGGTTCTGCTCGAGGTGCAGCGCCTCGACCTCGCTGGAGGTCACGATCGTCTCGATCGTCTCGACGCGGTTCGCCATCGCGCGGATGCCTTGCCGCGTGTCGCTCGAGCCCGCCTGGAAGTACGAACGGACGCGTGGGCGAAGCGTTTTCGCCTTGCCGACGTACAGCACGTCGCCCGCTGAGTCGCGGAACAGGTAGACGCCCGACGTGGCCGGGACGCGCTTCAGCTGGCCTTCGATTTGCTCGGACGCCACGAGAACTTGAGGGTACTCTTGGCCCGTCGTGCGGGGCCTTCTCGTCGCGCTGGTCGCATTCTTCGCGTGCGCCGCTCCCGCCTTCGCGGGCGGCCCGTACATGTTCATCGGCGCAGCCGAGGACAACGCGCGCACCGCGGACCCAATGTTCGCGCAGGCCGAGATGCGCGAGGCCAAACTCGTCGGCTTCGACACGATCCGGCTGACGCAGACGTGGGTGACGGGGCAGACGGCGCTCGGCCCGAACGACCGCATCCTGCTCGGCAACGCGACCGTCGCAGCGCAGCTCAGCGGCATCCGCGTCGTCCTGTCGCTCTATCCGTACGGCTCGAGCGTGACGCCGGTGACCGACCAGGATCGTGCGGACTTCGCCGCGTTCAGCGTCGACGTCGCGGACAGCTTCCCGCTCGTTCACGACTTCATCATCGGCAACGAGCCGAACCTGAACCGGTTCTGGCTCCCGCAATTCGGCCCCAGTGGCGAAGACGCCGCGGCGCCCGCGTACGAGCAGCTGCTCGCGTCCGCCTACGACGCGCTGAAGGCGATCCGGCCGCACTCGACGATCTACGGCGGCGCACTCGCGCCGCGCGGCGTCGACAAGCCGGGCACCGGCCGCGACACGCACTCACCGACCGCGTTCATCAGCGACCTCGGTGCCGCCTACCGCGCGAGCGGGCGGCAATTGCCGATCATGGACGCGTTCGCGTTCCATCCGTACCCCGAGAGCTCGAGCACGGGGCCGAACTTCGCCCACCCGAACGGGACCTCGATCGGGCTCGCCGACTATCCGAAGCTCGTGGGCCTCCTCGGCGCCGCCTTCGACGGAACCGCGCAGCGCGGCTCGTCCTTACCGATCCTCTACGACGAGTTCGGGATCGAGACCACGGTGCCCCCGGCCAAGGCACCGCTCTACACCGGCAACGAGCCGTCGACCACGCGTCCGGTCGACGACGCGACGCAGGCGCGGCTGTACGCGCAGGCGATGCAGATGGCGTTCTGCCAGAAAACGGTGATGGGCCTGTTCCTCTTCCACGTGCAGGACGAGGCGTCGATGGCCGCGTGGCAGTCGGGTGAGTACTACGTGGACGGCACGCCGAAGTCGTCGCTGCCGGCGGTCGCGGCCGCCGCCGCGACCGTGCATCGTGGCACCGTGGCGTCGTGCCCCGGTCTGCTGCTCACACCGAAGCTCGTGCTCCGCGCATCGAAGCCGACCAAGGCGGGCACGAAGATCAAGCTCACATGCTCACTCGACTGCACCTACAGCGTCACGCTCGACCGCCGGCGTCTCACCGGGACGGCCGTCGGGCGCGTCACGAAGACGGTCGTCTTCACCGGCGTGCTGCCGGCGGGCCGTCACGTCGTCTCGGCGCGCGCGTCGGCACTCGTGAACGCCGGGCCGCCGGCGTCGGCGCGGCTCTCGTTCTCGTCACGCTGAGCGCGACGCTCACGGCGTGCGGCACACAGAAGCGCCCGCTCACGCTCGGCGCGGTCGACGACGCCTCCAAGTGGGCGGCGGATGCCCGGCGCCCCATGCAGCTCGCCAACGACGCCGGGCTGAAGACGATCGTCCTCAGCGCGGTCTGGAAGCAAGGTGCCTCCGCCGCCGGCGACCTTCCGCCACTTCGGCGCGCAGTCCGGGCGGCGAAGGCCGAAGGGATCGAGCCGCAGCTCGCCGTCTACCAGCTGAGCTCCTCCACCCCGTCCGACGACGCGTCGAGGACTGCGTTCACCGAGTACGCCGTGGCCCTCGTGCGGGCGCTGCCCTCGGTGCGCACCGTCCTCGTCGGCAACGAGCCGAACCTCAACCTATTCTGGATGCCGCAGTTCGACGCGGCCGGCAGCGATGCAGCCGCCGTGGGATACGAGCAGCTCCTTGCGACCACGTACGACGCGCTGAAGCGCGTCGACTCGAAGCTGACCGTCGTCGGCGGCAACCTCGCGCCCCGCGGGGGCGACGATCCGGCGGCATCCCGCCAAACGCATTCGCCGACGGCGTTCATCGCCGACCTCGGCAAGGCCTATCGCGCGAGCGGTCGCACGAAGCCGCTGATGGACATGTTCTCGATCCACGTCTACGGCGAGTCGCCGAAGATCCCGCCGTCTTTGCGTCATCCGCACACGACGTCGATCGGGATTGCCGACTACGACAAGCTTGTATCACTGCTCGGGCAAGCGTTCGACGGCACGGCCCAGCAGGGGACGAAACTGCCGATCATCTACGGTGAGTACGGTGTCGAGACGAGCGTCTCGAGCGGCGGGTACACCGGCACCGAGGTCGTGTCGGCCGTCGACCCGGGCACGCAAGCCCAGTACTACCGCCAGGCGATCGAGCTCGCGACGTGCCAGAAGAACGTGCGCGCGCTGGATTTCTTCCACGTGATCGACGAGCGGAACCTCGCAGGCCTGCAGAGCGGGCTGTACTACGCCGACGGGAGCCCGAAGGCGAGCCTCAACGCGGTGCGCACGGCAAGCATGCATCCAACCTGCCGGAGCTAGAGTCCGACCCGTGAGCGCGCCAATCAGCCACCGGCTGACCGGCATCTCGGCCAAGGCGTATCAGCATCCCGCCGACGCGGCGGCGACGGCGGCGCTGCAGTCGATACCAGGCCTCGATGCGGTCATCCGCAAGCTGATCGAGCTTCGCTACGAGCGCGCCTACCGTCAGGCATTTCTCGCTGCATCCGTGCGCATGGGGCCGGACCAGCTGCCGGACGTCTGGAAGTCGTACACCCACGCGCTCGACACGCTCGACATGCCGGGCCTCTACGACCTCTACCTCACGCAATGGCCCCAAGCGAACGCGCTCGCGATCGGAGCGGACAAGCCGATGATCGTCATCTACTCCGGCTCGCTGACGTTGTTCGAGCCCGACGAGCTCGAGACGGTACTCGCGCACGAGGTCGGCCACATCCTGTCCGACCACGTCCTCTACCAGACTGCGTTGGAGGTCATCCTGCGCCTCGTCCCGCTCGGGCGCATCCCCGCGCTTGCCGGTCTTCCGTTGATCGCGATCCGCTCCGCACTGCTCGAGTGGTCGCGCGCGGCCGAGCTCTCGAGCGACCGCGCGGCAACGCTCGTGAACCGTGATCCGCTGATCACCGCCCGCACGCTGATGGTCCTCGCCGGGGGCGTCGGGTCGAAGCGCCTCAACCTCGACGGGTTCCTCAAGCAGGGACAGGACTTCCACGAGTGGTCGTCCGCGTGGGATCGCCTGTCGCGCCTGATGTCGCAGCTGAATCTCACTCACTCCTATCCGGTACGTCGCGTAGCCGAGGTCATGGATTGGGTGCGCTCCGGCGACTACGACCGGATCATCGGCGGCGAGTACCCGCGTCGCGACGCTCCACCGGACCCGCGCGAGCATGCCGGCAAGGCGTACGACCACTATCGGGAGCGATTCCAGCGAACCTTCGAGGACGCTGGCGAGTCGCTCGAGCGTGTGGTCGACCGGATGTCCGAGTGGCTGCAGGGCCGGCGCTAACCTGAAGGCGATGCCCGAGCACGCCGGCCAGTACGTCGCATACACCTTCTTCCGGATCGATCGGGCCTGGCGCCGGCTGCCGATCGAGGAGCGCGCGGCAGCGAAGGACGCCTTCGCCGACGTCGTCGAGGAACACGCGCCGCGGTTCGAGCACCTGCGCGCCTACTCGATGACCGGCGTCCGTCCGGACACCGACTTCTTCCTCTGGAAGATCGGCGAGCGCTACGAGGACTTCGGCGAGCTCGGTGCAGCGCTGAACGCGACGCCGCTCGCCGGCTGGCTCGAGACGCCGTACAACTATCTCGCGACGACGCGTGCGTCGCAGTACACGTCGGCGCGGAAGCCTCGCAAGGTCGTCCCGAAGGGCAATCCGTATCTCGTCGTCTATCCGTTCGTGAAAATGCGGCCCTGGTACTCGCTCACCGAGGAGGATCGCCAGCGCGCGATGGACGAGCACATCCGCATCGGCCGCGAGGAGTTCCCCGGGATCCACAACCACACGACGTACTCGTTCGGGATCGACGATCAGGAGTTCATGACCGCGTTCGAGTGCGATGAGCCGGCCGACTTCATGCACCTGATGCTTCGGCTGCGCGACAGCGAGGCGTCCCGCTACACCGAGCGCGACACGCCGATCTTCGTCGGCCAGCACATGCCGCTGCGCGAAGCGCTGGACCGCCTCGATGGAATGGCGGTCAGAGAACCGAGCGCTGCGCGCGCCACGTCGTAACGCCGACGTAGACAGAGATCGCCGCGACCACCACCGCGGCGAGCACGTCGCGGCCCGTCACGCCGATCACCGTCCACCAGCCGACATCGGCCACGAACAGCGCCACAGCTGCGTAGAACACACGCGACGACCGGGCGGGCCAGGTCCCGATCTCGCGGCGCCCGATGTCGCGCCAGAAGAAGTACGCGACGACACCGATGACGATGAAGAAGGCGAAGCGAAGGATTGTGGCCGCCGTCACGAGCGCCGTCTCCTGGTTCAGGACCACGATCACCACCGCCGCGACGGCGAGGATCCCGAGGTTGCGAACGAATGGGCTCATGCCGTCATGAAAGCGCGAACGCCGAGGGCGGCGGCGACCAGAGTCGCGACTGCGAACCACAGAAGGCGCGCTCGCGGTTCCGTCGGCGCGTAGAGCCACGGAGAAAGAACGGCGAGGAGCGCGAAGGTCCCGTACGCGTAGTGAAGGTGATCCTTGGCGCGGTGGTGGTCGGAAAGGAGCAGCAGCCCGAGCGCGACCTGCCCGACGAGGAGCGTCTGCGCGAGCGCCAGAAGCTGCGCGACCGCCGAGCCGGCGCGTGAGCGGCGTGCCCAGAACGCGGCAGCCGACGCGAGGACGCAGACCCCGATCAACAGGAATGCGTTTAGATGGTGCGCCGTTAGCATCGTCGACGAACGCTACCGGGAGGATCGACGTGATTGAAGAAGGAAAGGCCGCACCGGACTTCGCCCTGCAGAGCGACGCAGGCGAGACGATCAGGCTGTCGGAGCTCCGCGGCAAGCCGGTCGTCCTCTACTTCTATCCCAAGGACGATACGACCGGGTGCACGACGCAGGCCTGCGGGATCCGCGACGCGTATGGCGAGTTCGAGCACGCCGGCGCCGTGGTGCTTGGGGTCTCACCCGACGACGAGGCATCACACGTCAAGTTCCGAAACAAGTACGACCTACCGTTCACACTGCTCGCCGACCCCGACCACAAGGTCGCCGACCTCTACGGGGTCTGGGGCGAGAAGAAGTACATGGGCCGCACCTACTTCGGCGTGAGCCGCTCGACCTTCGTGATCGCCGAAGACGGCACCGTGAAGTCCGTTATGCACAAGGTCAAGCCGGACTCGCACGCCGACGATGTGCTGGCGATTCTTGCGAGCTAGGTCCTATTAGGCGAGGGCGACGGTCGTCTCGTCGCGCCCGGCGGCGTAGTCGTCACCGAGCTTGTCGCGCAGCGTGGCGGCGAGCTCACCGCTCTGCTCGAGCTCCTCGACGATGTCTGCCCCACCGACGAGCTCGCCCTTGACGAATACCTGCGGGATCGTCGGCCAGCCGGAGATCGCCGACAGCTCCTGGCGAATCTGCGGATCCGGCAGGACGTCGATCGCCGTCACGGACGCGCCGGCCCGGCGAAGCGCCTGGAGCGCGCGGTCGGAGTTGCCGCACATGGCGAACGACGGCGTGCCTTTCATGAACAGAGCCACGTCCGCGCTCTCGATGACGTCCTTGATCTGATTGCTGTAGCTCACGGTCAGGATGCTCCCTTCGTCTTGATGCGCAGCTCGTGGATGGTGCCGTCGCCGAGCGGTGCCGAGAGCGCCTCGTAGACGCGCCGGTGCTGCTCGACGAGCGACAGGCCGGAGAGCGACGGGGCGGTGACGACGACCTGGAAGTGGTCTCCGCCGCCGGTGCGGTCGATCACGTCGAGCTCGGTCGCGTCCGGGAAGGCGCTCTCGAGCAGGTCGCGCAGCGGTTGCGTGCTCACGGATCGATCGTAGCGAGCGAGATGGCCGACCCCGGGACGGGTGGGCGCGGGGAGCACCAAGCAGCGTGGACGGATCGACCGCCGGCAAGGGCGTGTGCCCTTGACGGTGGGCGAGCCGGCCGGGACGCGCCGCGTGCGGGCCCCCAGCCGTTCCGCACGGGTCGAGGTCGGTCATCTCGTGGCTAGACTGCCGATTCCACGCGGATGTGGCGGAATTGGTAGACGCGCACGGTTCAGGTCCGTGTGCCCTTTTGGGCGTGGAGGTTCAAGTCCTCTCATCCGCATAGGCATCGACCGCGGCACGGAGAACCGGCTCAAGCTTTTCCGCGGCCCGTCGATACCACTGAGGTGCCCCGCCTCTCGCTGACGTATCCCAACGGTCGCACGCATGAAGTCGACTCCGACGTCGCGCAGCGATTCGACCTCGGCGACGAGTTCGATCTCTACGGACGCCGCTGGCTCGTCGTGAGCACAGAAACGGCGGGCGGTACACGTTACGGCCGACGGACGCCCGGGCTGATCGGATGCCGAGCGCTCACGGCGTCGACGCTTCCGAGCAGGCACGACGACGCGCCGGTCGGCTAGACCGGACGCTGTCGGGC
Organism: Gaiellaceae bacterium; assembly: GCA_036493955.1. Lineage (GTDB taxonomy): Bacteria > Actinomycetota > Thermoleophilia > Gaiellales > Gaiellaceae > PALSA-600. The sequence goes on from DASXOW010000093.1 coordinate 68,559, forward strand.
ACGTTCGAGACCCGCGTCTTTGTAGGACGAACAAGGACGCCTAGCGTCCGCGCTGCAGATAAAGCTGTGTCTCGAGCTCCGCGATGCGCGCCGCCATGCCCTCGATCTCGGACGCGAGCGACCTCGCCCACGCGAGCCCGAATTCGTTCGGGAACGCAAGCATCCGTTCGGTGAGCTTGTCGTGCTGACGCAGCAAATCGCGCTGACGGTGTCGCAGGTGCGCGAGCTCCGCGGCGAGCGCTTCATGATCAGGGAGCCTCTCGATTGCCACCGCCACTGGTATCGGCATCGTTCCGCGTCTGCCTAAGCCCAAACAGGTAGGACGACGCTCGTCGGCAGCGAAGACAACGGCAGGCATCCGACGCTCGCGGTTAAAGGGGGAGCCGGATGCCCACCGCGGCGGCGGCGGCGGCCGAACTCTCCCCCGGTCCGCCGCCCCGCCGCGTAAGAGACGGTGAACGCGGCTACGATGCGGCACTCTGAGACGCCTTCTCACGATCATCGTGGTGTCGGCGGCGTCTGCGATCGCCCTGTCGGGAGATGGATTCGGACGTGCGCCCGTACCGACAGCCGAAATCGTCGTGACGCTGAAGTCCCCGCCGTTGGCGGTGTTCGGGCGGTCGCTCCTCTCCGCACGGCATACGACCTACCTGCGCAATCTCATGTCACAGCAGGCCCTCGTCTCCGCACGCATCGAGCACACCATTCCGTCGTCGCGCATCCGATGGCGCTACCAGCTCGTCGCGAATGGGCTCGCGGTCGTCCTGCCGCGTTCGGAGATCCCGAAGCTCGCAAGCGTGCCGGGTGTCGCGGAGGTGTGGCCGAACGTTCGCTACCACTCGCTCGCCACGAAGCTCGGCCCGCAGCAGATCGGCGCGGACAAGCTCTGGGGACCGAACTTCGAGACCGCCGGTAATGGGATGAAGATCGGGATCATCGACGACGGCGTCGAAGCCGACCATCCGTACTTCGACTCGAACGGCTTCCAATATCCGCCCGGCTTCCCCAAAGGCCAGACGCAGCTCGCAACGCCGAAGGTGATCGTGCAGCGCACGTTCGCGCCGCCCTCTCCGACGTGGAAGTACGCCTCGGCGCCGTTCGACCCGACCGGTTCGTATCACGCGACCCACGTCGCGGGAATCGCAGCAGGCGTGCACGGCGTCCAGGCCGGACCGAACACGCTGTCCGGCGTGGCGCCGAATGCGTACATCGGCAACTACAAGGCGCTCACGATCCCGACACCCGGGTTCGGCCTCGACGGTAACAGCGCCGAGATCGCCGCTGCGATCGAGGCGGCCGTCGCCGACGGCATGGACGTGATCAACCTCTCGCTCGGCGAGCCAGAGGTCGAGCCGTCACGCGACCTGGTCGTGAAGGCGTTGGAAGGTGCTGCTGCGGCCGGCGTCGTGCCGGTGATCGCAGCGGGCAATGACTTCGACGAGTTCGGCTTCGGTTCGGTGTCTTCCCCCGCGAATGCACCGGACGCAATCACGGTCGCGGCCGTCACGTCGCAGAACCGGATCGCCGACTTCTCGTCGGCCGGCCCGACGCCGCTCTCGCTGCAGATGAAGCCTGACGTCGCCGCTCCCGGTGTCGACGTCATCTCGTCGCTGCCGGCGAACCAGGGCGGCTTGTTCGGAACGCTCAGCGGCACGAGCATGGCGGCACCCGTCGTCTCGGCGGGGGCGGCGCTGCTCAAGGAGCGGCACCCGACCTGGACGGTGGCGCAGATCAAGTCGGCGCTCGAGCAGACCGGCGACCCGGTCGCCGGCGTCCCTGCCACCCGCGACGGCGGCGGAGTGATCAACCTGCCGCGCGCCGACGTCCCGCTGCTCTTCGCCTCACCCACGGGACTGTCGTTTGGCGCGCTTCGCCCAGGTGAGACCGCAAGCCGCGTGGTGACGCTGGCCGACGCGGGCGGCGGCGCGGGCGATTGGGCCGTGAGCATCGTGAGCCAGGGCGGCACGGGGCCGGTTACGGGTGCACCGACGGTGACGGTGCCCGGGCAGCTGAGCGTCACGGCGACCGGAGCCGCAACAACCGGTGACGAGAGCGGCTACGTCGTCCTCACCCGAGGCGCCGACGTGAGGCGCATCCCGTTCTGGTTCCTGACCACCGCGCCGAAGCTCGCCCGCGAAAAGGTGGTCGCGCTGACACCCGGCACCCGCTCGGGCACGACGGCAGGTGGGAGCTCACTTGTGTCGCACTACCGCTACCCGTCCGGCGGCGACGACAGCTACCCAGGCCCCGAGCGTGTGTACCGGATCAAGGTCCCTGCTGGGGCGGCGAACGCCGGTGTCGCCGTGATCGCCGGAAACGTGTATCCGCACATCACCCTCAACGGCTCCGAGGACCGGCTCGCCGGCTACACGGCGATGCCGCTCGACTTCAACCCGTACCGCCGGAGCTACGGGCTTCGCCGCCGGATTGCCGCGGTCATCCTCCCGGCGCCCGGAACGTACGACGTCGTCTTCGACAGCACGAATGCAGGCGGTCGGCCGTTCAGGTTCCGCTACTGGGTGAACGACGTCACCCCGCCGAAGCTCAAGGTGCGCTCGACGCGCGGGTCGATCGTCGTCGCAGCGACCGACGCCGGCTCCGGGATCGATCCGAACTCGATCGTCGCGACAGTCGACGGCAAGCGCGTTGGAGCGCGGTTCGGCTCCGGCACGATCCGGGTCGCAGCGTCGAAAGGCCGCCACAGCCTCGTGCTGTCGGTCGCCGACTACCAGGAGACGAAGAACACGGAAGACGTCGCGAAGATCCTGCCGAACACGGCGACGCTTCGCGCCACCGTCACCGTGCGCCAGGGGTCTTTGGCGAAATAGCTGTTGTGCCGTCGGGCCGCGCTGGACGCCCCGACAACGAACGCCATTCCGCCAAAGACCCCTAGTCGCGGGCGCGCGGGTCGTACGTCGGCAGGTTCGCAAGGTCGCGCTCCACCGACCGCTGGAACTCGTCGGGATCGTGCTCCGGCTCGACGACGCGCAGGTGCCGCTTCTTCGCGCGCGGCTTCCGCTGCGGCAGCACCCCGCGCCGGGCGAGGCGGGGCCACTCCGCCGCCGCGAGCAGCAGAACGGCCGCCGCGAGCAACACGAGGGCGATCACGCTCACTGCCCAACAGGATAGACGCCGCTCCGCGAGAATCGGCAGACGTGAAGACCTACGCCGTTGTCCTCGCCATTGGAGCCTTCGCGGCCGGCTGCGGAGGCTCGAAAACGCCGACTACGACAGCGCTCCTCCCGATCGTCGTCGAGCGCCCCTCGCCGGACGAGCATGTCTCACCAACGTTCCACGTCAGCGGCACGGCCAGCGTCTTCGAGGCCACGCTGGTCGTGCAGACGGTTCGGGACGGCAAGGCGATCGAGCGGAAGACGGTCACCGCCTCGGAAGGCGCCCCGGGGCGCGGGACGTTCGACGCGACGATGCGCGCCACACCAGGCGCACTCGTCGTCCGCGCGTTCTCGCCTTCGGCAATGGACGGCTCACCTCAGCACGAGGTGGACGTCCACGTCCTCGTCACGCCTTGATCTGCTGCGCGAGCACCCAGAGCCCGGCCACCGTGTAGGCGACCATCAGGGCGACGAGCGGTAGCTGCATCGCGAGCGCGCGGGCGCGCGTGGACGTACGCAACGCCAGGCGGTGTGCGGCGAACACGGCGACGACGTGCCCGAACACGATCAGGAGCACCTGGATCCACCAGACGATCCCCGCTGGCGCGACGGCCGTCGTCGTCGCGTACTCGCCCCAGCCGAGTGGGTTCCAGCTGTGGCCGAACGGGTCGACGATCACCGCCGGTGTGTTCTGGCCGGCGATCAGCAGGTACGCGAAGTAGTGCGCAGCGAAGTAGACGCCCGCAATCGGGATGAGCGTCGTCGCGAACGCCTCTGCGTGGCGCCGCGTGATCAACAGGTATGCGCAGACGAAGATTGCGACCACTGCGACCATCGACAGCGTCTGCAGCACGTTGACGTGATGCGCGAGGAACGACCACCGCTCCCAGAACCACTGCTGGAACGAGCCGAACCGGTCGGTCTGCGACCAGCCGTCGAAGACCACGGTCGCGAGCGCTGCGAGCACGAACGCGGCGCCGCCCACCGGCAGCGCGGGATCGGTGCGGAGCCCGGCGCCGTACAGACGCAGCCGCGCGGAGCGCTCCGACGTCGGGGTCGCCGACCACTCCTCCGGCGAGAAGGGACGCAGCTCGAGCGGCGAGAATCGCGACAGCGTCCGCGCGAACACGCTGAAGAGCTCGACGTTCCCGAACCAGGTCTCGGCGCCGTACACGGCGCAGCCGATGAGCGTCGCGAGCAGGTAGGCGACCAGCATCGCGGCGAACGGGCGCGGTTCCTTCGCCGGCGCCCAGATCAGCTCCATCCACGACCACACGAGCAGCAGGCCGACCGCGGGCCACTGACCGAGCCACGCGGGATAGCGCAGCGGTTGGATACCGTTGCGTGCGAGCAGACGGTCGAGCGCGCGGCCCGCGACGTTCAACGGCGACACACGCTCCCACACGTTGCCGACGAGCCACGACACGATGCCAAGGCCGACCCAGAAGTCGACCCAGGTCAAGACGAGGACCGGGTTCTCGAAGAACTCCTGCGACTCGTCGGTGGTCGAGAAGAGCCCGCCCACGAGCGCGATCAGGACGAGCGCGGCACCGACGATCGTGAGCACCGGACCGAGCCGGCGGACAAACCGGTAGACGTCCGGCCCACGCCGCTCGACCACGTCACCTTCGGTAACCGCCAGCGCGGCCGCAGGAGCCGAGAGCAGCACCGCTGCACCGCCCGCCGCAACGTAGAGCCAGATCGGCAGCGGAAACTTGTAGTTGATCGGAGCTGCGTGCGCCAGCAGACCAATCATCGCGGAACACGGTAGCTACAATGCCGCCCGCCGATTGGTCCCCGGTAGCTCAATTGGCAGAGCATTCGGCTGTTAACCGAAGGGTTGTTGGTTCGAGTCCAACCCGGGGAGCTCTATGACGTACGAACAAGCGCAGGAAGCACTGCTCGCACTCGCTCGGGGCCACGACGGCCTCATCACCGCCGCTGACGTCGAATCCGACGACGAGCTCGCCTCCGATCAGCCGACCGTCTCGGCGGCCGCCCGCGCGTTCGCCGGCTCGACGAATGTGTTCGCCGTCCCGCGTGACGACGACGGCTGGTTCCCGTACAGCGAGATCCGCATCACCGTCCTGTAAGGAGCTAAACCTCCGGCCAGGGTCGCACCCGCGGGTCAGTGGGGGCGCAGGCGGGTACGGCTCACGAGGGTGAGCCTCGTGAGACTCGCAGTCGTGCTGTCCGTCGTCGCCTCGGCGCTCCTGTGCGCGGTTTCGGGCACCGCTGCGCCGACCCCCGCGACGACTCTGCGCGCCGACGTCGCCGAGTGGAGCATCGTTCCGTCGACGGGTGCCGTGCACGCAGGTCTCGTGCGTCTGGTCGTGCGCAACCTCGGCGCATCTCCTCACCAGGTCACGTTGGTGCGTACCGCGACGTTCGACGTGCGACTGCGTCTCGTGGGGGCGCGCGCGGTCGTGCATCCGCTGGCTGCAAGTGGCGTGATTCGTCCCGGTGAGTCGGCGACCCTCGTCGTCTCGCTCAAGCGCGGCTCATACCTGTTGCTCGACAACCTGCCGTGGAGCTACTGGAAGGGAACGTCGGTCGCGTTCAGCGTCCACTGAGCGCGGACACGCGCTCGAGCAGCTTCCCCAACATCTCCTGCAACTCTCTCGTCCGCACCACGTCGGCGCCTTGCAGCTCGCGCCGGAGCTCCCGCTCGCGCAGCCGCCACAAGAGCTCCTCGCCCGTGGCCGCGTCGATTCCCTCGGACTCGGCGCGTGCGTCGAGCTCTGCGAGCAGCGCGATCCCGTCGGGCTCGAGCGGCGTGCCGTCGAGCAGGTGCTCGCGGACGCTCCGGTGCAGCGGGTCGTAGAAATGTTGCGGAGTCAGCTGGCCGAGCAGCGGCCGCAGGTCTGCGTGCGCGAGCGCGCCGGCGAGCGCATTCCGCTCGAGGCGTGTGCCGGCGTCGACGACACGCGGCGCATTCGCCGCGGCGCGCGCTGACGGGATCGCACCGGTGCGGAACTGCACCGTGGTGCCGATCCGGTCAGTGACCAGTCGTTGCGCGGCGAGCTTGTCCGGCCCTTCGAGGAAGCCGTCGAGGATCGCCTTCGCCTTGCGGAAACCGGCCTCGCGGTCGTCGGCGTGCTCGAGCTCGAGCCGTACGCGATAGACGACGTAGGGCTCTGCGTCGCGCAGATGCGCCTCGAAGCCCGCGGGATCGTCAGCCGGATCGACGCCCACCGGCAGCGCGACGACGTTCACGTCGAACTCCTGCTTGACGGCGAGCTCCATTCCGCGCAGCGCGGCCGACTCACCCGCGGCGTCGCCGTCGAACGCGAGCCACAGCCGCTTCGTGAGACGGCCCAGCTCACGTAGCTGCTGCTCGGTGAGCGATGTCCCCATGCACGCAACCACGGGCTCGAACCCGGCCTGCCGGAGCGCGATCACATCCGCGTTTCCTTCGACGACGCACGCTCGGTCCTGCTTGGCGATCGCGGCGCGCGCCTTGTCGAGCCCGTAGACGACGGCGCTCTTGTGAAACAGCTCCGACTCCTGCGTGTTGACGTACTTCCCTGTGAGCGGGTCGTCGTCATGGAGCTTGCGCGCCTGGAAGCCGAGCACGCGCCCGCGCGCATCGGTGAGCGGGAACATCAGTCGTCGCTGGAAGTAGTCCTCCCCGCGCGTTCGCATCAACCCGGCGGCGAGCAGTTCGTCGCGCGTGAATCCCTTGGCCATCGCCTTCCGCGCAAGCGAGTTCCCGCTGAGCGAGAGGCCGAGCCTGAACTCACGCGCGATCTCCTCCGAGAAGTCACGGCCCTTCAGGTAGTCGCGCGCGAAGGAGCCGGCCTCGGTCTCCCACAACGCACGCTCGTAGTAAGAGGCTGCGTCGTCGAGCAGCTCCTGGAGCCGAACGCGGCGGTTGCGCTTTGCGGTCTGCTCGGGTGAGACGTCCTCGTACTCGAGGTCGACGCGGAAGCGCTCGCCGAGCCACTCGATCGCGCCCGCGAAGTCGAGCCCCTGCGTGTCGCGGACGAACGAGATGACATCGCCGCCCTTGTGGCAGCCGAAGCAGTGGTACAGACCGAGGCTCGGATTGACCGAGAAGCTCGCCGTCCGTTCCTCGTGAAACGGGCAGCGGCCGACGAGGCGCGCGCCCTGCTTCCGCAGCGAGGTGCGTTCCTCGACGACGACGACGAGCTCCGCCGCCGCCTTGACCGCCTCGACCGAGGTGTCCTTGATGCGTGCCACTAGATCTGGTCAGCGTACGACAGTGCGAACCGGTCGGTCATCCCGGCGATGAATTCGACCGACGCTCCGTGCTCGAAGATCTTGCGGATCGTCTCTCGGGCGCGCTCGTGCTCCGGCCGCGTCTCCGGCCCGAGGTAGACGCGTTCGAACATGAAGGCGCGGAGCGAGAGCATCGCCGCGCCGATCTCCTCGCCTTGGACGATGTCGCCCGCCGACGCGGACTGCTCGACGAGGTCGTGGACGAGGGTGTCGATCCGCCGTGCGCCCGTCGGTCCGAGCAGCGCGATCTCGTCGCGCGGAAGATCGCCTTCCTCGAGGATCCCGTAGCGGATCGCGTCGGCGATGTCGTGATTGATGTACGCGACGCGGTCGACGATGCGCACGATCTTGCCCTCGAGCGTCGTCGGCTCCCGGGGGCCGGTGTGCGTCAGGATCCCGTCGATCACCTCACGCGTCAAATTCAGCTGCTCGGCGATGTGCGCCGACTGCTCGTTGTGACGAAAGCCGCCGCTGTCGCGGAGCAACTCGTCGAGTGCGGCCTCACCGGCGTGACCGAACGGCGGGTGACCCGTGTCGTGGCCGAGCCCGATCGCCTCGGTCAAGTCCTCGTTCAGTCCCAGCGCACGCGCGACGACGCGAGCGATCCCCGTGGTCTCGAGCGTGTGCGTCATGCGCGTCCGGTAGTGGTCCCCCGCCGGATCGATGAAGACCTGCGTTTTTCCTTTCAGCCGCCGAAATGGCTTCGAATGCAGGATGCGGTCGCGATCGCGCTGGAATGGCGTGCGCACGCTGCACTCGGCCTCGTCGCGCGGCCTCCCGGCCGTCTCGTAGGAACGAACCGCGAGCGGGGAGAGCGCGCGCTCTTCCTGCTCGCGAATGCGGGCCGCGAAGGCGTCGGCGACTCTCCCGGCAACGTCCGGCACGCGGCCACGGTAGCTGCCGTCCGTCACGTCAGATGATGATGGGCACGGTTCCTCCGTCGACCGACCAGGCCGCGCCCGTCACGTACGCGGCCCGCGGGGACAGGAGGAACACGATCACGTCGGCGATCTCGCCGGGCTCGGCGAGACGGCCGAGCGGCCGGCCGGCTGCGACCTTCGCGAGCACCTGGTCGCGGTCGCCCTGCTGTTCGGCGAGGCCACCCGCGCCGAGCCAGGCGTCCGAGGCGGTCGGGCCTGGTGTCACCGCGTTACACCGGATGCCGTCGGCGGCGTGCAGGTCGGCGACGAGCCGCGAGTACGAGAGCAGGGCCGCCTTCAGCACGGAATAGTCCGGCATGCCGAGCGACGGGCGCTTCGCGGCGGTCGACGAGACGTTGACGATCGCGGAGCCGGTCGCCATGTGAGGCAGCGCCGCGCGCGTCGTGCGCACGGCGGTCATCAGATTGAGCTCGAACGACCGCTGCCAGTCGTCGTCGGTCAACTCGGAGAGCTTGCGGATGTCCGTGCCGCCGGCATTGTTGACGAGCCCGTCGACGCGGCCGAAGCGCTCGACGGTGGCCGCCACGATCCGAGTGGGCGCGTCGCGCTCGGTGAGGTCGGCCGCGACGTGGAGCTCTCCCGGCCCCTCGTCGCGCCGTCCCGTCGTGACGACGTGCGCGCCTTCGGCGGCGAGCCTGGTCGCAACCTCGAAGCCGATGCCCGCCGTCGAGCCGGTGACGAGACAAACCTTTCCTGCGAGACTCAGATCCACGGCTCGCTACGGTAGCGACCCGATGACGACGCTCCTCGTTGCCCGGCACGGCGAGACGGACTGGAACCGCGAGGGCCGCTGGCAGGGCTGGGCCGATCCGCCGCTGAACGACACCGGCCGGGCCCAGGCGCGGCAGCTCGCGGGTGAGTTGCGCGACACGCCGTTCGAGGCGGTGTACTCCTCTGATCTCCGCCGCGCCTTCGAGACCGCAGAGATCCTGGCCGGTCCGCACACCGTCCCCGTCGTCGCGGACGCGGGCTTGCGCGAGATCGACGTGGGTTCCTGGTCGGGGCTGACGCGAGCGGAGATCGAGGAACGGTTCCCGAACGGGAAGCGACCGGATGGCGAGACGCACGAGCAGCACGGAGCGCGGGTTCGCGCCACGGTGATGCGGATCGCACGCGAGCATCTCGGCGAGCGGATCCTGCTCGTCACGCACGGCGGCACAATCCGGTCGATCCACGATGTGATCAGCGACCTTCCCTATCACCCGGTGCCGAACTGCCATGTGCTCGAGGTGCATTTCCGGGACGACCGGCTCACGGCACCTATCGGATAGGCTCGGACCGCGTGGAGGACTACACGAACAAGTACAAGGGCGAGCAGGTCGAGATTGCGCTGTTCGGCGGCGAATACCAGGACGGCGTCCTCACCGCTTACTGCTACCTGGAGGACGTCGCACACGTCGAGCTCAACGGCCACATCCTCATCCCGCTGCAGAACGTCGCCTCGCTGCACTGTTCGAGCCGCTGCGACGCACCGGAGCCTGACTGGCCGCCGCGCGGGCTCGCCGAGGACGACACGGACACCACCGAAGACGAGCCGTAGAGGGGCGCGGTGCGAGACCGCTTCCTGATCGCTCGGAACGTCGTCAAGTGCTGGGTGATCCCCGTCGTGGTCGGCGTGCTGCTCGGCGGGCTCGGGTGGAAGCTCGGCGGCTATCGCGTCGCGATCCTGTTCGCAGGATCGATCGTCCTCCTCGCCGCGGCGATCTACACCTACGCCGACCGGATCGTGATGGGCATGCTCGGCGCGCGTGAGCTCGTGCAGGGCGAGGCACCTGCGCTCCATTCGACGGTGGAGCGGCTCGCGCTCTCGGCCCGGATCGTCAAGCCGAAGCTGTACGTACTGCCCGACAGTTATCCGCGCGCACTTTCGGCCGGCCGCGGCGCGGGCGGCGGCTCCGGGATCGCGATCTCGCTCGGATTGATGGGCGTCGCCTCCCCGGCCGAGCTGGAAGGCATCGTCGCGCACGAGGTCGCGCACATCCGCCACCGCGACGTGCTCCTGCAGACGGTCGTCGTGATCGTCGCGATGTGCCTCGTCGAGCTGTCGCGGGTCGGCGGCGCGCTCCAGCGCGCGCTGCTGTTCGTACTCGCGCCGGTGGCCGCATCGTTCGTCCATCTCATGCTCTCGCCGCGCCGCGAGTTCGCGGCCGACCGCACCGCCGCCGAGCTCTGCGCGTCACCGCACGGCCTGGCCGACGCCCTGCTGCGCCTCGAGCAGGCGATGGAGCTGGTGCCGTTCGAGGCCGCGCCGGCGACCGAGCCGCTGTACACGACGAACCCGTTCGCCGAGAAAGGGCTCGGCGCGCTGTTCGACTCGCATCCGCCTGTCGGAGAGCGCGTGGCACGTCTGCGGGCACTCGATCCGGAGTGGAAAGAACGCCTCCGCGCTGCGTAAGAAAACAAGGTGTCTGACACCTGCTGGTGTCAGACACCCCGTAAAGAAAATGGGCGGCGTCCTACTCTCCCGGGGGCTTGCGCCCCGAGTACCATCGGCGCTAGCGGGCTTAACTTCTCTGTTCGGAATGGGAAGAGGTGTTTCCCCGCCGCTATGACCGCCCAATTGTCGAGGTCGCGCGCTTGAGCAGCGCACCCTCAAAACTCCATAGCTACGGACGAGTTCTTCAAATCAAGACCTCGAGCAATTAGTACGGGTCCGCTGAACACATTGCTGTGCTTGCACGTCCCGCCTATCAACGTGGTGGTCTCCCACGGCTCTTACTCTCTCTAGGAGATGGGAGGCCTCATCTTGAGGTGGGCTTCCCGCTTAGATGCTTTCAGCGGTTATCCCATCCAGACGTGGCTAATCAGCAGCGCTCTTGGCAGA
>DASXOW010000094.1:0-19972 GCA_036493955.1 Gaiellaceae bacterium
CAAGGACGGTTACGGGAAGGCCTGCGTCAGGTGAAGGCAGCCGTCGGCGCAGGCGGGGTCTCGACGGTCGTGGAGGTCGCTCCGTGGTCACGCATCCCGGAAGCGCGCGCACTGCTCGTGCCGCGAGACGACTGAACGCACCACGATCGGCACTCGTCGAGGCGCACGCGGACGGGACCCCGCGCCGGGTCAACCGGCAGAGCGTCGGCACCGTCCGGGAGGAGTGGCGTGTCGTCGACCGCTGGTGGACCGAGGAGCCGGTCCATCGCCGCTATTTCGATCTCGTGCTCGAGACAGGCGAGAACACCGTCGTCTACCACGACGACGACGCCGGCACGTGGTTCACACAGCGCGCCTAAGAGCTTTTCGCGGAGGTGCTGCGGATCCCGTCGATGAACCCGCCGCTCGGCGTGTGCAGGTTCAGGACCTTCGCGCGGCCGCCTGCGCTTCGGAAGCCGTGACGCGCACCCGGGGGCGAGGAGATGAAGCCGCCCGGGCCGAGCACGACCGTCTCGTCGCCGGCGGTGAACTCGACCTCGCCCTCGAGCACGAGGAACGAGTCGGTGTGGTCGTCATGCGTGTGCGGCGGGACGACGAGCGATTCGTCGAACTCGATCTCGATCGCGCCGATGTGCTCGAGATCGGCGCGGATCAGCCGGTAGCCGTCGTCGCGCGGATGCATCTCGCCTTCACCGGGGCGGCTGACGATGGGGTCGGGCATGTGGGCATCGTATGACGTACGTCGAGCTGCACGCGCACTCCGCGTACTCATTCCTCGACGGGGCGTCGCTGCCCGAGGAGCTCGCGGCGCGTGCCGCCGAGCTCGGCTACGACGCGCTCGCGCTCACCGACCACGACGGCGTCTACGGGTCGCTCGAGTTCGCGCACGCGGCGAAGCACTTCGGTGTGCGGCCGATCACGGGCGCCGAGGTGTCTGTCGGTGGCGGGCACGTCACGCTCCTCTGCGAGACCCAACACGGCTACGCGAATCTTTGCCGCATCCTCACCGATGCGCACGCGCGGACGCGCGTGCCGGGGAGGGAGCGCGACCTGCTGCCGGCCGAGACGAGCCTCGACGTGGTCGAGCAGCACGCCGAAGGGCTCGTCGTGCTCTCCGGGTGCGCTCGGCAGGGCCTTGGGGTTGTCGACGCGAACGGCGCCGCACGGCTTGCGCGTGCATTTGCGGGTGCGTTCTACGTCGAGCTGCAGCGTCCGTACGAGCGCGGCGACGTCCGGCGCAACGCGCGGCTGCAAGAGCTCGCCGAGACGTTGCGGGTGTCGACAGTCGCGACCGGCGACGTCCACGCGCACCATCTGCGTCGCGCACGACTTCAGGACGCGCTCGTTGCGATCCGGAATCGCACGTCCCTAGACGGCTGCGAACGCGAGCGGCGAGGCAACCACGAGTCGGTCCTGGTCTCGCCGGCGGAGATGCTCGAGCGCTTGCCGCGTGATGCGGTACTCCGCACACGAGAGGTCGCCGACCGTTGCGTGTTCGACCTGACACAGGAGCTCGGGTATCGCTACCCCGACTTCTCCGACGGGGTCGACCCGGCCGATGTGCAGCTGCGCGCGATTTGCGAGTCGCGGTTCACGGAGCGGTATCACACAACTAGCGCAATCGGGCGCGCTGCGCGCGAGCGATTGCGCGATGAGCTCGATCTCATAGCTCGACTCGGTCTGGCGGGGTTCTTCCTGCTCCACTGGGAGGTGCTCGAGCTCGCGCGCGACTGCGCGCTCGAGGTGCGCGGCCCGGGCAGCCCCCGGCATGTGCTGCCTCCGGGCCGCGGGCGCGGCTCGAGCGTCGGCTCGATCGTCTGCTATCTGACGGGGCTCTCGCACGTCGATCCGGTCGAGGCGGGGCTGTCGCTCGGGCGCTTCATCAACGACGAGATGGTTGCCGTGCCCGACATCGACCTCGACTTCCCGCGTGACGTCCGCGAGAAGCTGATCGTCCGCGTCACCGAGCGCTACGGACGCGAGCGAGCGGCGCTTGTCGCGACCTTCGCGACATACCGAAGCCGCGGCGCGATCCGCGATGTCGGCAAGGCGCTCGGGCTGCCGTTGTCCGAGCTCGAGCGGCTCGCACGCGTCACCGACGGTTGGGATGCGACGCGCGTGGGTGAGGAGCTCGAGGGAGTCCCAGGCCGGCATGCGGGGCCGCGCTGGGAGGCGTTCCGCGTGCTGACCAAGGAGATCGCCGGGCTCCCGCGGCACGTCAGCCAGCACCCCGGCGGCATGGTCATCTCGACACGACCGCTGATCGATCTCGTCCCGGTGCAGCCGGCGGCGATGGCCGGGCGGCAGATCTGCCAGTGGGACAAGGACAGCTGCGGCGACGCGGGGTTCCTGAAGATCGACCTGCTCGGGCTTGGGATGCTCTCGGCGATCGAGGACGCGATCGACCGCATCGCACGCCTGCGCGGCGAGACGATCGACCTCTCGCGGATCCCGCTCGACGACCGGGGGGTCTACGAGGAGATCCAGGCGGCAGACACGGTCGGTGTCTTCCAGATCGAGAGCCGCGCGCAGATGCAGAGCCTGCTACAGACCCGCCCGGAGAACCTCGACGACCTGACGGTGCAGGTGGCGCTCGTGCGGCCCGGACCGATCCAGGGCAAGGCGGTGCACCCGTACGTGAAGCACCGGCATGCGAAGCGCGCCGACCCGACGTTCGAGCCGCCGGTCGAGCACGAATGCCTGCGTGAGGCGCTGCGCGACACGCTCGGCGTTGTCGTCTTTCAGGACCAGGTGCTCGACGTGGCGATGGCGGCGGCGCGGTTCTCGATCGGCGAGGCGGAAGGGCTGCGGCGCGCGATGAGCCGCAAGCGCAGCGAGGAGGCGATCGAGGCTTGGCGCCCCCGCTTCGTCGCCGGGGCGCTCGGCAACAACATCGACGAAGTGACGGCGAACGCGATCTACGACAAGGTCGCCGGGTTCGCCGGGTTCGGGTTCCCGAAGTCACACGCCGCCGCGTTCGGCTTGCTCGCCTATCAGTCGGCCTGGCTGCGGAGGTACTACCCGGCGGAGTTCCTGTGTGCGTTGATGAACGCGCAACCGATGGGCTTCTACCCGCCGTCGTCGCTCGTCCGCGACGCGCAGCGGCGTGGCGTCGAGGTGCGCCCGCCGCACGTCAATCGGTCGGTCGCCGAGTGCACGATCGAGGACGGTGCGGTGCGAGTCGGTGTCGGGTACGTGAACGCGGTCGGCGAGGACGATGCGCGGGCGATCGAGACGGGACGGCCGTACACCGACGTTGGCGACCTCGCGCGACGCGTCGACGCGAAGAAGGACGCGCTCGAAGCGCTCGTCGCGGCGGGCGCATGCGACGAGTGGGGGCCTCGGCGGCAGCTCCTGTGGCGACTCGGAGTGACGGCGCGCGGCGAGGCGGTCGGAGGCGGCAACCGGCAACTCGCGCTGCCGCTCGAGCCGACGGCGGAGATCCCGTCACTCCCGAGGCAGACGCCGTGGGAGCAGATGCTCGCCGACTACAAGCACACGTCACTCTCGGTCGGTGTGCACCCGCTCGAGCTGCTTCGCCCGCATCTGCCGGCATCGGTGATCACGAGCGCCGAGCTCCATGAGACACCGAACAACACGCAGATCGAGCTCGCGGGGATGGCGATCGCACGGCAACGGCCGGCGACAGCCAACGGGATCGTCTTCATGCTGCTCGAGGACGAGCATGGCCAGGCGAACCTGATCATCCCGCCGAACGTGTACGAGCAGTTCCGCGCGATCATCCGCGGTGAGCCGCTGCTGCTCGCACGCGGCAGGCTCGAGCGGCACGACCGGAACGTCAACCTGCTCGTCTCGAAGGTCGAATCGCTCGGTCCGCTGGCGCGGCAGGCGGCGAGTGAGGCTGAGGTGACGAGCGCGCTCCCGCGCGCGCATCACTTCGGTCACCGCTGAGCGGCGATCTCTCCGGCGACCGCCTCCGCCGTCGGCATCGCGGCGATCTCGGCTGCCAAAGTCTGTGCTGCGCTGAAGAACGCCGGGTCGCCGAGCACACGCTCCAGCGCGGCACGAAGACGCTCAACCGTCAGATCGGCGGGGACGATCTTCTCTGCCACGCCGATCGTCTCGCACGCATCGGCATTCTCGAACTGGTCGGCGCCCTGAGGCAGCAGCACGAGCGGCAGCCCATGCGCCAGCGCCGCGAGCACCGAGCCGGAGCCGGCATGCGCGACGACCGCATCGCACCGCGACAGGATCTCTGCTTGCGGGATGTAGCGCTCGACCGTCACGTTGGCGGGGATCGGTTCCAGGTCACGAGGATCCCGGTTTCGACCGATCGTCATGATCACGTCGCAGTCGACGTCGCCGAACGCATCGAGCAAGAGACGGAACGTTCGCGGCTCGTTGAACGACGTCCCGAGCGTCGCGTAGACGAGTGGGAGATCATGCCGTCGCTCGTCCGTCGTCGTTGCTTCGGCGGGGCGCAAGACGTAGGTGGTCGACGGCTCTCCTCCCAGCTGCTCACGAAACGACGGCGGACAGATCTCGACGTACCCGCCCCGGAATGCGCCGGCAAGCTCGTCCGGCTTCAGGCCGGCGGCACGCCAGTGCGGCGCCATCACCTCGCCCGCGCGTCGCAATGCAGGCGCCGGAATCGGGCGGCCGAACGCATGGTGGATCGTTGCGACTCCGGCGGCCGCGGCTGCGATCGGTGCGGCGAGGTCGGCCGGCTCGTGGATCACGACGTCGGGCCGCTGCGCCTCGACGAGCTCTTGCAGGGCGCGCATCCGCCGGGGCGCCTCGATCTCCGCAAATCGCCCCGCGAACGCGGCCGGGCGGCGCGCCGAGGGCGGTAACGGCGTCATCCGCGCGCGGTGCTCGTCCAGCTGCGGTCGCATCTCCTCGATCGTCGGACCGGTCTGCTCGAAGCGCAGGCCGAGTCCCTCGATCCGCTCCCGATGGTTCGCGGGTGCGGCGACGGCAACGTCGTCACCGCGCGCCGCGAACGCCCGCGCCAGCGACAACAGAGGGAGCACGTGGCCGTCGCCTCCAGTGGAAGTGAAGAGGACCCGCATCAGGAGCGTCCCGGCCGCTGCTCGTGAGGGCTGTCGTGATGCGACAAGTTGTAGGCCGAGTTGACGAGGCCCACGTGCGTGAACGCCTGCGGGAAGTTGCCGAGCTGACGCTTTTCCGCCGGGTCGTACTCTTCGGCGAGGAGGCCAAGGTCACTGCGAATCGCGAGCAACCGCTCGAAGAGCGCGCGCGCCTCGTCGTCGCGCTCCGCCATCAAGAGAGCATCGACGAGCCAGAACGAGCAGGGCAGGAACACACCCTCGCCACCGATGAGTCCGTCGACGTCATTGCTTTCCTTCGTGCGGTAACGCTCGACGAACCCGTCGCGCATCAGGTCGCGCTGCACGGCGTCGATCGTGCCGAGGACTCGCGGGTCGTCAGGCGGCAGGAAACCGAGAATCGGGATCAGCAACGTCGACGCGTCGAGCTCGTCCGAGCCGTACGACTGCGTGAACGAGTTCAACTCCGTGTTGAAGCCCTCACGGCAGACTTCCGCGTGGATCTCTTCGGAGACGCGTCGCCAGCGATCAGCCGATCCGGACAACCCGAACCGCTCGGACCCCTGGACGGCCCGGTCGAAGGCAACCCACGCCAGCATCTTCGAGTGCACGAAGTGACGGCGCGGACCGCGTACCTCCCAAAGCCCCTCGTCGGGCTGGTCCCACGCGCCCTCGAGGAACTCGAGCAGCGTCTTCTGCAACGACCACGCGTGATCGTCAGGGTCGAGACCGTGGACGCGCGCCTGATGAAGGACGTCCATCACTTCGCCGTACACGTCGAGCTGGAACTGCTCGTGCGCCGCGTTTCCGATCCGGACCGGGGTTGAGCCCGCATACCCAGGCAGCCACGGCAGCTCGTACTCCATGATTCGCCGCTGGCCGCCGACGCCGTAGAGAATCTGTGCCTTCGACGCGTCGCCCGCAACCGAGCGAAGAAGCCAGTCGCGCCACGCCCTGGCTTCGTCCGTGAACCCTGCGTTCAGCAGGGCGTACAGCGTGAAGGTCGCGTCGCGCAACCAGCAGTAGCGGTAGTCCCAGTTGCGCTCCCCGCCGATCCGCTCAGGCAGCGACGTCGTCGGCGCGGCCACGATCCCGCCGGTCGGCTCGTAGGTCAGGGCTTTGAGCACGATGAGCGAGGTCCGCACCGCCTCGCCGTACTGGCCGTCGTACCGGCACCCGCCGATCCAGTCGCGCCAGAAACCCTGGGTGTCCTCGAGCGCCTGCTCCGCGTCGACGGGGTTCGGGAGATCCTGGTGCGCCGGGAACCAGGTCAACACGAACGGCACCCGGTCGCCCGCGCGCACGACGAAATCGGCGCCGTGCGTCATGTCTCTCGGCTCGAGGTCGATCGGCGTGCGAAGCAGCAGCCCGTCGGGGCCACCGACCGCGAGCAGCGACTGTGTGTCGAGGCGCCGGACCCAGGGGATGACCGAGCCGTAGTCGAGCCGAAACACGAGCTCGGTCCGCATCGCGACAGTCCCCTCGAGCCCTTCCACGATGCGAACGAGGTCGGGCGTCGTCTCGCGGGGCGGCATGAAGTCGATCACGCGCACGCGCCCGGTCGGTGTCTGCCACTCCGACTCGAGGACGAGCGTGTCCGGCCGGTAACGCCGCGCAGTGGCAGGACCACCGGATGTCGGAGAGACGAGCCAGCGGCCGTGCTCGCTTCCGCCGAGCAGCGAGGCGAAGCACGAGCTCGAGTCGAAGCGCGGGAACGACAACCAGTCGACGGAGCCAGACCTCCCGACGAGCGCTGCGGTTTGCAGGTCGCCGAGCAGCGCGTAATCCTCGATGCGCTCCGCCATCAGAGGCTCTCCACGGCCGCGGCGTACGCGGGCAGCCGCTTGGCGACAGTGCGGTTGAACGCGTCGACGTACTCGTCCGCGTCGTCGAGGGTGCGTGCGAAGTGATCGCGCATCTCGGCGAGGATCTCAGCTCCCGTGTCGACCGCGTCGATGTAGTCGCCATAGAGCTCCTCCGCGTCGGACCGGTCTGCGCGGTTGTACGTCTCGAGCCGCTCTTCCACCGCAGCGACGACGTCGCGATGCTCGCGCAGGAAGAGATCGACCTGCGTCTCGGTGAGCTTCACGAACCGCGACCGCCCGAACATCAGGCGAGCTCTCGGTAGAGGTCGAGATGCGAGGCCGCGGCTACGTCCCACGTGAGCTCTGCGCGCGCACGCTCGGCACCGGCACGGGCGCCAGCGAGGGCGTCCGGGTCGGCAAGGAGCTCGCGCACCGCCTCGGTCAGTGCGTCGACGTCGCCTGCGCGCACGACTCGCCCGGCACCGTAGGCGCGCACCGGCTCGGCGAGCCCCCCGACGTCGTAGACGACTGCAGGCAGACCGGCACCGAGCGCCTGCAGCAGCGCTCCGGACTGGTCGAGCTCCGCACGGTACGGGAACACGGCGAGCGTCGCCTCCGAAAGAGCACGGTCGAGCTCCCCCTGCGGCAGGTACCCGAGCCGCCACTCGACCCGCTCGGCGTCGCGAAGGCCGCCGAGCGGCATCGCCGCGTCGCCCGCCACGAGCAGACGCGCATCCGGTAGCCGACGTGTCGCCTCGATCGCGTCTGCGAGCCCCTTGTACGGACGGATGACGCCGAGTGCGAGCAGCGTCGCGCCGTCGTCCCTCCTCGTCGCGGTGCTCGGATAGACGGGATGGGGGATGACGCGTGCCTCGACACCGAGGTCGGTCAGCGTCTCGCGACCGCGCTCGCTGTGCACGACGATTCGGTCGAAGCGCGCGAGGATGCGCCGCCAGAGATCCTGCCGTGACGCGGTTCGGCGCGGCAACAGATCGTGCGCGGTAAAGACCGACGGCGCTCGAAACCGGAGGTGGACGTCCGCCTGCGGTAGCGCGAGCCACTGCACGTGCAGGACGTCGGGGCGAGCGAGTGCGAGCGAGCGCATGACGTCCGCGTGCTCGATGCCTTTGAGCGGCAGGCGCAGCCGCGAACGGCCGAAGAGGCGCGAGGAGAGCGGGTAGAAGCGCTCGCTCCGTCGGTAGCCGTGCGGCGCCGGCAGATCGCCGAAGCGAAACCGCGACGTGGCGAGCTCGACGGCGGCCCCCGACCGCGCCAGCGCCGCGGCCAGCTCGTGGTCGTACCAGGGCGTGAATGCGGGCGGATCCGCGAGCAGTACGCGCACCGAAGTAGCGTAGACCCGTGCTGATCCGGACCTGGAACCTCTTTCACGGAAATGCGCTCCCGCCGCAGCGCCGTGCGTTCCTCGACGAGATGATCACGCTCGCGACCGCGGACGACCCCGACGTGCTCTGCGTGCAGGAGGTGCCTTCGTGGGCGCTCGGGCGTTTCACCGCCGGCGACATCGCGGCACGGCCGACGATCGGCCCGTTTCCGTCGTCGGCCGCGCTCGGCCGGCGGCTCACCTCGTTCCATCACGGGCGGCTGCGCTCCGCGTTCTCCGGCCAGGGGAACGCGATTGCCGTCGCACCACGGCTGCGCGTGCTCGCGCACGAGCGGCTGGAGTTGAACCCGCGCCGTTTCCGCGCGACGGAGGCGCGGCGGCTAGGGCTTGGCCTCGTCGGCCGCAACGCGTGGGCCAAAGAGCGCCGAGTCGTCCAGACGGTGCGGCTCGGCGCGGACGACGGCCGGACGTACCTCGTCGCGAATGCGCACTGCACGAGCCTGCCCGACCGCCGGATCGCACAGGCCGAGCTCCTGCGGGCAGCGACGTTCGCGACGTCGGAGGCGGTGCCGGACGACGTCGTCGTACTCGCCGGCGACTTCAACCTGACGGGGGCCGCCGCCGTGATGCGCGATCTCACCGGCCCCGATTGGGGCTTCTCACAAGCCGGCCCCGGGATCGATCACATCCTCGTCCGCGGGGCGGAGACGTCGTCGCCGCGGCGATGGCCGACGGAGCGTCGTCGCCTCGACGGCCACGTGTTGTCGGACCATGCGCCGGTGGAGGTCGAGATCTCGTGACCTGGCCCGAAGCGCGCGCGTTGTTCCCGGTGCTCGACCGCTACGCGTACATGAACGCGGGCACTTTCGGTCCGCTCTCGCGAGCGACGCTCGACGCGATGTCGAAGCTGCGGACGTGGGAGGGCATCCACGGCCGCGCCGGCCGCCCCTACTTCGATCAGATGCTCGAGGGCCGCGAGCGTGTGCGCGCGCTGTTCGCGGATCAGCTCCAGGCTCCGGTCGACAACGTCGCGCTCACTGAGTCGACGACGCAGGGCGTCCACATCGCCGTCATCGGCCTCGGTCTCGGTCCGGGCGACGAGATCGTCACGACCGACGCCGAGCACTTCGGACTGACCGGGCCACTTGCCGCGAGCGGCGCCACTCTACGCGTCGCCAAGGTGCGAGGTGCGCGGGCTGCCGACGTCTACGACCTGATCGAACGCGAGGTCACATCCCGAACGCGACTGATTGCGACCTCGGCCGTCTCGTGGATCGACGGCACCGTGTTCCCGTGGCACGCGCTGCGCGATTCGACGCAGATCCCTGTGCTCGTCGACGGCGCGCAGAGCGTCGGTGCGGTTGCCGTCGACGTGGCGGGAGCCGACTTCTACACGGTGAGCGCGCAGAAGTGGCTGTGTGGCCCGGATCTCACCGGTGCGTTCTTCGTCGCCGACCCCGAGTCGCTGTCGCCTCGGCTTGTCGCCTACCCGAGTGCGGAGACGTACGACATCGCTGAGGCGACCTGGGTGCCGAAGGCCGGCGCGCGCCGCTTCGACACGGGCTTCACGCCGCCGAACGCGGTCGCGGGCCTCGAAGCAGCACTGTCGAAGCTCCCGGCCGGGCGGTTCGACCGGGCGCGCGAGCTCGCCGAGCGGTGCCGCAAGCTTCTCCTCGAGAACGGCCACGACGTCGTCACCGAGCCCGGCCAGGCCACGCTCGTGTCGTGGCGGCACGACGGTGACACCGAAGCTGCCGCACGGCAGTTGTACGAGCGCGGCGTGGTCATCCGTGAGCTGCCGGGCACCGGGCTTCTCCGCGCCTCCGTCGGCTGGTGGAACGACGGCAGCGACCTCGAGCGGCTCGCTGAGGGCTTGGAGGAGATTCGGATGGGCGGATGAGGGCGCCGGTCCTCGTCGTGGTCACCGGAATGCCTTCGTCCGGCAAGACGACTGTCGCCGAAGCCGTCAGCCGGAAGCTCAGCCTCCCTCTCATTGCGAAGGACGAGATCAAGGAGCGGCTGTACGAGCGGCTCGGGGTTGGAGACGTCGCGTGGTCGGGCCGCCTCGGCGCGGCGGCGTACGACCTCATCTTCCAGATCGCGGAGACGATGCTCGCAGCGGGGATGTCCCTGATCGTGGAAGCCAATTTCTTTCGCGACCAGCAGAGCGTGTTCGCGTCGCTCTCACGTCATCGGCTCGTGCAGATCCATTGTGATGCGCCGCTCCACGTTCTCCTCGACCGCTACGCGAGCCGCGACCGCCACGCCGGCCACCACGATGCCGAGAAGATCAACGAGCTACCGGCGCGACACGCGAGCGGCGCGCACGCTCCGCTCGAGCTGGACGGTGTATTGGTGCAACTCGACACTGCCGGCGAGATCGATCTCGACGAGCTCGCGCAGCTCGTCCGGGCGCATGTGTCCGGATCTGCCGTTGCCTGACGAGCCGGCTGTGGACGAGCTGTCGCGATTCGTTCACCCTGGTCTGACCAGAGGACGTGTCTCCGGAGGGCACGGGGAGGCGAGCGGATCAGGCCGCTTCGCTGCGCAGACCGAGCTCGCCGGCGATCGGCTGGAGCGCGGCGATCACGTTCGTGATGTGCTCGTCGAGGTCGAGCTCGAGTAGCTCGGCGCCTTCGTAGACGTCGTCACGTGACACGCCCGCGGCGAAGGACGGCTGCTTCAGCTTCTTCTTGACCGACTTCGGCTCGAGCCCTTGGAGACCGGTCGGCCGGACGAGCCCACACGCGTGCACGAAGCCCGAGAGCTCGTCGCAGGCGAACAGCGAGCGCTTCAGCGGCGTGTCGCGGGGAACGGAGAGGTGGTTCGCGTGGGAGAGGATGGCGTCGATCACCTCTTCCGAGTAGCCCTCGTCACGCAGGATCGGCGCGCCGTCCTGCGGATGCTTGTCGAGGGTGGGGTGGATCTCGTAGTCGAAGTCATGGAGCAGCGCCGCCACCCGCCACACCTCCTCCTCGCCTCCGAAACGTGACGCGTATGACGCGGTCGACGCCTCCACGGCGATCGCATGCCGCAGCAGAGCCTCACTCTTCGTGTAGCTCGTCAGCGTGTCCCAGGCATCCGCGCGGGTCTTCGACACGACCGGGCTAGCATAGAGACCCCAGTGTCATCGACAATCGCCAGGCCAGTGGCAGAGTCGTTCGTGATCGAGGGAGGCCGTCCGCTCAACGGGAGGCTCCGCGCGTCCGGCAACAAGAACGGCGCTCTGCCGATCCTCGCGGCGTGCCTGCTCGCCGAGGATCCGGTGCAGCTCGCGAACGTCCCGCGCATTCGCGACGTGGAGACGATGATCGAGCTGCTGCGTCAGCTCGGCGCTGAGGTCGAGTGGACGGGCGAGAACGATGTGCGCGTTCATGCACGCGATGTCGGATCGGACGTCGACGAAGAGCTCGCAAGTCAGATCCGTGCGTCGTTTCTGCTGGCCGGGCCGCTACTGGCGCGGAACGCGCACGTGAGTGTTCCTCCGCCCGGAGGCGACGTCATCGGTCGACGACGACTCGATCCGCACATTCACGCCTTCGGCGAACTCGGCGCGACAATCGAGATTGGCGAACGCTACGAGATCGCGGGCACGCTGCGGAGCGCACACATCCATCTCGACGAGCCGTCGGTGATGGGCACCGAGAACGCGGTGATGGCTGCATCGCTGACGCCGGGACGCACGATGATCTCCAACGCCGCATCCGAGCCGCACGTGCAGGATCTCTGCCGGTTCCTCGTCACGCTCGGGGCGTCGATCGAAGGCATCGGCTCGAACGTCCTCTACATCACAGGCGTGGAGCGCCTCGGAGGCGGAGAGCACACGATCGGACCAGAGCACATCGAGGTCGGGAGCTTCATCGGCATGGCTGCGCTGACCGGCGGCGACCTGACGATCGAAGGGATCGCCGCCGACGACCTCTGGCCGGTGCTGCCTGTGTTTCGGCGGTTCGGGATCGAGGTCCAGCTCGGCGACGACTGGCTCCGTGTGCCGCCGGGCCAGACGCTCGTCGTGCAAGACGATCTCGGCGGCGCAATCCCGAAAGTCGAGGACGGGCCGTGGCCGCAGTTCCCCGCCGACCTGACGTCGATCGCGGTCGTCGTCGCGACGCAGGCACAGGGAACCGTCCTGATCTTCGAGAAGATGTTCGAGAGCCGCTTGTTCTTCGTCGACAAGCTCGTCTCGATGGGCGCGCGGATCATCCTCTGTGACCCGCACCGCGTCGTCATCACCGGGCCGTCGCCGCTCTACGGGCAGCGCATGTCGAGCCCCGACCTCCGCGCCGGGATGGCGATGCTGATCGCCGCGCTCTGCGCAGAGGGGACGTCGACCATCGGCGACGCTTACCAGATCGACAAGGGGTATGAGCGGATCGACGAGCGGCTCCGTGCCTTGGGCGCGCGGATCGAGCGCGTCGAGAGCTAAGAGCGCGGTACGCTCACCGGCATGCCGACCACGCCGAGCGGCGCTCGCGTCGCGCTCGCATCCGAAGGCAGCGTCAACGTCGCGACGGGGCTGTCGGTCCTCGACCACCTTGTCGGCGAGCTCGCGCGCGCCGGGCGCTTCAAGATTGCGCTCGAGGTTGCGCCCGACAGCACCGACGAAGTGGTGCCCGCTGCCGGGGCCGCTCTTGGGGCCGCGATCGCGGAGCGGTTCCAGGCGGGTGCCGGCTGGGCGCTCGTACCCGCGGCGGAGGCCCTCGCGTCGGCGGCACTGGAGGTCGACCCGGAGCCGCGCTTGGTCACGAACGCGGACTTCTCGGACATCCGCATCGGCGGCGTTGCCAACGACGTTCCGTCGCGCTTCCTGGCCGCGCTCGCGCAATCCGCCGGGATCAATTTGCACGTACGCGTCGTCGAGGGTGACGATCCGCAGCACGTGCTGGCAGCGATGTTCAAGGCGGTCGGTGCGGCGCTCGGCCAGGCCTGCCGCCCGGCAGCTACAACCGACGAGGAGGAAGCATGAGCGTAGGCTCGACGGAGCTCATCAAAGAGCGAAGGTGGCGGCTTTGCCGCCGCCGGGAGCGGGCGACATGAGCAAGGACGTCGTTCGCACGGAGGCAGCACCTGCACCGTTCCAGGGGGCGCCGTACTCGCAGGCGATCAAGGCGAACGGTTTCGTGTTCGTGTCCGGCCAGCTGTCCCTGCGCCCGGGCGACAAGGAGCTCAGCGCCGGCGACATCGGCCCGCAGACCGAGCAGGTCTTCGCGAATCTCCGGGCCATCCTCGAGGCGGCGGGGACGTCGCTCGACAACCTCGTCAAGACGACCGTGTTCCTGCAGAACCTCGATGACTTCGCCGGTATGAACGAGGTGTACTCGAAGCACGTCGGCGAGCGGCCGCCTGCGCGGTCCACGGTCGAGGTGGCGAAGCTGCCCTCCGGGGCGCTCGTCGAGATCGAGGCGATCGCCCTTATCTAAGGGAATCGAGGACTACGTCCGGACGCTCGGACTGGACGCGTACGTCGTCGGCGGTGCGGTGCGCGACGCTCTGCTCGGCCGCGACTCGAAGGATGCGGACTTCCTCGTCCCAGCGACCGATATCGCCGGGCTGACGGCCGCGCTCGAGCCGCACGGCAGGACGGAGGAGCTCGTCGTCGCCGACCGAGCCGTCGGCGTGCGGTTCTACCCTCGCGACACCGCGGTGCGACGGCTTGCGCGATCGGGGATCGAGCTTGCGCCGCCGCGCCGTGAGGTGTCGACGGGGCCCGGCCGTCACGACTTCGCGATCGTCGTCGACCCGACCGCGTCCGTCGAGGACGACCTCTACCGCCGCGACTTCACGATCAATGCGATGGCGCGTCGACTCGACGACGGGCACCTCGTCGACCCCTACGGCGGACAGCGCGACCTCGAGGCGCGGATCCTGCGACCGGTGTCGCCGACGAGCTTCGCGGAGGACCCGCTGCGGATCATCCGCGGGCTTCGCTTCATCTCACAACTCGGCCTCGACCCGGCACCCGAGACCCTCGATCAGATGCGCAGCGAGGCGTCCAGCATCAAGCTCGTCTCGGGCGAACGGATCGGAGGCGGGATCGCCGCGGATGGGATGGGCGAGCTGTCGAAGTTGCTCCTCGGCGCGCAGCCCGCGAAGGCGCTCGCGATCGCGCGCGACACCGGGGTGCTCGCGCAGCTGCTGCCGGAGCTCAAGGCGGCGATCGGCTTCGACCAGGAGAGCCGCCATCACTCGATGACCGTCGACGAGCACACCTTCGCGGTGGTGCAGGCGGCCGCCGACGCTCACCATTCGCTCGGCGTCCGACTCGCGGCGCTCTTCCACGACGCCGGCAAGCCGCAGGTCGCCTGGCGCGGCACCGACAACCGATTGCACTACTACGCCAAGCCGGGGTATTCGGCGAAGAGTCACGAGCAAGTGAGCGCGGCCCTTGCCGAGGGCGCGCTCAATCGCTTGCGCTATCCGACGGAGCTGACCCGCCGCGTGGTCCGCATCGTGCGGTCGCACATGATCGACACGTCGCGCGCCGAGCCGCTGCGTGCACGGCGACTTCTGGCGCGGTACGGCGATGCGCTGCTCTCAGACCTGCTCGACCACAAGGGGGCCGACCTCCGCGGAAAGGGCGAGCGCCCTCGCGACGAGGATCTCGCGAAGCTCGCGCGCCTCCGGAAGGTCGTGATCGAGCAGCAGCGCGAACCGCACCGGATCCGTGACCTGGCGGTGAACGGCAACGACCTGATCGAGATCGGGTACCGGCCCGGTCCTACAATCGGGCATGCGCTCCGGAAGCTTCTCGACGAGGTCGTGCGCTCGCCGACACTGAACACGAAGGAGCAGCTGCTCGAGCGCGCGAAGAAGCTTCCGAGATGATCACCTGGGATCAGCCGGGCTATGTCGTCGCGTTCACGACACGCGTCGGCGGAGTGAGCGAGGGCGTGTACGAGTCGCTCAACCTCACCGCCCGAACGGGCGACGACGCCGAGCGGGTCGAAGAGAACCGCCGTCGCGTCTGCGACCGAGTCGACCTTTCGTACGACGACCTCTCGTTCAACCGGCAGGTTCATGCGACGACCGTGAACCGCGCCGGCGTCCGAGGCGAGCCCGGCGACGGCTTGTGGAGCGACGAGCCCGAGCAGCCGATGCTCGCGTTCTCGGCGGACTGCCTACCGATCGCGATCGCGCGGACGGACGGCGAGCGACGTCTTGCGCTCGTGCACGCCGGCTGGCGTGGCCTGAGCGACGGGATCGTCGCTGCCGGTGTCGACGCGGTGGGCGGTGCGACGGCGGCGGTCGTCGGTCCGGCGATCGGGCCGTGCTGTTACGAGGTCGGCGAAGAGATCTCGTCGCGCTTCGACGCGGACCTCACCATCGATCGCCACCTCGACCTGTGGTCCGCGGCGGAGCGTGCGCTTCGTCACGCTGGCGTCGCCACGGTCGAACGGGTCGACCTGTGCACGTGCTGCCACCCGGAGCTCTTCTTCTCGCATCGGCGCAACGGCCGGGAGCGCGGCGTCCAGGGACTCATCGGTGCAATCGCCTGACCTCATCCGCGCGCGGTTCGCCGAAGTGCAGGAGCGCATCGGCGAAGGTGTCACGATCGTTGCGGCGACGAAGTACGTCGCACTCCGCGACATGGCGGCGCTGATCGACGCCGGCGTCACGGTCGTCGGCGAGAACCGCGCCCAGGACCTCGAGGCGAAGCACGCCGAGTACGGCGACGCGTTCCGCTGGCATTTCATCGGCCACCTGCAGTCGAACAAGGTGAAGGTCGTGAACCAGATGTGCGAGCTCGTCCATTCGCTGGACTCCGACTCCGCCGCACGACGCTTGGAAGTGCCTGCGCTCGTGCAGGTCAACCTGGCCGGCGAGGGATCGAAGTCGGGCGTCGACCCGGTGGAGATCGCCGGCTACCTCGCCTACGACGTGCGCGGGCTGTCGGCGATGCCGCCTGCAGCTGCGACGCCCGAGGAGTCCCGGCCGTGGTTCGCGCGCCTCCGCGAACTGGCGGCCGAGCACGGGCTGCGGGAGCTCTCCATGGGGACGACCCAGGACTATGCGGTCGCTGCCGACGAAGGGGCGACCTACATCCGCGTCGGTTCGATCTTGTTCGCAGACCCGTGATGCATCACTAGAATCCCGCCGTGCCTCTGGGCGACCTCTGGTCACGCACGCTCGTCTACTTCGGGATCGCCGAGGAGGATGACGACTGGGACGACTCCGACGGCTATGCCGCCGAGGAGAGCCTCGAACAGAGCTATCGCGAGCGGCCGAACGTCCGTCGGCTCACGCCGCGTCGCCGTGGACAGGACTACGACGACTGGACGGAGTCGGAGGCCGACCGGCCCGCAACCCGCGCAGCGGCGCGGTCGTCGGCCCGCGTCCGCGACATGCGGCCCCAGATCGAGGCCGTCCCCAACCCTGCCGGCGTCCGTGTGCACCTCGTCCTGCCGCGGAGCTTCAACGACGCGCAGCAGATCGCCGACAAGTTCAAGCAGGGAATGCCGGTGATCCTCAACCTCCAGGGCGCGGACGCCGAGCTCTCGAAGCGGCTCATCGACTTCACGAGCGGTCTCACGTACGCGCTGAACGGCGGCATGCAACGGGTCGCCGACAAGGTATTCCTGTTGACACCGCGAAACGTCGAGGTGTCAGCCGAACAGCGCGCGGCGCTGCTTGAGCGCGGCGGCTTCTTCAACCAGGCGTAGGAAACGCGCGTCCCGGCGCGAAGGAGACGCGGCCCATGGTCCTGCTCGACACAATCACGGCCGTCGAGCATTTTCTCGACGTCTTCGTCGGCGTCTACACGCTCGCGATCTTCCTCTACGTCCTGACGTCGTGGATCCAGCTGCCGTACTCCCTGCGGCCGGTGCAGCGGTTCCTCGACGACGCCTGCGAGCCGTACATCCGACTCTGGCGTCGCATCTTGCCGACCGCCGGCCCGATCGACCTATCGCCGATGGTTGCGGTGATTGCCTTGGTCGCCTTCGACAGGATCGCGGTCGCGATTCTCGAACGGGTGCATTAAGAGGAAGGAGCACGGATGCGGTACACACCGGTGGAACTGAGACATGTGAGGCTGGGCAGAGGGCTGTTCGGCGGCTACAAGCGCCCGGAGACCGACGCTCTCCTTTCGGACGTCGCCGACAGCTTCGAGGACGTCTGGCGCGAGCGTGGCGAGCTGGCGGACCGGCTCGAGGACGTTGAGCGCCAGATCGACGACGTGAAGCAGCGGGAGACGCTGCTCGCATCGACGCTGATCGCGGCGGAGCGCACGGCTGCGGAAGCAGTGGAGATGGCGAAACGCGAGGCCGAGGTGATCGTCGCCGAGGCGCACCATGAGTCGCGCTCGATCACGAGGGCGGCACAGGGTGAGCGTGACCGGCTGTTCGCCGAGTCACGGCGCGTGGAGTCGCTGCTGCGGGCGGCGCTCGGCATCGTCGAGGAGACGAGCCACACGAACACCCCGGCGGCCGAGGTCAGCCACGAGGACCCGCCGAGCTGGCCGAACCGCGAGAACACGACTGAGTTCGAGGCGATCTCGACGGAGAACGTGGCCGCGGAGCCGGAGCACGAGTCCGAGTCTGAGCAGGCCGCGGTGCAGCACGGTGTCGAGGAGGCGCACGCGGACGACGACATTCCGTGGTCCGGCAAGGACTTCGCCTGGGGGTGAGGCGCGGCCCCGCCTGCCGAGTACTCTGCGGGTATGACGGGCATCGACACTTCGCAGTACCGCGAGCGCCTGCTCGTGGAGCAGGAGCAGCTCATGAGTGCGGTCGACTTCCTCGATCGTGAGAACCCCGGGAGCATCTCCGACGAGCTCGGTGACTTCGTCACATCCGGGGACGCCAACCTCGGCGACACCGCGACGGCGACGTTCGACCGGGAACTCGACGAGAGCCTCGAGGAGGGCGCGCAGCAGACGCTCAATGCGATCAGGGACGCGCTGCGCAAGATCGAGGACTCCACGTACGGCACGTGCGAGGTGTGCGGCAAGCCCATCGGGGAAGCCCGCCTCGCCGCGATCCCGTGGGCGCGGCTCTGTATCGACGACCAGCGCAAGGTCGACGGTTGAACGACGTCCGGGTTGGCTCGTCGACCGACGGGCTTATGCCGGTGTCGGTCGCAGAGCGCTCGCTCGGGGCAGATGCACGCCAGTGGGGCGGGTTGGGCCTCGTCGCGGGCGCGGCGATCGCCGCCGACCAGTTGACGAAGTACGTCGTCACGTCCACCGTGTCGCTCGACGACTCGGTGCACGTCGCCGGGCCGCTGTCGATCCACCACGTCCAGAACACGGGCATCGCCTTCGGGCTGTTCTCGGGCGCCACTGCTGTCGTCGTGGTCGTGACTGCCGCCGCGATCGTGTGGATGCTGGCGTTCTTCGCCCGCTCGGCCGCGCGACACCCGGTCCTGCCGGCGGCCTTCGGGTTGGTGATCGGCGGCAGCCTGTCGAACCTCTTCGATCGCGTGCGGCTCGGACATGTGACCGATTTCATCGACGTGAACTGGTGGACGTTCCGGATCTTCAACCTCGCCGACAGTTTCATCGTCGTCGGGGTTGTGATCCTGCTCGTCGCTCTCGTCGCCGCGGACCGTGCGCCTCGGCCGCCGCGTCGCACGCTCGACGTCGCCGCTCGGTGAACGTCCCGGCCGCGGCCGCTGGCACGCGCCTCGACAAGTTTCTCGCCGAGTCACTCGGCTCACGCGCCGCCGCGGAGCGAGCAGTCGCCGCCGGCGCGCTCGTCGACGGCGTCGCGCGGCCGAAGAGCCATCGGCTCGAAGGTGGCGAGGTCGTGACGCTCGCCGCCGAGCCGGAGTTTGTGTTGACTGAACACAAACTCCCCGAGGTGCCGCTCGCCTATGAGGACGAGCACATCCTCGTGGTGGACAAGCCGGCGGGCCTCGTCGTCCATCGCGGCGCGGGTCACAGCGGCGACACGCTCGTGGATGCGCTCGCGGGCAAGCTCGGCGGCGGCGACCCGGAACGGCCCGGGATCGTCCACCGGCTCGATCGGGACACGTCCGGGTTGATGGCCGCGACACGGACCGAGGAGGCGTACGAACGTCTGTCGGAGCTTGTCCGCGAGCGCGCGCTCGAGCGGACGTACCTCGCGCTCGTCGAGGGACGACCTCGGTCGCATCGCGGCCGGATCGATGCGCGGATCGGCCGCGACCGCCACGACCCCACGCGGATCTCGCTCGACAGCGAGTCGGCGCGCGAAGCGGTCACGCACTTCGACGTGGAGCAGCTCTTCGAGCGCCACGCCATCCTGCGGGTGAGGCTCGAGACCGGGCGGATGCACCAGATCCGCGTGCACCTGGCTGCGATCGACCTGCCTGTCGTCGGAGACCGCGTCTACGGACGGCCCGACCCCGCGCTCGGTCGACAATTCCTGCACGCGGCGGAGCTGGCGTTCCCGCACCCGATCACGGGGGAGCGGCTGGAGCTCCACTCCGAGCTCCCGCGCGATCTCGCAGACCACCTTGTGTTGAATCAACACAAGCTCTGAACGGCTACGATTCCGCGGTTCCACGTCCCTTCGACCCGGTGGGGCGCCCTTTCGTGGACGGTGGCCGCGCGTTCGACGCCGGCTTCCACGGGAGGCCCGCCGGAGAGTCGCAATCGAAACCGAGAAAGGGGCTCTCATGCCCGTCGTTTCCATGAAGGAATTGCTGGAGGCCGGCGTCCACTTCGGTCACCAGACGCGCCGCTGGAACCCGAAGATGAAGCGCTTCATCTTCACCGAGCGGGGCGGCATCTACATCATCGACCTGCAGCAGACCCAGGGCCTGCTCCAGGAGGCGCACGACTTCGCGCGCGCGATCGCCGAGCGCGGCGGCTC
>DASXOW010000095.1:0-1685 GCA_036493955.1 Gaiellaceae bacterium
CCCATGATCGCCTTGCCGACCGGCGACTCGTTCGACAGCTTCATCTCCGCCGGATCGGCCTCCGCCGAGCCGACGATGTGGTACTCGACCGTCTTGTTCGCGCCCATGTCCCTGAGCCGAACCTTCGTCCCGACCGAGACCTCGCCCGAGCGGATCTCCTTCCGCGTGACGACACGCGCGTTCTTGAGCCGCTCCTCGAGCGTCGCAATGCGTGCCTCGAGATGGGCCTGGTCGTTCTTGGCGGAGTCGTACTCCGCGTTCTCCGCGATGTCGCCGAACTCGCGCGCGATACGTATGCGCTCGGCGACCTCGCGGCGGCGCACGGTCGACAGCTCCTCGATCTCTCGTTGGAGCTTCTTGTAGCCGTCCGGCGTGAGGACTACTTCCTTCACCACTGGCCTCCTGGACCCCCTGAACATGGAACGGCCGGCGGCTAACCGGCCGTCGGCGGTCGCGCATGGTACCCCCGCGATCAACCCCCGTCAACACGCCGCCGATACCATCGCCCGATGCCTGTGAACCTGCGGGATTCCTGGTCGGTCGGGGGCGTCGAGGTACCGACGCGGATCGTGCTCGCGCCGATGGCGGGCGTCAGCATCCAGGCGTTCCGGCGCCAGGGGCGGCGGTTCGGCGCCGGGCTCGTCTGCTCGGAGATGGTCTCCGCCGCCGGGATCGAGCACCGCAACGAGCGCACCTTCGGCTACCTGCGCGTCGCGGGCGACGAGCACCCGCTCGCGATCCAGATCTTCGGCGCCGATCCCCGCGCGATGGCCGACGCTGCGCGGATGGTCGAGGCCGCCGGCGCGGACATCGTCGACATGAACTTCGGCTGCCCGGTGCGAAAGGTGACGAAGACCGGCGCGGGGGCACACCTGATGGAGGATGCAGCGCTCGCCTGCAGGGTCGTCGAGGCGGTCGCGGCCGCCGTCGAGGTTCCCGTCACGGTGAAGATGCGGCGCGGCGTCGCCAACGGTTCGCGCGCGTGCCTCGAGCTCGGGCCACAGCTCGCGGAGGCCGGCGCGGCGGCGCTCACACTCCACCCCCGCTCGGCGCAACAGATGTACACCGGCGAAGCCGACCACTCGATCACGGCGGAGCTCGTCGAGCGCGTCGACGTCCCGGTGATCGCTTCCGGCGACATCACCTCCCGCGCCAAGGCGCTCGCGGTGCTCGAGCAGACAGGTGCCGCGGCCGTGATGGTCGCGCGCGGCGCGCAGGGGAATCCGTGGGCGCTGCGGGAAATCGCCGAGGGCGACTCGTTCAAGCCGACGCGCGAAGAGGTCGCGGCGGAGCTCGTCGTCTTCATCCGCGAGGCTGTGCGCGAGCTCGGCGAGCAGCGCGCGGTCGGGTTCCTGAAGAAGTTCTACGGCTGGTACCTCGGCCACGGCCGTTTCCCGAAGCCGTTCAAGCAGGAGGTCGTCGAGCTGAAGACGACCGAGGAGGTCGTAACGCGGTTGTTCGCGGCCGCGCCGGGCGCCGCACCGCTCGTCGAGCAGCTCGCGGCCGAGCTACCCGTCGCTGAGGACGAAGTCCTGCTCGACGGCCTCCCGATCTCCGTCTACGGCGGCGGCTGAGTCGGACCTGTCTTACCTAGTAACAGACTGTTACTAGGTGCGCGGCGAAGCGCCTGGCCGTCACAACGGGCACGTCCTTGCGGGACAGTGGCCAACCAAGTAACAGACTGT
>DASXOW010000096.1:0-30847 GCA_036493955.1 Gaiellaceae bacterium
GGGGCGTTGCGCCAGGCCTGACGAGCGATGTCCCGCACCTCGGTCTTATCGTCAGGCGGGCGCAAACCCTTGATAGCTCTGGGATCCGGTCTATTCGAGGGATTTTCGGCCGGCCGATCCGGCGGTTCACCGGTCCTCGCCCAGCTCCTCACATTCGAGGCAGACCCAGTCGCCGTCGCTGACCTCGTCGGCGCTCAGCGCAGCGGGCACCATCGTCACGGCGCAGCGCGGGCAGATGGGCGGACGGTCGTCCATTGGGGATGATGGGACGTTTCCAAAAAATGCGCGAACGATCAAGTCGCGTCTGCGCCTTCGCGACGAGATCAAGTGGCAAGGACCCGGTGCCGATATGGGGACGATGGCGGCGAGCGTCGAGGTCTCACGTGCGGACCGAATCGGCCCGAATCGCTGGGCGTCGCATCGGCTTCAGGCGATCGGCGTACGAGCGGTCGTCTATCTCGGTCCGATCATCCTCTCGATCGTCTTTGTCCACTTCGCGGGTCTCGTCGTCCCTGCCCCGCTGAGTTCCCTCTGGCTGTATCTCGCTTGGTGGTTCGGCCTCAGCCTCGCGGCGACGGTAGTGCTCGTCGCAGTCGATCGGTTTACACGGCGACTACTCCCGCTCGCTGCGCTCCTGCATCTCTCGCTCGTCTTTCCCGACGAGGCCCCTTCGCGCTTCAAGGTCGCCTTCCGCGCGGGCAACGTCGGACAGCTGGAAGAGCGGATCGCCGCCTCGGCCGAGGCGGCGACTCCGTCCGAAGCGGCGGCCTGCCTACTCGAGCTCGTCGCCGCGCTGAACATCCACGACCCGCTGACGAGGGGCCACTGCGACCGCGTGCGTGCCTACTCGGTGATGATCGGCGAGGAGCTTGGGCTGTCGCGCGACGCGCTCGACCTGTTGAACTGGGCGGCTCTCCTACACGACGTCGGCAAGCTCGAGGTTCCCACCGAGATCCTGGCCAAGGACGGCAGGCCGACGGATCAGGAGTGGGAGACGCTACGCAAGCATCCTCTGTACGGCGAAGGGCTCGTCCGGCCACTCGAGGCGTGGCTCGGAACATGGACCTCCGCGGTCGGTTTCCATCACGAGCGTTGGGACGGCAAGGGATATCCGCGCGGCCTCGCCGGCGAGGAGATTCCGCTGCCGGGTCGCATCGTCGCCGTGTCCGATGTATTCGACGTGATCACGTCGGCGCGTTCCTACAAGAAGGCCTCCGCCGCGGAGGAGGGACGGGTCGAGATCGCCCGCTGTGCCGGAGCGCAATTCGACCCGGCCGTGGTTCGCGCGTTCCTCAACGTCTCCCTCGGCCGCATGCGCCTCGTGATGGGACCGCTCGCCTGGCTCGCACACGCGCCGCTGCTCGGCCGACTCCCCTTGACGCCCGCGCTCGGCACCGCGGTCAGTGCTCTGAGCGTCGCCGTCACGTCGACGGCCGCAGGCGTCTTCGCTCCCCCGTCGGACACCGCCGTGGTCGCCTCGGCCGCACCGGTCGCCCACCATGCGCGCCCTCACACCGGGACGCCCTCGCACCACCGTTTTCCCGTCCCGCATCGCCCTCCGCGGCGACCCGCTGTTCATATCGGGAAGCGCCCGTCGAGCCCGGCGCCCGCTGCTCCGCAGACGCCGGTCACCACTCCGGGGGCACCGCCGCCTACGACCGCACCGAGTCCAGCGCCGTCTCCTTCACCTTCGCCGCCTCCGACGACGACGGTCGCCGAGCCAGACGTGCCGCCGACGTTTACACACGGTCCTGACGTGGTGGTCCTCGAAGACTCGGGCGCCACCGGGGTCGGCTGGGCGCAAAATTTCAGCCAGACGGTGACGTTCTCGACAACGACCGCGCTGAAGGACCAGGGGTTGTTCACCCAACTGCCGTCGGTGTCCGCGGACGGCCGACTTACGTTCACCCCGGCCCCCGATGCGTTCGGACAAGCGCACGTCGAGGTCACTGCCCGAGACGGCACCGGTACCAGCAAGCCGGCGGCACTGGTCGTCTCGATTCTCTCGGTCAACGACGCGCCCACGTTCACCAGCGGAGGCGACGTTGCGTTCGCCGAGGACGGCGGCTCGGACGCGGTCACCTGGGCCACGAACATCCTTCCCGGGCCGACGAACGAGGCAGCGCAGCACGTGAGCTTCAACGTCTCGACTCCGCAGACGAGCCTGTTCGCACCGGGCGGTCAGCCGACGATCGCCGAGGACGGAACGCTTTCGTTCACCCCGGCTCCGTTCGCGGCCGGGACAGCCGATGTGACCGCGACAGCAATCGACGACGGAGGAACGGCGAACACCGGCGTCGATCGGTCGAGTCGCACGTTCCACATCGTTATCACGTCACACAACCACGCCCCGGCGCTCGCCGGGATCGGCGACGTCACGGTGAACGAGGACGCGCCCGCTCAGAGCCTCCAATGGACGACCAACGTCGGTCCCGGCGCGCCGAGCGAGAGCGGTCAAGTGGTCGTGCTCTCGCTCATCTCCGGCAACAACTCACTGTTCTCCGTGCCGCCGGCGGTGTCACAGACCGGCCTGCTCACCTTCACCCCGGCCCCCAACGCGGACGGCTCCGCCACCGTGACCGTGACCGCCCGAGACGACGGAGGCACCGCAGGCGGTGGCGCCGACACGACGACCAGGACGTTCACGATCACCGTCGCGTCGGTCAACGACGCGCCGACGTTCAGTGCGGGAGGCGCCGTAAGCGTGCTGGAGAACGCGGGAGCACAGTCGGCTCCATGGGCCACCATCATCAGCGCGGGGCCCCCGAACGAGATCGCCCAGACGCTTCATTTCACGGCTAGCAACGACAACAACTCGCTCTTCACAAGCCAGCCCGCGATCGACTCGACAGGGACGCTGACGTTCACGCCGGCATCCGGAGCGAGCGGATCCGCAACGGTGACGGTCGCGCTGCACGACGACGGAGGTACTGCGAATGGCGGTGTCGACACCTCTTCCACGGCGACGTTCCTGTTGGCCGTCACCGCCGTAAATCAGTCACCGTCCTTCACCGCCGGCGGCAACGTCACCTCGAACGAGGACGGCGGCGTCGCGACCCAGTCGTGGGCGTCGAACATCTCCGCCGGGCCGAACGAGAGCTCCCAGACCGTGTCGTTCACGGTGTCGAACGACAACAACGCGCTGTTCACGACGCAGCCGGCCATCGACGCAACCGGTGCGCTCACCTATACGCCTGCCGCAGATGCGAACGGCGCTGCGACCGTGACCGTGACCGCGCACGACAACGGCGGCACCGCGAACGGCGGCAGCGACACGTCCGGCGCAGCCACGTTCACGCTGACCGTGAACGCTGTCAACGACGCGCCGACCGTTACACCGATTGCGGGCCAGTCGGTGAACGAGGACGACGGGCCGCAGCTCGCAGCCGTGACCTCGTTCTCCTCTGGGCCTGCAAACGAGGCCGCGCAACAGCTGACGATCTCGACGAACACCGATCATCCCGAGTACTTCGAGCCCGGCGCGGAGCCGACGTTCGACGCGAGCGGCAATCTCAGCTACACGCCGGCAACCGGGGCATACGGAACCGCGGCCGTGACCGTCACCGTGTCGGACGACGGCGGCGTCGCGAACGGCGGCGTCGATACCACCTCGGCGGCGTTCACAATCACGCTGGCGCCGCTGCCACCCGTGGCCGGCGACGATGCCTACGCGACGACCGTCGGGAGCCTCCTCAACGTCGACGCAGCCCACGGTGTGCTCGCCAACGACACGTCGGTGAACTTCCCGGCGCTTGCAGTGACGCCGCAGACCACGACATCGGGTCTGCTGGGCGGCACCCTGACGCTCGCCGCCGACGGGTCATTCACCTATCAGTCGAACCTCCTTCAGCTGCTGGGTGGGCAGGACCAGTTCACGTACACCGTCACCGACGGCAACGGCCAGACGGCGAATGGAACGATCACGATCGACGTTTCGCTCGCCGCTCCGTCGAGCTCGACCTTCTACCTCCAGACGAGCGGGCTGTCGAGTGAAATCTGGGCGCTCGGCGCAAGCGCACCCGGCACCGTTGCCCCTGTACCCGACCTCGACGGCGATGGTCACGAAGGCCTTTCGATCACCGGGGGAGACGGCAAGCAGACGATCCCCGACCCGAACAAGCAACAAGCGTGGACATACGAGACCGGAGGCTCGACGCTCTCGCTCCATGGGCCGCTGACCCTGAATCTGACCGCAGCGACGCAGAACTTCGACACCGGCAAGGCGGAGACGCTCTGGGTCTACGTCTACGACTGCCCGGGCGGCAGCTCAACGATCGCGACGACCGGGTGCACGCTGCTCGGCCAGAACAAGGTCGTCGTGGCGAAATGGAACACGACCGCGGCGTATACCGCGCACAGTGCCGTCGTCTCGGTCGACCGCGACCTCGCTCCCGGCCGCCAGCTCCGCGTCCGCGTCCTCGTCGGCGGGCCGCCCCTGTGGATTCCGCTCGTCGGTCCGTACCAGTCGAGCGTCGACTACACCGGCTGACGGATCGAGACAGGATCTCTGCGAAAGGCGGGCTCGGCATCCGCGCAGGCAGGCCGCGCTCGCGGTGAGAGACGGTCATATTCGGTGCCGAGTTATTGGAACCGAATACGGAGGCTTGCTAGATAGATGGGGGCGGGAGGATTCGAACCTCCGTAGGCTGAGCCGACGGGTTTACAGCCCGTTCCCTTTGGCCGCTCGGGCACACCCCCGGGAGAGCGCGGATTGTAGCCTCTTGCCCGATGAAGAACTTCGACGCCCTCGTAGTGGGAGGCGGACCTGCGGGGTCGACGACGGCGATCCGTCTCGCCGACGCCGGCGCGCGCGTCCTGCTCGTCGACAAGGCGACGTTCCCGCGCGACAAGCCGTGCGGCGGCGGCATCACGACCCGTGCGCTCGCGCACTGCCCGGTCGATCCGTCGCCGGTCGTCGAAGAGCACGTCGACCTCGTCGAACTGCGCTTTCGGTATGGCGACTCGGTCGTCCGACAGGCGCGATCGCCCGTGATCAGCATGACGCAGCGGCGGCGTCTCGACGCGTTTCTGCTCGATGCAGCGCGCGAGCGCGGGGTGGAGGTGCGGGAAGGGACGACGATCGACGCCGCGTCCGCACCCGCCGACTACGTCGTCGGTGCAGACGGCGCGAACGGCACGACGGCCAAGGCGTTCGGGCTCGGAAGCGGCATCGTCCACGGCGTCGCGTACGAGGGGAACGTTCCGCACGGCGTCGTCGACCGCGAGCGCTATGCGCGACGTGCCGTCATCGAGCTCGCCGACATTCCGGGCGGCTACGGCTGGGTTTTCCCGAAAGGCGACCACGTCAATGTCGGCGTCGGCGCCTGGCAGGCCGAAGGGCCGCGGATCCGCGAGCATCTCGCGCGCGTCTGTGAGGCGCACGGCCTCGACGCCGCGCAGCTCGGCAGTCTGCGCGGGCACCGCCTGCCGCTGCGACGCGGCTCGACGCGGCTCGCGGGCGAGCGCGCGCTTCTCGTCGGCGATGCGGCAGGCCTGATCGATCCCGTCTCCGGCGACGGCATGTACGAGTGCTTCGTGTCGTCCAGGCTCGCCGCGGAAGCGATTCTCGCCGGCCGGCTCGACTCGTACCCCGCTGCGCTCGACGCCGCAGTCGGCCGGCTGCACGGCGCGTCGTGGAAGTTGAAGCAAGCGCTCGACCGCTGGCCGCGCACGAGTTGGCGCGTGGCGCGCACGCAGCTCCTCTGGCGCTCCGTCGAGCGGCTGTTGCTCGGAGACGTGGCTGCGCCTGGGGACGTACACGGCGTCGCACGCGTTCCTCTCCGCCTGTTGGACGCGCTCGCCCGTCTGTAGGCGCCGCGTCCGCCGCCGTCGGTCAGGAAATGCCTGGTCCACAGGGAACTGGGGCATCATGGAACGCGTGAGGCGCGTTTGCGAAACGGCGCTGTGCGCCTTCGTCGCTGCACTCGTCGTAGCTTCCGGCGCGGTCGCGGATGTGGTGGCGGCGCCGTGTGTCGGCGCTGGACTCGTCGCGATCGTGCCTCCAGGCGTGACCGAGCCGACGACGCTCGGGCCGGCGATCACCGCTGCGACAGTGACCAGTGCAGACGCGTCGACATTCCACGACGCGCAGTACTCCGTCGATCTGACCGACTCGCAGGCCGGAGGCGCCGGATGCGTGCGCTCCACCGCGCCGGGCGGCACGCATGTCGTGTCGCATCGCTGGAGCGTGCTCGGCGCGGTCTCCGGCGACTCGCTTCGCGCAGACCTCGTGCCAGCCGGCGGTGACGGCTCGGGATGGCACCTACGCACGACGGTGAACACGCTACGCGTCGGCGCGCACACCGTCGACGTCGTCGCCGGTACCACCGTGGCGATCTCGAACTGGGGGACGCTGACGATCGGGGCGCAGGCCGATCTGCCGAAGCTCACGCCGCTGCGTTACTGGGCCGCCGCGCTCGAGTTGGAGCTCACGCACGCGCACGCCGGCCTGCCCGCAGGAACGGTCGTGCTGATCGGGTACGCGGCGGCGAATCACGCGCCGGCGAAACCGCCGCCTCCACCGGCACCATCGACGACAACGACGGCGCCGACCACGACCGCGACGACGACGACGACCACCGCTCCTGCACAGACAACGACCGCCGCGACGACAACGACCACGTCCAAACCGACGCCGCCTCCGAAGAAGCAGACGAAGCCGCCGAAGAAGACACCCAAGAAGCCCGCGGTCGGTCAGCCGCTCACCGGGACACCGCCGCTCGACGGGCAGTACATGTTTCCGGTCGCCGGACAAACCGACTGGGGGGACTCGTACGGCGGCGCGCGATCGGATGTTCCCGGCAACTGGCACCACGGCGACGATCTGTTCGCGCCGCTCGGCACTCCCGTGGTCGCAGTTGCCGACGGGACGATCTTCGCCGTCGGTTGGAACCGCGTCGGCGGATGGCGGCTATGGCTGGTCGACCACTCCGGCAACGACTTCTACTACGCGCACCTCTCGGGGTACACGACGCTCGCGCGCAACAACCGCTCGGTGCGCCGCGGGGACGTGATCGGGTTCGTCGGCAATACCGGCGACGCGTTTACGACCCTGCCGCACCTGCACTTCGAAGTGCACCCGACCGGGCTGCTCTACCTCGGCTACGACGGCGCAGTCGACCCCACGACCTATCTGCGCTCATGGTCCCCGGCGGGGCGGGTGAAGCTTCTACCCCCGGTGCAGCTACCCAACGGAGCGCCGCCGGGATTTGGCTCGGCCGCCGACTTCCGCCGCCTGCTCGCAGTCCATCCGCGGCCCGCGAAGCGGCCTCCGCCGGCGAAGGCCGAGCCCGAGAAGAGCGGCGGGACGCCTCGGAGGTCGTTCCCTGTCGCTTCGGGGCCTGTCGCCGCCACGAACAACGCGAACGGGAGCGCGCTTCCGATCGTCGCTGGGATCCTGCTCCTCGCCGGGGGACTCGCCGCGGTCGTCCACGCGGCTCGTGAGGGCCGGGCGTAAGAGAGGGTTGAGTCTTGCGCCGCCGGTGCCGATAGTCGAATCGTGATCCGCCGCATTGTCGACCTCCTTCTCATCTTCGCGATCCTGGGCGCGGTCGGCTTTGGCGCGTACAGGCTTGGCCGGAGTGTCGACACCTCGTCGAACAACCTGGCGAAGCAGGACGACGAACTGGGCCTGACCACCTACCGCCACGCGAGCCCGAAAGGCCCGACGAACCACACGTGGGTGCTTGTCGGTGGGTCGATCTCGGTCGTGGCCGGAGTCATGATCGTCGTATCGGTCGGTAGCGCGCTCGCGAAGACGCGGAAGCGCCAGCGCTGGCACGCGACGTAGTCGTCGATTCCCGCGCGCTCACTCGTTCGAGTGAGTCGCTCAAGTCTGCGTCTCGATTCGCCGACAAGTGGTTTGCGGGTTTTTGGGTGAGAGATCGCAACAGCGGAGGATGAGCGAGCAGTGAGTCAGAAGGCTTTGGCCGGAGCCGATACGACCGAGACTCCCGTTCGCGTCCCGCTGGGTCAGCTTCTGATCCAGGCCGGGTTCCTCACGCAGGTGCAGCTCGACGATGCGCTCTATGAAGGAAGTCGCACCGGCGAGCGTCTCGGTGAGGTCGTGGTTCGCCGCGGACTTGCCACCGAGGACGATGTCGCGCGCCTGCTCGCCGAGCAGTGGGGCCTCGACTACGTCGAACGGTCATCGATCTGGTTCGACGCCAACGCGCTCGCCCAGGTGTCGCGCGAGGACGCGCAGCGCCTGGAGGCGCTGCCGACCCGCGTCGAGGACGGTCGTGTCGTCGTCGCAGTCGCCGAGCCGACGGAGCAGCGGCTCGGCGCTTTGCGCGAGCTGCTCGGAGAGGAAACGGTGATGATCGTGGTTCCCAAGTCGGCACTTGATGCCGGGCTGCGGAGCGATCTCCTCCGGAGTAAAGGCCAGTTCGGGCCGTCCGAGGAGCTCAACGTGCTCGAGCCCGACGTGAACATCGAGAACGACGCCGAAGGTGAAGGCGAGGAGTGGGACGGAGAGGGCGGCGGAGGCGACGGCGGTGACGGTGGCGATGACGGAGGCGACGACGGCGACGAGCCGATGGCCGCTGTGACCAAGCTGCCGGTCAAGAAGGGAAGCGCCGACAAGATCTCCGATGCTGACTCGGACGACGCTGTCGCGGCACTCGCCGAGGAGGCGAATGCGATCGCGGCACGGCTGGCCGCTCAGGCCGCAGCCGTCAAGGCACAGCAAAGCGAGATGAAGGTTCGCTCGGCGGAGTTCGAGACGCAGATCCAGGCGCTCGAGGACTCGAAGACCGAGCTCGAAGTGCAGCTGCAGCAGAAGACGGAACAGCTCGACCGCGTTCGCGGCCAGCTGACCGACCTGCTCGCCTCGTTCGACTAGCGCACGCCCGTCGGTTGTCAGCGGACGCTGACGGGCACGCGCTGCACTGCGTTGTTCACGTAGCCGCCGACGTTCCACGTCGGCTCGAGCGGCTGCTCATTTCCGGTGGCATCGAGCGCACGACACGCAAGCACGTGCTCGCCCGGTGTGGCGTCCCAATCGTACGACCAGCCGCGCCACGCCCAGCGGCCGAGCGTGTCGGGCTGGAGCCTCGCCGGCTCCCACGATATTCCGTCGTCCGCCGAGAAGTCGACCGCTTCGATCGGCGCGTGACCCGACCACGCGCGTCCTTCGACCGTGACCCGCCCGGCATCGACGGTGCGCCCGCGCGTCATGAACTCCGGGATGCCGGGCGGCACCATCAATGCGCGCGGGCGGATGCGCTGCAACGGAACGCCGGGATCGTCCTCGTCGGCGCGGAAGTGGTACCCGCGTGCCTGCTGGTACCCGCGGAACGGCTCGTCGACGAGGGTGATCCGCGCGAGCCACTTCACGTTGGTCATCCCGTACCAACCCGGCACCAGGAGTCGCAGCGGGCTCCCGTGCTGCGGCGGCAGCGGTGCGCCGTTCAGGTCGAACGCGAGGATCACGTCCTCGTCGCACGCCAGATCGAGTGGCAGGCTGCGCTGGAAGACCTGTTCCTCACCACCTTCGACGCCGCGGTCGAGCCCAGTGAACAGCACCTCGACGGCGCCTGCTCCAGGCGCCGCGCGGTCGAGTACGTCACGCAGGCGTGCGCCGCGCCACCTTCCGGTCCCGATCGCCTCGTCGAGCCACGGTTGGCTGAGCGGGCGAGGCGTGTAGTTCGCACGGCCGTTGCCGGCGCACTCCATTGTGGCAACGACCTCGTGCGCGGGGAGGGCACGCAGCTCGTCGAGCGTCAGCGCAAACGGCGTGCCGACGTTGCCGTCGATCGTGAGCGTCCAACCATCACCGACGAGCGGGATGTCGTAGTGGATCAGCAGGTAGTGCATACCGACCGGTGTCACCGGCCAGCGCAGCACCT
This sequence comes from Gaiellaceae bacterium, assembly GCA_036493955.1. GTDB lineage: Bacteria > Actinomycetota > Thermoleophilia > Gaiellales > Gaiellaceae > PALSA-600. The sequence continues at coordinate 9,849 of DASXOW010000096.1, forward strand.
CGAGCGGCATGCCGTGGTTCCGCGCGGCGAGCTGCAGCTCCTCGCGGGTGATCCCGTCGGCGCTCACGTGGGCATCGTCGCATGGGCAGTCGGATGGAGGAATGGCACGAGCGGCTCCCACCCTTCGGCCAGCACCGGCACGAGGAGCTCGGGTGTGATCAGCGCAGCGCTCTTCGGAGCCGAGCGCGCGGGGCCGTAACCGCCGGGCGACCACCGTCGCAGCGCACCGTCGACGACAAGGTTCGGCTCGTTGTCGAGCATGACGAACGCGCCGTCGGGAAGTGACGCGACCGCGACGCGCGGATGGGTTCCGGTGCGCTGTGCCTGCAGGTCGAGATCGATCGCATCGGCGCCTGCGTATCCCGTGATCGCAAGCACGCGCTTGTAGTCGTCGCGCCGGCAGAGCGCGCACGGCCGGTGCCCTGCCGCGAACGCGGTTGCGTCGTCGAGGAAGAACAGCCCCGTGAATCGTCCCGGCCGCGGCGTCCCGCCCTGGTACCAGCCGCGGTACGAGAGTTGACACGCAATCCAGCGCCTCGTCGCGGCGCGGCGGACGATGACGCCGGACGTGTTGTGCAGGCAGCCGCGGTTGCCGTACACGAGGCCTCGCTCTGGCGTTGCGATCACATCGCCGAGCGGCGTCACCCGATTACGGAGTGGCATCCCCGGATTGTTACGGCAGGACTCATTGCGCCGGAGCAGAAAGTCGATCAAGGTACGGACGTCGAAAGGAGTCGCCCGGTCCGTCCGGTCGGCACAGAAGGATTGCGAGCCCTGAGCGCAGGTCGAAGGCACATTGACGGGTGAGGTCGGGCGGAGGTGCCAACTGACCCACCGACCTCAGCGCGAGGCTTGAACACGGGGCCGCCGGTCATCAGCCGGCGGCCTTGTTTTACCTACGATTTACCCCCTGACAATCACCGGGTCACTCGAACGAGCATCATGTGTAGACCATGCGGAGGTTCCTTTCGATCCTGATCGCCACGCTTGTCATCTCGGGCGCAGGCGTCGCTGCGGGTGCGCCCGGCAAGGGCAACGCCGCGCCGCCGTTCCCGACGATCGTCGGTGTGTGGTCGCACGACGAGCGGAACGTGCAGATCCAGGGTGCATGGCACACGATGATCCTCGACCACGGACGCATCGTGAAGTCGACCGCGTTCCAGGTCACGTTGCGCGAGCCGGACGGGACGATGGCGACGATTCCGCTTGCCCAGCAGACAAAGATCGCCCCGGCCCGCTTCGCTCAGACGCGTCCGGCCTTCCGGAGGGGCCTCTGGGCCATCTCCATGCGGATCGACGACGGCGCTGCCGTCCGGCTCCGACTCATGCTCCGCCCATAATTCGACCGGGTGCATAGCTGATGTCCGGAACGATCCTTCTTGTCGAGGACGAGCCTTCGGTTGGTGAGCTCGTCCGCGGCTATCTCCAGAAGAGTGGCTACCGCGTCGTCTGGGTTCGCTCGGGCGAAGAGGCAATCGTCGAAGTCGAGCGCCATCCGGTGAAGATGGTCCTCCTCGACATCGGCTTGCCGGGGATGGACGGGTTCGACGTGTGTCGCGCGCTCCGCAGCAAGTCGCAGGTGCCGATCTTGATGCTCACCGCACGCGACGAGGAGCCGGACCGCGTCGTCGGCCTGGAGGTCGGCGCCGACGACTACCTCACGAAGCCGTTCTCGCCGCGCGAGCTCGTCGCGCGCATGAAGGCGATCTTCCGTCGGACCGAGCCGCAGGAGCGCTACGAGCGGTTCGCGCTCGGCGACGTCGTCCTCGACCGCGAGTCCCACGACGTGACGGTCGACGGGCGTCCGATCGAGCTGACCGCGAAGGAGTTCGAGCTGCTCGCGTTCTTCATGGCGAACGCCGGCGTCGTCGTCTCGCGCGACCTGCTGCTCGATCGAGTGTGGGGGCAGGAGTATCCGGGCGGCACGCGCACCGTCGACGTGCACGTTGCGCAGTTGCGCCGAAAGCTCGGTCGCCCCGACCTGATCCGTACCTTCCGCGGCGCCGGGTACAAAGCGGTGGCATGAGGTCGCTGAGGGCGCGGCTTGTCGCGGCGACGCTGGGCGCGCTCGCGATCACGCTCGCGCTCTCGCTGGTGATCGGCGCCGTGCTCACGCGCCGGCAGGTGGACCGTTCGCAGGCCTCGACACTCGCACGCCTTGCCGACGATCGCGCGGCCGACCGCCGCCAACACGTCAGCTACCGGCGCGGGACCGAGCGTCTCGGGTCGATCCTCGTGATCGTCCAAGTTCGCTCCGCGTTCACGTCGCTGGTCCCGAACGTGAACCGTTCGAGCGACGGCGAGACGCACTATCAGGGAAAGGAGCAGCTCTTCTCGTATCGCACGATCCCGCAGCGCGGGCTGATCTTCTTGCGCCCGGCGTCGGTCAAGTCCGCAGCGTGGCGCCCGTTCCTCGTCGACCTTCTCCTGGCGGCGCTCGCCGGAGCCGTCATCGCGGCGGGGCTCTCCTTCTTGCTCGCCAGGTCGATCGCACGTCCGCTCCAACGCGTCGCGGCGGCGACGCGTGCGCTTGCGAGCGACGAGCGGCACCAACCACTCGAGCCCGAGGGGGTCACCGAGCTTGCCGCGCTCGCGGACGCGTTCAACCAGATGGTCGAGCGGCTGGCGGCAGCGCGGGACGCGGAGCGCGCATTCCTGCTGTCCGTGAGTCACGAGTTGAAGACGCCGTTGACCGCGATCCGCGGCTACGCGGAAGGCCTCGGCGAGGGAGCGTTCGAGCCGGGCGAGGCGGCTCGCGTGATCGTGATCGAGAGCGGCCGGCTGGAGCGGCTGGTGCGCGATCTGCTCGACCTCGCGCGCATGAATCGAGCCGAGTTCTCCGTGCGGGCGGAAGCCGTTGATCTCGCCGAGATCGCTCGTGAGGCCGCGCGCCGCCACGAGCCGACTGCCCGAGGGCTCGACGTCGAACTACGAGCGGTCGCCGACGAAGCGTGGGTCACCGGAGACGCAGACCGCGTCCTGCAGATCGCGTCGAATCTCGTCGAGAACGCGCTGCGGGAGACGCCGGCAGGCGGGACGGTCACCGTCGCGGCTGAAGGTGGGCGGCTCGTCGTCTCCGACACCGGGCCGGGTATCCCGGCGGAGGACCTGCCGCACGCGTTCGAACGCTTCTATCTCTACGACAAGATCGGCCGGGATCGCCTCATCGGCAGCGGGCTCGGGCTCGCGATCGTGCGCCAGCTCGCGACGGCGATGGGAGGGACCGTCGACGTGCACAGCAGCGCCGCCGGCACGACCTTCACGGTGACTCTACGGATGCAGAGTGGAGGTGTCGACGACTTCGAAGTCGGACCCGTGGAGCGCTCCGAGCGCGTGTAGCTGGTCGTTCGACCACTTCGGGCTCGGCGCCCCCGACACGTACCAGTTTGACCCGTTGTCGGCCAGGATCATCCCGTAGGTCTTCATCGCCTGGGCAACGATGCGCGCCTGGCGCGGGAGGTGCGAGATGTCGACGCTCGCCTTCAGGCGTACGCGCAGTCCCATCGGCGGTAGCGACGGATCGGTCGAGCTGCTCGCGTAGTGGCGGGCGGGGTAGACGTACGCCTTGCGCGTGCGGTCGACGGTGAAGCGCAGTGCGTGCCGGATCGCACCCGTCGACGCGTCGCCGTCCCACCGGGCGAGACCGGGGAAGATCGGCAGGCCGGCCGCATCCGCCGACGTCCAGCCTGCAGGCCGAACCTTGTTCGAACGGAGGTCGAAGATCGCGCCCGACCCCGCTGTCCAGCCGGAGGCGCTTCGCTGCAATGCGTACAGCTCATAGAGCTTGCAGGAATCGCGGTCGACGATTAGCGCGTGACGATCTCCGTCGTTCGACGTCGAGGGCTGGCCTTCGATCGGCACGTTCGTAGGAATCGGATACGGGCCCTTGTCGCTCTCGTCGGCGTACTCGAATCGCAGGCGCGACTTCGGCATCGTCTTGCCGTGGACCACCGTGTACGGGATGCCGATCCGTGACCCGTCCCACAACCCGCTTCCGAAGTCTGCGTGGACGCCCGAGTCGCCGATCGACGAAATGAGCGTCGCCGAGTTGGCTGCGACCGGCAGCTTGTCGACGCGCTCGTTCCACGCGTTCGTCGCCGGGAACACCTGACAGCCGCCGAGCTTCGGCGGCGCCGGCGTTGCGCCCGTCGCGGCAAGCGACAGCGCTGCGGTTGCGGCGACCAGCAGCTTCCTCACGGTTGCAGGAGTAGCTGCTCCCAGCCGGCCGCGCATGCCCTGAACAGGTGACGTTCGTGCAATCGGTCGTCCCGGTGGCGCCAGAACTCATAGGTGTCCGGCACGAGGCGGAAGCCACCCCAGCGCTCCGGGCGCTCCGGCTCCGCCGGCTGCGCGGCGGCAGCAGCCTCCAGTTCCTCGCGCGAGCCGATAGGCTCGGACTGGTTCGACGCCGCGGCGCTCCGTCGCGAACCCGCGGGCCGCGTCTGCCAGTAGGCGTCCGACTCCTCTCGCGGGATCCGCTCGACCGCGCCTTCGACACGCACCTGGATGCCCTCGCGCCGGAAGAGCAGCGCCGCGCGGGGATTTGCCTCGAGCTCGCGGCCTTTGCGCGAGGCGTACCCGGTGAAGAAGGTGAAGCCGCGCTCGTCGGCGCTCTTCAGCAGCAGTGCGCGTGCGGACGGGCGGCCGTCCGCGGTCGCGGTTGCGATCACCATCTCGTCGCCCTGCACCCACTCGTGGAACAGGGCGATCGGATCGTTCGTCATGACGCCGCTTCGTCCGGCACGTCGTGCAGCGAGCGGATCGGCGACGGCAGGAGGAAGAACATCCCGGCGAGCGCGCCGACCGTCCCGATCCAGAGCGTCGGGCGCAGGCCGATCGTCGAGCCCAGCACGCCGCCGATCGCGGTGCCGAGCGGCCGGACGCCGTTGTTCACGACCATGAACGCGCCCGAGACGCGCGACCGGAGATGGGCGGGGATCACACCGGCTGACATTGCTCCGGCCAGGATGTCCAGCAGCATGAGGCCGAAGCCGGACAGGAGCTCGGCCGTGAACAGCAGCGTGACGACCAGCCAATGCGACCCGCTTGCCGCGGGCACGAGGATGAGTGGAGCGGGGAAGAGGAAGCACCCGATCAGGAAGGCCGGGCCGAGACCGATTCGGCGCGAGATGCGCGCGGTGACGACGGACCCGAAGATCGTCCCGACCGAGGCGGCTCCGAGCACGAGGCCCAGCGTCCCGGGGCGCACGTGCAGCGAACGCGTCGCGTACAGGAAGAACATCGAGAAGTAGACGAAGTTGAAGAAGTTGAGCGTCGCGATGCCGAGCAGCTCCGCGCGGATGATCGGGTTGCCACGGATCCAGCGCGCGCCTGCGAGCACTCCGCCCTCGGAGTGCTGCTGCTGCGGCGGGTCGGGCGCATCGACGCGGCTCATGAAGAACGCCGACCAGACGTACGAGAACGCGTCGAGCGCGAGCGCGTACGGCCCGCGCAGGAGCTGGACGAGCACGCCGCCGAGGCTCGTGCCGGCGAGGAACGAGAACGCACGGCTGCCGTGTGAGAGCGAGTTGGCGGCGACGTAATCCTCGCGGCGCACGATCGTCTGGAAGAAGCCGCCGTAGGCGACGTAGAAGAACACGGCAAGTGTGCCCGTGCCGAATGCGACGATGTAGAGGTGGATCCAGGTCAGGTGCCCGAACGCATAGGCGATCGGGATGGTGGCGACCAGCAGGCCTCGCAGGATGTCGGTCACGAGCATCACTTGGCGCCGGCCGGCGCGGCGATCGACCCAGCTGCCGGCGTGGAGCGAGAAGATGAGGTTCGGGACGAGCGCGACCGTCGTCAGCGCGCCCATCTGTGCCGCGGAGGCGTGGAGCGCGAGCACTGCCGTCAGCGGCAGCGCGATCAGCGTGATCTGGTCACCGACGAGCGACACCGCCTGGCCGATGAAGTAGCGGCGGAAGTTCGCGTTCTCGCGGAGAAGGGGAGGTAGCACCCCTCCAATCAAGCAGAACCTGGTTCCGGAGGAACCGGGTTCACGACTTTCGTCAGTCCACAGGAACGACGACGCCGTCGAGCACGTCGCGCACCTTGCGCGAGAGGACGTCGGCGTCGAACGGCTTCTGCAGGAACGGGACTCCGGGGTCGAGCACGCCGTGCTGGCCGACCGACGAGTCGGTGTAGCCGGAGATGTAGAGCACCTGCGCCCCCGGCCGCATCGCCGCGATTGCGCCGGCGACGTCGGGGCCGCTCATCCCGGGCATCACGACGTCCGTCAAGAGCAGATCGAGTGAGCCGGTGTGCCGACGGAGCAGTTCGAGCGCCGACGGCCCGTCGCCTGCCTGCAGCACTGTGTATCCGTTCGATTCGAGGATCTCCGCAACGAGGCGGCGCACAACGAGCTCGTCTTCGACGAGAAGGACCGTCTCCTCACCGTGCGCCGGCCCAAGGCTCGACGAGTCGAGCTCAGGCAGGTCGAGTGGCGCCCATTCGGCCGGCAGCAGGATCCGGAACGACGAGCCCAGCCCCGGTGCGGATTCGACCTCGATCGTGCCACCGCTCTGGTCGACGATCCCGTAGACGGTCGCAAGACCGAGTCCGGTGCCGCCCTCCTTCGTGGTGAAGAACGGATCGAAGAGCTGACGGCGCTCCGACTCGGTCATGCCGATGCCGGTGTCCGTCAGTCGCAGCTCGACGAACGTGCCGTCGTCGATGACGACGTTGGCGGTCTCGATCGTGACCGATCCACCTTGCGGCATCGCGTCGCGCGCGTTGACTGCGAGATTGATAATCACCTGTTCGAGCTGCGTCGGGTCGGCGCGGATCGGCGCGAGCTCGGTGCCGAGCATCGTCACGAGCTCGACGTCCTCACCGATCAGCCGGCGCAGCATCATGTCCATGTCGCCGACCGTCGCGTTCAGGTCGAGGATGCGCGGCTGCAGCACCTGCCGGCGGCTGAAGGCGAGCAGCTGTCCTGTGAGGGCGGCTGCGCGATCCGACGCGCGCTTGATCTCCTCGGCGTACCGGCGCAGCTTCGGATCTGGTGTGCCTCCGATCAGAAACTCGCTGTAGCCGGAGATCGCGGTGAGCAGGTTGTTGAAGTCGTGGGCGATGCCGCCGGCGAGGCGGCCGACGGCCTCCATCTTCTGCGCCTGGCGCAGCTGGCCTTCGATGCGCACCACGTCGGTGACGTTGTCGAATGTCACCGCGAGCCCGTCGTCGGAGAGTGGAAACGCCTTGATCGAGAAGATGCTGGGACCGATCCGGTCGTCGGCGTACTCGAGGTTGCCTGCGTCGAGCACCTCGCCGGTGTTGACGATCTGCAGCAGGCGCTCGATCAACGAGTGTGGCACTGCCGGGAAGATCTCCCGCAGCGGCCGGCCCATGACGTCGGCGATCGGCAGGCCCGTCGCCTCCTCGGTCGCCTTGTTCGCGTAGCGAAGGCGCAGAGAGCCGTCCGCAACCGTGAACACATAGAGCGCCGTCTGCATGTGCTCCACGACCTGGTCGTGCAGCCGCAGTTTCTCGACGAGCGCGCCGCGCTCTTGCAGTTCGTTCGTGTTCCGGAGCACGGCGCCGATGAACTCCGCCATCAGGCGCGCCGTCTCGACTGCGAGCTCGTCGAATGCGTGCGGCTCGCGCCCGAGGATCGACAGGACACCGACGACGTTGCCGTCGCGGTGCAGCGGCGCGCAGATCAGCGACCGGATCCCAAGGCGCCCACAGACGTCACCGTCGGCTCGCGGATCGATCGACGTGTCGGAGGAATACACCGCCTCGTCGTTCAACGACGCGAGACCTGCGAGGCTCGCGGAGCGATCCAAGCGGAGGCCGACGTGGCCGGCCGCGATCCCGGAGCAGTGGCGATACACCGACTCGTGCCCATCGAACCACTGCACGGCTGCGCCGTCGCCGCCGCACAGACGCTGCGCGCGCAGAACGATCGTGCTCGTCAGCGCCTCATGGTCGAGCTCGAGTGCAGCGATCTGTTGCTGCGTCTGCACGATCGCATGCAAACGGCCGAGACTCGTGCGCAGACGATCCTCGTTGCGCCGGCGCTGCGTGACGTCGCGCAACGACGCGTGCACGCGCCCACCGTCGAGCATGCGGCACGAGTACTCGACCATGATCTCCGTCCCGTCCTTGCGGAGGAACGGGCGCTCCGACCGGAGCTCGCCCGTCCGCACGAGTTCGTCGGTTCGAAGCGGCGCGGCCGCAAGCTCGACGGTCGTGAAGAGCTCGCGGGCGTCAAGTCCGCGCAATTCGTCGGAAGGGCGCAATAGCAACACGCCCGCGGCCTCGTTGGCCTCGACGATGATGCTGTTCGCGTCGAAGACCAGGATCGCGTCTGCGGCGCGGTCGTGCAGCTCCCGGTAGCTGCGTTCACTCGCAGCGAGCTTGGCGATCAGCTCGGCGTTCCGTAGGGCGATCGACGCACCGGCGGTGAACGTGCGGACCTCTTCGACACCCGCCTCGTCGAATGCGTCGAGCGACGAGCTGCGGACCCCGAGCACACCGCGGACCCGGCCGTCCCATTCGAGCGACGCGAGAGCGATCGACGCCGCGCCCGGCGTCAGGCAGCGGTCGACTTCCGGGCCGGTCGTCTTGCGCAGCACGACCAGCTCGCCGTTCAGGCACGTTGCGCCGAGCGTCTCTTCGACCCGGAAGGTCCGGCCTTGCAGCGGGAGGTCCTCGCCGGCGCAGACGCGGAAGTAGGCGAACCCGTCGTCGATGGTCGAGATCGAAGCTCCGTCGGCGTGCGGCAGCAGCATCAGCCGGTCGACGATGCCGCGCATGACGGCGTCGACCTCGCCGGAGAGCGCTGCGACCTCGAGCTCAGGGCGAAGCGCGCTCACGAGATCAGCCCCAGTCGCAGTGCCGTCGCAACGGCCTGCGTACGCGTGGACGCGCCGAGGCGACTGGTCGCTTTGCGTACGTGCGTGCGCACTGTCTCGGAGCCGATGCCGAGGCGCTCCGCGATCTCGTCATGCGCGAGCCCGTCTGCGAGCAGACTGAGCACTTCGCGCTCGCGGGCCGTCAGTGTCTCCGTCGTCTTCACCGTGCGGGCTCCAGGAGACGCAGGCCGCCCTGCGCGAGCACGAGCTCGCCGCTCGCGATCAGGCGCAGCACGACGTCGACGACGGCGGGGTCCCATTGCCTGCCGCGGTGCTTCTGCAGCTCGGCGATGATCTCGCCGGATTCGAGCGGCTTGCGGTAGAGCTGCCGCGACGTCATCGCTTCCACCGAGTCGGCGACGGCGACGATGCGCGCACCGGAGGGAATTGCCTCGGCAGCGAGGCCGTCCGGATAGCCGGCACCGTCCCAGCGCTCGTGGTGGTGGCGCACGATCGGCCGAGCGGCTGCGAGTAGGTCGAGCGGCTCGAGCAGCTTGTCGCCGATCTCCGTGTGCGTCTCGATGATCCGCCGCTCCTCCTCGTCGAGCGGGCCGGGCTTGAGAAGGACGCGGTCGGGAATGCCGATCTTCCCGACGTCGTGGAGGATTGCGCCGAGGCGCACCGTCTCGATGTCCTCCGGCGCGATGTCGAGGTCTTCCGCGATGCGAACCGCGAGTGACGCCAGTCGCTCGCAGTGGCCGTGCAGGTACGAGTCGCGTGCCTCGATCGCGTTCGCGAGCGCGCTCGCCAGCGTCGGGGCGAGGAGACGCTCGCGCAGCTCGTCGCGCGTCCGCGTCGCGCGTTCGAGCGCATCGGAGACGGCGGTCTGGAGCTCTGCGTGCGCGAAGGGCTTGGTGACGAGGCCGGCGGCACCGCGCGTCAGCGCCTGGCTCAGCGTCTCGTACGTGCCGGCGCCGGTGACGAGCACAACCGGCAGCGAGGCATGGCGGCGACGTGCCGCCTCCAGCAGCTCGAGGCCGGAGAGTCCAGGCATGACGACGTCGCTCACGATCAGGTCGAACTCGCCCTGGTCGAGAAGGTCGAGCGCATGCTCGGCGCTCTCGGCGCCGACGACCTCGTGCCCAACCGACTCGAGGATCTCGACGACGAGCATGCGGACCACGTCCTCGTCGTCGATCGCCAGGATGCGGCTCATCGCGCCTCCTCCGCGGCGAGCGGGAGACGGACCGTGAAGCGTGTGCCCCTACCAGGCTCGGACGAAGCGACCAGCGTGCCTCCGTGCGACTCGGCGATCCCGAGGCTGACCGAGAGCCCGAGCCCCGTGCCGCCGACGCCGCGTTTCGTCGTGAAGAACGGCTCGAAGATGCGCGACAGCAGCGCCGGCGCGATGCCAGGCCCGTCGTCGGCGACCGTGACCAGTGCGTTCGCCCCGAGGCGCGACACCTCGACGTGCACGGTGCCGCCGAGCGGCATCGCCTGCCGGGCGTTCGCGATCAGGCTGAGGAAGATCTGCTTGAGCTGGTTCGGGCTCGCGAGCACGCACGTGTCCGGCGCGTCGTACGTGTCGACGAGCTCGACGCCCTTGTGTGCGTTCGTTCGCCGGACGAGATCGACGGTCGAGCGCACGACATCCTCAAGTTGCACGAGGTGGCGCTCCTCGGTGTTCTCGCCTGCGAAGTCGAGCAGCCCGCGAACGATCTCCTTGATCTCGAGACCTGTCTCGTGGATCAGCTCGAGCCGGCGGCGGGCGCGCGACCCGTCCTCGGACTCGTTGAGGAGGAACTCGGTCAGGCCGAGGATCGCGAACAGCGGGTTGTTGATCTCGTGTGCGACGCCTGCGGCGAGCTCTCCGATCGCGGTGAGCTTCCCGCTCTGCACAAGCTGCTGGTCGAGCTGCCGCCGCTCGGTGAGGTCGGTGATGATCCCGAGCAGGAGCCCGTCCGCGAATCCGTGTGACGTCACTTCGACCACGAGCGGCCGTCCGTCCTTGCAGCGATAGGTGCGTGTGATGACGGAGCCCGGCGTGAAACCGACGTGGGTGTCTGCCTCGCCGTCCCACCAGGGGAACGGCGGCGTCACGCCGACGATCTCGTCGAGCTCGAAGCCGATCAGGTCGAGGAACGCCTGGTTCGCGGTCAGCACGCGGCGGTCACTTTCTCTGCCGACGAGGAACGGGATCGGGAGGGAGTCGAAGAGCTCGACGAGCTGGTTCGTGTCGAGACCGCCGGTGGTGACCGAGAGGGTCGAGGAAGGCCGCATGCCTCATTCGGTATCGCCGCTGCGACCCCCGGACACCCTCCCCCGAAACGGGGATCCTCTCGATCCTTCCTTTAGTACGCGTCGAGCACGGCGGTGCGACGCGACTCGCGCTCGAGTACCCGGAACAAGGTGAGCCCGGCGAGTGCGTAGGCGGCCGCGATCCCGAGCTCGGTGGCGACGAGCCCGACGACGTCGCCGAGCGACGCACCGGCAGCGACGCGACGCGCGGCGGCGATCCCGTGCGTGAGCGGCAAGCAGCGCCCGACGGCGCTCATCCAGCCCGGCAGCGTGTCGAGCGGGATGTTGACGCCGCAGAAGAGGAGCATCAGGAAGTACGCGAGGTTCGCGGCGAAGAAGAAGTCCTTCGCGCGCAGGCCGATCGAGCCGAGCAGCATCCCGAACGCGGTGCACGAGAGCACCGTCACGATCACGACGACGGCGAGCGGGATCACCGCCCCGGCGCCGGGACGGAAGCCGAGGATCAACGCTCCGGCGACGAAGCTGAACGCGGACACGAGCAGCCCGTTCGCCAGCACCGGCACGCCGCGGCCGAGGAACACCGCCGAGCGGTTCGCGGGCGACGCGAGCAGCGGGCCGAGCGTCCCGAACCAGCGCTCGTTGGCGACCGCCATCGTCATTCCGTAGACCGACGACATCGCGCACGCCTGGATGGAGTTGCCGACGATGTAGAAGTCGCGGTTCTCGGCATGCGCGTACTGGCCCAGCTTCGTGAAGAAGATCAGCTGGAAGAGCGGCGCGCCGAGCATCGTCGGGATGTAGGTCGCCGGCCGGATCCAGTTGAACAGCCCGCGGTAGGCGATCGAGCCGCCTACGAAGAAGACGCCGAACCAACGTCTCATGTCAGCGACAAGGTCGCGCGAGCGCGCGCGGCGTGCTCGAACCACCGGAACGTCAGCGTGCTGATCACGAGAGCTGCGGCACCGAGGAGCACGACCATGGCGAGCGGCCCCCACACGGCTCCGCCGAGTGCGGCGTGCCGGATCGCGATGATCCCCCAGTACGGAGGCAGCGCCCATGAGATCGGCCGCGTCCAGACGGGTAGCAGAGACGTCGAGAACACGAGCCCGGACGCGATCCAGACCGGATACTCGAGCAGGTTCGAGAGCGCGTTCGCGTGTCGGTAGAGGATGAAGGTCGAAGCGAGGACGAGGCCCATGAGCCCGAGGGCGATCACGGTCGCCGGCAGCGCGAGCACGAACAGCCACGGGTGCGCGAGGTGAAGGCCGATCCCGAAGACGAGACGCCCCCAAACGAGCGTCGCCGCCATCGCGTACATGCCGGTGAATGCGTTCGCGAGCGAGAACGGCAAGTAGATGAGCGCCATCGTGGGCGGCGCGGCCGCGCCGAGCTCGAGCGTGCCCTGCCAGCGCTGCCACTGGATCATCCCGCCCGAACCGAAGAGCGTCGTCGACCAGACGCCCATCATCCCGGCGCCGAGGGCTGCGTACAGCAACGTCCCACCCCGTCCGCCGGCGCGGAACATGTAGAAGGCGACCGTCGCGAAGATGATCGGCTGGACGATCGACGTCAGCAGAAAGAAGCTCGACGTCCCGAGCATCTTCAGGTTCATCTGGAACCCGCTGTAGACGACTTTCAGCGACCTCATGCGCGTTCCAACGATCCTGTCCGCCGTCCTTGTTCCTCGAACACACGGAGGAGCACGAACCCGACCGCGAGGTAGGCAAGCCCGAGGGCGGTCTCGACCGCGATCGACGTGCTGACGTCGCTGAGCGACGCCCCGTCTGCGACCCGGCGAGCCGCGGCGATCGCGTGGGTCAGCGGCAGTCCCTCCGCCGTCAGGTGCATCCAGTGCGGCAGCTTGTCGAGGGGGACGTTGACTCCGCAGAAGATGAGCAGGACGGCCATCGTCAGGTTGGCGATGATCGGGACGTCGCGCATCCGCAGCCCAACGGCGGCGCTCAGCATGCCGAGCCCGGTGCAGGCGAAGGCGCCCAGCACGACGAGGAACGCGAGCCCCGGCAGCGCCGAGAGCGGCGGGCGAAAGCCGAGGAAGAGCGCGCCGCCGATGAACCCCGTTCCGGCCGAGACGGCGGCGTTCAGAAGGACGGGCAGCGCCCGTCCGAGGAAGAGCGCCGAGCGGTTCGCGGGCGTAGCCAGCACCGCCGAGAGCGTCTGCATCCAGCGTTCGCCGTCGATCGCGAACCCCATCCCGAACAACGCGGCGAGTGATGCCGACTGCACGGCGTTCCCGACGACGAACCACGAGTCGTCTTCGAGGTGCGCGGTCCGTCCGAGGAACGCGAAGAAGAGAACCTGCGTGGTCGGCCCGACGCAGAGGGTCGGGATGTAGACCCACGGCCGGATCCAGGCGAAGAGCGCGCGGAAGCTGATCGCGCCGCCGACGAAGAAGACGCGGAACCACGTCTTCATGAGAGCGAGAGAGTTGCGCGGTCGCGGGCGAGACGCTCGAAGTGGTGAAGGAGGACGACCGCGAGCGCGGCGTAGACGATGGTCAGGACCAGGCACATCAGGAGCGGCGTTCCCACCGAGCCGCCCAGTGCGGCGCGCCTTACGGCGCGCATCCCCCACGTCGGGGCGAGGACCCACGAGAGCGGATGGATCCAGCCCGGCAGAAGCGAGAGTGGGATCAGCATCCCGGTGATCATCCAGACGGGGTACTCGAGCATCTGTGAGAATGCGCTCGCCTCGCGGTACAGGACAAGGGTCGACGCGAGCACGAGGCCGAGGAGGCCGATCGACAGCACTGCAGCCGGGATCGAGATGAGGAACAGCGCCGGGTGCAGCACGTGAAACGGGACGCCGAAGAGCAGGCGGCCCCAAAGGAGGGTGGTGACGATCGAGTAGACGCCGATGCCGGCGATCGCCACCGTGATCGGGGCGAGGACGAGGATGAGCGGCGACGGCGCTCCAACGAGGAGCTCGAGCACCTTCCAGTTGCGCTGCTGCTGCACCGCGCCGCCGGCGCTGGTCGCCGTCGTCGACCAGATGCCCATCACCGCGGCGCCGAGCGCTGCGTAGAGCAGCGAGGGCGCCTGGTGCGTCGCGCGGAACATGAGAAACGCGAGCGTCGCGTAGACGAGCGGCCAGATCGCTGCCGTCACCACCATGAACGGTGAGGCCGAGAGGTTCTTGAAGTGAAGGACGAAGCCGGTCGCGAAGACGCGAAGCGGCTTCATTCCGCCGTGACGAGCGCGATGTACGCGTCCTCGAGTGTCGGCTCGCGCGTCGAGACGCGGCCGACCTCGAACCCGTCGAGCTCGGCGAGCAGCGGCGCGGTGAGCTCGCGATCGCGGACTGTCTGGACGACGAGCAGCTGCTTCTGCTCGCGCTCCTCGACCGTCACCGCGGTCACGCCGTCGATCGCGCGAAGTCGCCCGACCGCTGCGTCGTCGACGCCGAACGCGTCGATCTCGGTGACGCGCCCTTCTGCGACGCCGGCCTTCAGCGCTTCCGGTGTGCCCTCGCCGACGATGCGGCCTTTCGCGATCACGGCGATCCGGTCGCAGAGCGCGTCGGCCTCGAACATGTAGTGCGTCGTCAGGAGCACAGTCTTCCCCGACGCGATCAGGTCGGCGATCGTCTTGCGAAGCTCGCGTGCGCCGACCGGGTCGACGCCGATCGTCGGCTCGTCGAGGAACACGACCTCGGGGTCGTGGAGGATGCCGCGCGCGATGTGCAGGCGCTGACGCATGCCGCGGGAGTAGCCCTCGACACGTTCCTGCTCGCGGCCCTTCAGGCCGACGAGCTCGAGCACCTCGTCGATGCGCGTGCGCTGCGCCTTGCCGGACACGCCGTACAGCTCGGCGAAGTAGCGGAGGTTGTCGCGCGCAGAGAGGCGTTCGTAGAGGCCGCGGTCACCGCCGAACACGTAGCCGATCCGTTTTCGCACCTCGCGCGCGTCATCGACGACGTCGCGGCCGAGCACACGCGCTTGCCCGCTCGTCGGCAGCAGAAGCGTGATCAGCATCTTGATCGTGGTCGTCTTGCCGGCGCCGTTCGGGCCGAGGAGGCCGAACAGCTCGCCCTGCTCGACTGCGAAGGAGATCCCTCGGACGGCTTCGACCTCGAGCGGCTTCCGCCGGATCACGCCGGTGGACGTACGGTACGTCCTGCGCAGCTCGATGGCTTCGATCACCGCCATGCTCTCGACCCTAGTGCACCCGCCCACCGTCTTGGTCGGTTACCGGCGAGTGGCTCGTCGTTCGTGGCAAGGACGCAGGGAGCCCCGGTAGCGGTGGCGACCGGGGCGACCGAGGACGCGGCCACGGGCGGCGAGACGCCGCTGGGAGCCGGCCTGGGACTGTGGGCGGGTGTACTGACCGCTGCCGCCGTCATCGGGTGGTCGGCGCAGCACCGGCCGATCCAGGTTCTTCATCTCGCCGGGCCGGGGCCGCGCGTGCTGGTCGTCGGGTGCATCCACGGAAACGAGTGCGAGGGGATGGTGGTGGTGAACGCGCTCCTGCGGACGCATCCGAACGAGGATCTTTGGCTGCTGCCGGACCTCAATCCGGATGGATACGACATCAGGCGTCGGTTCAATGCGAACGGCGTCGATCTCAACCGGACGTTCCCGAACGGCCGCCAGCCCGAAACGCGGGTCGCGGTCGCTCTGATAAAGCGCATTCGTCCCGACGTGACGATCTGGTTCCACCAGGCAGAGAACCGGGTGCGGGCGTGGGGCGGCTCCGAAGCGGTCGCGGGGCGCTACGCGCGCCTGTCCGGCATGCGGTATGCGTCGGTCAAGTGGCCGTCGGGCGCGGCGACGCGCTGGCAGAACACGGCCCTCGGCGAGAAGAGCTTCGTCGTGGAGCTACCGGCCGAGTCGCTCGACCCGTGGCAGATCCAGGCTCAGGTGCGCGCGGTACTCGGCGTGGCCGCACGCGGCTGAGCGTCGCAGTTCGTCTGCGCCTCGCCTTCACAGCAGCCGAGCTTGAATTTGCAGCGCGGACACTGCCAGGCTCCGTGCACGAACGCCATCGGCGTCGGGCAGCGCCAGCACGTCTCGACCTCGGCCACGAGTTCGAGGCTACGGCACACTGCGGACGTGCGTCGGCTCGCGCTCGCTCTCGTTGCGGTGTCACTGGTCGGAGCCGCTGCTGCTCCGGCTGCCGATGTCAGTTTGCGGATCATCTTCCCTGAAGGGATGTCCGTTCGGCAGATGTCGGATCAGGTGTCAGCGGTACGCCTGATCGCGATCCGGAAGCGGCACGTCACGCCGGTTCTCACCGGCAAGGCGTATGCCGCTGCGGCCGCGACGACGTCACCGCCTGCAGCATTCCGAGCCGCCGACCGGCGCCATTCGATCGAGGGCTTCCTATTTCCAGCCGGATACGACTTCGGCCCGTCGACGAGGGCGATCGAGTTGATCCGGCTTCAGGTTTCCGCCTTCGAGCGGAACTGGTCGCACATTCAGGTCGGCGCGCGTCGACCGTACGACGTGCTCGTCGTCGCGTCCATGATCGAACGCGAGACCGCTGCACCCGAGGAGCGAAAACTCGTGTCGGCGGTGATCTGGAACCGCCTGAAGAAAGGCATGCCGCTCGGGATCGACGCGACGCTCCGCTACGGCCTCGGCATCCAGGGCACCCGCCCGATCACCACGATGGAACAGCGGAACCCGACGCCGTACAACACGAACCTCCACAAGGGCCTCCCGCCGACCCCGATCGGGAACCCGGGCCTCGCGTCGCTGGTTGCAGCCGCGCACCCGGCAAACGTGGACTACCTCTACTACGTCCGGAAGCCCGACCACGTCCATCACTTCTTCACGGCGAGCGAAGCCGAGTTCTGCGAGAAGGCCAAGGAGTACGGCTACCACTGCTGACCGGCGCTAAAATGCCGGCTGCGTGGCGGCGTAGCTCAGCTGGTTAGAGCGTCGGACTCATAACCCGAAGGTCGGTGGTTCGAGCCCACCCGCCGCTACTCGCTTCGTTCGACGCTACGCCGGGGGTTGAAGGCGCAATCTCATGCAAGCCCTTGGCCAGGCATCGAGGCCCGACGTGCGCTCGCGATCTCGAATGGCGCGAAGGCCCGGGGTCTCCTCGTCGAGACTGAGGTAGCGAAACCCCAGGCACTCGTAGTACGCCCCGTTCCAAGGTACGTCGATGTAGGTCGTAAGTGTCAGCGCGTCGAGTCCGTGGGCGCGCGACCACGTTGCCGCCGCGTCGATCAGAGAGCGACCGATTCCTTGCCGAGCGTGGTCTGGGTGCACGCTGACCTGTTCGATATGGGTGGCCCGATCGACGACGTCGAGGAGGAGGTAGCCGACCGGCTTGTCGGTGGCGTCAACGGCCACGTGAGCGCGGCCGCCCTCTGCGTAGGGTGCGAGTCCTTCCACGGAACCCGGATCGTCATCGGCGACCGCATCCATGCCGAGTGATCGGAACAACGCGCCCGCAGCTCGCTCGATCTCGACCAGCAGCGCAAGCTCGTCGGGACGCGCAGTCCGGATGTGCTGATGGCTGACTGAGCATTCGGTTCGGTCATGGGACATTCCTGAATACTCGCCGACGGCGGGTCGGAGCGCGCTCTCGCCGCGCGAGACTGAACAGCTCGCGATACTCGGCCGATGAGCACACTTTTTGGCGACTCGGTCCAGCTCACGGACGGCGGGATGGAGACGACGCTGATCTACCACGACGGCATCGAGTTGCCCGACTTCGCTGCGTTCACGGTGCTGGCGAGTGACGAAGGTCGTGCAGCCCTCGCTGCTTACTACGACGCGTACGTGAGCGTGGCAGAGGCGCGTGGCCTGCCGATCGTCCTCGACACGCCGACGTGGCGAGCCAGCTCGGACTGGGGCGCTCGGCTCGGCTACTCGACCGGCCGGCTCGCGGACGTGAACCGGGACGCCGTCGCGTTCCTGCGCGACGCATGCGCCGGGCGGACCGCCCGCATCGTCGTGAGCGGCGCAGTCGGCCCGCGGGGTGACGGGTACGTCGCCGGAGCGACCATGTCGACGGTGGATGCCCGTGACTACCACGCGCCGCAGATCGAGGCGCTTGCCGCGGCGGGTGTCGACCTGGTCTCGGCGATCACGATGACCTATGCCGAGGAGGCGGCCGGGATCGCGTTCGCTGCGCAACGCGCGCGCGTTCCCGTCGCGGTCTCGTTCACGGTGGAGACGGACGGGACGCTGCCGTCCGGCCAACGCCTCGCCGACGCGGTCGCGCAGGTGGACGACGAGACGGGCGCCGCCCCGATCCACTACCTGGTCAACTGCGCGCATCCGACCCACTTCGGGCACGTCCTCGCCGACGCGCCGGTCGGTCGTGTCCGCGGCGTGCGCGTGAACGCCTCGTCGAAGAGCCACGCGGAGCTCGATGCGTCGGACGAGCTCGACGTGGGCGACCCGCTCGAGCTTGCCGCCGAAGTCGCGGGCCTACGCGGGCGCGGTGCGGACCTGACCGTATTCGGCGGCTGCTGCGGGACAGACCACCGTCACATCGACGCGCTCGCCGCGGCACTCGGTCACTAGCTGCCTCTTGAGTTCCGGCCCGGATCGGACTACAACGGGTCGCGATGAGGCGATTCGCCGCGCTTCTCGCCTTGGCGGCATTCCTGACGGTGCCCGCGGCCCAGTCGCGTAGCACGGCGATCTATCGCATCGACCACGTCGCCGACGGAGACACCGTCGATCTCCGCAACGGACAGAAGGTGCGGCTCGTCCAGATCGACACGCCCGAGGTGTACTTCGGCAGCGAGTGCTACGGGCCGCAGGCATCGGCGCTGACGAAGCGGCTGCTCCCGCCGGGGACAGCGGTGCGCCTGTCCGCTGAGCCCGCCACCGACCGCATCGACGACTACGGACGCCTGCTTCGGTACGTGGTTCGCGCGCGGGACAACCTCGACGTCAACCTGTACCTCGTCCGCGTCGGCGCCGCCGCACCGTATTTCTACGACGGTAGGCGAGGCATGTATGCGGCCCTGCTCGATCGTCTTGCCAGACGTGCACGCGCGAAGCATCTCGGCCTCTGGGGTACCTGCCCGCACACGCGTTACGACCCGGACCGCGGCGTCGCGACCGGGATCCGCTGAGTCAGCCGACGCGCACGACGAAGAACGCGACCGCGACGTACTGGCAGGCCAGTGCGCCGATCGTCAGTGCGTGGAACAGCTCGTGGTAGCCGAAGACCCGCGGAAATGGGTCAGGGCGCCTCAGCGCGTAGACGACTGCGCCGGCGGTGTAGGCGAGGCCGCCGGCCCCGAGGAGGATCACCGGCGTGATCCCGTCGTGCTTCACGACCTCCGGCAGTGCCGCGACGCCGGCCCAGCCGAGCGCCACGCCGACGGCCGCCATCAACCACTTCGGTGCACCGACCCAGCAGACCTTCGTCAGCACCGCCGCCGCCGCTCCCGACCAGATGATCGCGAGGGTCGTCACGCGCCACGCCCCATGCAGGCTGATCAGGCCGACCGGCGTGTAGGTGCCCGCGATCAGCAGGAAGATCCCGGCGTGGTCGGCGCGGCGCATCCAGAGCCGGGTCGCCGTCCGCTTCCAGCGCACCCGGTGGTAGATCGTGCTCGTCCCGAGCATCAGGGTTGCCGAGATCGCGAACGCCAGGGCGGGCAGCAGGCGATCGGTCGGGGCGGCGACGACGAAGATGACGCCGATCACGCACGAGGCGACGAATGCACCGCCGTGGAGCATCCCCCGGAGAAGCGGCGGTTCGGCGATCGGCTCGTCGGTTGCGACAGTCACGGGGTACGCCTCCCCACATACTGGACTAGTCATGCGCCGAATGGGCGGATTGCTCGGGTCCCGCTACAATCCCGCAGCCCGAGGGCGGTGCGTCAGCGTGCCCGGCGGCCAACCACCTTAGAGAGACGAGACATGGCAAAGACCGGAGTCAGAGTTGCGATCACGCTCGCATGCACGGAGTGCAAGCGGCGGAACTATCAGACAATGAAGTCGAAGCGGAACACCCCGGACCGCGTCGAGTTCAAGAAGTACTGCCGCTGGTGCGGCAGCCATACGCCGCACCGGGAGACGCGCTAGCCAATGTCCGACGCACGCTCCGAGCGCCATCCGGCCGTCCGCTCGCAGCCTGTGGAGGAACGCCGCAGGGGCCACTTCGTCCAGGAGTCCTGGGCGGAGCTGAAGAAGGTGGAGTGGCCGAACCAGAACCAGGTGATCCAGGGAACGGTCGTCGTGCTGATCGCGTGTCTGGTCGTGGGCTCGTACCTCTATCTCAACGACATCGTGTGGAAGCACGTCGTCGCCAAGATCATCGGAACCTAAAAGGACACGCATGTTTCGCTGGTACGTCGTCAACACCTATTCCGGCCACGAGAACAAGGTCAAGGCCAATCTCGAGCACCGCATCGAGTCGATGGGACAGCGCGTGCGCTTCCGCCGCGTCGTCGTCCCGACCGAGCAGGTGATCGAGACGAAGGACGGCCAGAAGGTTCAGGCCGAGAAGCGCGTGCTCCCCGGCTACGTGCTCGTCAACATGGATTTGAACGACGACGCATGGACTGTCGTCAAGAACACACCCGGCGTGACGGGCTTCGTCGGCGCCGGTTCGAAGCCCGTGCCGCTGTCGCAGCCCGAGGTCGACCGCATCCTCCGTACCGGCCAGACCGCCGGCGGCGAGCGTGCGCGGACGACGATCGAGTACTCGCTCGGCGAGTCGGTGAAGGTGACGTCTGGGCCACTGTCCGACTTCGACGGCGAGATCGTCGACGTGAATCCCGATCAGCAGAAGCTCAAGGTGCTCGTCGACATCTTCGAGCGCCAGGTTCCGGTCGAGCTCGGCTTCGACCAGGTCAAGAAGCTCGACTAGGAAGGCGCTATGGCGAAGAAGGTACTCACAGTCATCAAGTTGCAAATCCCGGGCGGGCAGGCAAACCCTGCGCCCCCGGTCGGCCCTGCGCTCGGCCAGCACGGGGTCAACATCATGGAGTTCTGCAAGGCGTTCA
>DASXOW010000097.1:0-62753 GCA_036493955.1 Gaiellaceae bacterium
GTGCGTTCAGTCGTCTCGCGGCACGAGCAGTGCGCGCGCTTCCGGGATGCGTGACCACGGAGCGACCTCCACGACCGTCGAGACCCCGCCTGCGCCGACGGCTGCCTTCACCTGACGCAGGCCTTCCCGTAACCGTCCTTGCAGCATTTCGCCCTCGGCGGCGATCAGCTCGAGTTGCTCGCCGGTGTGCTCGGCGAGCTCCACCACCTCGAGACGGAGCTTGAGCGCGGGCGCCGGCAGCTCGGCGAGCTTCGGCGCGAGCGCTGCGCGGAGCCGGGCCGGGTCGGCGGTCGGCTCGCGGAGCGTCACCGTCCGTCGCCACGAGGCGCCGCCGACGAGCCGCGCCCAGAGCGCGACTTTCCTCGGCGGCCGCCCCGCGCGTTCCGGGCGTGAGAGGAGCTTTTCGAGCAGCACTGCAAGCCCTCGCCGTAGCGTCAGCTCGTTGCCGACTGCTTCCGGGAACTCGAGTGTCTCGTGGATGGAAGTCGCCGGCCGTCGTGGCGCCACCTTCCCCTGCTCCTCCCCCCTCGCCAGGCTCCAGGCGCGCCGGCCGTCCAGCCCCAACCGTTCGGCCACTGCGCTACCCGGAAGCCCGGCAAGCTGTCCGATCGTCTTGACCCCGAGCTCCTCCAGCTCCTCGTAGCGCCGCCGGTCGAGCGGCAGGAGCTGCAACGGGAGCGGCGCGATGAACGAGCGTGCGCGGTCGTCGGAGACGATCAGCGCCTGCCCCGGCCGCGCGACGTTCGCCGCCGCGAGCGCCGCGAACCGCCGTTCGGCTGCGCCGGCCCGCGGGTCCCAGACCGTCCCGACCGCGGCAAGCGCCCGCTTGAGCGCCGGCTCGAGGCCGCCGTACAGCCGCTCGACGCCCTTCGAGTCGAAGTAGACGAGTCCCGGCTCCGCCGGCTCGACTGCGAAGCCCGCGTCCTCGAGGCGGCGCAGGATCTCCTCCCACGCCTGCTCTACCGTCGCCGGGTCCTGGTCGACGAGCTCGAGCTCCGGGCACATCGCGAGCGCTTCCCCGAGCCGCATCCCCGGCCGCACTCCCTTCGCCTCCGCCGCCCCTGTCACTGAGCCGACAAGCGGCTCCTTTCCAGGCAGCGGTGCGAGCGCTGCAGGCAGCCCCTGGAGCCGGGGCCGGTGACGAAGCGCGGCCCGCAGATCGAATGCCGGGATGACGACAGAAGCGATCACGGGAACGTATGTTCTACACGAACACCTGTTCCCCTGTCAAGCGAACACGACCAACAGGAAGCATCTAGGTGGTCTTGCCGGCGGCGGCTTCACTCCCGGGATCCTTACCCCTGTCAAGGGACAATCACCAACCGGGCGTCAAGTTCCTACGATTCTCCGCGCCTGCGGTCATGCAGGACGGTAGGGGCCGAGGTTCGATAGAGCCTGCTGCAAGCCCGGCTACCGCAGGCTTTGGTCGTCGAACTTGGTTGCCGCCGCAGGCGGCAACCAAGTTCATGACTGACCGTCGAAAGCCACTCGCGGCGAAAGTCACCAACTCGGTTGCGGCTCCGCCGCAACCGAGTTGACCAAGCTCAGCAGTAGGTCGCCACGACGCTTCCCGTTCCGGCATGGCCCGAGTTGGGCGCGTAGCCGCCGGCCGTCGCCACGACGACGATCGACGCGATCGTGCCCGTGATCGTGCTTCCGGACGCTCGTACCGATGTCGTGACGAGCGTGCCCATGTACGCGGGCAGCGTGCTCACAGGTGACGACGAGTTGCCGGGGCCGGTCGACCAGGTCCCTCCGCAGGTGGGCGGCGATGTACTGAGCGAGTCGGCGAAGCCTTTGAACGACGCCGGCGCAGACCCGCCGCTGAGGAGGTTCACGCTCGACCATTGCGCGCCCCAGAACGTCACGCCGGCGGAGTCGGATCGGTCGCCGAGCACGAATGCGCCGCGTGTCGGGAACGCGAAGACGATCGCGGTCTTGCTCGTGTCGACAGACGGCAGGTAGTACGCGTCGCCCGCGAACTCGGCGACCAGCGGCTGCGGGCCCTGGGCGACGGTCGCCGGGACGCTGCAACCTGCGTTGCCCGCGCTGTCGGTCGCAGGGGTCGTACAGCTTTCCGCCGAAGCGCCGGAACCGAGTGTCAGCGTCAGGGAGCGACCGGAGATCGGTTTGGTCCCGTCCTCGAGCAGCTGTCCGCTCAACGTCACCGAGTGCGCCTGGAGGATTGCCGTCGGCCCGGTATACGCGGTTGTCGTCTCTTCCTTGGTGACCACGAACGGGTTTGACACGTCCGATGACCGGTAGTTGCCGTCACCGGCGAACGACGCCGAGACCGTGAACGTCGCGGCTGCCTCGGTCGGCGTGATCGAGCACGATGCGTTGCCGTTCACGTCTGTCGATCCGCTGCACGCTTCGGACGCCATGGTGAAGGCGATCGACTTGCCGAAGATCGGCGTGCCGTCGTCGGTGCGCACGAGCTGCGCAGACATTACGGCGGGATCGTCGAAGTCGGCGGTCGTGTCGCCCGTGTAGACGAGCGTGGTGCGTGCCGTGTCGACGGTCTGGTCGAGGGTCGTCGAGCTGCCGTTGAAGTTCATGCTGTCGCTGGAGTACGCGGCGGTGATCGTGTGCGAGCCGACCGACAGGCTCGAGGTGGTCAGCGACGCGTTACGCGTGCCGTCGAGCGGGACGGGCGCTCCTAGATCGGTGCCGTTGTCCTCGAACTGCACCGTGCCGGACGGAGATCCGCCGCCCGGAGCGACAACGGACACGCCGGCGGTGAACGTGACGCTCGCACCGAACTCCGACGGGTTTGCCGACGAGCCGAGCACCGTGCTCGTGTCGGCCGGCTTCACGATCTGCGGCAGGAACACCGTGGCGAACGTCAGGTCACCCCTCGAGCTCTGAACGTCCGGGTTGTCGCTCGTGAAGTCGGCGCTGACGGGATGGTTGCCGACGCTCAGATCGGAGACGTCGATCGACGCGTTCCCGCTCCCGTCGAGCGTCTGCGGCGGTCCCTCGCCCGCTCCGTCGACCTTGAACTGCACCGTGCCGGACGGCGCCTCACCTGTGCTCGACACATGAGCCGAGAAGGTCACGGTCTGGCCGTGCACGGACGGCTCCGCAGACGTATGCACCGTCGTCGTCGACACTGCAGGCTCGACATCGAGCGTGAACGGCGTGACCGGGCTCGTCAGGTCGTCGCCCGCGTAGACGGCGGTGAGGTGATGCGTTCCCACCGAGAATGTGCGGTTCGTCGAGACGGAGCTGTGATTCGTCGGAACGCAGTGGCTGCACACATGGTCGATGTCGCCGGTGTCGGGCCCGAGGACGAGTGGGCCGGTGATCGCCGTGTCGCCGTCGAAGATCACGACGACGCCGAACGGCGAGAAAAGCGCCTCGGAGACGGTGACGGTGATCTTCACGCTTTGACCCGCGGTTGCAGGGTTCGGCGAGAAGCTGATGGTGGTCACCGTCGGCGAGCCGACGGCCCGCGCCGGGGTCGCGACCACCCCGCCGAGCACGACGAACGCCAGCAGAAGCACGAGCACGAGCACGAACTTGGCACGGTTTTTCGTCAGCGGAGTCATGGGGAGCACCATGACCCCCGCCTGCATAGTTTCCGCATAGCCATCCCTCGTTCGAGGGACGCGGGATTCGGTCATGATCTCCCTAGATCACGGGCGATGGGGCTCGCCCTCGACCGCCACCTCGGCTGATGGCTCCTACCGATCCGAAAGGAGCCACGCATGCCCGTGATCTTCGGTGTCGCCCTCGGAGGGGCGTTCGGCGCCTCCGCCCGCTACGTCCTCGACCGCCTCATCGAGCAGCACACGGAGTCCGTCTTCCCGTGGGCGACGTTCGCGATCAACGTGACCGGCTGCTTCGTGATCGGTCTCGTGATCGAGCAGCTTGTCGACCGACATGACGTGCCCGCGTGGATCCGTGTGGGGATCGTCGTCGGCGTCCTCGGCGGCTACACGACCTTCTCGACGTTCTCCCAGGAGATGTTCTCGCTGCTCGAGTCGAACGACGTCGCGATTGCACTGGCGTATGCCGGCGCGAGCGTCGGCATCGGCCTCCTCGCGGTGTATGCGGGAACGCTTCTCGGGCGTTCGTTCTAGAGGGCGCTACGCCTCGTACAGCTCGATCACATTGCCGGCGGGGTCGTCGATGACCGCCCAGCGACCGGCACGGCCGTCGACGATCTCGGCGGTGCTCCCCAGATCGGCGAGTGCCTGGTCGAGATCGTCGACACGCAGGACGAACCGGTTGCCGACGACACTGTGCTTCGCCGCCGACGTCCCAGGCCCGCTCAGCCAAAGCTCGAGGTCGTCCCGTTCGAGGATCACGATCGGGCCCCAGTTCTCCTTCTCGGTGAAGCCGAGGCGCTCGATGTAGAACGCGGTCGCGGCGCCCAAGTCGTCGACCAGGTAACGCACCGAAGCCACGATCTACGCCGCGCGTTCCAGGACGACGACCGGGATCTCGCGCTCCGTGCGCTCCTGGTACTCCCGGTAGCTCGGCCAGACCTCGTTGGCCTTCTCCCACAGGCGCTCGCGCTCCTCGCCCTCGGCGGTCCGCGCACGCGCCGGGAAGACCTCGCCCAAGACCTGCAGTTCGACGTCTGGCTCCTGCGCCAGATTGCGATACCAGCCGGGATGCTCGGGATCGCCTCCGTTCGAGGCGACGATCACGTAGCGATCGTCGTCACGTGCGTAGATGAGCGGTGTGTCGCGCGGCTCGCCGCTCGTGCGTCCCTTCGTGGTCAGGATGAGGATCGTCGAGCCTTTCTTCCAGGTATGGCCGACTTCTCCGTCCGTCTCGCGGTAGCGGCGGACGTGCGCCTTTCCGTACAGCTTGGTTGCGTCTTCAGTCATGCGTCCCCCGTATCTCGGCTGCGGCACCTTCCATCCCTGTGAAACGTGGGACGACCGAGAGGTAATCCACCTGGGCGCAATGCCGGATGTCGTCCTCGAGCCCGGGCGGTCCGTAGGTGCGCGCGTTCAGGCCGGCGAGCGGATCGGGCCACGCAGCCGCGATCGTCGAGGCGGCGATCGCCGCATCCGACGGCTCGCCGCCGACCGCGTCGACGATGCGGCCGGCGCAGTACGCGTCGTCGAGCGCGAATGTCCCCTTGAACCCGGAGCACACGACGGCCACGTCGCCGCTCTCGCGCCGGGCCGCCTCCGCGACGGCCGACAGGTTCAGCAGTGAGCCCAGCAGGACGACGTCGCAGTGGGATGCAGCGGTGAGGATCGCGCGCGTGCCGTTCGTGGTCGTGAGGATGAGCGTCCGCGCCCTCGGCGGCTCGGCGAACTCGCGCGGCGAGGCGCCGACGTCGAAGCCGTCGACCACGATCGCGTTTCGCTCACCGCCGACGACCGCTTCGTCGCCGAGCACCTCCCGCAGCGCACGGGCCTCGTCGATCTCGGCGCAGCAGAGCACCCGCTCGTAGCCCGACGCGAGCGCCTGCGCGATCGACGACGTCGCCCTGATGACGTCGACCACGATGCCGACGTGCGCGGAGACCTGCTCCGCCGGCGTGAACGCAACGTCTACGCGCACGCCGATACGCTAGCCGCGTGGAAGCGCCCCGTACGTGCTACCGCCACCCGGACCGCGAAACGGGCCTCTCGTGCTCCGAGTGCGGGCGGCCAATCTGTTACGAGTGCATGACTCCCGCGCCGGTCGGGCTGCGCTGCCCCGACCACTCCGGCAAGCCGCAGGGGATCCGCAAGGTGACGCAGGCGGCGACCCGGACGAGCACAGGCTTCGGATCGCAGTACAGGAACGGCGTCACCCTCGCGCTGATCGCGATCAACGTCGGCGTCGTCGTCGTCGAGCTCGGCATCAACGGCTCGTTCGCCAACAACAACGTCTTCCTCAAGGGTGTGCTGTGGGGCCCCTTCGTCGCCGACGGCGACTGGTGGCGCCTCGTCACGGCGATGTTCTTGCACGCCAACTTCTTGCACATCGCCGTCAACATGTGGTCGCTCTACATCGTCGGGACGATCCTCGAGCAGGCGATCGGCCGTTGGCGTTTCCTTCTGCTCTACCTCGTGTCCGGCATCGCAGGCTCCGCCGGCGCGCTCGTCTGGAGCCCGACGCAACCGACGGTCGGCGCCTCCGGCGCGATCTTCGGGATTCTTGGAGCGCTCTTCATCCTCGAGCGACGCGGCTCGATCCAGACAGGCGGGCAGGTCGCCGGGATGATCGTCCTGAACCTCGTGATCACGTTTGTGTTCTCGAGCTACATCTCCGTCGGCGGCCACGTGGGCGGCCTGATCGGCGGCGTCGCGCTGATGTGGATGATGTTGCACCTCCGCCGCTCGAACTGGGCGATCCTCGGATCCGGAGCGGCGATCGTGGCGATCAGCGTCCTCATCGCCTACGCGAAGGTTCGCAACCTGCAGTGAGCCCCGAGTACTCCCCGGTCCCGCTCGACTGGGACCGCCTCGATCCCGACGAGGCGCTAGCCCGCTCGCGCGAGTTCATGGAGACGATGGAAGCCCGCCGCTCGGTCCGTCTCTTCTCGGCTGAGCCGGTCCCGCGTGAGCTGATCGACAACGCGCTCACGGTCGCCGGCACCGCGCCGTCAGGGGCGCATCAGCAGCCGTGGACTTTCGCGGTCGTCAGCGACCCCGAGACGAAGGCGAAGCTGCGCGACGCTGCCGAGAAGGAGGAACGTGACTTCTACGAGCGCCGCGCGACGGACGAGTGGAAGGACGCGATCGAGCCGATCGGCACCGACTGGGTGAAGACGCACATCACCGATGCGCCGTACGTGATCGTCGTCTTCGAGCAGCCGTGGCGGCCCGGGCCGAACGGCACGAAGATCAAGCACTACTACGTGCGCGAGTCGGTGGGCATCGCCGTCGGCTTCCTGCTCGCGGCCTTCCAGCTGAGCGGGCTGTGTGCGTTGACGCACTCACCGTCACCGATGGGCTTCCTACGAGAGCTCCTCGACCGCCCTGAGAACGAGCGTCCGTTCATCCTGATCCCGGTCGGCTATCCCGCCGACGATGCGGTCGTGCCCGATCTCGTGCGGAAGCCGCTCGACGAGATCGTCGACCGCTATCTCGCCAAAGACCCCTAACCGCCGGCAGCCACGTACGAGCCCGTGCCCGACTCCGCCAGCGCGGCCTGCGCTGCCGCCAGCCGGGCGAGCGGCACGCGGAACGGCGAGCAGCTGACGTAGTCGAGACCGAGCTCGTGGCAGAACGCGATCGAACGAGGATCACCGCCGTGCTCGCCGCAGATCCCGAGCTTGATCGTCGGCTTCGCTCCGCGTCCGCGGTCGACTGCGATCCGCATCAGGTCACCGACCCCGTCGACGTCGATCGACTCGAACGGGTTCCGGTCGAGGATCCGGTCCTGCAGATAGTGCGTGAGGAACTTGCCCTCGGCGTCGTCGCGCGAGAACGCCAGCGTCGTCTGCGTGAGATCGTTCGTGCCGAACGAGAAGAAGTCGGCGACGTCCGAAATCTCGTCCGCGCGCAGCGCTGCGCGCGGCACCTCGATCATCGTCCCGATCAAACGCGCGGCGTCCGGCGCCTCTTCGGCCCACACCTCCTCCGTGAGCTCGCGCAGCCGCGCGAGCTCCTCGCGGAACCCGACGAGCGGATGCATGATTTCGACGAGCGGCGCCTCGCCGGTTCGCTCGTGGACCGCCTGCGCCGCGCGGGCAATCGCGCGAATCTGCATCTCGTAGATCTCAGGGAACTGCAGGCCGAGCCGGCATCCGCGCGTCCCGAGCATCGGGTTCGCCTCGTGGAGCGCACGGATCCGCGAACGCATCTTGTCGTCCGTCGCCTGCTCCTCCGACGGCAGGAACTCGTGCAGCGGTGGATCGAGGAGGCGGATCGTGACGGGCAGCCCGGCCATCGCCTCGAAGATGCCTTCGAAGTCCGACTGCTGGAACGGCAGCAGGCGATCGAGCGCCGCGCGCCGTCCGGTCTCCGTGTCCGCGAGGATCATCTCCTGCACGACCGGCAGCCGGTCGCCGAAGAACATGTGCTCCGTGCGGCAGAGGCCGATCCCCTCGGCGCCGAACTCGCGTGCGCGGGCGGCGTCCTCCGGGTTGTCTGCATTCGCGCGCACTCGTAGGCGACGCAGGTCGTCCGCCCAGCCGAGAATCGTCTCGAAATCCTCGTTCAGGTTCGGCGCGACGAGCGGCACCTCGCCGAGGTACACGCGCCCGGTGCCGCCGTCGATCGTGATTACCTCGCCCTCGCCGAGCTTGCGGCCCGAGATCGTCGCGATCGTCCCGTCGATCGTCAGGTCGTCGCAACCCGCGACGCACGGCTTCCCCATCCCGCGCGCGACGACGGCTGCGTGCGAGGTCATGCCACCGTGGACGGTGAGGATCCCCTGCGCGGCGATCATCCCGTGGATGTCATCCGGGGTCGTCTCCCAGCGGACGAGGATCACCGGCCCGTTCTTCGCGCGCTCGACGGCGGTGTCGGCGTCGAAGACGATGCCTCCGCTGGCGGCCCCTGGCGAGGCGTTCAGCCCCGTCGCCGCGACCTCGAGCTGCGCCGACGGATCGATCATCGGGTGGAGCAACTGGTCGAGCTGCGCGGGGTCGATGCGTGCGACCGCTTCCTCGCGGCTGATCAGTCCTTCGTCGACCATCGCCGTTGCCGCCTTCAGCGCCGCCGCCGCCGTGCGCTTCGCCGCGCGCGTCTGCAGGAGGTAGAGCTTCCCGTCCTCGACCGTGAACTCGATGTCCTGCATGTCCCGGTAGTGCTCTTCGAGCCGGCGGACGTTCTCGACGAACTCGTCGAACGCCTCCGGCATGGCGTCGCGCATCGCCTCGAGCGGCTGCGGCGTGCGGATGCCCGCGACCACGTCCTCGCCCTGCGCATTCGCGAGGAACTCGCCGAAGATGCCTGACTCGCCCGTCGACGGGTCGCGCGTGAACGCGACACCCGTGCCGGACCGGTCGCCCTTGTTGCCGAAGACCATCTGGACGACGTTGACCGCCGTGCCAAGGTCGTCCGGGATGTCGTTCGCGCGGCGGTAGACCTGCGCACGCGGGGTATTCCACGACTCGAAGACCGCGCGCACGGCGTGCAGCAGCTGCTCGCGCGCCTCGCCGGCGAAGTCGCCCCCAGTCTCTTCGCGGTAGATCTCTTTGAACGTCCCGACGAGCTGCTCGAGATCCTCGGCGTCGAGGTCGGTGTCCTGCTTCACGCCGCGCTCGCTCTTGAGCCTCGCGAGCGCCGTCTCGAAACGGTGCGGATCGACGTTGTCGACCACCTCGCCGAACATCTGGATCAGGCGGCGATAGGAGTCGTACGCGAACCGGGCATTGCCGGTGCGGGCAGCGAGCCCGGCGGTCGCCTCGTCGTTCAGGCCGAGGTTGAGGATCGTGTCCATCATCCCAGGCATCGAGACCGCAGCACCCGACCGCACGGAGACGAGCAGCGGGTCGTCGCTCGAGCCGAAGCGCTTGCCGGTCGTCCCCTCGAGTCGGCGAACGTGCTCGTCCACTTCCTCGGCGAGCCCCGGCGGAAGCTCATGCGCCGCCATGAAGGCCCGGCACGCGTCCGTGGTGATCGTGAAGCCGGCCGGCACCGAGACGCCCATCTGCGTCATCTCGGCGAGCCCGACGCCCTTGCCCCCGAGCAGCTCGCGCCCGCCCGGTGCGTCAGCGTCGAAGTCGTAGACGTAGGTCTCCGGCATTGGAGCGGGAGGTTACCGGCGGCGCGCGCGGAACTCGGCGACCCACGCCGCCGCGCGCAGGCTGAACCAGAAGATGGAGAAGAGGCCGTAGAAGACGACGAGGGCCGTGCCGAGCGCCGTATACCAGACGGCCCAGCGCCATTTCGGAACGGGAGGCTTGGGCTTCACCCGGCGGTGGCGGCCTCACGCCGCTCGGTGACGACCCGGATGATCCGGTGCGAGATCTCCTCGATCGAGAGCTCGCTCACCTCGATCACCGGGCAGCCGAGCCGACGGTGGATCCGTTGGGCGTACTCGAGCTCGTCGTAGATCTCCTCCAGCTCGGCGTACTTGCGGTCACCGCGCATCCAGCGGATCCGCTCACCTCGGATCTCCGACAGACGTTGCGCGTCGATCGTGAGCCCGACCACCTTCGACTGGTCGATCGTGAAGAGCTCCTTCGGTGGCTCGATCCCCTTCACGAGCGGCACGTTCGCGGCCTTGTAGCCGAGGTAGCCGAGGTAGATCGAGAGCGGCGTCTTCGACGTGCGTGACACGCCGACGAGGATGATGTCCGCCTCGCGCAGCCCCGCCCCCACGCCGTCGTCGAACTTGACGGCGAACTCGATCGCGGACATGCGGCGGAAGTACGCGTCGTTCAGGGGCGGTCGCGCGCCGGGCGTCATCTTCGCGCTCTGCCCCGACACCTTCGCAATCGCTTCGATCGGATGGCCGAGCAGGTCGCAGTAGTGGAGCTTCGCGCGGCGGCAGAGCGTGCGCATCGACTCGCGCAGGTCCGGATCGACGAGGGTGTAGACGACCACCGCGGGGCGTCCCTTCATGCGGTCGACGGCAAGCTGGAGATCGGCGATCGACTCGACCCGCGGATGGCGGATCTCGAGGAACTCCTGGTCGGGGAACTGCGCCTCGAGCGCCTGGACGAGGCGCTGGGCCGTCTCGCCCGTCGCGTCGGACACCATGTGCAGCTCGACCGCGGCCATCGCAGGAGCCTAGATGGTCGAACCAGGCCGTATACCGGCGCTGAAGCGGCTCGCCGCACGATCGGTGCATGCGCGTCGTCGCCGGGGCCGTGCTGGTGATCCTGCTCGCCGGGTGCTTAGGGGAGCGCCGGCCGAGCGCGCCGCCGCCGGCCCCGGCGAAGCTCGTACCCCGCGTCCGTGCCCGCCGTCCGTCCGTGCCGGCGAGACCACCGCAGTTCGTGATCTCGTCGTTCGACGGCTCCGGCGGTGCACGACTGCTCGGCTACTGGCGCGGCGTCGCGCGCAAGGCGAACGCGAAATTCACGTTCTTCGTCAGCGGTGTCTACCTGATCGACTGGGCGCAGCGGAACCGCTACGCGCCGCCGGGCCTCCCGCGCGGCGGCTCGGCGATCGGCTTCGCGCCCGACACACAGTGGATCACGGCGATGCGCCGTCAGCTTGCACTCGCCTATCGCGACGGAGACGAGATCGGGACGCACTACAACGGCCACTTCTGCGGCGCGGGCGGCGTCGGCGACTGGACGGCGAATGAGTGGGACGACGAGCTGACGCAGTTCGACTCGCTCCTCTTCCACGGGTCGCCGCTCGGCTTCGGGCCGCGCGAGATCGTCGGTGGGCGGACGCCGTGCCTCGAAGGGAACCTCTCGGTTCTCTACCCGGTGCTCGCGCGACGCGGATTCCGGTACGACGCGAGCGGCCAGGTGCTGCTCGGAACCTGGCCGGTCAAGCGCGACGGAATCTGGAGCTTCCCGCTCCTCGAGCTGCCGTTCATCGGGCACACGTTCCGCGTCGTGAGCATGGACTACAACTTCATGGCGAATCAGACCGGCGAGCCGCCCGCGCAGGTCGAGTCCGAGACCTACCGCACGTTCTGGAACGCGTTCCTCGCCAGCTATCACGGGAACCGCGCGCCGCTCACGCTCGGCAACCACTTCGAGACGTGGGACAGCTGGGCGTACGACCACGCATTGACGCGGTTCCTGCTTCGAGCGTGCCGGATGCCGGACGTTCGCTGCACGAGCTTCGAGCAGCTCGCCGACTGGCTCGACGCACTCCCGCCGAAGGTGCTGCGGCGGTACGCGACATGGCGTGGTTGAAGCTGTTTGCGACATTGCTCGCGCTGCTCGCCCAGGGGCCCAATGCGCCGCCGACGACGGCGGCCGTCGCGACGAAGGGTGGAAGCACCTGGTTCGCGCTGGGCCGGGAACGTCAACTGACGGTGTACCGACTGGACCATCTGCACCTCCGAGTTGACGGCAGCGTGCGATTCCCGCGCGATCTCGCAGCTCACTATGGCGACTGGCTCTCCACGACGAACTTGGTCGCGGGCGCCGCTCCGAACTTCACCTTCCATTCGGTGGGCGCCGACACCTGGTGGTTCGCGATCGCAGCTCGGCTTCGCGGTCGCTGGGAGTTCGTCCCGTTCGACGATGCAGCCGGGCGCCGTAGTCGATACACGCTTGCCTACGGCGCATCGCACCACCTGATCCACGGCATCGCGGATTCATGCGGATGCGCGAGCGGCCCCACGACCGAGCAGTGGTATCGGTTCTCTCGAGGCGTGTTCGTCGCAACAGCTCCACCCGGCACAAGCGCCGACTGCTCCGTGAAGGCGCTCACGGCTGCCCCGCACTGGCCGCGGCTGCCGTACGACCCTCTCGTTCGCTCGATTGACCAGCCGCTCACGATCGGCAGATACGCGTGCGCCGCGGGGTGGGCACTCGCAACCGACGGACGGACGATCGGCATCTACGAGCAGCGCGGTCGCAGCTGGCTGCGGGTCGGCATCGGACCCGCTGTGCTCGTCGACTCGCACGTCGAGTTCGCGATGCCGAAGTCACTGCTCGCCCGCCTCGGGCGAAGGATTGGTGTGGCCTTCGCGACGTGACCCACCGCGCCTGAACCAATCCTGAACCGCCACGCGTCACAGTCGGCCCTGTGCGAATCCGTGCCGTCCCCGAGCTCTTCCTCGGCCTTCTGTCGCTCGCCGTGGCGGCCGTGTGGATCGGCCACATCTTCGCGTCGACAATCCACGACGCGAAGCATGCGCACGACACGATCACGATCACCGGCTCGGCGCGGAAGCCGATCGGCTCCGACCTCGTGCAGTGGGAGCTGGAGGTCAAGGGCGAAGCCGCGACCGAGGTCGCCGCCGCCTACCAGGCACGGACGGCAGGCAGCTCGCTCGTCGCATTCCTCCGCAAGGCGGGGATCGCGCGCAGCGACATCGCCCCGGAGGTCGTCCAGTCCGACATCGTCACGACGCGGATCGACAAGAAGCACATCCGGACGACGTACGTCGTCTCGCAGGGCTTCAGCGTGTCGAGCCGGCAGATCGACATCGTCCAGGCCGCTGCGACGCGGCTCGGCACGCTGCTCGAGGATGACATCGACGTGTCGGCCCAGCCGCTCGCGTTCATCTCGACGAACCTCCAGGCCGCGAAGCTCGACGCGCTTGCCGCCGCCACCGCTGAAGCCCGCCAGCGTGCCGAGATCCTCGTCAAGGGACTCGGCGGCCACCTCGGCCGGATGCGGGCGAGCTCGCTCGGCGTTTACCAGATCACGCCGCGCAACTCGACCGAGATCAGCGACTACGGGGTGAACGACACCTCGTCTCGCTTGAAGGACGTCACCGCGGTCGTCACGGCGACCTTCGCAGTCGGTTCCTAGTGGCGATACAACTCGTCCCGATGGACGACCGGCGGATCGACACCGAGGTTGGGGGTTATCGCCTGGTCGAGCCGATCGGCGAAGGCGGGACGAGCGTCGTCTACCGCGCCGAGCACGTTCGGCTCGGGCGGGCAGCCGCGCTCAAGCTCCTCACCCCCGCCCTGGGAGAGGCCGATTTCCGCGAGCGGTTCCTCCGCGAGTCGCGCCTCGCCGCGTCACTCGACCATCCGAGCATCGTCCCCGTCTACGACGCCGGCGAGGCGGACGACGTGCTCTACATCGCGATGCAGCACATCGACGGCAGCGACCTGAAAGCGTTGCTCGTCGCCGAGGGGCGGTTGCCGGTGCGACGCGCGCTCCGCATCGTCTCGCAGATCGCCTCTGCCCTTGATGCCGCGCACGCGCGCGGCCTCGTCCATCGCGACGTGAAGCCGGCGAACATTCTCATCGGCGAGAACGACCGCGCGTTTCTCTCCGACTTCGGCGTCGTCAAGGAGCTCGCATCCTCCGGACGTACACGCACCGGCGGCTTCGTCGGAACGATCGACTACTGCGCACCCGAGCAGATCGAGGGCCGGGACGTGGACCAGCGCGCGGACGTCTACGCACTTGCGTGCGTGTTCTACGAGTGCATCGTCGGCACGTCGCCGTTTCGGCGGTCCTCCGACGTCGCGACGCTCAACGCACATCTGCACGCACCGCCGCCGCGCTTCTCGAAGGCGGCGCCGGACCTGCCGCCCGCGCTCGAACCCGTGCTCGCAAAGGCGCTTGCCAAGTCGCCGCTCGACCGCTTCGGGACCTGCGGCGAGCTCGTCGCGGCGCTCCGGGCAGCGGTCTCCGAGCGACACGTGCACTCGCGCCGGCTGGTCGTCTCGCTCGCGTTGCTCGCAGGCGCCGCGCTCGTCGGCGCTGCGATCGCAACCGCACTCGTGCTTGGGCTGCGCCACGATCCGGCTCCGCGGGTCACGACCGTGGTCGAGCGGCAGCATGTGTCGCAATCCCCGGTCGCACTCGACACGCTCGTCCTGAAGAGCACCGACGGCCGCACGCTCAACGATGCCGCGTTCTTCCTGATCACTGCGAAGGAGTACGCGCGGGCGATCCCGTTCGCGCGGCGCGCGGTCAAGTACGCGGACAAGAGCACAGTCACCTACGGCTATGCGACGTTCAACTACGGGCTCGCACTCTTGAAGGTCGGTCAATGCAAGGAAGCACTGCCGCTGCTCCGCCATGCGCTCAAGATCGAGGAGTCGTCGCAGGCGCATCTCATTCGACCGGTGATCAATCAGGCGAAGGCGTGCTCGCAGCCCGGAGCATCCGGTGGAGCGCCGTAGCGCTCGTCGGCCGGTCGCGCGGATCCTTGGCGAGCCCGAGCAGGAGCGCGTCCGGAAGCTCTCCCGGCAGGTCGGGGCGCGGCGGTTGTTCGACCAGATGCGCGTAGCCGATCTCCGCCTCGTTGCGCCCGCCGAACGGCGTCGTCCCGGTCGCCGCCTCGTAGAGGAGGCATGCGAACGCGTAGATGTCCGACGCCGGCGTGGCGACGGCGCCCTCGATCAGCTCCGGCGCGAGGTAATGCGCCGTTCCGAGGAGCTGTCCATCGTGGGTCAGCTGCGTCGAGTCGACGCCGCGCGCGAGCCCGAAGTCGGCGAGCACCGCACCTTCGTCGCCGAGCAGCACGTTCGACGGCTTGACGTCGCGGTGCACGATGTCGGCGCCGTGCAAGGCATCGAGAGCCTGTGCGATCTCGGCGGCAACCCGACCCAGCTCGTCGACGGACAAGGGAAGCGCGTCGGCGAGCGACCCACGCGGGTAGTACGGCATGACGAAGAACCCATCGCCGACGTCGAGGACGCGAACCAGGTGGCGCGACTCGATCGTCGCTGCGAGCCGCGTCTCGCGGACGAACCGCTTGGCGACCACCGGGTCGGTGTTCCGCAGGACTTTCACGGCGACGTCGCCCTCGGCCCGGTAGACCACGCCCGTCGCCCCCTCGCCGACCCGCTCGACCACCTCGTACTTCCCGACCCGCACGCTGGGATCATCCCAAGGTGATCAAGATCCTCGGGCCGTTCGAGGCTCCGGCCGACGTCGGCGAAGGCAAGCCGCGTGCCGTCCTCGCCCGCCTCGTACTCGACAGCGGCATGGCAGTGCCGGCGCATGAGCTGGTGGAGGACATCTGGGGGGTTGTTCCGCCGACGAGCGCGTCGAAGGTGCTCCAGGCCCACGTCTCCGCACTGCGCAAGGCACTCGGCCACAGCGCGATCGAGACACGCGGTGGTGGGTACGCACTGAACCTCGAGACCGACCTACGTGCCTTCGAGGAGCTCGCGGGACGTGCGCGCAACGAGACCGAAGCAGGCGCGCGAGCCCGTGTCCTTCGCGACGCGCTCGCACTCTGGCGGGGCGAGCCGCTGGCGGAGATCCGAGAGCCGTTCGCGCCACGCGCGGTGGCTCGCCTGACCGAGCTGCGGCTCGAGGCGCTGTCCCGCTGCATCGATGCCGAGCTCGATCTCGGCGAAGGCGCGAGCCTCGTTCCCGAGCTCCACGGACTCGTGCAACGAGAGCCGCTGCGCGAGCGGCCGCGCGCGCAGCTCATGCGCGCGCTCTACCGTGCGGGACGGCAGGCGGAGGCGCTCGCGGTCTATCGCGACGGTCGCGCGCTGCTCGTCGCGGAGCTCGGAATCGAGCCCGGACCGGAGCTGCAGGAGCTCGAGCGCGCGATCCTCCACCAGGATCCGTCGCTCGCGGCCCGCGCCGACGAGCCGCGGGACGTGATCGTCTGCGTCGGCGTGGCGCCCGTGCAGTTGCTCGCCGCACTCGGCCGCGACCTCGTGGTCATCGAGCTCGCACCCAGGCTGGTCGACGCGCCCGTGATCCCGGGCGTCCGCAGCGCGGCGTTCACGACGAGTGACCGCGTGGCAGACACTGTGCGCCTCGCGGTCGAGCAGAACGCCGAACTGCTCGTCGTCCGCAACGCGCCCGCCGAGCTGCTCGACCGCGTTCCCTGCGACATCGCGCTCTCGAACGGCGTCGACATGTTCGGCGACGGGCCGATCGCCGTCCCGTTCGGAGGCGGCCGCGAGGAGTGGCCGGCGCTAGAGCTTGGCGCCTGGATCGCCCGCGCCCACCGGCGCACGCTGCGACTCCTCGGCACGGAAGCGGGCGACGGCCGCCGCGACGCGAGTCGGGCGCTCGCGGGCGCGTCGCTCGCTCTGCAGCGGTTCGCCGGCGTGACGGTCGAGACCGCGCTGATCCCACCCGGCCCGGAGGCGATCGCGGGGGCGGCAGTCGTCGGTTCGCTCCCGCGAGCGGATCTCGATGAGACGCGGCGGGCGCTTCTCGCCGCCTCGTTTCCGGTGCTGCTCGTGCACGGGGGGCTGCGGCCGAGCGGCCTGGCGCCCGCGGAGACGAGAACCCGCTTCCGCTGGTCCCTGGCCCAGTAACCTGGCCGAGTGGGTCTGGCGCACTGGGACGACGTCGATGAGCGGCGCGCAGCGAAGGGCGAGATGGATGCTGTGTGGCAGATGCTCGGCCGCGCTGCCGAAACAGCCGGTGTCGGCGTCAATCGCGTGCGCGTCGCACCGGGCAAGCTCCCGACGCCTCCGCATTCGCACGGCGCGTCGGAGGAGATCTACTTCGTCCTCTCCGGCTCCGGGCTCGCGTGGCAAGACGGCGACGTCCACGAGGTACGGCCGCGCGACTGCATCATCCAGACCGCCGACCACTTCGAGCACACGTTCGTCGCCGGCCCCGAGGGACTCGAGTTTCTCGTGTACGGAACGCGACACCGAACCGAGCTCGCATGGCTACCGCGGTCGCGTGCGATTCGCACCGGCTGGCCGTGGGTGCAAGGGCGCGACGACGATCCGTGGGACGTCGAAGCAGCCGGGCCACCGCTCGAGATCGGCGACCCAAAACCGCGGCCCGCCAACATCCGCAACGTCGACGAGGTCGAACTCGAAAGCGACCGCAACCAGACCTGGGCCGGCTTCGACGGCTCCGAGCAAGCGGGCTTCGCGTGGGAGCAGCTCGCGCCGGGGAAGATGGGCTCGGTTCCGCACTGCCACTCCGAGGAAGAAGAGATCTTCGTCATCCTCGAAGGAGCGTCGACGTTGCACCTCTGGCCGTCCCCGCGGAGGAGTGCTGCCGGCGCCCCGCGCGAGGAGCACGAGCTGCGCCCCGGGCACGTTGTGTCACGCCCGCCCGGGACCGGGACGTCGCACCACTTCATCGCGGGCGACGACGGCTGCACGATGCTCATCTACGGCACCCGGAAGCCGAACGACATGGCCTACTACCCGCGCTCGAACAAGATCGGCTGGCGCGGGCTCGGTGTGATCGGACGTGTCGAGCACCTCGACTACTGGGACGGCGAACCGAGAGAATAGGTACGTTCGGAGCGATGGAGCTCCAGGAATTCGAGGGCGCCGCGACGATCGAGAAGGTCGCCGCGCTGTGCCGCCGCCGTGCATTCGTCTTCCCGTCGTCGGACATCTACGGCGGGCTCGGATCATCGTTCGACTTCGGCCACTACGGCGTACTCCTGAACGACAACGTCAAGAACGAGTGGCGCCGGTCGCTGATCCAGGAACGTGAGGACGTCGTCGGGCTCGACTCGGCGATCATCCTCAATCCGCAGGTCTGGGTCGCGTCGGGGCACGTCGACACGTTCTCCGACCCACTCGTTGACTGCCGCACCTGCAAGCTCCGCTTCCGCGCCGACAGGCTCGAGGATTCGCACTGCGGCCGCCGGCCGTCGAAGAAGCCCGGCGAGTTCTCCGAGTGCGACCTGACCGAGCCGCGGGCGTTCAACCTGATGTTCGAGACGCATGTCGGCGCGCTCGCCGACGATGCATCGCGCGCCTATCTCCGCCCCGAGACCGCGCAGGGCATCTTCGTCAACTTCAAGAACGTCATCTCGTCGATGCGCGTGAAGCCGCCGTTCGGGATCGCCCAGATCGGCAAGAGCTTCCGCAACGAGATCACGCCGGGCAACTTCCTCTTCCGGATGCGCGAGTTCGAGCAGATGGAGATGGAGTTCTTCGTGCCGCCGGCCGAGGCGGCTGAGTGGCACGCGTACTGGATCGAGCAGCGTCTCAACTGGCACCTACGGCTCGGATTGCGGCCGTCGCACGTGCGCATCCGCAAGCACGAGGGCGCGGAGCTGTCGCACTACTCGACGGCGACCTCCGACATCGAATACCTGTACCCGATCGGGTGGCAAGAGCTCGAGGGCGTCGCGAACCGCGGCGACTACGACCTGCAGCAGCACATCGAGGCGTCGGGCACGAAGCTCGAGTGGATCGGGCAGGACGAGCGGTACGTCCCGCACGTGATCGAGCCGGCGATCAGCGTCGTGCGCGCCGTGCTGGCGTTTCTCTGCGACGCGTACGACGAGGAGGTGGTCGCCGAGCGGCCGCGCACCGTCTTGCGGCTCCATCCCCGCCTTGCGCCGGTGAAGGCTGCGGTGTTGCCGCTGATCGGGAAGGACGCGGCGATGGTCGAGAAGGCACGCGGGCTCTACGAGGAGCTGCGCCGCTCGATGTCGGCGGAGTACGACGACGCCGCCGCGATCGGCAAGCGCTACCGCCGGCAGGACGAGATCGGCACGCCCTGGGCGCTGACGGTCGACGAGCAGACTCTCGCCGACGGCACCGTGACGCTGCGCGACCGCGACACGCTCGAGCAGGAGCGCGTCCCGCTCGAAGGTGCGACGCGGCTGCTCTCGGATCGCCTCACGGACTCGTGAGCGTAGGCTCGACGGAGCTCACCAAGGAGCGGAGGCGCCGACCTGCGCGGCGCCGGAGCGGGAAATGAGCTGGGACGCACACGAGCTCGGGTCGCGTCCGCTGTTCGTGTGGGCGCCTCGCGATCGCGAGCGCGAGTATCCGACGGTCTACGTTCTCCACGCGCACATGCGCTCCGCCCGCTGGTGGTTCAACGTCGACCCGTTCGTGCCGTCGTACCCGGAGGTGATCGACGAGCTCTCGCCTGAAGCCGTGGTCGTGCTCGTCGACGGCTGGACGGACGTCGGCGGCGGGCAGTGGATCGGCGAGCACGCGAACTATCTGCGCGACGAAGTCGTCCCGTTCGTCGACGACACGTATCCAACGAGCGGGCTGCGCGGGCTGCAAGGGAAGTCGTCCGGCGGCTACGGCGCGCTCGTGAACGCGATGGAGCGGCCGGATCTCTTCCACGGTGTGGCTGCGCATGCACCAGATGCGCTGTTCGAGGTGACTCTCGCGCATGCGTTCCCGACCGCAGCGCGCGAGCTGCGCGAGCGGTTCGACGGGTCGCTCGATGCGTTCTGGGCGGCGTTCGCCGGTCTCGAGTCGCACGGCGACGCGCTGCTGGTCGAGCTGACGGCAGCCGCGCGCGCCTTCGGCGACGGGACGCTTCCGTTCGATGCCTTCGGACGCGTGTTGCCGGTGTTCGAGCGCTGGCTCGAGCACGACCCAGTGCGGCTCGTCGGCGATTTCGACGAAGCGGTGCGGTCATGGCGCGGCGTGTG
Organism: Gaiellaceae bacterium; assembly: GCA_036493955.1. Taxonomy (GTDB): domain Bacteria; phylum Actinomycetota; class Thermoleophilia; order Gaiellales; family Gaiellaceae; genus PALSA-600. The sequence continues at coordinate 19,813 of DASXOW010000097.1, forward strand.
GCTCGATGCGGGCCGCCGTGACGAGTACTTCCTGGATCTCGGTGCCTCGGCGCTCCACGACGCGTTGCTCGCTGCCAGACTGCCTGGGGATCGGCTGCGGTTCGAGCTCGTGGACGGCGGCCACGGCGGGATGAGCCACCGCTACCCACTTTCGCTGGCCTGGCTCGTCGCGCAGCTTCGTACGTAGACCTCCGCGCCCCGGCGCGCGGTTCCGCGGTCGTCCAATAAGGTCGCGTCATGCCGCTGCTATCGATGCGCCAGCTGCTCGACGAGGCCGCCGCTGGGGGTTATGGGATTGGCGCGTTCAACGTCAACAACATGGAGCAGATTCAAGCTGTGATGGGCGCTGCGAGCGAGACAGCTTCGCCGGTGATCATCCAAGCGTCTCGGGGGGCAAGGGGGTATACGAGCGACCGCTTCCTGATCCACCTGATGTTGGCCGCCACAGAGGTCTATCCGGATGTGCCGGTCGCACTGCACCTCGACCATGGCAACGAGCCGGCGACGTGCGTCTCGGCAATCGAGCAGGGCTTCACGAGTGTGATGATGGATGGCTCGCTGCTGGCGGACGGGAAGACGCCGTCGGATTTCGACTACAACATCCGCGTTACGCGTCAGGTAGTCGAGCGCGCCCATGCGGCGGGCGTCACGGTGGAAGGCGAGCTAGGGACGCTCGGAGGCATTGAGGACGGTCACGGTTCCGGAGAGGTTCATCTCACAGATCCGGATCAGGCCGCCGAGTTTGTCGAGCGCACCGGAATCGATGCGCTCGCCGTCGCGATCGGCACAAGCCATGGCGCTTACAAGTTCACCAAGCCGCCTGACGGCGAGGTGCTCGCGATGCATCTGATCAAGGAGATTCACGAGCGCTTGCCCGACACACATCTTGTGATGCACGGATCGTCATCCGTACCGAAGAAACTCGTCGATGACATCAACCGCTACGGGGGTGCGATCGCGCCCACCTGGGGCGTACCGGTCGAAGAGATTCAGCTCGGCATCCAACACGGGGTGCGGAAGATCAATGTCGACACAGACGCCAGGCTCGCGATGACAGGCGCGATCCGCAAAGTCTTCAGCGAAGAGGCAGCCGAGTTCGACCCGAGGAAGTACCTCGGGCCGGCTCGCGACGCGATGCAGGCCGTGTACAGCGAGCGGATGGCGCAGTTCGGCCAGGCCGGGCACGCCGGTGACTACTCGCCTCTGTCACTCGCCGAGATGCGCCAACGCTACGCCGCCGAGTAAGTCGATCGCCTACGAGTCGATCCGGGTGATGAGCTCGTAGACCAGCGGCTGGAACTCGGTGCAGTGGCTCCGCACGCGACCGATCCGCTCTTTGAACTCCGGCTCGGACTTCCACGCCTTCTGCGCGTCGAAGCTCTCCCAGTCGGCGAAGCTCATGTACCGCTCCGGTTCGTCGACGTTCCGCACGAGCCGGAACGTCCCTGACCCGGCGTGAGTCCTTCCCCAGTTGACGAAGTTCGTCCACTCCTCGACGAAGGCGGCGTCTTCGCCGTCCTTCACCGTCCACGTGCCGTTCGTGTAGGTCTCTGTCATGGCGCGACTCTAAGGGGCGCTCACTGCGGCGGCAACCGCTCCATGACCTTTGCGTTCGGGACGTCGAAGCCGAGCTTGCGGTACAGCGGATGCATGTCGCTGGTGTGCAGGAGCCACTTGAGGCGCGTCAGGTCGGTGCCTTCGACCATCTCGCGGATCATCGCCTCGCCGAGCCCGCGGCCCCGGTACTCCTGGAGCACGTAGACGTCGGCGAGATAGACGAACGAGACGCCGTCGCTCGCGGCGCGGCAGAAGCCAATCTGGCGGCCGTGGTCGTACAGGCCGACGACCCGCGTCGCGCCGTCGACGAGGCGATCCTGCGTCTCGCGTGGGCGACCCGTCGCCCAGTAGCTCTCGTCGCGGAGATAGCGGTGCACTTCGGTGCGGTCGATCCGCGCCTTGTCATCGTCGAGCTCGAGCCCGTCCGGGAGGACGCGCTTCACGCGACGAGCCGCTCCCGTGCGATGACGCCGTCGAGGATGAGATAGATCGCGACGTGACGCTCGTGCGCTCCCCGGCCCATGACGGTCTCCTCCTGGACGACGAACTCCCCGACCGTCGTTCTCCAACCCGGCTCCACCCGGAGGCTCGGGTACCGCGCGAACATGGAGCCGTAGAGAGCTCGAAGTTCGCTGTGGCCGGTCGCGCGGATCTGTTCGCGGCCGTCGCCGATCGTCGCGTCCGCGGCATAGCACTCGACGAACGCCTCGAGGTCGCGCTCGTTCAACGCCGCCACGACCCGGTCGACCACGTCGCTCACGCCGACAGTGTTCGCAGTCTGAAGCCGCCGTGCTCCTCGTAGGACGACGTGATCACGGCGAGCGCGTTACGCGCGGCACGTTCCGAGAGTGCTGCTTCGTGTGCATCTGCGAGCGGCGTCGACAGCAGGCGCTCGATCCCGACGAGCCCCTCGGCTGACAGGCGCAACGCGCCCGCTGCATGGTCGGAGCAGACCGCCCCGCCCGAGCGTGCCGAGAAACCGACCAACTCGCCGGCGCCGCATTCGACGCAACTCGTGACATGCGGCAGATAGCCGGCGAGCCAGAGCAACTTCAGCTGGAAGCTGAGCGCGAGCGCGTCCGCGGCAGGCTGCGTCCTCCGCGGGGCGATCTCGTCGAGGAGGTCGAGGAACTTCGCGAGTGCGCCGAACGCGCGCTCGTTCGCCTCCGGCTCACCGAAGAGCCGCAACATCGCCTCGGCGCCGATCAGACCGACGTTCAGCCGGTACGAGTCCTCGCGCGCTGCGTGGTGCGAGCGCAGAAGCTCGACACCCGTGATCGTCTGCAGCTCACCCGCTCCCTGATGGAGCATCAGCTCGACGTGGGAAAGTGGCTCGAGCCGCGCGCCGAAACGCGACTTCGTCTTGCGGACGCCCTTCGCGATCGCGCCGATCCGCCCGCGATCCTCCGTGTACAGGTGGAGGATGCGGTCTGCCTCCGAGAACCGCATCGACCGGAGCACGATCGCCTCGGTCTTGTAGGTGCGCCCGGCCATTGCGGCCAGTCTAGAAGCCGCACCGCCCGACAGTCCGGTCGGCGCTCAGCCGTGGTGGACCTGGCATCGTGGGCAATACCACGTCCCTCGCCCGGCGACGCGGATCTTGTCGATCGGTGTCCCGCACCGATCGCACGGCTCACCGCCGCGGCCGTAGACCTTGAATTCGTGCTGGGCACCGCCCTTTTCCCCGTCCGGAAGGCGGTAGTCGCGGAGCGTCGAGCCCTGGCGCCTGATTCCGGCGCGCAGCGACTCCCGGATGCCCTTGTAGAGCGCCTTCACCTCGTCCGGATCCAACGTCTCCGCAGGCGTCAGCGGGTGGAGCCGTGCGCGCCACAGCGCCTCGTCGGCGTAGATGTTCCCGACGCCGGCCACGGTGCGCTGGTCGAGGATCGCCGCCTTCACGGGCGCACGCCGCCCGGCGAGCCGTTCGGCGAGGTGCTTCGACCGGTACGCCGCCTCGAGCGGCTCGCGCCCGACGCGGGCATCGACGTATGCGTCCACTTGAGCCGGCTCGAGCAGAAGCCACGTGCCGAAGCGCCTGACGTCTCGATAGGCAACAGCCGACCCGTCGTCTAACGTGACAACAGCCCGCCGATGGGCGTCCCCGGACAGCGGCGTCCCGCCGGTCGAGGCGAGAAACGATCCCGTCATCCGGAGGTGAACCAGGAGCGCTCGACCAGACTCGAACCGAACAATCAAATACTTGCCGCGACGATCGACCAGAACGACGCGTTCTCCGTCGAGCTCATGCGCGACCTCGAGCGGGTCCAGCGGGCGGGTCAACCGAGGGTCGGTGATCCGAACGTGCTCGAAGACCCGGCCCTCCAGTACGGGCGCAAGCCGCCGGCGAACGGACTCGACCTCGGGCAACTCGGGCATCGCCGCACCGTAGCGGCGTAGACCTAGTCGACGACCTCGAGCAGCACGTGGCGCTCGTGCGGCGCCGTGTCGGTGAGCTCGTACGCCGCGAGAACCTCCTGGGTCGCGACCTCCGCCTGCTCGTCGGTGCGAACATGCACCTCGGCGAGCATGTCGCCCGATGCGACCTCCGCCCCGCGCTTCGCGTGGCAGACGATTCCGACGGCGTGGTCGACGGCGTCCTCCTTCGTCCGCCGGCCCGCACCGAGGTGCACTGCGGCGTTCCCGATCCGAATCGCGGACAGCTCGTGGACGTGCCCCGCCCTTGGGGCGGTGACCTCGCGGACGATCGGCGCGCGCGGTAGCACGGTCTCGTCCGTGGTTCCGCCCTGCGCCTCGATCCAGCGGTTCCAGGTCACCTCGGCACTGCCGTCCGCAATCGACTGCTCGGCTCGTCGCCGTCCTTCCGCTTCGTCGACCTCGAGGTCGGAGAGCGCGAGCAACTTCCCGCAGGCGTCGAGGACGAGCTCCTGAAAGTCCGCGGGTCCGCGGCCACGGACGGTCTCGAGCGCTTCGAGCACCTCGAGGCTGTTCCCGACGGCCGCGCCGAGCGGCTGATCCATGTCGGTGAGTAGGCACACCACCTGGCGACTGGCCTGGTGACCGAGGGAGATCATCGCTTCGGCCAGTTGCCGGGCGTCGTCGATCGTGCGCATGAACGCACCGTTCCCGACCTTCACGTCGAGGACGATCGCCTGTGCCCCGGCAGCGAGCTTCTTCGACATGATCGACGCCGCGATCAGGGAGAGCTGGTCGACGGTCGCCGTCACGTCGCGCAGGCCGTAGAGCAGTTTGTCCGCCGGAACGAGGTCGCCCGTCTGACCGACGATCGCCGTGCCGACGTCGCGAACCTGCGCGATGAACTCGTCGAGTGTCAGCTCGGTCCGGTAGCCGGGGATCGACTCGAGCTTGTCGAGAGTCCCGCCGGTGTGACCAAGCCCGCGACCGCTCATCTTCCCCATCGGCACGCCGCACGCCGCGACGATCGGCGCCACCGCGAGCGACGTCTTGTCGCCGACCCCGCCGGTGGAGTGCTTGTCGACGACCTTGCGCCCGAGTGCGCTGCTCATGTCGATCGTCTCGCCGCTTCGAATCATCGCGTCCGTCAGCACGTACGTCTCGTGCGGGGTCAGTCCCCGGAAGAAGACGGCCATACAGAACGCGGCCATCTGGTAGTCGGGCACCTCGCCGCGCGCGTACCCGAGGATCAGCTCCGCGAGCTCGTCGTCGGGCAGCTCCTCTCCGTCACGCTTCCGCTGGATGAGCTCGGCGGGCCGGATCATTTCGTCGCCGCGAAGATGGTGGTTCGCCCGTGGACGCGAAACGGCAGCTCGAGGTCATCGGGCAGCGGACGCGTCTCGTAGAGGAGCGAGCCCCGGTAACCCTCGAGTACGTCGCGTTCGGCTACGACAGCGACCACGTTCGCGTCGGTCCTCTCGATCTTCGTGAAGTGCCGTTGGAGAGAAGCCTCTCCGTTCTCGGCGTTGAATCGATCCGCGTAACCGCGCATGAACGTGTCGAAGATCGTTCGGAGCTCCTCGAGGTGCCTGACCGAGTTCGTAACGGCGACGAGCGTTCCGCCCGGCTTGAGGACACGGGCGATCTCGCCGAGGCCGCGGTCGAGATCCTGGACGTGGTAGAGCATCCACGCGGCGACGACAGTGTCGAAGCGCTCGTCCTCGAACGGCAGCGCTTGCACGTCGCCCACCTGGGAGTCGGCAATCCCACGGGCGCAAGCGAGCTCGACCATCCGCTCCGACTGGTCGACGAACGTGACCGCGGCGCCCAGCTCGCTCTGCAGCCGCTCCGCAAGCTCGCCTTGCCCGCCTCCGACCTCGAGAACTGCGCGCGGCCGGAGCTCGGAGAGAATGCGCCAGAGCACATCGCGTGCGTTTTCACCTTCGAGGTTCGCCCACAGACGTTGACGAGCCCTCAGGTTGTCCTCGCTGGCGTACTGCTCGCGAACGGCGACCGGATCGTCCAGCGTCATAACGCCTTCCTCGCGACGAAGACCGAGCTGCGGCGGCGCGCCACGAACGGCAGGTCGATCTCCTGCGGCAGGTTCGCGACGAACGGCGACATCGAGATCGATGCGCTCACGTAGTCCTCGACGGCCGCGCGGTCCGTCAGGTCGAGGACACCGTCGACGTCGATCCGGTCGATCGTCGGGAAGTGCGGACGCAGGTGCGCCTCGCCGTCTTCGCGCGCAAACTTCAGTGTCGACGGGCCACTTCCGACGAGATCCCGAAGCTCCTGGAGATGAGAGCGCGAGTTAGTCGAAGCCACGAGCGTCCCGCCCGGCCGCAGTACGCGTGCGATCTCCGCGATCCCGCGATCGAGGTCCGGCACGTGGTACAGCATCCACGCCGCGACGACGAGATCGAACGTCCCGTCCGCGAACGGCAACGCCTGCACATCGGCGACGCTCGCGTCGACCCCGCGCTCGAGCGCAAGCTCCACCATTCTCGGCGAGAGATCGACTGCGACGACCTTCGCACCCGTCTCGCGGGCGATCCACTCCGCCAGCTCGCCCCAGCCGCAGCCCACCTCGAGAACGCTGCCCGGAGCGGCCGCCACGACCGCGTCGACGAGCGGCACGCGTGCGTCCTCACGCGTGCCGGCGCCCGCGTAGCCGGCGGCGCGGCGACCGAGCCGCGACTCGTCGGCGTATTCGGACGCGACGAGTGCGGGGTCGTCGAGGCGACTCACGGCTGGACGAACGGCGTGCCCGGGACGCCGCGTGGAGCGTTCTTGCCGCCGAGCCACGCGTTGACCGTCGCACCGACATCTGCGAACTCGCCGTCCTCGTGAATCCGGCCTGCAGCGTTTCGGCCCTCGACGTACGCGAGGAGCAGCGCGTGCTCACGGCTGTGGTCGGTCGAGGGTGTCGTGGGGTCGCAGCCGTGGTCGGAGGTCAGGATGAGCAAGTCGTTCGGGCGCAGGGCTTCGAGGATGTCCGGCAACCGCCGATCGAAGTCCTGCAGGCACCGATGGAAGTTCACCGGGTCGTTACGGTGGCCCCAAAGCGAGTCCGTCTCGACGAGGTTTGTGAAGACGAGCCCGTCGTCGATCGTGCGCAGCAGCTCCTCGGTGCGTTGAATGCCGTCCACGTTCGACTTCGTCGGGTACTCCTCGTCGACGTCCTGGTGCGCGAAGATGTCGCCGATCTTCCCGACGCCGTAGACCTTGTGGCCCGCGTCGCGGACGAGGCTCAGGTAGTTCGGCCGCTTTGGCTCGAGCGAGAAGTCGTGTCGGTTCGTGGTGCGCTCGTACGATCCCGGGACACCCGTGAACGGCCTCGCGATCACCCGGCCGACCGCGTGCTTGCCCGTCAGGAGCTCCCGCGCGGTACGGCAGGCGCTATAGAGCTCCTCGAGCGGAACGGTCTCCTCGTGCGCGGCGATCTGGAAGACCGAGTCTGCGCTCGTGTAGACGATCCACTTGCCGGTGCGCTGATGCTCTTCACCGAGCTCCTGGATGATCTCCGTCCCGCTCGCCGGCTTGTTGCCGAGCACACCGCGGCCGGTGCGGTTCATGAACGGGTCGATCACATCGTCCGGGAACCCGAGCGGGTACGTCGGCATCGCCTGCGGCGTGACGACGCCCATCAGCTCCCAGTGCCCCGTCGTCGTGTCCTTGCCCTTCGAACGCTCGACGAGGCGACCCGCGATGGCGGGCGCGCCAGGTTGGGGTGCGCAACCCTCGAGCGGCTCGATGTTGCCGAAGCCGAGCGCCTCCAGCGTCGGGAGGTCGAGGCCTCCTACGGCGCGAGCGACGTTGGCGAGTGTGTTCGATCCCGCGTCGCCGAACTCGGCGGAATCCGGCAGCTCGCCCGCGCCGACGGCGTCCAAAACGATCACGCAGGCTCTGGGCATCGTTCCCCGACGCTATCCTGTTTTCGTGGAAAACGTGCTCGGACTCTTCGGGATCCTCTTGTTCATCGTCGTGATCATCGCCCTTGCGGCAGGCGTCACATGGGTCGTCGTGCGCGTGAGCCCCGACCCGAACAAGAAGCGCGCGGCTTAAACGGCGCTCAGCGGGAGCACGTCGCGGAGCGGCGTGTAGTCGATCCCGTGCGCCTCGGCGACGGCCTCGTACGTCAGCCTCCCGTCGATCACGTTGACGCCCTTCGCGAGCGCCGGATCTGTATCGACCGCCGCGCGGAGGCCGTTGTTCGCGATCGCCTCGACGTACGGCAATGTGGCGTTCGTCAGCGCTTTCGTCGACGTGATCGGCACGGCGCCGGGCATGTTGGCGACGCAGTAGTGCGTGACGCCGTCGACGAGGTACACCGGATCGGCGTGCGTCGTCGCGTGTGACGTCTCGAAGCAGCCGCCCTGGTCGATCGCCACGTCGACGACGACCGCACCTTCTTTCATCGACGAGATCATCTCGCGCGTGACGAGCTTCGGCGCAACCGCGCCGGGGATCAGAACCGCACCGACGACGAGATCGGCATCCTCGATCGACGCGGCAACCTGGAGGCTCGAGCTCATCAGCAGCGTCACGCGCCCCGAGAGCACCTCCTCGAGGTGGCGCATCCGGTCGATCGACCGCTCCAGGATCGTGACCTGCGCGCCGAAGCCGAGCGCGATCACGGCGGCGTTGTAGCCGACGACTCCACCGCCGACGATCACGACCTTCCCGGGGGCGACGCCGGGCACGCCGCCGAGCAGGAGCCCGCGTCCGCCCATCGGCTTCTCGAGGAAGTAGGCGCCCGCCTGCGGTGCAAGGCGGCCCGCTACCTCGGACATCGGGGCGAGCAACGGCAGCGAGCGGCCGACTTCAACCGTCTCGTAGGCGACGGCCGCGATTCCGGAGTCGATCAGCGCGCGGGTGAGCGGCTCGTCCGCCGCGATGTGCAGGTACGTGAAGAGGATCAGGCCCTCGCGCAGGCGGCGGTACTCCGGCTCGATCGGCTCCTTCACCTTGAGGACGAGCTCCGAGCCTTCCCACACCTCGTCGACGGAGACGATCCGCGCACCGACCCGTTCGTAGTCGGCGTCCGAGAACGAGCTGCCCGCGCCCGCGCTCTGCTCGATCGCGACGTCGTGGCCACGGTTGCGCAACTCGAGCGCTCCGGCGGGCGTCAGCGCGACACGGTATTCGTCGGACTTGATCTCCTTGGCGACACCGATCCTCATGCCGCGGGCAAGCCTACAGATGGTGGTCGCGCGCGAGAAGCAGCAGCCCGATCACCGTTTTCGCGTCCCGGCACTCGGCGATCAAGCCCGGTAGCTCGGTCAGCGGGAACCGCGCGACCTCGAGCTCCTCGTCCTCGTCCGGTCGCGCCTCACCGGGCTCGAGGCCGGTGGCGACGAAGAGATGGACGGCCTCGTCGGTGAACCCGGCGGACGTGAAGAACGTGGCAAGCTCGGCCCACTCACCGCCGTGCAAGCCGGTTTCCTCGGCCAGCTCACGGTGCGCTGCGTCGAGCGGTGACTCACCGGCCTCGATGAACCCGGCCGGCAGCTCGAGCATGCTCACGCCGACCGGGACGCGATGCTGGCGCACCAGCGTGAGCCGGTCGTGCCGGTCGACAGCGACCACCGCGGCGACCGGAGCGTGGACGACGACGTCGCGACCATCACGCCGTTCGACACGGAAGGCCGGTCCCTCGTACAGCGTCATCGGCAAGATCCTGACGGATGCCCCACGTCGTCATCGCCACACCCCTCGAGCCCGAGCTCGTCGAACGCCTTCGCACGGTTGACGCGCGCCTCCACATCGTGTTCGAGCCCGAGCTGCTCCCGTCGCCGCGGTGGGCGTCCGATCACATCGGCGATCCGTCGTTCGTGCGTACCGAGGAGCAGCAGGCGAGGTTCGCGGAACTGGTCGCGAGCGCCGAGATCATCCTCGGGTATCCACGCGAGGACCCCGCCCAGATCGCGTGGCTTGTCCGCACGGCCCCGCACCTGCGCTGGGTGCAGGCCACGTTCGCCGGGGCGGGCCAGCAGCTCGCGGCCGCCGGGCTCGCGCGTGAGGACGTCGAGCGGATCGCCTGGACGAGCTCGGTCGGGATCCACGCGACGCCGCTCGGTGAGTGGGCGCTGTTCGGCATCCTGGCGCTCACCAAAGGGCTGCCCCGCCTCGAAGCGGACAGGCAGGCCCGCCACTGGGCGCACTACCCCGTCGACGAGGCACGAGGCACGACCGTCCTGATCGCGGGCCTCGGCGAGATCGGTCGCGAGGTCGCGCGGCTCGCGGACGCCTTCGGGATGCATGTCCTGTCGACGCGCCGCGCCGAAGGCGATCTCGACGAGCTCCTGCCCCGCGCCGACTCGGTCGTGGTCACGCTTCCGCTGACCGACGAGACGCGCGGGATGTTCGACCGCCGTCGCATCGACCTGATGAAACGCGGCGCGATCTTCGTGAACATCGGACGGGGCCCCGTCGTCGACGAGGTGGCGTTGATCGACGCGCTCCGCTCGGGGCATCTCCGCGGCGCGGCACTCGACGTGTATGCCACCGAGCCGCTGCCGACGGACAGCCCGCTCTGGGAACTCGACAACGTGATCCTGAGCCCGCACACCGCAGCCCAGTCGATCCATGAGAACGAACGGATCGTCGAATTGTTCGTGGCCAACCTGCGCCGCTACCTCGCCGGCGAGGAACTCAAGAGCCGCATCCGCACCGACTTGTTCTACTAGCCGAGAATGGGTCGAGATGGTGACGCCAGATGTCGCACGCGCGGTAGGTGCAGCCACCGACATAGCGTCGGATCTGGGTCTGGCAGTCGCCGAAGCGAGGGTCGTGCGCAACTCGAACAAGCTCGCGGTGCGGTTACTGCCGTGCGATGTCTTTGCCCGAATCGCATTCGCCGGATCTGAGGACTTCGAGGCCGAGCTTCAAATCGCACGACGGCTCACTGAGGCCGGCGCCCCCGTGGCGAGTCTCGAGCGCCGGGTGGAACCGCGTGTCTACGAGCGGGATGGATTCGCAACCACGCTCTGGACCTACTACGAGCAGGTCGGGCACGAGGCCCCGCCCATCGACTATGCAAGGGCGCTCGAGCAGCTCCATGCCGAGATGGCAAAGGTCGAGGTCGCCGCGCCGCACTTCTCGGACCGCGTCACGGAAGCTCAAGAGCTCGTCGCGAGCCCGAACCGAACTCCCGGCCTCGACGACTCGGATCGGAGCCTTCTCACCAGTACGTTGCGAAGTCTGCGACGCGCGATCAGGGAGCGCTCTTCCGCCGAGCAACTACTGCACGGAGAGCCACACGCGGGAAACCTCCTCAACACGAGGAGTGGGCCGTTGTTCATCGACCTCGAGACGATTTGCCATGGGCCTGTCGAGTTCGACCTCGCTCACGTTCCACAAGAGGTCAGCGAATGCTACGTCGACCCAGATCAGGAACTGCTCAGCGCGTGCCGTCTCCTCGTCTTGGCGATGGTCGCCGCGTGGCGCTGCGATCGAGGCGACCAACTCCCGAACGGGAAACGAGCAGGCGAGGAACTGCTGAAAGCCCTACGCGCAGGCCCACCGTGGCCGTCGCTCGACGTCGTCTGGGAACGCACAGTCGGTCCGGAATGAAGGTGCCAGGCACGTGTGCCTGACACCTTCCGTGGTTCTAGCCGCCGACGACGTGATGGAGCTCGTAGAAGCCCTCTCGCGTCGGCATCGTGAACGCGCCGGGATTCGGGAACGCATCCGGGCCCTGCTCGATCATCGGCGTCACATGCTCGGCGATGAACCGCTCAGCGTGCTCGCGTGTCTCCCACACGTCCAGGATCCGGAAGACACCGCCTTCGTCGTCGAAACCGGCAGTGTGGACGATCAGTCCGTCGAACGGACCGTCCCCGAGCTTGTCGGCCACGAAGTCGTAGTTCTGGGTCGAACGGTCCGCGATCGCGAACTCTTGAACGTAGGCGACTGCCATCAAGTCCTCCTCGTGAAGGTTTGGCCGATCCTACGCCAGCGCCGAAGCCACAAGCGCCAGGGTCACGTCGACCATCGCCTCGAGATCGGCGACGGCGATGTGCTCGTTCGGCGTGTGAATGTCCGTCATACCGTTCGCGAGATTGACGCACTCGAGACCGCGCTCGTTGAAGACGTTCGCATCCGCGGCGCCGCCGGACAGCTCGTACGTCGGCTCGTATCCGCATCGCGCGAGCGCCTCGGCAGCCAGCACGACTGCGCGATCCGACTTGGCGAACCGGTACCCGCGGTAACTCTTCCGCGACGTGGTCTCGACATCGCACTCCGCGACGCCTGCGGCGAACGTGATCGCGTCCTGCATCTCCTGGATCAGGTCCGCGAGCCGCCGCTCGTCGTGCGACCGCACCTCGGCTTCGAACGTGCACCACTCAGGGACGATATTCCCGGCCGTACCGCCCGTGATCGTCCCGACGTTGGCCGTCGAGAGCTCGTCGACGCGCCCGAGCCGGAATTCCGAGATCGCGCGCGACGCGGCGGCGATCGCCGACCGCCCGTCCTCCGGATGCATCCCCGAGTGCGCGGCCCGGCCGTGGAAGGTCACCTGGATCGCCTGTGAGAACGGCGCGCCGAGGATGACGACCCCGATCGGCGCCGCCTGGTCGTACACATAACCGGTGCGTGCACGGAGGCGCGTGTGGTCGAACGCATACGCACCGTTCAGCCCGACCTCCTCCTTGGGTGTGAACAGCAGCTCGATGCCAGCGTGCGGACTACCCTCCGCCAGCACCCGGCGCGTGCCCTCGAGCATCGCAGCCGCCGCTGACTTGTTGTCCGCGCCGAGGATCGTGCCCGCGGCGTTCCGCACGACACCGTCCTCGACCACAGGATCGATGGCGGCGGTCGGCGGCACCGTGTCGAGGTGCGCGCACAGGAAGAGCGGCTCGCCTTCGGCCGTCGGCTCGATGCGCGCGTACAGGTTCCCCATGTTGGAGCCGACGCGCGGGCCGGCGTCGTCTTCGTCGACCGTCAGTCCGCAGTCGCGCATGTACCGCACGACGACATCGGCCACCGCCCGCTCGTCGCCCGGCGGGCTCGGAAGAGCCGCCAGCTCGCAGAACAGATCGAGGACCTCCGTCGCCACGGAGGCGAAACCTAGCGAGCCGCGTGAACGCCGGAGCGCGAACGCGACCGCTGCAGCGCGGCGGCGACGAACTCACGGAAGAGCGGCGCCGGCCGGGTAGGGCGCGACTTGAACTCCGGGTGGAACTGCGACGCCACGAACCACGGGTGATCCGGCAGCTCGATGATCTCGACGAGCCGGCCCTCCTGGAACGTCCCGCTGATCACGAGCCCGCCCTCGACGAGCTGCTGGCGGTAGGCGTTGTTGACCTCGTACCGGTGCCGGTGGCGCTCCGAGATCACCGGCTCGCCGCCGTAGACCTCGCGCGTGTGGGTCCCGTCCGCGAGCTCGACCGCCTGCGCGCCGAGGCGCATCGTCCCGCCGAGATCCTCGACCTCCTTCTGCTCCGGCAGCAGGTCGATCACCGGGAACGGCGTCTCGGGATCCATCTCCGTCGAGTTCGCGCCGTCGAGGCCGCACACATGGCGCGCGAACTCCGACACGGCGACGTGCATGCCCAGGCAGATGCCCAGGTACGGGATCTCGTCTTCGCGCGCGACGCGGCAGGCAAGGATCTTTCCTTCCCACCCGCGCGACCCGAAGCCGCCGGGAACGAGCACGCCGTCAACGCCCGCAAGCTCGGCGCGAGCCTCCTCCAGCGTCATGTTCTCCGCGTCAACCCACCGCACGTGAACGCGACAGCCGCCCGCGATGCCGGCGTGCTTCAGCGCCTCGTGCACCGAGAGATAGGCGTCGTGCAGCTTCACGTACTTGCCGACGAGCGCGATCTCGATCGACTCGCGCCGCTCCTTGATTCGCTCGGTCAGCTCGATCCAGTCGCTGAGCTCCGGCTCGGGTGCTTCGATGTGGAGCTTCCGGCAGACGAGCTCGTCGAGCCCCTGCTTCTGCAGGTCGAGCGGGACGAGATAGACGTCTGACACGTCGGAGTTTGAGATGACCGCGTCCACGTCGACGTCTGCGAAGAGCGCGATCTTGTCGCGGATGTCGTGCTGGAGCGGCTCCTGCGAGCGGCACACCAGGATGTCGGGGTGGATACCGATCCGGCGGAGCTCGTTCACCGAGTGCTGCGTCGGCTTGGTCTTCAACTCGCCGGCCGTGTCGATGAACGGCACGAGCGTCACGTGGAGATACGCCACGTTCTCGGCCCCGACTTCCCGCCGGAACTGGCGGATCGCCTCGAGGAACGGCTGCGACTCGATGTCGCCGACCGTCCCGCCGATCTCCGTAATCACGACGTCGGTATCGCTCGCCTCGGCGACCGACCGGATCCGCGCCTTGATCTCGTTCGTGATGTGCGGGATCACCTGCACCGTCGAGCCGAGGTACTCGCCCTTCCGCTCCTTGCGCAGGACGCGGTCCCAGACGGCGCCCGCGGTGTGATTCGCGGCGCGCGAAAGGTTCTCGTCGACGAAGCGCTCGTAGTGGCCGATGTCGAGGTCGGTCTCGGCGCCGTCCTCGGTGACGAACACCTCGCCGTGCTGGAACGGACTCATCGTGCCGGGATCGACGTTGATGTACGGGTCGAACTTCTGAACCTGCACCTTGAGGCCGCGCGCCTTCAGCAGCCGGCCCAGCGATGCGGCGGTGATGCCCTTCCCGAGAGACGAAACGACGCCGCCGGTGACGAACACATATTTCGTCACCTACACGCGTCTCCCCGTGAATTCGCTCACGGGATTCCACTCTAGCAGCCTGTCCCCGGAGCTCACGGAATTCGATGGTAGGGATGGGATCGGTCAGAGCTCGGCGGCGGTCTGCACGAGGTCGTACAGCCGCTTCACGGCGACCGCCGGGTTCCCTCGGCTGACCGACACCGACACCAGCGTCCGGTCGTCGGCGACCGACTGCAGGCGAATCTCGACGTCAGTTGCCGGCTGCAGCAGGTGCCAGCTCCAGCGCTCGTACTGGTCGATGTCACGGATCAGGACCATCGTCTCGACCGAGCGGGTACCGGTGAAGATGTTCCGTTTCGTCGAGTGGACCGTCCAGCGAGCACCCGGCGCGAAGCCCCTCAGGTCGGGATCGACGCCGGTGATCCCGGGCCACCAGTCGGAGAGGTGGTACGGCTCCGCAAGAAATCCCCACACGTCTGCCCGCGGGGCGAGCAGCTCGAGCGAGGCCTCGGTCAAGCCGCGACTGCGCGGAAGACGATCGAGTAGCTAAAGCCGATGCCGTCGACCTGGTACGCGTAACAGCCGAGTGTCCGGACGCGGGTGACCGACGGGTGGACGTAACCCCCCGACTCGTGGAGCTCTGTCGTCGGATGGGAGCGCGTGTAGTCGCTGAACCCGGGCTCGCCCTTCTCGAACTTCAGCACGTCGTCACCGTCGAGCTGGCGCCCGCGCACGAGGACCGGCCCGACGTACCGTGGGTCGATCGCCCACATCGCCTTGAACAAGCCGTACTTGGCGTACGCGCCGGGGTCGTACTCGACGGATTGCACAAGCGATCCATTCAGCATGAACGGCGACGCCGGGCTCCCCCACGCCGGCTGAGACGCGTACCCGTTCCGCTTCAGCGTCCCGTCCTGCGGGGTGAGGGCGCACGCAGGCGTGCGGACCGCCCGGCCCCTGAGCTGCGAGTAGTCGTACTGCAGGTACCGGCCGACACAGGAGTACGCGTGGCGGCGGTAGGCCGCTTGATGCGCCTGCGTACACGGCGTATACGGCGCCAGACAGCCAACCTTGGACGGCGTCGCACCCCACTTGCACGTCGCAGCCGAGCGCCCCTGTGCCGTACCGGCGGCGAGAAACGCAAGCGCGAGGACGAGAGGAAGGATCTTCATCGTTCGAGCGACGCGAGGAACTCTGCACCACCAAGCATACGCTCGAGCTCGTCACGCCGCTGCGCGTCGTCGAGAAGCTCGATGCGCGTGTGCGTCGGGTCCCCGGGCACTTTTTCGACCCGGAAATGCCGGTCGGCGACGGTGGCGATCTGCGGCAGATGCGTGATCGTCACGACCTGCGCGCGCTCCGCGAGCCGGCGCAGCGTGTCTGCGACAGCGTGCGCCGTTGTTCCGCCGATACCGGCGTCGATCTCGTCGAACACCATCGTCTCGCCGCCGGCGACCGCCGCGATCGCGAGCGCGATGCGAGACAGTTCACCGCCGGACGCGGTCTCCGCAACCGGCCCGAACGGCAGCCCCGGGTTCGGGCGGATCAGGAACGCGATGTCATCGACACCTGTCGCTCCTGGATCACGCTCCGACAGCACGACCTGGAACTCGCCGTCCCCGAGGCCGATGCCGCGCAGCTCCGTCGCCACCGCGCTCGCGAATGGCTCGGCCGCCTTCTGCCGCGCGGCGTGCAGCTCGGCATGGATCTGGGCCACCTCGGCCTCTGTCCGGCGCAGCTCCGCTTCGGCTGCCTGGACGGGATCATGGCCTTCGTCCAACGCCGCCAGTTCGCGCCGCGCCTCCTCCCCGCGTTCGAGCAACTCCACATAGGTCTGTACGCGGTGACGGCGGCGAAGGTCCGCCAGCTCCTCCAGCCCGGCCTCCACCTCCTCGAGGCGACCCGGCTCCGCCTCGAGCGAGCCCAGAAATGCCTTGAGATCCGAGGCGGTCTCACGTAGCTGCAGTTCGGCCTGCCGCAGCGCATCGCCCGCCGCCGTCAGCTCGGGCGCGAGCCGCTCGACCGGCGCGATCGCCCGCTCGGCAGTCGCGACCAGATCGCTCGCTCCGTCGCCGTCCTCCGGCGAGAGCGCGGCCGCCGCCGTCGCGGCCGCCTGCGCCAGCTCCGTCACGTGCCGCAACCGCTCCCGTTCGGCCCGCAGCTCCTCCTCGCGGGCCGGCTCGAGCGAATCGGTGTCGGTCGCGAGCAGGCGGAGCTCATCGAGCCTCGCGCGCGCGCTCGCTGCGTCGCGTGTCAGCTCGTCGTGGCGGCGCCGGGCCGCCTGCAGCTCGCGCCACGCCCGCGAGGCGGCCGCCGTGTCGACCCCGGCGAACGTGTCGAGCACGTCGCGCTGATACGCGGAACGAGCGAGGCGCCGCTGCTCGAACTGGCCGCTCATCGCGAGCAGCGCCTCCGCCGCGGCCGCGACGTCCTCCCGCGCAGCACTTCGCCCCCACGCGTACGCCCGCGTGCGGCCGTCGGCGAAAATGCGCCGCGCGAGCACGACATCGTCCTCGCCTTCGGGACGCAACTCGGCGAGCGCACCGAGCGCCTCGTCACCCGCACCGTCGAACTCGGCTTCCACGTACGCCTCGTCGCCGGCCGCGCCGATCAGCGCAGCATCGCCCTTGGCGCCTAGGAGGAGCCCGACCGCGTTGGTGAGGATCGTCTTCCCCGCGCCCGTCTCGCCGGTGATCGCGTTCAGGCCAGGCCCGAGCTCGAGCTCCGCCTCATGAATGAGGACGAGGTTCGAGATGCGCAGCCGGCGAAGCACTATTGGCGCACCTAGCTCCCGAACGTCGCCGCGTAGCGCGAGAAGAAGGTCGCTTCGGGGAGCGTCGCGAGCAGGCTCGGCTCCGCGCCGACCCGAACGATCGCCTGCTCGCCCTGGCCAAGCGCGCCCACCTGCTGTCCGTCGACGAGGACGCTCGTCTCGATCGCGGACGTGAGGTTCGTGATCACGACATCTGGTCCTCGGGGCACGACGAGCGGCCTGATGTGGATCGCATGCGGCGCGACGAATGTCAGCACCATCGCGTCGAGGCCCCACACGAGCACAGGGCCGCCGTTCGAAAGGTTGTACGCGGTCGAGCCGGCCGGCGTCGCGCAGATCAGGCCGTCGCACGGCTGCGAGCCGAGGTCTTCGCCGCCGATCGTGTACCCGACTTCGATCATCCGGCCAAGCGTCCGCCCCGCCACGACCACGTCGTTGACGGCGGTACGTGTCTCCCCGTTCACGGTCACCTCGAGCGTCGACAGCTCGATCGTCCGGTAGTCGCCCGCGAACACGCGCTGCAAGCCGTCCTCGAGGTCGTCGGCCGGGATCGCGGTCAGGAATCCGACGCGCCCGTAGTTGACGCCGACGGTAGGGACACCCGTGCCGCGAAACCGTCCGAGCGCTCGCAGCATCGTCCCGTCGCCGCCGAGCACGATCGCGAGATCCGCGTCGTCGCCCTCCGTCAGCTCGACGCCGGAGCGTTCCGCGACTGCGCGCAGCCGAGCAAGTGCCTCGTCGACTCCGTCCCGCTCGATCGTCGCGACGGAGGCGCGCTCAACCCGCGGCATCGGCGATCCACCGGTCGAGGTCGGCCGGGAGCTCGGGGTGCTCTCGCTGGACGAGGTGGAGGACGAACTCACGGTTTCCCTTCGGGCCGGGGAGACCTGAGTCTACGACCCCGACCGGCTCGCCACCGCTCGCGAGCAGGGATTCTGCGACCTCCCGAACGACGCGCTTGTGGACCTCCGCGTCCCGGACGACGCCCTTCGGGCCCTCCGCCCGACCCGCCTCGAACTGCGGCTTCACGAGGACGAGGGCGCGCCAGCCGGGAGCCGCGAGCGCGAGTGCGGGCGGCAGCGCGATCTTGACCGAGATGAACGAGACGTCGCACGTCACGAGCTGCGGCGCGAACGGGAGCTCGGTGAGCGAGCGGGCGTTCACGCGCTCGAGCACGGTCACCCGCGGATCGTCGCGGATCTTCGAGTGCAGCTGGCCATACCCGACGTCGAGTGCGATCACGCGTGCCGCGCCCCGCTGCAACAGCACGTCGGTAAAGCCACCCGTCGAAGCCCCGACGTCGAGCGCGTCGACACCCGTCACGTCGATTCCGAACGCGTCGAGCGCGTTCGCCAGCTTGTGCCCGGCGCGCGAGACGTACGGCGGCGGCTGTACGACCTCGATCGGCGTGTCCTCGTCCACCTGCTCGCCCGGCTTCGAGTGGCCCGGCACGCGTCCGGCCATGACGAGTGCCTGCGCCTGCGTGCGCGACTCGGCGAGCCCGCGCTCGACGAGCAAAACGTCAAGCCGCTTCTTGGGCAAGGCTCGGACCTTCCGCAAGGATGGCAAGGATGAAGTTCGTCGACGCGACGGTCGCCAGGACGGCCGCGATCGCGTAGACGGTGTGCAGCCCGATCGAGGCGAACAGAAAGCCTGCCACCGCGTACGCCGCGGGACGCACCACCTGGTTCGAGACGATGATCGTCTGAACGACCTGAGGGAAGACGGCCGGCGGGACGCGGGTCGTCAGGATGCCGAAGATCGGCGCATTCGCCATCGGGTTCGCGAACCCGACGATCGCCATCGCCGCGACCATCACCGCGAGCGGCACATGCGGGACGAGCAGCCAGAACGGCACCCCGAGGCCGATACAGGCTGCGATTCCGAGCGTCGTCGCCCTGAAGCGCGCGAGCGCGACGTACGTCACCAACGACCCGATCACACTGCCCCCGCCGTAGGCCGCGATCAGTAGTCCAGCCACCCGTGGGTTGTGGTGGTAGTCGCGGAACGCGATCACCGGGAACGAGGCGAACACGAGCGGGAACGCGGCACCGAAGAGAAGTGGAGTGACGATCGCGCGACGGACGAACCGGTCGCCGGAGATGTACGCGATGCCCGCTCGCACGCCCGTCGGCTCCTCGCTTTCCCTCACTTCGCGGACGACCCGGACGAACAGTCCGACGAGCGCGAACGATGCGATGTACGACACGGCGTCGATCCACATGACGTTCGCGGCGCCGAGGACGCCGATCAGCACGCCCGCGAGCGCCGGGCCGACGAAGTTGGTGACGTTCGTCGCGCCCTCGACCAGGCTGTTCGCTCGCGCGACGCGCTGTTCGTCTGCACCCACGATGGCCGGGATCACGGCGCGCTGGCACGTGAAGTACGCCGTCGAGAACAGGCCGTGGACGAACGCAACCGCAAGGATGATCGGGTACGAGAGCCCGCCGAGGGCGTGCAGGAGTGGGACGACCGCGATGACCGGAGCACGCGCGATGTCGGAGATGAGCATCGTTCCCCGTGGGCCGAGCCGGTTGACGACCTCCCCGGCGTGCAGCCCGAAGAGGAGAAACGGCACGAGCTCGACCGCAAAGACCAGTCCCATCCGGGTCGACGAATGCGTTGTCGCGAGGACGAACCACGGGAGTGCGAGAGCGGAAAACTGCGACCCGAGCGTCGAGACGAGCTCGGCCGTCGTCAACGCGAGGAGAGAGCGCTCGCGGATCACGTCGCGGCCCGATCCGTCACGACGTGCGCACAGCAAGGTCGTCGACGATCGCCACGAGCACCTCCGTGTTCGCATCGAGAGCCGCGAGCTGCAGGCGCGAGCGCTCGGCGGCCTCGTCCGCGAGGCGCCGCGCGCTGGCTCCGCCGACCGACGCGACGTAGCCGTCGCCGTCGAGGAGGTCGTCGACGATCTGGAAGAGCAGCCCCACGTCGGCGGCGAAGGCGCGCCACGGCTTGTGCTCCTCCGCCGGCACCCCTGCCGCCCACAACGCACACATCACTGACGCGCGGAACAGCGCCCCGGTCTTGAGCGCGTGCAAGTGGTCGAGTTGCGCAGCGCCTTCGAGATCGAGCTGCTGGCCGCCGATCATCGCGAGCGTCGCGTCGACGAGCTCGCGCGCGACGTCGCCGGAGAGATAGGTGAGCGCGAGCCGCATCGCCTCGACGAGCAGGGCGTCACCCGCCAGGATCGCCGACGCCTCCCCGTACTGCGCCCACACGGACGGCGCGCCTCGACGCTCGCGATCGTTGTCGAGCGCCGGCAGATCGTCATGGACGAGCGAGAAGGAGTGGACGAGCTCCACGGCTGCGGCAGCGGGCAACAGGTGCTCCACGTCCGCGCCGAGCGCGTCGCCGGTCGCGAGGCAGAGCACAGGCCGGACGCGCTTGCCGCCGAGGGCGTGCCGCATCGGCCGCTCGAGCGTGCCAAGGTCGGGCGCGAGCGCCAGCTCCGCGAGGTAGCCCTCGACGAGCTCCCGCAGCGCGCTAGCCGGCCGGGGCATCGGGCTCGGCGGGCGGCGGGGCGACCGCCTCGGTCTCCGCCGCGCGCTTCGCACGTTGCAGCTCCGCCTCGACCTCTTTCGCGAGCTCGGCGAGCTCCTGCAGGATGTCGATCGCCTGGTCGGGGTCGTCGGTGGCCTCAAGGCGCGTCCGCGCCTGTTCGAGCCTCGCCAGCAGATCCTCCGTCCGGTTCAGTGACTCTTCCGCCGTCATGTGCCAACTCCCGGCGCCGGCAAAGCCGGCACCTTCGCTCCGTGTGAGACTCCGTCAAGCCTACGTCTCATGCCGCCTCCCGTTGTATACGACCGAGGATCCCGTTGACGAGGCGAGCGGCATCCTCGGACGCGTACCGCTTCGCAAATGCGACCGCCTCGTTGATCGCCACTTCCACCGGCACCTCGCGTGTGTCGAGCTCGTGCACCGCGACACGCAGCGCGCTCCGTTCGACTGCCCCGAGGCGGTCGGCCGTCCATCCTTCCGACGCGTTCGTGATCCGCTCGTCGAGCGTTTCCGCGCGACCCGCGACCGTCTCGGCGACGCCGCGTGCCCACGAGTCGATCTCACCGGCGTACTGCGAGCCGATCTCCTGGCCGGAGAGATCCCACTGGTAGAGCAGCATCAACGCCTGCCGGCGCGCCTGCCTACGTGAGAGCGCCATCGCCGGACCTCAACGCGTCGAGCGTCGATGTCGAGTAGTCGCCCGTGCGGAACGGCTCGCTGCCGAGCACCGTGAGCGCGAGGTCGCGCGTCGTCGGCACACCCTCGACGAACGTCTCACGGAGAGCACGCTCGGCGCGCGCGATCGCCTCGTCACGCGTCGTGTCCCACACGATCAGCTTCGCGATCATCGAGTCGTAGAAGGGTGGCACCATCGAGCCCGACTCGACGAACGTGTCGACGCGCACGCCGGGTCCCTGCGCCGGCTGGAAGCGCGCGATCCGGCCGGGCGACGGACGGAAGTCGTGCTCCGGGTCCTCAGCGTTCAAACGGATCTCGATCGCGTGACCGCGGCGCGGCGCGCGACCGGTCACCGACAGCGATTCGCCGGCCGCGACGCGCAATTGCTCGCGCACGAGGTCGATGCCGGTGCACATCTCCGTCACTGGATGCTCGACCTGGAGGCGCGCGTTCAGCTCGATGAAGAAGAAGCTGCCGTCAGGCCCGAGCAGGAACTCGAACGTGCCCGCGTTCCGGTAGCCGACCGAACGGCATGCCCGTTCTGCTGCGGACTCCATCTGCTCGCGCGTCTCGTCGGTCATTGCCGCGGAGGGCGACTCTTCGATCAGCTTCTGGTGGCGGCGTTGGATCGAGCACTCGCGCTCACCGAGCGTCAGCACGTTTCCGTGCGTGTCGCAGATCACCTGGATCTCGACGTGCCGCGCCGGCACAACCGCCTTCTCGACGTACATCGTCCCGTCGCCGAACGCGGCGTCTGCTTCGCTCGAGGCAGTGCGATAGGCGCCCTCGAGATCGTCGGCATCCGTGACGAGCCGCATGCCCTTGCCGCCGCCGCCCGCTGTCGCCTTGAGCAGCAACGGGAAGCCGACCTCAGCAGCGGCGCTGCGCACGTCGTCGAGCGAGGTCGCGCCCTCGGTACCCGGCACGGTCGGCACGTCGGCAGCACGCATTGCCTGCTTCGCGGAGATCTTGTCGCCCATGAGGGCCATCACGTCGGCGGGCGGCCCGATGAAGACGAGGTCGTTGTCGACACACGCCTCGACGAACGCCGGGTTCTCGGCGAGGAAGCCATACCCCGGGTGCACCGCCTCGCAGCCCGTCGTCTCGGCGGCAGCGATCACGCTCGGGATGCGCAGATAGCTCTCGGCCGCAGTCGGCGGCCCGACGCGCACCGCGTGGTCGGCCATCCGGACGTGCAGCGCGTCGCTGTCCGCGGTCGAGTAGATCGCGACTGCCTCGACCCCGAGCTCGTGCAACGCGCGGATGACGCGAACCGCGATCTCGCCCCGGTTCGCGACGAGGACACGCTTGAACATTCAGTGGTCCGCCCGGGCGGAGCGGTGCTTCTCGGGCGAGCGAAAAGCAAGCGATGAAAGGACGCAGGTCTCGTTCGTACGCGGTGCGTACGGGCGAGACCGAGGACGCAGCAGCGAGCCGCTTTGCAGCCGCCTGAGGAGTGCCGATGCGCCCTGGTGGGTCACTTACAGTTGTGGGGGTCCGGCGATCGGCTCGAGCTCGAAGAGCAGCTGGCCGTACTCGACCGGTTCGGCATTGCCGACGTGGATCGCACGGACGACCGCCTCGATCTCCGCCTTCACCTCGTTCATCAGCTTCATCGCCTCGAGGATGCAGAGCGTCTGCCCCGGACCGACCGCGTCGCCGTCCTGGACGAACGGCGCGGCGTCAGGCGACGGCGAGCGGTAGAACGTTCCGACCATCGGGCTCTCGACGCGCACGAACGCGTCGTCGCGCGGCGCGATCGGGGCCGGTTCGGCATCCGTGGTCGGCTGCGACGGCGCGACGATCGGAATCGCGCCTTGCTCCGCCTGGCGACGCACGCTGACGCGCATCCCGTCCTCTTCGATCGTGATCTCGCCGATCCCGGTCTCCTGCACGATCCTGACGAGATCGCGGATCTTCTCGGCGCGCGCCCGGTCGACCCCGCGTGCGGCGAGCGACTCCTCGCCTCCGGACCGCTCGCGGATCGAGCGGAGCAGCGCCTCTGCTTCCTCGCCGAAGAGCGCGAGCAGGAGAAGCTCCTCCTCGCTTGCTGCGAGTCCGGCCGCCTCCTCACGGATCTCGGAGAGCTCGACCGGTTCCTCTTCGGCGAGCGCACTCTCTTCCGTGCGGAGCTCGACCGCGCGCCGAAGGCCAGGGGTGATCGGGCCCGGCGTGCGCCCGAATCGTCCCTCGACGAGCTCGCGCAGTTCGTCGACCATCGTCGAGTAGCGATTTGCGGTCAGCACGTTGATCAGGGCCTGCGACGCGTCGATCTGCCCGATCGGCGCGGCGAGCGGCGGCGATCCGACCTCGTCGCGAACCTTGATCACCTCGTCGAGCACCTCGTCGAGCCGGTCGCCGGCCGCCTGCGAGCGAAGCTGCTGGTCGAGCGCGGCGACGAGGCCGACGGGAAGCTTCTGCTGCGCTGCGCGGACGGCGATCCGCGGCGCGAGCGGTGCGACCGGCTCGTCACCGATGTGCTCATCGACGAGGTCCGCAGCGGCCCAGAGCTTGTCCATGTCGATGCCGGGCGAAAGCCCGAGCCCAGACAGGGCCTGCGCGGCTGCTTCCGCCGACACGCGGTGCATCGTGAGAGCAACCGGGTAGACCGTGGCGGCGAGCACGTCGGCGCCCGCGCGGGCCGCCTCGATCGCCGCCGCGAGCGCGTTGCCTCCGGCGCCCTGCGCGTAGAGCCCGACCGGAAGCCCCGAGACCTCGCGCAGCTCGGCGACGAGCTCACTGGCGCGGTGCGGCTGGAGCAGCGCCGCCGGGTCGTTGAGCAGGAGCCTGGCGGCGCCGAGCTCCGGGAGCCGCTTCGCTGCGTCGACGAGCGCTTCGTGACGTCCGCTGCCGTACAGCAGGCCGGCCTCGAACTCACTTTCCGACGCGACGATCGCCTCGGCGGCCTCGCGCAGGTTGTCGACGTCGTTGAGCGGATCGTGAAGTCGGAAGACGCCGATGCCGCTCTGCGCCGCCGACGCCACGAAGCGGCGCGCGAAGTCGCGACCGACCGGGCGCGAGCCGACGAGGAACCGGCCGCGCAGTGCCAGCGCCAGCGGCGTCGACGTGCGCGCCTTCAGCGCCCGGATCCGCTCCCATGGGCTCTCGACCCCGCGCCGGACGGCGTTGTCGAAGACGCCGCCGCCGGACACCTCGAGGTAGGCGAAGCCCGCCCCGTCGAGCAGCTCCGCGAGGCGCAGGAGATCTGCCGTCGGCATCAGGCCGGCGAGCGGTTCCTGGCTCAGTACGCGGATCGTCGTGTCGACCAGGCGCGGCATGGGACGGGACGATACCCTGCTCCCAATGGCGAACCCCAGCGAGTGGGTCCGGTGCGTCGAGTGCAAGCACGAGTACGAGCTCCCGGCGCTCGGCGAGGAAATGGGTTGCCCGATGTGCGGTGGTGTCAGCTGGGTCTCGACGCGGATTCCCGCCGCGCCGGTGCCTGAGCCGCGATACGAGACGCAGTCGGGCTAGGTGTCCCGCAGGGGAAGCCGCTTCCCCGCAGAAAAGCGACTTGCTGATGTCCACGATGTCGCCCGAGCTCGCGCTCGTCGACCCCGAGCTGCGCGCAGATGCGGTCGCGAGGCTGCCACCCATCTACGTCAACACGTTTCTCGACTTCCCGCCATTTCCGGTCGCGTGCAAGCCTCCGCTTCGCGCCTCGGCGGCGCTCGCGTACCTCGCGGTCGCGATCGTTCGGACGCTCGTCTTCGATGCAGGCGTTTTCGCCGTTGTCGCGGCCGTCGTCCTGATTGCGAGCTTGCTCGGCTAAGCCCGCTGGATGTAGCGCTTCTCGCGTGGGTCGACCTTGAGCTTGTCGCCGACGTTCACGAACAGCGGCACCTGGATCACCGCGCCGGTCTCGAGTGTCGCCGGCTTCGTCACGTTCGAGACGGTGTCGCCCTTCACGCCGGGCTCGGTCTCGGTGACCTCGAGCACGACCGACGCGGGCAACTCGACGCCCGACGGGGTCCCGCCGATGAACATCACCTGCACGCTCGACGACGGCTGCATGAAGGACAGCTCGTCTTCGAGGTCGGCGTGCGGAAGCGACAGCTGCTCGTAGGTCTCCTGGTCCATGAAGACGACCTCGTCACCGGAGTCGTAGAGGTACTGCATGCTCTTCGTCTCGGTCCGGATGCGGTTGAACTTCTCACCGGCCCGGAACGTCTTGTCGACAACCGAGCCCGCCGAGAGCGACTTCAGTTTCGTGCGGACGAATGCTCCGCCCTTGCCGGGCTTGACGTGCTGGAACTCGACGATGCGCCATGTCTGGCCCTCGAGCTCGATGTGCATCCCGTTGCGGAACTGGTTGGTGGAGACGACCTCGGCCACGGCGGCGAGGGTAGCGAAGCGCTACCTCACCTCGATCAGGTCCTTGCGGAACCCGGTGAGCACGTCCACGCCGTCCTCTTGCACGATCGCCATGTCCTCGATGCGGACACCGCCCAGTCCTGGGAGATAGATGCCGGGCTCGATCGTGACGGCGTGACCGACCTCGAGCGTGTCGGTCGACTCGGTCGACAGGCGCGGCGCTTCGTGGACTGCGAGTCCGACGCCGTGACCCAGCCCGTGGCCGAAGTTGTCGCCGAACCCGGCGGCCGCGATCGGGTCGCGGGCGAGCGCGTCCGCCTCGATGCCGGTGATTCCCGCCTTGATGCCTGCGACCGCCTTCAACTGCGCATCGAGGCACACGTCGTACGCGCGACGAAGCTCGTCCGGAAGCGATCCGCCGGTCGAGAACGTCCTGGTGCAGTCGCTGTTGTACCCGTCGACCTGCGCGCCCCAGTCGACCGTCACGAGCGCGCCCTTCTCGACGATCGCCTCGGTCGGGTGCGCGTGCGGCAGCGCGCCGTTCGTGCCTGACGCGACGATCGAAGGGAACGAAAGTGCATGCGCGCCGTGGGCATGCAGGAGTTCGTGGAGTCGCCACGCGAGCTCCAGCTCGCTGCGCCCGACCCACGTCTCTGCGGTCAGCGCCTCGAGCCCGCGGTCGGCGATGCGCGCCGCCTTCCGCAGTTTCGCCACCTCCTCCTGGTCCTTGATTGCGCGGACGGAGTCCACGATCCCGCGGGTTGGGACGAGCTTCGCTTTGCCGGTTCCCAGCCGCTCCCACTCGAGGTACGGCAGCACGTCGGCCTCGAACTGCACCGTGCCCTTCAATTTCTCGCCGACGTCGACCGTCAGCGCGCGCTTCGTCATCTCGACGGCGACGCCGGCGATCGACTGAGCCGCTTCGGCGTAGCGGAAGTCCGTGTACAGCGTCGTCTCGCCGCCGGGCTGCACGAGCAGCGCTGCGTTCGAGCTGTCGAAACCGCAGAGATAGAAGACGTTCGTCAGGTTCGTGACCAGGAGCGGCGATTCGAGCCGCTCTCCCAGCGCCGCGAGGCGCGTCATGGCTCCACCTTTCCCGCGAGATACTCGAGCGCCTCGCGATATCCGTCGGGCCCTTTGCCGAGCACGCGATGCGACGCGACTTCGGCGACGACGCTGAAGCGCCGCCATTCCTCCCGGTTTTCGATGTCGGACAAATGCACTTCGACGAGTGGCACTTCGAGTAGCTCGAGTGCATCCCTGATCGCCCAGCTGTAGTGACTCCACGCGCCTGCGTTGACGATGACGGCGTCGACGTTGTCGTACGCGTCGTGGATCCATTCAATGAATTCGCCTTCGCTGTTCGTCTGCCGACAACGCGCGGTGATCTCGAGCGACTGCGCCCAGGCGTAGATGCGGCTCTCGAGCTCGTTCAGGCTCACGCCTCCGTAGATCTTCGGATCGCGGCGCGCGAGCACGTCGAGGTTGGCACCGTTGAGGACGAGTACTTGCATCAGGCGATGAGGGTATCCAGCGCGGCCCGAACGACGTCCGCAGGCCGCGCCTCGACCGTTGGCCCGTCGTCCCCGAGGAGCACCAAGTTGATCGCCTCGCCCGTGCGCTTCTTGTCGCGAAGCAGCGCCGCCCACGCGAGGTCGCGGTCGACGGCGACCGGCTGCGGGTCGAGCTCGTCTAGCACGCTCGGGTCGCGACCGGAGAGCCGAAGCGCGGCGACGAGGCCGAGCGCGACCGCATCGCCGTGCGGCAGCTCGAAGCCTGCCGCCGCCTCGAGCGCGTGCGCGAACGTGTGGCCGAGGTTGAGCCACATCCGCACGTCACGATCGTGCGGGTCGCGCAGGCAGAGCGCCGCCTTGTAGGCCGCGCCGCCGCGAACGTCGAGCTCTGCGCCCGCGAGCAGCCGCGTCTTGACGAGCTCCGCGAAGCCCTGCCGCCGCTCGCGCTCCGGCAGCGTCTCGAGCAGCGCCTCGTCGATCACGACGCGCGCCGGCCAGTGGAACGCGCCGGCGAGGTTCTTGCCCTGCGGGATGTCGACTGCCGTCTTTCCGCCGATTGCCGCGTCGACCTGACCGACGAGCGTCGTCGGCACGGCGACCCACGGAACGCCCCTGAGGTACGTCGCGGCGGCGAAGCCCGCCGTGTCGGTCACCGAGCCGCCCCCGAGCGCGACGACCGTTCCGCTGCGGTCAAGCGTCAGCTCCGACCACAGCTGCTCGACGATCCGCAGCTGCTTCGCCGCCTCGCCCGGCGGGAGCTCGTGTGTCCAAACGACACGATCGCCCAGCGCTGCCTGGGCGCGCGGCCCGTAGAGGCCCAGCACCGTCGAGTCGGCGACCAGCGCGACCGGGCCGTCGCCGGGGACGAGCTCGCCGAGGCGATCAAGCGCGCCGCGCTCGTGATGGATCCCCGCTGCGGCGAGAATGACGCCGTCGACGTCACCACTCGGGACGGCTGCATCGGCGACGTCGCGGTACAGCGGCCTGCGTTCCTCGTACAGGCGGCGGAACTCGCCCTCGTCGCGTGCGAGCGGCCGATCGGTGCCGCGCACACGCTGCCACGCATCCTCGACACCCACCTCGAGGAGAATCGTGAACGCTCGCGCCCACAACGCCTCGCGAACGTCGTTCGACATGACCGTTCCGCCTCCGAGGCCGTAGACCGCCGGCGCGCGACGCTCGAGCGAGCTCGTGGTGTATGCGACCTCCAGCTCGCGAAAAGCAGCCATCCCACGCTCGGAGATCACGCGAGACGCGTCGGCGTCGAGGTCGAGACCCTCGCGTCCAAGACGTTCCTTCAGCGGCGCCACCATCGAGCTCTTGCCGGCGCCCATGAAGCCGACGAGCGCGAGGTGCCTGTCGAGGGCGTTCAATGCCATGCCCGCTCCCGGCGCCGGCAAAGCCGGCACCTCCGCTCTTTGGTGGGCTCCGTCAAGCCTACGCCCACTCGATGCGCTCGCAGTACGCGCGGTGCGCAGCGACGAAGTCACCGACCGCGTCGCCGCCGAACTTCTCCTTCGCCGCGGACGCAAGCTCCCACGCGACCGCCGACTCCGCGACGACGGCCAGAGCCTCGACCGCGGCGACATCGGAACGCTCGACGAGCGCGTTCGCCTTCGCGCCGGTCGCGAGGTCGACGGACGCGAGCGGTTTCATGAGCGTCGGCAGCGGCTTCATCGCGGCGCGGACGACGATCTCCTCGCCGTTCGACACGCCGGCCTCGATCCCGCCCGCCCGGTTCGACGTCCGGAGACGTGACGTGTCGATCTCGTCGTGCGCCTCCGAGCCGCGCAGCGACGCGAGCGCGAAGCCGTCGCCGATCTCGACGCCCTTGACCGCCTGGATACCCATCACCGCGGCGGCCAGGCGCGCATCCAGCCGGTCCTCCTTCGTTGCGTACGAGCCAAGGCCGGGCGGCACACCTGCCGCACGCACTTCGACGATTCCGCCGACCGTGTCGCGCTCGCTGCGCGCGTCGTCGATGCGGGCGCGCAAGTCGTCCTCGTCGACCGTGATGCCGTTCACCGTGATGCCGATCTCCGCGAGCAGCGCCTTCGCCACCGCGCCCGCGGCGACGTGGACCGCGGTATGACGAGCGGACGCGCGCTCCAGTGCGTTCCGCACGTCGTCGTGGCCGAACTTCTGCACGCCTGCGAGATCGGCGTGGCCCGGACGCGGCAACGTCACGGGCTTCGTCCCTTTGCCGGTCGGGTCTCCCTCCGGCGCCCACGGTGCCATGCCCCACGTCCAGTTCTTGTGGTCGCGGTTCCAGACGACGAGCGCCAGCGGCGTGCCGAGCGTCCGGCCGTGACGAAGCCCTGCGAGCACGTCGACCGTGTCCTCCTCGATCTGCTGGCGAGGTGACCGACCGTAACCCGCCTGTCGGCGAGCGAGGTCGGCGTCGATCGCGAGGCGGTCGAGCGGCAGGCCGGCCGGCAACCCGGTCACGATCGCCACGAGCGCGGGGCCGTGGGACTCGCCGGCGGAAGAAAGTCGGAGCGTCACAGACGGAACCCTAGAGTGCGGCGTGATGGCGCTGGCCCTGCAGATCATCGCGAGCGGGTTCGCCGCCGGAGCTGTCTACGGGCTCGTCGGCGTCGGCCACTCGGTCGTCTTCCGCCTCACCGGCGTCGTGCATTTCGCTTTCGGCGAGTTGATCGCGCTCGGCGTGTTCACGACGCTGCTCGTCGCGGCCGGCTCGGGGCCCGTGTCGCAGACGAGCGTCGGCGGCGGCCGATTCCTCTTTGCGCTCGTGATCGGCCTGCTCGTGACCGCGGCCGCCAGCGCGGGCTCGTACTTCCTCGCGATCGAGCCGTATCGGGCCCGGGGCTCCACGATCGGCTGGGTCGCGGCGTCGCTCGCCGTCGCGTTCGCTGTGCGGACGCTGCTCGTCGTGTTCTTCGACCGCCCTGCCTACGTCTTCCCCGACCCGCTCCCCTTCGGCGTTTGGCGGATCGGCGGCGCGACGATCCAGCAGCGCTCGCTGTTTGTCGCGGGTACCGCACTCGTGCTCGCGGCCGCCGGTGCGTGGCTGCTCACCCGCACTCGGTTCGGCCGCGCGCTCGAGGCGATCGCGCAGGACTTCGACGCCGCGCTCGCTGTCGGCCTGCCGGTGAGGCGGCTCGTCGGGATCGCGTTTGCGCTCGCCGGCGCCTGGGCGGGGCTCGCGGCCATCCTCGCCGCGCCGTCGGCAGCGTTCGACGTGGACGCGGCTGCGCGGTACGGCCTGTACGGCCTCCTCGCAGCCGTGGTCGTCTGGTTCGAGCCGCGCCGCGCGCTCGTCGTGGGCGTCGCGATTGGGGTCGTCCAGGCAACGGTCACGTCGGCGCACGTCGGCAGCGCCGAGCTCGGGCCTGCGTATCGAGACGTGATTCCGTTCGTCCTCGGGCTCGCGCTGCTCGCGCTGCGCGCACGACGGACGGCGGAGGCGATCGAGTGAACACGTTCGCGGACGCGGCGCACGACACGCGCCGTGCCTGGCACCTCCGAACGTCTGTCGCGGCTGCCGCGTTCGCCGTCGCAGCGTTCGCTCCGCTGCTGTTCGGCGATTCGCAGCTCGCGGACTTCGCCGGCGGCCTCTATCTCGCGGTCGCGGCGACCGGGCTTGCCTTCGCGGTCGGCGTCGGCGGGATGCCGTCGCTCGCACAGGGTGCGTTCGTCGCCGCCGGTGCGGTCGTCTCGGCGCGACTGCTCCAGGTGGGCGCACCGACGATCGTCGCGGCACCGCTCGGCGCGGCCACGGGCGCAATCTCCGCGGTGCTGGTTGCGCTTCTGTTCGTGCGGCTGCCGCGGGCCGGCATCGCTGCAGCGACGTGGATCGTTGCGTGGCTTGTCGCGGCTGCGCTCGAGTCGCTCGGCTGGTTCTTCGGCGGAACCGAGGGGCTCGTCGTCACCACGGGGCCGTCGCCCGCGGGTCACTACGAGCTCGCGCTCGCCTTGACGGCTGTCGCCGGGCTCGGGTTCGCTGCGCTCGCCCGCTCGCCGCTCGGCCTCGGTCTCGCCGCCGCCCGCGACCGGGAAGCGGCCGCGGGGGGGTTCGGGATCTCGGTGCGTCGGCTCCGGGTGACGGCGTTCGCCGTGTCGGGCGCTGCAGCGGGGCTGGCCGGAGCACTCGGCGTCGAGCTCGCCGGGATCGGCGACCCGTCGCAGTACGGCCCGTACCTCTCGTTCAAGCTGTTCGTGATCGTGCTCGTCGGCGGAGCGATCGCTCCGCTCGGCGCCACCGCCGGCGTGATCGTCCTGGGGATCCTCTCCGTGGTTGCGGAGGCGATCGGCTCGGTCGAGAACGTGGCGCACGCACGCTCCCACGCGCTGCTCGCGGCGATCATGCTGCTCGGCGTCGTCTCGCTCGGCTGGGACGGCCTCATCCGGCCGGTTCGCCGTCGCTTCCCGTCGGCCGGTGTCAACGCCGAGACACTCATGCTCCGGGGCCTCACGGCCCGCGACCTCACGAAGAGCTACGGCCCGATCAAGGCGGCGGACGGTGTGTCGCTCACGCTCGAGCCCGGGACCGTGACCGCGCTCGTCGGGCCGAACGGCTCCGGCAAGACGACCGTGCTGCGCCTGCTCGCGGGCGCGATCCAGCCGGACTCGGGAACGATCGAGCACGACGGCGCTGCGCGCACGCTCCAGGCGACCGGCGTGTTCCCGACCCTCACCGCGCTTGAGCATCTGCTCGCGACCTCGCGCCGCCGCTACGGCGGCTTCGTGCGTTCACTGCTCGCGACGCCGAAGGCGCGCTCGGAGGAAGCGGGGATCGCCGCCGCGGCCCGCCGGTCTCTCGAGGATGCAGGCATCGAGCCCGATGTGCCGGCGTCCGAGCTGCCCGTCGGCGAGCAACGGCTGCTGATGGTGCTGACCGCGGCGGCGAGCGGAGCAACCACGCTCCTCGTCGACGAGCCGTCCGCGGGCGCCTCCGTCGCCGATGCGAGCCGGATCGCCGACCTGCTCGCGGAGCTACGCCGCCAGGGACGGGCGATCCTCGTCGTCGAGCACAACCTCGCGGTGGTCGAGCGCATCGCCGACCGTGTCGTCGCGCTGGACAGCGGCCGGATCGTGGAGGATTCACCACCGTGACGCGCCGCATCGCATTGCTCGCGCTCGTCGTGACGCTGCTCACCGCCTGCGGCGGCGGCACCCACGACGCGACCAAGCACCTCCTGATCGTCGTGAATGCGCCGTTCTCGAACACGCCCTACCTCGGTCACGCAATCGAGAACGGCGCGCGCCTCGCTGCGGGTCAGGTGAACACGATCGGCGTTCGCGTCGGCAACGACCGCTACTTGCTGACGGTGCGCACGATGGACACCGGCCTCTCCCCTGCCCGTGCGGTCGCGAACGTCCGCCGTGCCGTCTCCGACGGGGCGATCGCGATGGTCGACGAAGGGACCGGCGTCGATGCGTCCTGGCGCATCGCAGCCCGCCGCGGCGTGCCGATCGGCATCGTCTTCGCCGGCGGCCAGTCGCTCGTCGACGCGGCGACGCGGCCCAACGTCTTTCGGATTGCGCCCACCGACCACGGGATTGCATTCCGTCTCGCCGAGTACCTGATCCCGAAACACCTGAAGGTCGCGCTGCTGCACGACGACTCCGACTACGGGACCGCCGGTTCAGAGGAACTGAAGCGCGCCTTTTCCGGTGACCGCGGCTCGGTCGCGATCGACGAGACGCTCCCCGCCGACGCCCTCGACCTCTCACCGCAGATCCTGCGCGCCCGACGCGCGCACGCGACGGCGTTGGTCGTGTGGGGCCGGCCGGCGACGATCGCCTCCGCGATCACAGCCGCGCGCTCGTCCGGCTGGGGGGTCCCGTTCTACACACCCCCGACCGGCGCCGACCCCTTCGTGCGCCAGCAACTGGCAGACCACCCGGCGTGGCTCGACGGCCTCACGTTCGCAGCCGGCCGTCTGACGGCGGAGGTTGGTGGGCAGCCGTTCGCAGGGTTTGCGCAGCATTATGTCGCGGCCTACGGCGTCGACCACGTCGGCGTACACACGTCGGCGGGCGCTGCGGTGAGCGAGCCGCCGGAGACGCCGATGTATGCGTACGACTTCGTGAACCTCGTCGCCGCGGCGCTGACGAAGGCGGGATCGACCGATCCGGCGAAGATCACGAAGGGGTTGGAGGATGTAATCGTCAAGGGTGCGAACGGTGACGAGCGGGCGTTCAACCACTCGAGCCACGAGGGTGTCGTCGACGACGATGTGTACTTCGCGCGCTTTCACGACATGACCTATGCACCGGTGAAAGACGACCCGCTCTCCGCAACGCTCCCAGCGATCTCGCAGACGCAGTGACACGCCTCGTCGCCGCGGCCGTCGCGGCCCTTGCGTGCGCGGGCGTGGCGCACGCGGGCGTGGCGCACGCGGCTCAGCGCATCGCTCTACCGTCGCCGATCGCTCCGCTGTCGGCCGAGCCGCCGCTCTCCGGCGGCGCGCGAAGATCCGCGGAGAACGTCGCGCATTCCGTCTCGGCAACCACGAGCGTGGCGGTGGCGATCGACCGAGTCGGGACGCCGTTCGCTGTGACCGCCACGCAGCGCCTCGACGTGCGGGGGATCGGCGACTACTTCTTCACGATCGGCGCGCCGGTGCTTGCCGTCCAGGCTCCTCGGGACAGCACGGCCGTTCCGGGCATGCGGACCGGCTCGATCATCTGGGCGGGCTTCAACCCAGGCGAGCGTCTGCTCGTCGCACGCGCGACACTGGAGCCGGCGAAGGCCGTGCCTGCGCTTCCCCTCACAATTCGCGTCAGCGGTGACGCGATCACGCTCGAGAACACGACTACGGTCACCGTCCCGACCTTCACCGCAGATGCGCCTCGCCCACCGCTCATCGCCTATCTCTCGCTGCTCCGAGGTGAAGTCCAGGACGGCCGAACGCCGCTGCAGACGACCGTGCCAATCGCCTCCACACCCACTGACGTGCACATGACCGTGACCGCGCCGCTCCACGTCACCGGGACAATCGGCGCACGACATGTCGACCTCGTGCTCGCGAGCCGCGCCGAGATCCGGGGTCGCGGTCGAATCGATCTTCACGCCGAACCTGTCGAGCACGTCGGCTCGGTCACACCCGCCGGGGGACGCGCACTGCTGCGCGAGGCGATTCAGGCAACGCTGATGCTCGCCCGAGCCAACCAGTACGAACAGTTTCTCGGAAATCCCGATCCCGCCGGCGCCAGCCGGACCGTCTATGCCTACCGCACCGCGAGCCCGCCGCATGCCGCCCCGATCGCGAGCGTCGGGCGCCGGCGGCGAACGTGGGTCGAGACGGCGCTCGTCGTTGCAGCGCTCGCAGCCGCACTTGCAGCCGGCGCAGCGGTGTGGTCTAGGTCGTGACCGCGGCGCGCATCGTCTCGACGGGCGGCTCGAGGCCCGTCCAGAGCCGGAAGCTCGCAGCACCCTGCCGGACGAGCGCCTCGCGTCCGTCCACGACCGTGCACCCCGCGGCCCGAGCCGCAGCGACGAGGGCCGTCTCGCCAGGCCCGTAGGCGAGGTCGACGACGGTCTGGCCTGCGGTGGGTCGCACGAGCACCTCGTCCCGGACCGGAGTCGCGTTCACGATCAGGTCGCAGCCGGTCGCGTCCGGCGGCCACTCACCGCTTCGCGTGAACACACGCACGTCGGCCGGGAGGCTCGGCGCGAGCGCCTTCGCTGCTCCGCCGCCGCCGATCACGCAGGCACGTGTCGCGCCGATGCCGGCGAGGATCTCCTTGTCCATGTTGAAACCGAGCACGCGTCCGTCCCGGAACACGAGCGTGTTCACCGCGTCTCCGTCAGCCTGGTCGCACGCGGCGACGACTTGCTCCTTGTACGGGATCGTCACGTTCGCGCCAACGAAGCCGAGGATCCGAAGCGCCGCGACTGCCGCGACCACGTCGTCGACGTCGAATGCGTCGTAGCGCCAGTCGAGCCCGCACTGGGCGAACGCTGCGTTCTGCATGCGCGGCGACAGGGACTGCGCGACCGGCCGACCGAGGAGCGCGACGTGCATCAACAGCCGTAGCCGTGGGCACATAGGTACTGCTGGAACGCCGTCGCACTCGCGGTGAAGAAATGGTGGCGCTTGTCTGGCTTCGCCACGAAGTAGAGGTAGTCGACCTTCGCCGGATGCGCAGCCGCGCGGATCGACGCCAGGCCGGGGTTGTTGATCGGCGTCGGCGGCAGCCCCGTGTGCAGGCGGAGGTTGTACGGCGTCGGGTTCTGGAGCTGCGACTCGTGGATCGACTCCGTCCCAGGGATGTCCAGTGCGTAGCGGAGCGCGGCGTCGATCCCGAGCGGCATCCGCAGGTGCAGCCGGTTGTAGATGACCGCGGCAATCGTCGCGCGCTCGCTCTCGACGACCGCTTCGCCCTGGATCAGCGACGCGATCGTCAGCACGTCGTAGGGCGTCAGGTTCTTGGAGCGCGCGTACGACATGTTCACCGACTTCCAGTTCGCGCAGAACGCCCTCACCTGCTCTGCCACGAGCTGCTTCGACGTCGTCTTGGCGAGGAAGTCGTACGTCGCCGGGAATAGGAACCCCTCCACCTTCGCCTGCTTGTGCGGCGCGAAGCACGGGATGACGAGCGACGTCGTGGCCCGGACGTACGGCGTGCGGGCAAGCGCGACCGGCTTACCTTTCTTCCGTTCGGCGATCTTCGCGACCGCCGCGACGCGGTCGGCCATCGTGCTTCGCGTGAACCCTTCCGGAAAGACGATGCGGAAGGGCTTCGGCGGCGGAAGCACCGCAGTTGTGGTCGGCGCCGCCGCCTTGTGAGTGTGCGGCAGCGCCACTGCGACCGCGACCACCGCCGCGGCGATCGCGGTCACCACGAGCGTCAGCGCAATCACGCGACGGCGCCGGATGTGCGCCGGAGTCACGCGCGGCCGCTCTGCCATCGCTCCAGATAACTCGACAGAAGATGCGCCGCGGCGCGTGCGTCGTCACCGCCTGCGAGCACGGACGTGAACCGCTCGTCGAACGTCTCGATCGGTGCGGTGACCGCTCTGCGGAGGCGCTCGACGAAGGCCTCGGTCTCACGCGCCTGCTCGCCGTGCTCGCCGCGCAGCGTCAGCGGCATCCCGACGACCACGACCTCCGGCGCCTCCGCCTCGATCACGGCAAGAAGCCTGGCGAACCCGGCGTCCGTGGCGGCCTGTTGAACCGTCGTCACTGGGCGGGCAACGGTACCGGTCGGGTCGGAGACCGCGACTCCGGTCCGCGCGGAGCCGTAGTCGAGTGCGAGAACCTTCAAGAGATGGCTGCGGTGAGCTTGTCACGCCCCGCCTCGAGCGCGTCCCGCACGGCGCCGACGTTCTTGCCCCCTGCTTCCGCGAGCGT
The DNA here is from genome assembly GCA_036493955.1 of Gaiellaceae bacterium. GTDB lineage: Bacteria > Actinomycetota > Thermoleophilia > Gaiellales > Gaiellaceae > PALSA-600. Next base: position 56,529 of record DASXOW010000097.1, read on the forward strand.
CGCCCGGCCGCCGCCGCCCCCACCGATGATCGGCCCGAGCTCACGCACGATCTTCACGGCGTCGACCTCGGCAAACGCGTTGTCGAGGTTCACGACGAGCGCGACCTTGCCGTCGTCCGCAGACGCGAGCACGACGGCCGACGCGTCCTCACGCTGGCGAATCTGGTCGGAGAAGTCGCGCAGCGCACTGCCGCGCGCGCCGGTCACCTCCGCCACGAAGACGCCGCCCTGGCGGTCCTGCCACACGATGTCAGGCCCGGCCGCCGCCGCCTTCGGCTTCTTCGCCTCGCGGCGAAGTTGTTCCACCTCCGCCTGGATCGCCGTCAGCTCGCGGCTTCGGCCCTCGAGCACGGTCCACGCTTCGCCGGCGGTGACCGCTTCGATCCTGCGCGCGCCGGAGCCGACCGCCCGCTCGCTCAGGATCACGAACGGCCCGATCTCGGCCGTCGACCGGACGTGTGTGCCGCCGCAGAGCTCCCGCGAGTAGTCGCCGATCTCGACGACGCGAACCTCGGCGCCGTACTTCTCGCCGAACAGCATCATCGCGCCGAGCTTGCGCGCCTCTTCGATCGGCGTCACGTAGGTGCGCACCGGGATCGCCTCGAACACCTTCTGGTTCACGATCCGCTCGACGTGGTCGCGCTCGTCCGCCGACAGGCCCGTCGGATGGGTGAAGTCGAAGCGAAGCTTGTCGGGCCGCACGGCCGAACCGGCCTGCTTCACGTGGTCGCCGAGGACGTCGCGCAGCGCCTGGTGGAGCAGGTGCGTGGCTGTGTGGTTCGTCATCGTCGGGAAGCGCTGCGACCACGTCACGGCCGCACGTACGCGATCGCCGGTCGCGAAGCCGGTTCCCTCGAAGAGAAGCGCCTGGTCGTCGCCGATCTTGTACGCCGCACGGAGCACTGCGACGGCGCCGGTCTCGTCGTGCACGAGCTCGCCGCCGTCGGTGATTTGCCCACCGCTCTCGGCGTAGAACGGTGACTCGCGGAGCTTGCACAGGAACGTCCCGTCCCCGAGGTTCTCCACGGCGCCCGCCTGCGTGAGCACGTCGAGCTTCGAATAGCCCACGAACTCCGACTCGAACCCGGCGCTCGACGCAAACTCGGCGGCACGCTGCAGGTCGCTCTTGTCGCCGCCCGCGCGCGAGACGACGCGGTGCTCCTCCATCAAGGCGCGGAAGCCGTCGATGTCGACGGGCTGGCCGCGCTCCTCGGCGAGCTCCTGCGTCAGCTCGATCGGGAAGCCGAAGGTCGCGGCAAGCGCGAACGCGTCCTCCGCGTCGATCGCGGGCCGGCCGGCGAGCTCGTCGAACACGCGCTGCCCGCGCGCGAGCGTCTCGGAGAACCGCTCCTCCTCGCCGCGCCAGATGCGCTCGATCTCGTCTGCGTGCTCGATGAGCTGCGGATAGGCCTCGCCCATCTGACCGACGACGACGCGGGAGAGCCGGTGCGAGTCGTGCAGGCCGATGCGGTTCGCCTGATGGATCGCGCGGCGCAGCAGGCGACGGCAGATGTAGCCGCGCCCCTCGTTCGACGGCTCGATCCCCTCGGCGATCAGAAAGCTCGCGGCCCGGCCGTGATCGGCCAGAACGCGGTGCGCCCGCAGCGAGATCTCGCTCTCGCGGTACGGCACGCCCGACTCCGCCTCGATCCAGTCCATGATCTCGCGAAAGCCGTCCGTGTCGAACACGGAGCTGACGTCCTGGAGCACGCAGGCCGTGCGCTCGAGACCGTTGCCGGTGTCGACGTTCGGCGTTGGCAGGTCGACGAGCACGTTGCCCGGCTGCAGGTCGTAGGCCATGAAGACGAGGTTGTAAATCTCCATGATCCGGTCGCAGTGGCCCGGCCCGCAGTTCGGGTCGCCGCAGTCGTACTTCGCGCCCCGGTCGTAGAAGATCTCCGAGCACTGCCCGCACGGCCCGGTCTCGCCCGACTGCCAGAAGTTGTCCTTGCCGAGCCGCACGATGCGCTCCGGCGGGATCCCCTTGCGCAGCCAGGCCGCGATCGCCACCTCGTCCTCGCCGAGACTGAGCGCCGGGTCGCCCTCGTGGACGGTCGCCCAGAGTCGATCGGGCTCGAGGCCGAGCACCTCGGTGACCCACTCCCACGCGAAGTCGACGGCCTCGTCCTTGTAGTAGTCCCCGAACGAGAAGTTGCCCATCATCTCGAAGAACGAGCAGTGCCTCTCGGTCCGGCCGACTTCTTCGAGGTCGGTGTCCTTGCCGCCGGCGCGGAGGCATTGCTGGATGCTCACGACGCGCGGCGACGGCGGCTCCTTGGTACGCAGGAAGTACGGCTTGAACTGCTGCATCCCGGCACTGATGAACAGCGTCGAGAGATCGTCCGGCGGTGGGATGAGCGAGTGGCCCGGGACGCGCAGGTGCCCGCGCTCCTCGTAGAAGCGCTGGAACGCCGTGCGCAGCTCGTTCGTCGTCACGGCTGGGAAGGTTACGCTGCGCGATCGGGGTCGAGCTCGTCGGCCGCGATCTCGGCGCGGATCTTCTCGAGCGCGCGGCGGATGAGGCGCGAGACGTGCATCTGCGAGATCCCGACGTGCTGGGCGATCTGCGACTGCGTCAATCCCTCGAAGAAGCGCAGGTGCAGGATCTGCCGTTCGCGCGGGTCAAGCACCTTGAAGCCGGGCGCAAGCACCGCGCGATCCTCTGAGACCTCGTACTGATGCTCCACCTCGCCGAGCGACTCGAGAGGGTCGAGCTCCTCCCCGTCCTCGGTCCCGCCGCCGGTCGAGAGCGAGAGCGACGAATACGCACGGCCTGACTCGAGCGCCTCCAACACGTCTTCCTCGTCGACGCCGGCCGCCTTCGCGAGCTCCGGGATCGTCGGCGAGCGGGCGAGTTGCACGGTCAGCTGCTCGATCAGCTTCGACAGCCGAACGTTCAGCTCCTGGAGTCCGCGCGGCACACGCACCGCCCAGCCGCGGTCGCGGAAATGCCGTTTGATCTCGCCGATGATGTTCGGCGTCGCGTAAGTCGTCAGCTCGACGCCACGGTCGATGTCGAAGCGGTCGATCGCCTTGATCAAGCCGATCGACCCGATCTGCACGAGGTCGTCGAGCTGCTCGCCGCGGTAGCTGTACCGCCGCGCAAGCGAGCGTACGAGCGACATGTATTGCTCGATCAGCTGCTCCCGCGCCTGCAGGTCGCCTTGCTCGTGGTACCGGCGGAGCAGGACCTTGTCGTTCTCAGCCACGGCTTGTCACCTGCTTCGTCAGGCGGACCCAGGCGCCGTCGACGTGGATGTCGTCGACCGTCGATTCGAGGACGCGACGCAGGCCGAGAGCGCCGTCGTCGCCCTCGTGCTCGAGCTCGTCGAGCACCCTTTCGGTGAGCGGGCCGATGATCGTCTCGAGCTCGCCGTCGCGCGGCGTCATGCGCACGGTGATGTCGCCGGCTGTCGGATCGGTGCGCGCGAGGATCGCGTCGAGCGCAAGTTCGAGATCCTCGAGGTTCTCGATCGTCAGGTTCAGGCGAACGGCGAGGCCGCCGAGCACGAGGTGCGCGACGCGGTGGAACTCGGGCTCGCGCGGCAGCGTGAGCGTGATCTCGTCAGTCACGAGTCGTGGAGGCGGTCGCTTTCAGTTCCTCTTCGAGATCGCGCTCGCGCCGCGCAGACGCCTCTTTCGCCTCGGCCATCGAGGCCGAGAAGCCGCGCCGCGCGCGCAGTGACGCCCAGCCGTGCGACACGCCGGCGGAGAAGCCGGCGAGTTTCTGCACGGGCCGCTTCACGGCGAAGCTGACCGAGCGCACCGCTTCGTCGACCGCACCGACGGCGTCGACGGCACTGTCCGTCGCGGTATCGAGCTTGTCGAGCTGCGCGTTCACCCGGTCGACCGATCCCCCAACCTTGTTGATAACGGGCAGAACCTCACGTTCTGTCCCCCGAATCAACGAAGAAAGCCGGTCGAACGTTACGGCCAGCCGGAGAAACGCCCAGCCGAGGCCCACTCCGACCGCGACGAGGAACACTGCGAGCGCGAGATCTGCGAGATCTCCGAAGGAAAAAGCAACCACCACGGCGGACAGCCTAGTCGGCACCTGCGGACGTGACCAACCCGGAACCGACGACGACATCGCCGTCGTACAGCACTGCCGCCTGGCCGCGCGCCACGCCGTACGCGGCCTCGCCGAGCCGGAGCCGGAAACCGGACGCCGTCGCCTCGACGGTCGCCGTCACCGCCGGTGACCGGTAGCGCAGCTTGGCCTCGACGTCGACGGCCGGGACGAAGAGCCGCCCGCGCACGTTCACCGTCCGGCGGGCAAGCGCGCGACGGGGCCCGACGACGACCGTGTTCGTGCGGGCATCCGTCTCGAGCGCGTAGAGGGGCTCAGCGGCGGCGACGCCGAGCCCGCGGCGCTGCCCCGGCGTGAACCGCCAGTAGCCGTCGTGGCTGCCGACCTCGGTCCCGGTCTCGTCGACGAGCGCTCCCGGCGCCGCCGTGAGCCCGTGACGCTGGAGAAATGTGCGGTAGTCGCCGCCCGCGAGGAAGCATGCTTCCTGGCTCTCCGCGCGACCCGCGGCGGCAAGACTGGCCGCCGCGGCCTCGGCGCGCGTCTCGACCTTCGTCTGCGTGCCGAGCGGGAAGGCGACGTGCGCCAGCCGTCGCGGATCGAGCCGCGCGAGCATGTAGCTCTGGTCCTTCGCCGGATCGGTTGCGCGGGCGAGGAGCGTCCGTCCGTCACGCTCGACGATGCGGGCGTAGTGCCCGGTCGCCAGCGTGGCCGCGCCGATACGCCGCGCGAATGCGAGCAGCTCCGCGAACCGGAAGCCGCCGTTGCAGCGGATGCAAGGGTTCGGAGTCTCGCCGCGCGCGTAGCTGCGGACGAAAGGCGCCACGACGGCGCGCCGAAACTCCTCTCGCAGGTCGAGCGTCACGTGGGGCACACCGCGCGAGTGGCACAGCGTGCGTGCGGCGATCACCGCTGACGGCGAGCAGCACACGCGTTCCGAGTCGGGACCATCCGGGTCGAGCCAGAGCCGCAGCGTGACGCCGACGGCGCCGGCTCCCGAGCGGAGCAGTGTGACGGCGCTGTCGACGCCGCCGCTCATCGCCACCGCCACGCGGAAGGGGTCGGCAGCCGCGCGCACGGCCGGCGCGAGCGCGTTGGCGAGCGCGTCGACCGGCAGCGTCTCGCCGCCGACCGCCGCCGCCTCGAGCAACGACAGCCCGCGCAGGTCCTGGGCGAGACCGTCCGCGTCCGCCTCGACGATGCGCTGGCCGTCCACGCGCAGCCTGACCGCCGCCCAGTCCGGGCCGCGAGCGGAATCGCCGAAGAGCTCCATGGGGTTCAGAGTAGAGAGGAGGCGGTGCCCCGAGGTCGCCGACTTGCCACGCCCGTGTGAACCTGGACAATCCAGGTGGGTGCCGTGCGGAGAGACCGGACGCGAACGTCTCGGCGCCCCGACGCGGGCTCCCTTTCACATGGTGTTGGTTCTACATGGTTGCGCGGCGCGCGAACGACCTCGAGCACCGCTCGCACCGTAGCCGATCATCCGGCCTCTGCGAACGACCAGCGGATCTCCGGCACACCACTCAACCCGACGCGTCGTGCGAGCGCATCGGTGAAATCGAACTCGCGTCCCTGGGTGTAGGGGCCGCGGTCGACGACCGGCACGAGCACGGTATGTCCGTGGTAGGTGATGAAGATGCGCACGCCGCACGGAAGCGTCGGATGAGCGACACCTTCGGTCGCGCTCGTGATCACCCCGCCGCACGCCGTCTTCCGGCCGAACGCCTTCGGGCCGCTCGAACCGGCCAGGGCGAGGTAGTTGCCGACCGGCTTCGGCCCCGTGCTCTCATGGTGGCGCGTCTGGGCCGTAACAGCGAGGACGACCGCCCCGGCGAGTAGCGAGAGCGCGCCGAGAGCAAGGGCGCGCGCTGCGAAGCTCCGGTCGAAGAAGGCCGTCATTCCGTCAGCTTTGCAGCTTGGGCCGACGGGATCGGGCGAACGGTCGATGGCCGACTCGTTCGCTTCGTCCGACGATTCCGTCACGCTCGAACCTCGTGGCAGCTGTCTCGTACCAGACAGCTGCGTCGGGACCGCCGGCGCAGCTCGAAAGGACGGAGAACATGGAACTGAACGCGGATGCCAACCACGTCTCCCCGAATGTCGGGCTACTCGCCTGCATCGTCGGCTGCGTGTGCGTCTGGGCGGTAGTCGGGTACGCGCTCGTCGCCGTCCTCAGCTGATCAGCCGATCAGGCTCAG
>DASXOW010000098.1:0-9954 GCA_036493955.1 Gaiellaceae bacterium
CTCGATCAGGTCGGTCTCGTGGCCCTTCTCGAACGGCTTCATCCAGGCTTCCGCCGGTTGCGCGTAGTCGATCGGCGTCCAACTGTCGCCCACGCGGACGTAGTACGGGTGGAAGTCGTCGTGCATCAGGCTGTTGTCGTATGTGATCCCGTGCTCGAGCAACAGTGAGTTCGTGACCTGAGAGAACTCCCACCACGGGGCGACGTACCCCGTCGGGCGCCGGCCACTCGCGTGCTCCAGCACCTCGATGCTCTTGGCCAGGACAGCGCGCTCCTGATCCTCGGTCATGGAGAGTGGGTTCTCGTGCGAGTAGCCGTGCAGCCCGATCTCGTGCGCTGCCTCGACCACCAGCGCGGTCTCGCGCGGGAAGCTCTCGGCGGTGTGACCCGGGATGAACCACGTCGTCTTCAGGCCGTACGTGTCGAACAGCTTCAACAACCGGGGCATCCCGACCTCGGCGGCGAACACGCCGCGCGAGATGTCGCACGGGGAATCCTCGCCGCCGTACGAGCCGAGCCACCCCGCCACCGCGTCGCAGTGGACACCGAACGCGCAGAGGATCTCCTTCTTCATGTCGCCTCCTGGATCACCTCGGGGACGTGCGCCGCAGGCCGGTCGCTCCACGCGAAGTGACACGCCGCGGTGTGCGCGTCCCCGCCCGTGAGCGCCGGGTCCTCGGTCGAGCAGAGCGGCTCCTGTGCGATCGGACAACGCGGATGGAACCTGCAACCGGTCGGTAGGTCGACCGGGCTCGGCGGATCGCCGACCACGCCTGCGCCCTCCGACACGCGGCCCGGCACGAGCCGCGGCACGGCGCGCAGCAGCCCCTGGGTGTACGGATGCCTCGCGTTGGTGAACAGCTCGTCCGTCGGCGCCTCCTCGACGATCCTGCCCAGGTACATCACGGCCACGCGATCGCTCACATGCCGTACGACCGCCATGTTGTGCGCGATCAGGAGCATCGTCAGTCCGAGCTTGTCCCGCAGTTCCTCGAGCAGGTTCAACACCGTCGCCTGCACGGACACGTCGAGGGCCGAAACCGGTTCGTCTGCGATCAGCAACTCCGGCTCCAGCGCGAGTGCGCGTGCGATCGCCACGCGCTGACGCTGGCCACCGGAGAACTGCCGCGGATGCGCGTCGAGCGCCCGCGGCCCCAGCCCGACCAGGTCGAGCAGTTCGAGGCAGCGCGCCTCCACCGCCTCCTTCGGCACCATCCGGTGCGCGCGCAGCAACTCGGCCAGCGTCTGTCGCACCGTCATCCGCGGGTTCAGCGAGGAGTACGGATCCTGGAACACCATCTGGATCCGCCGGCGTCGCGTCCGCTCGCGCTTCGCGGTCAGCGTCTCGCCGCCGTAGGTGACCGTGCCCGACGTCGGATTGCATAACCCGACGATCGCGCGTCCGAGTGTCGACTTGCCGCAGCCCGACTCACCGACCAGTCCGAGCGTCTCGCCGCGCACGATCGTCAGGTCGACGCCGTCGACCGCACGCAGGATCTCCGGCGCGTGGCCACGCAGCCGGCGGCCGAGACCGCCGCGTAGCTCGTAGTGCACGTGCAACCCACTCAGCTCGAGCAGCGGCTCAGCCACTCACGATCACCGGCTCCCGCCGAACGTCGGCAGCGACGCGGTCGTGGTGCAGGCACCTCGCGGCGCGGCCGTCGCCGAGCTCCAACAATGGGATCGCGCCTGCGAGGCAGTCCGTCTGCACGAACGGGCAGCGAGGGTGGAAGCGACAGCCTTGCGGCGGCGAAGCGAGATCCGGCGGCGAGCCCGGAATCGAGGAGAGCGTTTCGCGCACTGCGTCGAAATCCGGTACCGAGCGAAGCAGGCCGAGCGTGTACGGATGCCGCGGTTCGCGGAACACGTCCGCGACCGCACCGGTCTCGACCACCTGGCCCGCGTACATCACCGCGAGCCGCCGGCACGTCTGCGCGATCACCGCGAGATCGTGCGACACGAACACGAGTGCGACGTCGAGCTCACGCTGCAGCTTCTGCAGCAGCTTCAGGATCTGATCCTGGATCGTCACGTCGAGCGCCGTCGTCGGCTCGTCGCAGAGGATCAGCCGCGGATTGCCGGAGAGCGCGATCGCGATCATCACGCGCTGGCGCATCCCGCCCGACAGCTCGTGCGGGTACGCGCGGACCCGGCGCTCCGGATCGGGAATCCCGACGAGCCGCATCAGCTCGAGCGCCCGCAGCCTCGCGTCGCGCCGAGACATCCCAAGTCGGACGAGGGGCTGCTCCGCGATCTGCTCCCCGACTTTCATCACCGGATTGAGCGCCGTCATCGGCTCCTGGAAGATCATCGAGACGGTCGTGCCGCGCAGCTCGCGGCGCCGTCCTTCGCCGGCCGCACCGACGTCGACGCCGTCGATCTCGACCGTGCCGCCGGTGATGCGAGCCGCCCGCGGCAGCAGGCCGACGAGCGCGCGCAGCGCGACCGTCTTCCCCGAGCCGGATTCGCCGACGAGGCCTAGCGCTTCGCCTGGATAGACGTCGAACGAGACGCCGTCGACCGCACGCAGCGTGCCGCGCGCGAGCCCGAACTCGACCTGCAGGTCGCGGACGCGGAGCAGCGGCTCGCTCATTCGGGCCTCAGCAGGTCGGCGAGCCCATCGGCGAGCAGCGAGAGACCGAGCGCGGTGATCACGACGGCGATCCCGGGGATGGTCGAGAGCTCCCAGTGCGTCGTCAGGTACGTCTGCCCGTCGGCGATCATCCTCCCCCAGTCCGGGTTCGGCGGCTGCACGCCGAGACCGAGGTAGCCGAGCGTGACGATCGCGAGGATGTCGAGCACGATGTCGGAGCACGCGAACACGATCGCCTGCGTGACCACGTTCGGGAGCAGGTGCCGGAAGAGGATCCGCGCGTCGGAGAGACCGCCCGACTTCGCGGCGAGCACGTAGTCGCGGCGCTTCGCGACGAGCACCTCGCCGCGAATGATCCGTGTGTACGACACCCAGCCGACGATCGTGATCGCGATGTAGATGTTGCGCGTCCCGGAGCCAAGCGCGAAGACGAGCGCGATGATCAGCACATAGAACGGGAATGCGACGACGACGTTGACGAACCAGTTCGTGATCGTGTCGACCCAGCCGCCGTAGTAGCCGGCGACGAGCCCGATCAGCGTGCCGATCGCGAACGGGAACAAGACGGCGAGGAATGCGACCTTCAGGTCAGTGCGCGCGCCGTAGACGAGCCGCGACCAGACGTCGCGGCCGAGGTCGTCGGTGCCGAGCCAGTGCTTGCTGGACGGGCCCTGCAGCGTGTTGAGCAAATCCTGGCTCGTCGGGCCGTGGTTGGTGATCAGCGGCGCGGCGAGCGCGGCGAGCACGATCAGGCCGAGGATCGTCACGCCGGCGACGAAGCTCGGCGTGCGGTACCAGCGGCGCGCGAACCCGCGGCGGTGCTCGATGACCTGCGCCTCGACGACGGCTTCGGCGGCGACGGCCATCAATCGAACCTCACGCGCGGGTCGAGGAGTGCATGCACGACGTCGGAGAGCAGGTAGACGAGCACAACCATGATCGAGAAGACGAGCGTCACGGCCTGGACGACCGGGAAGTCGCGCTGGAAGATCGAGTTGATCATCAGCTGGCCGATCCCCGGCAGCGCGTAGACCTGCTCGATCACGAGCGTGCCGCCGACGAGGTAGCCGATGTTGACGCCGAGCACAGAGACGGTCGAGACGATTGCGTTACGGAGTGCGTGACGCACGAGCACGCGCGACTCCGGCAGGCCTTTCGAGCGGGCCGTCGTCACGTAGTCCGACTCGAGCACCTCGAGCAGGCTCGCGCGGAGGCTGCGGATCAGGATCGGCGCGATTCCGAACGCGACCGTCAGCGCAGGTAGGAACATCGAATGCAGGTGGCCGACGAACCCGCTGCCGTAGCCGCCGACCGGGAACGCGCGGCCGAGGTTCAGCCCGAACACGAGCAGCAGGACGATCCCCACCCAGAAGGGCGGGAAGCCGAGGCCGAGCAAGGGCACCGCCCGCACCAGGTGGTCGGGGAGGCGGTCGCGCTTGGTCGCCGCCAGCGCCGCCAGCGGGACCGCGATCGCCACCGAGAGCAGCGCCCCGAGGCCGATCAGCCAGAGCGTGACCGGCAGCCGCTGCAGCACGAGGTGGCCGGCGGAGACGCTGTAGAAGAGCGAGTCGCCGAGGTTGCCGTGCACGACGCGGCCCATGAACTTCCAGTACTGGACGTAGATCGGCCGGTCGAGGCCCCACTCGTGGTGGAGCAGGGCGACGCGGGCCGGCGTCGCCTGGTTGCCGAGGATCGTGGCCGCCGGGTCACCCGGCACGAGGTGGATCAGGAAGAAGACGAGGACCGTCACGCCGAGCGTGATCGGCACCAGATGCAGAAGGCGACGCACGACGTAGCCGCCGAGCGTCACCTCCCAGCCCCCAGCCTCAGAGCCCTACCCGAGCCAGGCGTCCTCCAGGTGGTAATTGCCGAGCGGATAGACGAAGAACCCGTGGAGCTTGCTCGAGTACGCATACCGGAACGGCGAGTAGTACAGGAACCCGAGGAACGCGTCATGCGCGGCGATCTGCTGGAGCTTCGTGTAGAGCTTGGCGCGCTTCGGGATGTTCGTCTCGCGCTCTGCTTGGTGCGAGAGGTTGATCACCGTCGGGTTGTTGTAGTCGGTGTAGAACGAGTGGGCGCCGCCGCCCTTCGGGTCGATCGCGAACGCCACGAGCTCGTCGGGGTCGGCGATGTCCATCGTCCAATAGCTGAAGCCGAGCTGGTAGTTCTGCTTCTGGATGTTCTGAAACTCGGTCGACGTGTCTTGCTGCTTGAACGTGACGCTGATTCCGAGCTGCTTGAGCTGGTTCTGGAGGATCTGCCCCATCGCGGCCTCGACCTGCGCGCCCGCGCCGACGAGCACCGAAACCTTGAAGCCCTTCGGGTACTTCGACTTCGCCATCTCGGCCTTCGCCTGCGCCATGTTGAACTGCAGGCCGCCACTCGATTTGCTGTAGAACGGCACCTGCGGCGGCAGGAACGAGTTGGCGGGCGTGCCGTGGCCGAACAGCACCGACTTGACGATCGCCTTCCGGTCGATCGCATAGGAGATCGCGCGACGCACGTGCACGTCGGCGAGCGGCGGGTACTTCTCGTTCATGTCGAGGTAGTCGGTACGCGTCGACGGGAACAGCGACATCGTCACGCCGGACGTGTTCTGCAGCTTCGTGATCGAGTTGAACGGCGGGAACTCGTCCACCTGGATCTGACCGCCGCGTAGCTGTAGCTCGCGCGTGTTCTCGTCGGTCACGAACGTCCAGGTGACCGAGTCGAGGTACGGCTTGCCCTTCTGCCAGTAGAACGGGTTGCGCTTGAAGGTGACCGACTGGCCGACCACCTGCTTGTCCCACATGAACGGCCCAGTGCCGATCGGGTGCTTGTAGAACGCGGTGCGCGTCTGGCCGGCGAAATGGTTCGGAATGATCCCGTTCGCGAACAGCGCGATGTCGGCCAGGAACGGCGCCCACTGGTACTTGAGATGGAAGACGACGGTGCTCGGGTTGGGCGCCGTGATGTTCTTGATCGCCGCGTCGAGGTACCCCCAGCCCTTCAACTGCGCCCGCGCGTCGTCGATCGAGAACTTGACGTCGGCCGACGTCATCGTCTTGCCGTTCGAGAACTTGACGCCCGGCCGGAGCTTGAACGTGTATGTCTTGCCGCCGTTCGACTGCGTGTAGCTTGTGGCGAGCCACGGCTTCACGCCCCTGCCGTCGGACGTGACGGTGTAGAGCGGTTCATTGATCTGTTCCACGGGCCAGATCGACTCGTTCTGGAACACGTTCGTCTTGTCGAACGACTGCGAGTCTTCGATGCGCGCGATCGTGATCGAGCCGCCGCGCTTCGGTGTCGCGGCCTTCGCGCTGTGCGAGGTGTGGCCGGCCAGGGCGGCTGCCGCACCGACGGCGGCGGCCAGCAGGGCGAGCACGAACAACAAAAGAGGGCTGCGTGCCTTCACGGTCACTCCTTCGAACGGGGAACGCGGAACGTTCTGTATACAACACACAGCACACCTGACGCATGACCAAACAAGCCCCAACCCTGGTCCTCGACGAAGAACCGCCCCACCCCGCCGAGCACAAGCTGCTCTCGCGCACCGTCGCCGACTGGCTGGCCGAACGGATCATCATGGGCGAGGAGGCACCCGGAGCACGGCTGACCGAGCTCGACGTGGCACGACGCGCCGGGGTCAGCCGCTCACCCGTGCGCGAGGCGCTCCGGATCCTCGAGGGCGAGGGCCTCGTCGACATCGCCCCGCGCTACGGCGCGCACGTCGCGCACATCGGGATAGCCGACGTCGAGGAGCTCTACGAGTGCCGGATGCTGCTCGAGCCGGTCTGCATGCGCCTGGCCGTCGTCGCATTGACGGACGGCGACATCGACGAGCTCGAAGACGTACGCCGCCGGATGGAGAGTGCGTCGACGAGCCCGCGGCTGTTCCTGAGCCTCAACGTGCAGTACTTCCGGACGCTCGCGCTGCACTGCCCCAACGACACCCTGCGCGAGCTCGTCGAGCTGACCTGGAAGAAAGCCGTTCGCTACTGGAGCATCTTCGCTCGCATCCCTCACTACGCCGAGGTCTCGATCATGCAGCACACCACCCTGCACGACGCCGTCCGAGCCGGCGACGGGGCGGCGGCGGAGCGCGCCGACCGGTTGATCCTCGAGCGCGCGCTGCACGAGATCGTCGCCACGTTCGAGCACGTCGCGTGACGGAGTACGTCGTCGTCGGCGCAGGAGCGATCGGCGGCACCGTCGGTGCGCGCCTCGCACGCGCCGGCCATTCGGTGCTCTTCTGCGACGCCGACGCCGAGCACGTCGGCGCAATCAACGCGAACGGGCTCGCGATCGAAGGGCCCGTCGAGGCGTTCACGGTCGACGCGCAAGCAGTCGCTCCCGAACAGCTCCCGGACGAACTGCATGCCGTGCTGCTCGCCGTCAAGTCACAGCACACCGACGCCGCGCTCGCAGCGCTGACGCCGCGACTCGCGCCCAACGGATTCGTCGTCTCCCTGCAGAACGGGATCAACGAGCCGCAGATCGCCGCGCAGATCGGCGCCGAGCGGACCGTCGGTGCGTTCGTGAACTTCGGCGCCGACTACCTCGAGCCGGGCCGCATCTTCGTGGGCGGCCGCGGCGCGCTCTACGTCGGCGAGCTGGACGGCAGCCGCAGCGAACGGCTCACGCAGCTGCTGCGCGACTTGCCGGATGCCAAAGAGACAGGCAACATCCTGGGCTTCCTCTGGGCAAAGGAGGCCTACGGCGCGATGCTGTTCGCGACGGCGGTCTCCGACCTCTCGATCGTCGACGCGCTCGCCGAGCCGCGCTACCGCGGCGTCTTCGTGCAGCTTGCGCGCGAGGTGCTCGCCGCCGCGCCCGTGCCGGTCGAGTCGTTCGACGGCTTCGACGCCGACGACCTCGACGGCTCGGTCGAGCGGCTCGTCGAGTTCAACCGCCGCTCCGCGAAGACGCACTCCGGCATCTACCGCGACCTGATGGTGCGGAAACGGCCGACCGAGAAGTCGATGCTCACCGACATCGACGGGCCGTTGCTCCGGCGAACGCTCGAGCTGATCACCGAGATCGAGGACGGCCGGCGGACATGCGAGGTAGCGAACCTCGAGTTACTCGCCGCCTATCAGCGGCTGTACGAGCGCGCGCCAGAGCTGAACGCGGTGATCACCGAGTTGCTGCCCGGCGGTCGCGCGGCGACCGGGCCGCTCCTCGGCGCGGCTGTCGCGGTCAAGGACAACATGGATGTCGCAGGCGTTGTCACGACCAACGCATCGACCGTGGCGGTGCCGCCGCCTGCGACGCGCGACGCGGCCGTCGTCAGCCGTCTCCGCGATGCGGCCGCCGACCTGCTGTGCAAGACCAACCTGCTCGAGTACGCGGCCGGTAGCGTCAACCCCGCGTACGGGATGACGTACAACCCGCGCGATCCGACGCGGACGTCCGGCGGTTCGAGCTCCGGCTCGGCCGCACTCGTCGCAGCCGGTGTCACGGACTACGCGCTCGGAACGGACACGGGTGGATCGATCCGGATCCCCGCCGCCTACTGCGGCATCGTCGGGCTGAAGCCGACGTACGGGCTCGTCCCGACCGACGGTGTGTTTCCGCTCTCAGGGAGCCTCGATCACGTCGGCACGCTCACGCGCACGGTCGATCAGACGCGGCGCCTGCTCGAGGTGCTCGCGGGCGTCTCACTGACCGCCACGCCACCGGCGCGAATCGGAGCACTCCGTCGCCAGCTCGACGATCCGGATCTGACACCCGGCGTCCGCGACCGGACACGCGAGGCGATCGAGGCGCTCGCGTCGGCGGGGTTCGAGATCGTCGACATCGACTTCGCGGAGCTCGATCTCGTCGACGAGACGCTCGGCACGATCGTCTTGCACGAAGCGTGGGACATTCACCGCGAGCGGTACGAGCGGGAGGCAGACGGTTACGGAGACGGCACACGGAAGCTGCTCGAACTCGGGGCGAAGATCTCCGTGGACGACTACCGGGCGGCGCTCGCCGACAAGGAGCGGATCACGGCAGCGTTCGCGCGCGTCTTCGCGGAGGTGCCGGTGCTGGCCGGGCCGACGGTCGCGTATCCGGCGCCGCCCGAGGACCCGCCGTTCGGCACGCCCGAGGGCGACGTGGAGGGGCGCTTCACCGGCCCGTACAACGTCGCCGGCGTGCCCGCGATCTCACTGCCGTGCGGCATGGCCGACGGTTCGTTGCCGGCCGGGCTGCAGCTCGCCGCCGCTAACGGAAACGATGCCGTGCTCCTGTCCGTCGCGCAGGCATACGAGGAGGTCGCGCCGTGAACATCGAGGACCGCAACTGGATGCAGGTCGAGCAGTACCTGCAACACGAGGACCGGCTGGTGATCCCGCTCGGCTCGATCGAACAACATGGGTACCTGTCGCTGGGAGTCGACCGGATCCTGTCCGAGCGCGTCTCGCTCGAGGCCGCCGACCCGCTCGGCGTCCTCGTTTTGCCGTCGCTGCCGTACGGGCTGACGCCGTACTTCGCCGCCTATCCGGGCAGCCCCACGCTGCGCGTCGAGACGTACTGTGCGTTGCTCGTCGACCTGCTCGACTCGTTCGCCGGACAAGGGTTCAGGCGCTTCCTGTTCGTGAACGGGCACGGCGGCAACGACGGCGGTCGCTCCGCCGTCGAGACGTGGGCGGAGAGGCACGACGGCGCGTCGGTGCAGTGGCACAACTGGTGGGCCGGGGAGCGCGTGCGCACGGTCGTCGACGAGATCGACTCTGATGCGAGCCACGCATCCTGGTTCGAGAACTTCCCATGGACGCGACTGGACGGCGTCGACGTGCCGAGCGGGAAGAAGCCGATGGCGGACATCTCCAAGATGCGCGAGCTCGATCCGCGTGATGTGCGCGAGCTGCTGGGCGACGGCTCCCTCGGTGGTACGTACGCGCGGCCGGACGACGATGTGTTGCGCGTCTGGGCGGCCGGCGTCGCGGAGGTGCGGGCGCTGATCGAGGATGGCTGGGATGCCTGATCTGAGCGGCCGCGTCGCGCTGGTCACGGGCACCGCGCACGGGATCGGAGCGGGCATCGCCGCCGCGCTCGAGGCGAACGGTGCAGTCGTCCACGGGCACGACCGCGACACCGTCGACGTGAGCGATGCGGATCGGGTCGCGAGCCTGGTCGATGAGATAGGCCGGGTCGACATCCTCGTCAACAACGCGGGAGGCGTTGTCGGCCAGGTCGGCCGGCCGCTCGAGGAGGTCACGGACGAGGACTGGCGCGCGGTGGTCGACGCGAATCTCACGAGCACGTTCGTCTGCACGCGCGCGGTGGCGCCGGGGATGAAGGAGCGCGGCCACGGGCGGATCGTCAACATCTCGTCGGGCGCCGGGCGGAGCGTCAGCCTGACGGGGATCCAGGCGTACGCGAGCGCGAAGG
>DASXOW010000099.1:0-15376 GCA_036493955.1 Gaiellaceae bacterium
AGAGATGGTTCCCGCGCCGGGCGCGGCCCGCTTCCTGACCGGGACGCCAATCGTCGCCGCGAACTACGCCGCGAGTGCCGGGTACGAGATCATCGCGGAGATCGGCGTCGACCGGATCCGGGAGAACTCGATGCGGCAGACTGCGCTGCTCGTCCAGCTCGTCGACGAAGCAGGCTTCGAGCTCACCTCACCGCGCGACCCGGACGTGCGCGGCGGCTCGGTCGTGTTTCACGTTCCGGACTTCCAGGCGGTCCACGCGGAGCTCGCGCGGCGCAACATCATCTGTGACACGCGGCCGGACGCCGGCATCCGCTTCGGCCCGCACTTCTTCACGTCGGACGACGAGATCCGCTTCGCCGTCGCGCAGGTGCAGGAGATCCTCGCCTCGGGTGTGCACCTCGAGAGTGCGCACGTGGCGGCGGGCTATTAGAGCACCGCACCGAGCACGAGCAGCACAACTCCGCTGCCGATGAAGACCGCGGTCGCGGTCATCTTCGGACCTGGAGCCATCGCGAGCTTCCCATAGCCGAGCGACTGCGTGATCCACCAGCTCCGGTCACTCATCCGGCGACCGCCGAGCGAGGCGCTGGGACCGGCTGCGAGCAGCAGGTAAAGCCCGCCGAGGAGAAGGCAGATGACCCGAAACGTCCGGGCCGTGTCGCCGCCGCTGATCAGTGCGCGCGCTTCGGCGATCACGATTGCGATCAGGAGCGCGATCGCGATGCGGCTGACAAAACGCAGGAGCTCGCGGACGATCCACATCGGTGTGCGAACTATAGGAACTGCGTCAGCCGTTGAACAGTTTCCGGCGCGGTCGGTTCGTCTTCGTGGCGGACGTAGACGTACGCCGGGCCGCGGATCGTCGCCGCGACCGCGCGTAGGTCGTCGTCGGTGTAGGGCGGATCCCGGAGCCGGAGGTAACGGAACGGCTCGGCGTCAGGATCGTTCACCTGGACGATGCCGGCCACGTCGCCCCACGTCTCGTCGCGGAAGTCCCAGGCGAGCCGGACGTCCTCCGGGACCGAGCCGAGCACGAAGGAGAGCGTCCCGTCGTCGCGCGGTCCTTCGTAGACGACGCGCACCGGCCCGAGCCGGTCGCCGAGCGCGAGCACGCGCTCGAGGAAGGTGGTCACACGGTCGAGCCGCGTCAGCGAGAACTTGACCGAGAACTCGAAGCCGTCCGGGACAGCGTCGGCCCAGCGGCGAAACTGATCGGCGGACGGCAGCCGGTAGCCGGTCGAGTTGAGCTCGACCGTGTCGAACCGCTCGGCGTAGAAGAAGAGGAACTCCGTCGGCTGAAGTCCGTCCGGGTAGAACCCGGGCCGCCACGATGGGTACGACCAGCCGGACGTTCCGACCTTGATCGCCATGGCGAAACGGTACGTGTCCCGGGGACTGTCCCCAAGACGTGTCGGATCGTGACCCGTCCCGGGGACTGTCCCCGCGAATCGGGGTACCGTCCGCGTGCCGGGGTAGGGTCCCCCGGCCGTGACCGTGACCGAGGTCGTTCCCGACAACACCATTGAGGTTCTCGACCACGGTTTCGTGCGCCTCGACGGGGCGATGGCCGACGACCTCTCCGTCGTCAACGGGGCGCGTGTGTCGTTCGCGCGGCGCAAGACCGAGATGGACGACTCCGACGCGGGACTCATCCGTTTCCTGATGCGCGACCGGCACGGCTCGCCCTTCGAGCACAACGCCTTCCGCTTCCACATCCGCTGCCCGATCTTCGTGGCGCGCGAATGGTTTCGCCATCGCATAGGGAGTTTCAACGAGTTCAGCATGCGCTACGCGAAGGCGACCGACGACTTCTACGTCCCCGACGCCGACGATGTGCGCACCCAGGTCGGGAAGCCCGGCGCCTACAGCTTCGAGCCGGTCAGCGCCGAGCTCGCCGAAGAGACCCGCGAAGAGCTCGAGGCCGTCTACCGCGGGGCGTACGCGGCCTACGCGCGGCTCGTCGAGAAGGGCGTCGCCCGCGAGCTCGCCCGCTCGGTCATCCCGGTCGGCGCCTACACCCAGTTCTACTGGACGGTCAACGCCCGGGCCCTGATGAACTTCGTCTCCCTGCGGAACGCCGAGTTCGCCCAGCTCGAGATCCGGCGCTACGCGGAGGCGGTCGAGGTCTTCTTCGGCCAGCAGATGCCCGTCACGCATGCGGCATTCGTCGCAAACGACCGCATGGCGCCTTAATCGGCCCTTCTCACACGCCCTAACATCTTTGTAACAGTTTGTCACTAAGTTCTGGTGTGCCCAATGGGAGGATGGGAATGGGACATCCGTTCCCGTCGTTGAAAGAGGTGACGGCAGACGCGCCGAAACCGCGCGCCCGTCTCCACCGAATGAAGAAGGAGTTCGTTGACTGAGATCAGCATGACCACGGCTGTTGCGGAGGCGCTCGACGCCCTCGTCCACCTGCGCGGCGAGCACGGGGCGCTCACCCCTGCCGACGTGGCGGACGCCGTCATCACCCACGATCTCGACGAGACCGAGGCAGAGGCACTCAACCTCGAGCTGACCGCGCACGACATCGCGCCGGAGCCCGAGGACGAGGACGAGCCCGCACTCGATCTCTCGATCGGCACCAGCCTCTACACAACCGATTCGTTCCAGATGTTCCTCAACGAGGCCGGCCGCTACCCGCTGCTCACCGCCGCGGAAGAGGTCGAGCTGGCGAAGCGCATCGAGAAGGGCGACCTGCAGGCGAAGGAGCGCATGATCAACTGCAACCTCCGCCTCGTCGTCTCGATCGCGAAGCGCTACCAGACGCAGGGCATCACGCTCGGCGACCTGGTGCAGGAGGGTGTCCTCGGCCTGATCCGCGCAGCGGAGAAGTTCGACTGGCGCAAGGGCTTCAAGTTCTCCACGTACGCGACGTGGTGGATCCGGCAGGCGGTGCAGCGTGGCGTCGCCAACAAGGCGCGCACGATCCGCATCCCGGTTCACGTCGTCGAGCGTGAGCAGAAGGTCGCACGTGCCCGCCGCGAGCTCGTGGCGACGCTCGAGCGCGACCCGACGCCCGAGGAGATCTCGACGCACTCGAAGCTGCCGCTCAACCACGTGCACGAGGTGCTCGCAGCCGCCCGCGCGGTCGCGTCCACCGACATGCCCGTCGGCGACGACGGCGACGCGTCGTTCGGCGACCTGATCGCCGGCACCGGCCCGTCGACCGAGGAGGAGGCTTCGGCCTCGCTCCGCGACCTGGCTGTCCGCCAGGCGGTCGCGATGCTGCCGGATCGCGAGCGCGACGTGATCGAGCTTCGGTTCGGTCTCGTGGGCGAAGGCCCGGCGTCGCTCGAGGCGATCGGCAAGCAGCTCGGCCTGACCCGCGAGCGCGTGCGTCAGATCGAGACCGAGGCACTGCGCAAGCTCGCGCAGAACGAAGACCTCGCAGACGCTGCTTAAGGAGTAAGACATGAACCTGGTTCCCGGCTTCGCCGGGCAACCAGGTTCGTCTCGCTCTGGCTTCAGTTCATGTCTTTATCGTCCGTGGCCCGTGCACTTCACCGCCCACGACGAGCTCGCCCTCTTCTATCTCCTGCTCGCGCTCGGCGCGCTGCTCGTCGCTGCGGCGATGCGGCGGCTGCCGGTGCCCGTGCTGCTCGTCTGCGGCGGGCTGATCCTCGGCTTCGTGCCGGGACTCCCGCGAGTCGAGCTACCGCCGGACCTCGTGCTCGTCGCGATTCTGCCGCCGCTCCTCTACTCGGCGGCGTTCTTCACCGGGTTACGCGACCTGCGCCACAACCTGCGGCCGATCTCGCTGCTGGCGTTCGGGCTCGTCATCGCGACGACGATCGGCGTCGCGGTCGTCGCGCACGCCGCGATCGGCCGGCTCAGCTGGGCCGGTGCGTTCACGCTCGGCGCGATCGTCTCGCCGACCGACGCGCTGGCCGCGACCGAGGTCGCACGGCGGCTCAATCTCCCCCGGCGCGTCGTCTCGATTCTCGAAGGCGAGAGTCTGATCAACGACGGTCTCGCGCTCGTCATCTACAAGACGGCGGTCGCCGCCGCTGTCGCCGGGACGTTCTCGGTCTGGAACGCTTCGTGGCACCTCGTGCTCAACATCGTCGGCGGGATCGCCGTCGGGCTCGGTGTCGCGTATCTCGTGCGTCAGGTGAGGAAGCGCGTCGACGACGCGCCCACCGAGGTGGCGATCGCGCTCCTCTCCGGATACCTCGCGTATCTCCCCGCGTCGGCGATCGGCGTCTCCGGTGTGCTCGCCGCGGTGACGATTGGCGTCTACATGGGCTGGTACACGCCCGAGCTCACGACGGTGCAGACGCGTCTGTCGGGGGATGCGTTCTGGGAGATCCTCGTGTTCCTCGTCAACGCGCTCCTCTTCGCGCTTGTCGGCCTGCAGTTGCATGCGATCGCTGCTCGGCTGGCGATCACATCGACTCTCATTTTCGAAGCGCTCGCGGTCGTCTTTGCGGTGATCCTGATCCGGATCGTGTGGGTGCCGATCTTCACCTACGTGCCGCGGTTCCTCTTCCGCAGCGTCCGCGAGCGCGATCCGTATCCGCCGTGGCAAGCGCCGGCCGTGATCGCCTGGGCGGGAGTGCGTGGCGCGGTCTCGCTCGCCGCGGCACTAGCGTTGCCGACCGCGTTCCCTCAGCGCGACCTGATCGTGTTCGTCACGTTTGTCGTCATCCTGGTCTCGCTGATCGGCCCGATCGTCACGTTTCCCGCGATCGTGCGGCTGATCGGGATAGAGGACGACGGCGGCGCCGACCGCGAGGACGCGAAGGCTCGCATCAGGGCCGCAGAGGCGGCGCTTGCGCGCATCGAGGAGATCGCCGAAGAGGGATGGGCGAACGAGGACTCGCTCCAGCGCGCGCGGGGCCAGTATCGGTTCCGGACGAACCGGTTCTCGGCCCGGCTGACCGGCGAGGACGGGGATGGGGTGGAAGAGCGCTCGGCTCTCTATCAGCGGCTACGCCGGGAGCTTCTCGACGCGGAGCGTGTGGCAGTCACCACCCTCCGCAACCAGGGTGTGATCACGCAGGAGGTCGCGCAGCGCGTGCAGCGCGACATCGACCTCGAGGACAGCCGGCTCGACGCCTAGGCGGGCTGAAGGACGAGCGGCCGCGATGCACGGTCGATCTGCAGCACGAGGCCGGACGCGAACAGGCACAGCAGGCCGGCCGTTCCGAACGCCCAGCCGTAGCCGCCGAACCACGTGCGCACCGCGCCGGCGGCCCACGCAGCGGCGGCGGCGCCGAACATGTGGGAGCAGAAGATCCAGCCGAAGATCACGCCGACGCGCTCACGGCCGAAGATCTCCGCCGTCAACGCCACCGTGGGAGGCACGGTCGCGATCCAGTCCAGGCCGTAGAAGACGATGAAGAGGATCAACCCGAAGTGCGGCGAGTTGAACGCGTACGGCAGCGCGAGCAGCGACACGCCTCGCAGGCCGTAGTACCAAAAGAGCAGCACGCGCGGGTCGTAGCGATCGGTCAGCCAGCCCGAGCACGTGGTCCCGATGATGTCGAAGACGCCGATCGTTGCGAGTAGCCCCGCGGCCGCGACCTCGCCGTATCCGTGATCCATCGCGGCGGGGATCAGGTGCGTGCCGATCAGGCCGTTCGTCGACAGGCCGCAGATGAAGAAGCTCCCGGCGAGCAACCAGAAGTCGCGGCTGTGCCGCGCGAGCAGCAAGCCCGACGTCGCGGCGGCGAATGGGTTGCGGACGGACGCGGGAGCCGGCTCGATCTCCGCGCCGCCGAACGGCGCGACCCCGAGATCGACAGGCCGGTCGCGGAGGAACAGCGCCGCGAGCGGCAGTACGACGACGAACGCGACCGCGCTCACGGTCACCGCGGTGTAGCGCCAGCCCCACGCGTCGGTGATCGCGGCCAGCGCCGGAAGGAAGATAAGGTTGCCGGTCGCGGTCGACGCGGTCAACACCCCGGTGATGAGACCGCGCCGCTCCACGAACCAGCGGTTCGCGATCATCGCGGCGAGCGGCACCGCGACTGCGCCGGTCGCGAGCCCATTGACGATCCCCCAGAGGATGTCGAGCTGCCACGCCGAGTGCATGAACACCGTCAGGCTCGAGCCGGCGCTTACGCCGAGCAGAGCGACGATCGTCACGCGCCGCATCCCGAAGCGGTCGACGAAGCCCGCAGCGAACGGCCCGCCGAGCCCATAGAAGATCAGGTTGACCGAGATCGCGAACCCGATCGTGGCCCGGCTCCAGCCGAACTCGTCCTGCAGCGGGACGATCAGCACGCCCGGCGTCGACCGGAAGCCGGCCGCCGTGATCAGCGTCACGAAGCCGACGGCCGCGACGACCCACGCGTAGTGCAGCCGCCTCATACGAGGCCTCAACGTCCCCCGAGCCACAGCTCTTCCGCTAGGTCGTCAGGACGACCGGTCCGAGCCCGTCGTGCGGGCTCGTCTGCGCGGTCACGACCCAGCCGTCGAAGCTCTTCAGCGGGTACGACACGGACAGCCGGACGCGGGTCGTCTTCGCGTTGACCCGGAACGAGCCGCACGGTGCGACAGCCTTGCCGTTGCGGGTGAGCCAGAGCTCGTAGTAGGAGCCGCGGCTCGCCTGCTGCGGAAGCCCGGTCACGTCGACTTGCATCGGCCAGTTACCCACCGAGTCCTTCTCGGCGATGTTGATCACGCCGTGCGACCCGGCGCTCGACGGGCCATGCATCGTCACCGTGCGGACCGAGGTGAACGCGGACGGCTTGCCCTTCGAATGTCCGAAGGCATAGCCGCCCACGAACGCCGCGAGGGCTGCGGCGAGTGCGAGCACGAGCACGCGGCCGCGGCGACGCCGGAACAGGTAGGCGACCTCCGGTGGGTCGGCCTCCTCGTTCGGCACGGGCGGCAGCGACAGATCCGACGACAGCTCCGGGGGAGGGCCAGCCGCGACCAGCAGCTCGTGCACGCGGCGGAGCTTCGCCTCCTCCGCGCCGGACAGGCCTTCAGTACCGACGATGTCGTCGAAGCTCATTCGAAATCGTCTCCCAGGATCTCCGCGAGCCGCGCCAGCGCCGCCCGCGTCCGTGTCTTGACCGTGCCGAGCGGGATGTCGAGGAACTCCGCGACCTCGCTCTGCGAGAGCCCGCTCCAGTACGCCAGCGAGATCACCTCGCGCTCGCGTTCATTCAGCTCTTCGAGCGCGCGGTGCACGCGCCACGACACCCATCCTTGCTCGGCGAGCTCGGCCGGCCCGGCTTCGCGGGCGGGCTCGTCGGGGATGTCGGCCGGGATCTCGGTGCGATTACGCGCCCGGTCGACGATCGCATTACGGGCGACGGCGTAGAGCCACGGTGCCCCCGGCCCACGGTCGGGCCGGTACGTGCCGGCAGAGCGCCAGATCGAGGCGAACGTCTCCTGCACCGCGTCCTCGGCGCGGCCGCGGTCGCCGAGTCGGCGCAGGGCAAGGCCGAACACGGGACGTGCATACCGCTGGTACAGGAGCTCGAACGCCGAGCGATCCCCGCCCGCCGCGCGCTGGATCAGCTCCCCGTCCGTGGTCGTCACGGGGAGCATCCTAGGCAGTGACAGCGCCATCGCCACGGTAATGATCTACGAAAGAGACTGCCTCCCGGATTGCAAAAGGCGGCCGCCGTCGACGACCAGGGTGGTGCCGGTGACGAAACCGGCTCCCGCCAGGTACGAAACGGCTCCGGCGACGTCCTCCGGAGAGCCGATCCGGCGGAGCAGGGTCTCGGCGGCGCGCCGCTCCTCCTGGCCTTCCTCCACGGCCACGGGCCCCGGTGCGACGCCGCACACCCGCACCTCGGGCGCGAGCGCCTTGGCCAGCAAGCGCGTCAGCATCGACTGGGCCGCTTTCGCCGCGCAGTGCGGCGCGAACGAGACCCATGGCTGGTAGGCGGCGACGTCCTCGACGAGGATCAGGACGCCGCGGCTCTCCCGCAGGTGGGGCGCGGCCGCCTGGGCGAGGAAGAACGTCCCCTTGGCGGTCACGCCGGCGGCGGCATCCCAGTCGGCCTCCGTCACCTCGTCGATCGGCTTGGGCGTGAAGCCGTCCGAGGCCGAGTGGACGACGAGGTCGAGCCCCCCGAGGCGGTCGACCGCGGACGCGACGAGCTGACGTGTGCCGGCGACTGTCGCCAGGTCTCCGTCCGCTCGGCCCGCGGCGACCACCTGCCAGCCCTCGGCCTCGAGCCGTGCGGCGATCGCGCGGCCTACCCGGCCCGTGCCGCCCGCGACGAGCGCCCGCTTGTTGTCCATCTGTAAAACCATGCTCGGCGCCAGTAAAACAGAGCGCGGTCCCGGTGACGGAACGCGCGTCGTGCGTCATAACACGAGCATGCGCACGCTCATCGCATCCTTCGTGCTCTCCGCGGCCGTCCTGGTTGCTGTCGCGCCGGCAAACGCAGCCACGACGAAGACCGTCCGGGTCTACGGCTCCTCGTTCTCGCCGAAGTCGGTGACGATCACCGCCGGCGACACGATCAAGTGGGTGAACAAGGACAACGACAATCACCAGATCTATGCCGACAACGGCGCGTTCGTCTCGGCGATCCTGAGGCCGAACCACGCGTTCTCCTTCACGTTCCGGGCCGCCGGCACGTACACGTACAAGGACGAGCTGCACCCGAAGATCCGCGGCACGATCGTTGTGAAGGGTGCTCCGCCGACGCTGACGCTCGCCGCCTCGGCGAAGTACGTCGTCGCCGGCGACAAGCTCACGCTCACTGGCATCGTCTCGAACCACGCGGCCGGTGAGCAGGTCTCGATCTTCTACCAGCCGTATCCGATGCCGAACGCAATCCAGCGCGCGGTCGTCCTGACGACGACCGGCGGCGCGTTCTCGTTCGACGTCGCTCCTGGGATCCTCACCACCTACCAGGCGACGTGGAAGGGCGCGTTCGCGACGCCGACCACGGTGCAGGTCCAGCCGCGTCTCTCGCTCGGCCGAAACGGCGCGTGGATCATCCACGCCTACGGCGGGCACGGCCTCGCCGGGCGCGACGTCCAGTTCCAGCGGCTGAACGCCGCGACGGGGCAATGGGTCACGCTGACCAAGGTGCAGTTGAACGCCCGCTCGGGGGCGCGCGTCGAGGTCAAGCTCCCGAAGGGGCTCAACCAGCTGCGGCTCGCGATGTCGGTGAACTCGGCCGGCGCCGGGCTGCTCGGCGG
This sequence comes from Gaiellaceae bacterium, assembly GCA_036493955.1. Lineage (GTDB taxonomy): Bacteria > Actinomycetota > Thermoleophilia > Gaiellales > Gaiellaceae > PALSA-600. Next base: position 9,127 of record DASXOW010000099.1, read on the forward strand.
GATCTCGCCCGTCCTGCACTGGCGTCAGACCTAGCGGCGCGCTTCCTCGTAGCGGCGACCGACCTCGTCCCAGTTGACGACGTCCCACCACGCACCCAGGTAGTCGGGGCGACGGTTCTGGTAGCGCAGGTAATAGGCGTGCTCCCAGACGTCGATGCCGAGCAGCGGTACGTCGCTCTGCATGACCGGGCTGTCCTGGTTCGCGGTCGAGTAGACGGCGAGCCCGGTTCCGTCCCAGACGAGCCACGACCAGCCCGAGCCGAACCGCTTCACGCCGCCGTCGTTGATCGCCGCCTTCAGCTGATCCGCATCGCCGAACGTCTCGGTGATCGCCTGGCCGAGCGCACCCGACGGATCGCCCCCGCCGCCCGGCTTCATGATCTGCCAGAACAGCGAGTGGTTCGCGTGGCCGCCGCCGTTGTTACGGACGGGCGCCTGCTTGTCCTCGGGGAGCGACGACAGATTCGCCAGCACTTCCTCGAGCGGGCGGCCGTCCCACTCCGTCCCCTCCAACGCCTTGTTGAGGTTGTCGACGTAGGCCTGGTGGTGCTTGTCGTGGTGGATCCGCATCGTCTGCTCGTCGATGGTCGGCTCGAGTGCGTCGTATGCGTACGGCAGCTCCGGAAGCTCATAGGGCACGGAGTTCCTCCTCTGGTTGGACCTCGATGGAGGATATGCTCCGCGCCGCACCCGGGAATCTGGAACGAGGAGACCGATGGCCACCACCTACGAACAGATCACCGCACGCGAGCTGAAGCCGGCGCTCTTGGAGCTCGACGGCATCTCGCGGGAGACGATCGAGGCGCACTACAAGCTCTACCAGGGTTACGTCAACAAGCGGAACGAGATCCTCGGGAAGCTCGACGGCGTCGATCTCTCGAGTGCGCACCAGATCTACTCCGACCTCCGAGCGCTGAAGGTCGACCTGAGCTTCGCGATCGGCGGGATCAAGAACCACGAGATCTACTTCGAGCATCTCGGCGGCGTCGGCGGCGAGCCTGCAGGCGTCTTCAGCGACCTCGTGAAACGCGACTTCGGCTCGGTCGACGGGTGGAAGGCGGACCTGAAGGCGACCGGACTTGCAGGTCGCGGCTGGGCGTGGACGGCGTACGACTGGGACGAGGGTCGGCTCTTCAATTACATCGGCGACGCCCAGAACACCTTTCCGGTCTGGAACGCGACGGCACTCGTCGCCCTCGACGTCTACGAGCACGCCTACTTCATCGACTTCGGCACCGACCGCGCGTCGTACATCGACAAGTTCTTCGACAACCTCGACTACGACGTCATCAACGACTGGGTGCAGAAGTACGGGATCCGCAAGTAGCGATACCCTGAGCCGCGAATGACCTTCGCGGCAGTCGTCGTGCTGGGTTACCTCCTCGGCTCCTGTCCGTGGGGGTACTGGCTCGTGCGGCTCATCCGTCACGAGGACATCCGTAAGGTCGGCTCCGGCAACATCGGCGCCACCAACGTCTGGCGCACCTACGGTCGCTGGCTCGGCGTGCCGGTCGTGCTCCTCGACATGATGAAGGGCTTCGTCCCGGCACTCCTCGGCATGCTGTTCGTCTCGCACTGGGCCGGTATCTGCGCCGGCGCGGCAGCGATGCTCGGCCACTGGCGGCCGCTCTTCCTGCGGTTTGCCAAGGGCGGGAAGATGGTCGCGACGTGCGGCGGCGTCTTCTTCGGTGTCGCGATCTGGGTGGCGCTGACCGGCCTGCTCGCGTGGCTCGTCACCTTCCTACTCTTCCGCTACGCGTCCGTCGCGTCGATCGTCGCGGGGATCTCGCTGCCGGTGATGGCCGCGGTCTACGGCTATCCCACACCGGTCGTCGTGTTCGGTGCGGGCGCGGCGCTGGCGATCCTGTACCTGCACCGCGGCAATTTGCGCCGCCTCCGCGCCGGCACCGAGCATCGCTTCCGGCTGCGGCGGCCCGCGAGTGCGTAGGCTCCTCGTCCTCGCGGTCCTGAGCGCCGCGTTGTGGGGTGCTCCGGGCGCGTTCGCGGCCGGCTGGTGCGGGTCGGGCGAGTCGGCGGCCGACCGGCCCGACGCGACGACCGGCGCACAGATCCACGCGATCTGGGCGATCCCCGCGGACAGCCCGGACACGTTCGCGACCGGCGCCGGGAAGCTGGCCGATGACCTCACGTCGCTCTCGACCTGGTGGGTCGGTCAGGACCCGACGCGCACGCCGCGCATCGACAACGCGACGTTCCCCACCGGATCGTGCGCCGACCTCTCCTTCGTCAAGCTGGCCGAGCCTGCGTCCGCGTTCACCGGTGCGAACAACGCCTTCTCGTCGATCGTGCTCGAGCTCGAGACCGGCGGCTTCGCCAACCTCTTCAAGAAGTACATCGTCTACTACGACGGCCCGACGGTCGAAACCGACGTCTGCGGCACGGGCGCCGGTGACTTCTCGTCCGGCCCGTCGTTCGCGATCGTGTGGCTCCAGGGGTGTCCCGACGTCCCGTCGGACGAGATCGAGGCCCACGAGCTGCTACACGCAATGGGTGCGCTGCCGGCCGGAGCGCCGAACGCCTGCACGGCGGCGAACAACCCGGTCGGCGCGTTCGCCGACGCCGGCCATCCGTGCGACTCGAGTACGGACGTGCTCTATCCGGAGGCGACGCCCGGTGTTCAGCTCTCGCAGCTTGTCCTCGATTACAACCACGACGACTACTATGGGCACTCGGGCGCCTGGAACGACCTCCAGGACTCGGACTGGCTCCATGTGCTCGCGGCGCCGATCGTCCCGCTCACCGTGAAGATCGCGGGCGCCGGTTTCGTCACGAGCGTCATGCCCGGCGTCGTGTGCAGCGCGTCGTGCACGACGCAATGGGACGGCGGGACGTCGACGGCTCTGCTCGCCCAGGCCGCGCATGGCAAGCGGTTCGTCGGCTGGGCCGGCAGCTGCACCGGCAGAGCCGATTGCGACGTCAGGTTGGGAAGCCCGATATCCGTCACGGCGACCTTCGGCCCGGCGCGCATACCGGTCGCGCTCGACAGGATCGGCAAGGGTTCCGTGACCTGCACGCCGAGGTGCGGCAAGACGTTCGCCGCCGGCTCTCGCCTCACGCTGCACGCGGTCGCAGCGAAGGGATGGAAGTTCGCGTCATGGACCGGCGACTGCGCGAAGGTGCACGTTGCGACGTGCCGTCCGAAGACGGACTTCCACATCAGCGCGCGAGCGGTCTTCAGGAAGCGTTAGGAAGCGCTGAGCCAGTCGCGCAGCTCGGTGTGCTGCGCCGCGGTGCGCCCGGCGAGCTCGGCGCGCAGCTCACCGACGGTGCCCGTCCGCTCCGCGAGCACGTCGTGCCGGTGGATCGTCTCGAGGTTGAGCTGCTGCGCGAACAGGAAGTCGCCGTCCGCGAGATCCGGGTAGCGGTCGATCGCCGCTTTCAGCGCGAACCGCACCGAGTCCTCGACGAACCGCGGCTGCAGGTGCGCGTGCTCGACCACGAAGAGCTCGTCAGGACGCTTCAGCAGCTCGTAGACGGGTGAGCTCATCGAGTGCTCGACGATCTCGACGAGATGCTCGGCGTTGATCTGCGACTCGGTGCCGACGAGCAGCGTGCCCTTCCCGCGTTGGTTGTGCGTCGCGAGCGGGACGAGCTCGAGGATGCGCTCGATGTCGTTGTCGGCGAAGCCCGCTTCGAGCAGGCGGCCGGCCGCCGAGTTGCGGACCAGCCCCTGCGCGCAGGGGCAGGCGTTGATCCCCCACGCCTCGACGCCGACGACCCGCCGAACGCGCTGCGGCGAGGCGGCGGCGATCCCGATCAGCTTCGCGATCTCCTGTGTCGGGAGGTCGGTGATCGGCGTGCGGCGCTCGAGCGGATACTGCGCCTCGATTCGCACCTCGGCGCGGAGCGCACCCTGCCGCTCGACGATGTGCGCGGCGATGTGCTGGGCAAGCGTCTCGACCAGGAACGCCTCGCCGATCACGACGGCGTCGATCGCCTCGCCGAAGAGCTCCGGGAAGCGCGACATGTGGACGCCCTTCTGGGCGGGATCCAGGTCGACCGCGCACGAGATCTCGGCCGCGAAGGTCTTCTCGTGGCCGTCGTGGCGGATGCGGATCGCCTTCTGGACACCGGTGACGCCGGCGCGGGTGAGCCCGAGCTGGACGTCCGGGGTGGACGCCTGGAGGTCGAGGGTCAGGTCGTTCCGAGTGCCCGCCATCGGGTACAACCGTAGCGCGCCGATGGACGACACCCGCTTTCCCCGCATCGTCTCGCTCGCCTGCCACGACCTGCGTACCCCGCTCGCGACCATCTACGGGTTCGCGCGAACACTGACGCGCATGGAGCAGCTGGACGAGCGAACCGCTCGCTACCTCGGGATGATCGAGGAGGCGTCGCAGCAGATGACGGAGCTGCTGGACGACCTCGGCGCGGTCGCGCGGATCCAGGCGGGGCGCTGGGAGCCCGGGCTGCGCGAGGTCGACACGCTCGAGCTTGCGCATGCGGACGACGAGCGGGTCGTCGTCGAGGGGGCGGGGGAGACGATCGAGACGGACGCGGACGGCGTTGCGTCGGCGCTCCGGTCGCTGGCGGTCGCCGCGCTTCGGCACGGGCCGGCCGAGCAGGTTCGCTGGACCGTGAACGGCCGCGAGCTCGCGCTCTCACCGGTGACCGAGGCTGCCGCGCCGATCGTCGCCGGCGAGGAGGTGCGCGATCTCGGCTCGCTGGTCGCCGTCTCGGTCATCGGCGCCCTCGGCGGCTCCGTCGAGCTCGCGGGCGAGAGCCTCATGGTTCATCTCTAGTCGGGACATGTCTAGTGGTCTGACCACTGGACATGTCTCCGGTCGCCACGTCTAGTGGTCTGACCACGAGACGGGTCTCGGGTCGCCCTGTCCGGGCTAGAGGCGGCGCGCTTTGATGATCCGCTCGAGGAACTGCTGCGTCCGCGGTTCCTTCGGGCTGGTGAAGATCTCGTCCGGCGTGCCGATCTCGAGGATCCGACCTTCGTCGAGGAAGCACACGCGGTTCGCGATGTCGCGGGCGAACGACATCTCGTGCGTCGCGAGCACCATCGTCATGCCACCTTGCGCGAGCTCGCCGATCACCTGCAGCACCTCGGCGACGAGCTCGGGGTCGAGCGCGCTCGTCACCTCGTCGAACAGCATCAACTCCGGCCGCATCGCGAGCGCGCGCACGATCGCGACGCGCTGCTGCTGGCCTCCGGAGAGGCGGTCGGGGAACTCGGACCGCTTGTCGGCGAGGCCGAACCGTTCGAGGAGTTCAGTCGCGCGCGCTTCCGCCTGCACCTTCGACAGCCCGAGCACGTCGCGGGGTCCGAGCGTCACGTTGCGCATCACATTCATGTGCGGGAAGAGGTTGAACGACTGGAAGACGATCCCGATCCTGCGGCGCACTGCGTTCACATCGCGTGCACGGGTGATCTCGTCGCCTGCGAGGAAGACGCAGCCCTCGTCGATTGCCTCGAGGAGGTTGATGCAACGGAGGAGCGTCGACTTGCCCGAGCCCGACGCGCCGATCAGCGCCACCACCTCGTGCTCGTTCACCTCAAGGTCGATTCCGCGCAGCACGACATGCTTGCCGAACGACTTCGTCAGCCCTTCGACCGCGAGTGCGCTCACGTCATGCCTCCGGCGACGCGTCGGCGGCGATCGCGGGCGACGAGCCAGTCGGTGAACCGTGCGAGTGGGATCGTGATCGCGACGAACAGCACCGCTGCAGACAGGTAGGCGGTGAAGTTGAACGTCGCGTTCGTGTCGATCTGCGATTGTTGAAACGCTTCGATCGCACCGAGCGTCCCGACGAGCGCGGTGTCCTTCTGCAGTCCGATGAAGTCGTTGAGGAGCGGTGGGATCACGCGCCGCACAGCCTGCGGGAGGATCACCCGCCGAAGCGTCTGGCCGCGCGAGAGGCCGAGCGACCGCGCGGCCGCTTCCTGGCTCGGGTGAATCGAGTCGATGCCGGCGCGATAGACCTCGCTGACGTACGCGCTGTAGATCAGAACGAGCGAGACGATCCCCCAGAAGATCACGGACTTCGGGATGTAGCTCACGCCGAGCGCCGGCGCGCCGAACCCGAGCATCGCGATCACCAGGATCGTCGGGATGCCGCGGAACAGGTCGGCGTAGATGATCGTGAGCGCACGGATCGGGAAGAAGACCGGCCCGGGCAGGCTGCGCAGCACGGCGAGGAAGAGCGCAAAGACGAGGATGAACGCCTCCGCGATCGAGAAGATCTTGATGTTGAGGACGAACGCACGCGCGATCTCGGG
>DASXOW010000100.1:0-6525 GCA_036493955.1 Gaiellaceae bacterium
GCCAGGCCTCCGACACCGAGGATCTCGCCGCGGCGGAGCTGAAAGGAGACGCCGTCGAGGATGTCGTCTCGGAGCTCCTGCGCTTCCAGGACGATCTCGGCATCGGCTGCAGGCGCAGGCTTGTCGGGATACATGCGGTCGATCGTGCGCCCGGTCATCAGCGTGACCGCCTCGTCCTCGTCGAAGCGCTCGCGCGTTGCGACGTGCTCGCCGTTTCTCAGGATCGTGATCCGGTCCGCGAGCGACGAGACTTCGTTCCAACGGTGCGAGGTGAAGAGAATCGCGGCACCCGCGTCGCGCGACTTGCGAACGAGGCCGAACAGCCACGCGACTTCGTGCTCGGCGAGCGCCGAGGTCGGCTCGTCGAGGAAGAGGATGCGCGGCTTGCGCATGAAGGCGCCGGTGATCTCGATGATCTGGCGCTGGGCAAGCGGCAGTGAGCCGGCGAGAGCGCGCGGGTCGATCCCTTTCACGTCGTGCTGTTCCAGCACCTCCTCGGCGAGCGTGACGAGCTTCCGGCGCTGGATCAGGCGACTTGCGCCACGGGGCTCGCTCTCCGCGAACAGGTTCTCCGCGACCGTCATCCATGGAAAGAGCGTGAGCTCCTGAAAGACCATGCCGACGCGGTGGGTGCGGGCGGCGGCTGCGACCGAGTGCGTGACGTCCTCGCCGTCGAAGCGCACCACGCCCGAGTCGGGCTTGACGACGCCGCCGAGAATCTTGATCAGTGTGCTCTTGCCGGCGCCGTTCTCTCCGACGAGCCCGTGCACCTCGCCGAAGTGAGCGGTCAAATTGCCTGCGGTGACGGCACGCACGCCGCCGAACGAGCGAGCGACGTCCAGTGCCTCGATCGCCGGTCCGGTCGTGTTCATGGTCTCAGGATCTGACAGCAGGCATGACGGAGGCAACTCCGGGCGGTCGAGAGCTCGACCGCCCGGAGTTGTTCGAGCCCTACGGGAGACGAACGTTGAGCGTCCCGGGGCAAGCCGTGCCCTTGAGCGCTGCCTGGACGCAGAGCACGACCGTGGCCTTCGGGCCTGAGTCGGTGAAGTCTGCGAAGAAGCTGTCAGGCAAGGTCGGGAACACCGTGACGCCCGACTTCACGCTCTGGTCGGTGACCACCGGGAAGGGCAGGAGGATGCTCTTCTTGGCGTGCTTGTGCTGGAGGATCTCGCGGGCGAGCTCGAGCGCTGCAACCGACAGGAACGGCGGCTGGCCGATCGAGATACCGTCCACGTGCTTGCCGTTGTAGCCGGCTCCGAGCATGTACCGCCGGTAGCCGTTCTCGCCTTCGCCTGCGACGACCGGCACCGGCTTACCGGCGTCGATGAAGGCCTTGACGACCCCGTCGGTGCCGCCGGAGACCCAGACGCCGTCCACCTGCGGAAGTGACGGAAGCTGCGCGGCCGTCGCACGCTGCGCGGTCGACGAGTCCCAGCTGCCGCTGTAGTGGGCGACGATCTTCATGTTCGGGTACTTCTTGATGACCGACTCGACGCCGTTGTTGCGATCCGTGTCGACAGACGTGCCGGCGACGCCGGTGACCATGACGATGTTGCCCTTGCCGTGCAGCTGGTCGGCGAGGAACTGGCCGCCGAGCTGCCCGAACTTGACCTGATCCGTGTTGACCGTCAAGCCGCACTTGTTCGTGACGATGTTGTCGAACGAAATCACGATGATCCCGCGCGCGCAAGCCTGGTTGACGATGCCGTTCAGCCCTGTGGGCGACGCGGCGTCGATGACGATGGCGTTGACGCCCTGCGAGATCAGGTTGGAGATCTGCTGGGTCTGCTTGCCGACGTCGTTGCCGGAGTTGTAGACCGAGCACGAGACCTCTGTCTTGTACGGCGGCATCTTGCACGCCGCTTTGAACGTGTTCTCCATCTCGAGTCGCCACGTGTTGCCGATGAACGAGTTGGAGAGCGCGATCTTCAGCTTGCCCGCTTGTGCGGAACTGTTGTGACTCCCCGACGCCGAAGCGGCGGAGATCGCGATCGCAGCGGCGACAAGCGCGACCGCGATCGGGGCGATCCACCGTCTGATCTTCATGGACAGCCAACTCCTTTCGGTTCGTGCAAATCGACGCAGCGCGTCCTGGATTCGTCGCTCGTTGAGCGGTTCAGTCGACGTCAGCGACGCTAGAGCGGACAGAACTCGAAAGCAATGCCGTCGCGTTTCGATTGTCGAGTCGCGCCCATCCGGAATCCGAATGTCGTCGTCGACGAGCCGAATTTCGCAGCGCGCGCTTCTCGGATGGTCGCAGTCGATAATCGCGCGCTTGTCGTGAATGTCGCGGAAGTACGCTCCGTTTGCGATGGGCAGCACAACGGAGGCGTGGGACGACAGCGGAACGGCTCGCGGCGTCGCCTCCGATCCGACGGCGTCGGCGTCGCCGCTCTTCGTTCTCGACGAGAGCATCGACAACGTCGGAATCGCAATGCAACCGCTCGCGGCGGGCGACGTCGTCTCGTACGGCGGCGCGTCGCTCAGCGTGCGAACCGCAGTGCCGGCTCGGCACAAGGTCGCGCTCGTCGAGATCGACGCAGGCGAGACCGTGCGCAAGCTCGGCCACGCGATCGGCGTTGCGACGACCGGGATTCGTGCGGGCGAGCACGTCCACGTCCACAACCTCGCGGTCCCGCCGGCGCAACAGGCTGCCGCGTCGCGGCTGGGCGAAACGCGGGGTGCGTGGCGCCCCGGCGTCGATTCCGCACTCACGTCCTTTCTCGGCTACGTGCGACCGAACGGATGCGTCGGAACGCGCAACTACATCGGGATCCTCCCGAGCGTCAACTGCGCAGCCACGGTTGCACGACTCGCAGCGACCGTGGCCGCACCGAGGCTCATGGGGATCCCGTCGTGCGACGGAGTGATCGCGCTCGCGCACGACCTCGGCTGCGGCATGGCGCAAGGGACGACCGAGGACGAGCTTCTGCGCAGGACGCTGCGCGGCTACGCGACTCATCCGAATCTCGCCGCCGTCGTCGTCGTGACGCTCGGGTGCGAGGTGAACCAGCCCGAGAACTTCCTGGACGGGAACGCGGCGGCGGTCGAGCACCTCAGCATCCAGGAGCTCGGCGGCACCAACGCGACCGTCGCTGCGATCGTGGAGCGCATCGGCCGGATCGCCGAGTCCTTCGCTGAGCTCGAGCGCAGACCGGTGCCGCTGAGCGAGCTCACACTCGGGCTGCAGTGCGGCGGCAGCGATGCAGCGTCGGCGATCACCGCCAACCCGACGCTCGGCGTCGCCTCCGACCTGCTCGTCGCGGCCGGTGGACGTGTGATTCTCGGCGAGACGCCGGAGATCTTCGGCGCCGAGCAGCTGCTCCGCGAGCGCGCAGTGACGCAGGAGGTCGCTGCTCGCATCGACGAGAAGATCGCGTGGTGGCTCGACTACGCCGCACGGAACGGCGTCGAGCTGGACAGCAACCCTTCGGCGGGGAATCGGGAAGGCGGCATCACGACGATCTGGGAGAAATCGCTCGGGGCGGTGCTGAAGGGAGGGAGCGCTCCGCTCAGCGACGTCGTCGACTATGCGGCGCCGGTCGTCAGCCGCGGGCTGACGTTCATGGACACACCGGGGTACGACCCGGTCTCCGCGACCGGAATGGTCGCCGGCGGCGCGAACGTGCTCGCCTTCACCACCGGCCGGGGCTCCGTCTACGGCTCGCGGCCGGTCCCGTGCCTCAAGATCAGCAGCACGACGCAGCTCTACGAGCGAATGCCGGACGACATCGACTTCGACGCGGGCGGCGCGACGACGAAAGCGGCACAGCTCGAGCGAGGAGCGCAGCTGTTCGAGGCGATCGTGCGGATGGCGTCCGGCGAGCTGAGCAAGACGGAGCTCCTGGGCTTCGGCGCAGAGGAGATCTCCCCCTGGCGGGTCGGGGCGGTCTTGTGATCGAGCTCCGCGGCGCCGGCAAGGCGACGCTCGCCGAAGGACCGATCTGGGACAGCCGCTACGGCCGGTTGTTCTGGGTCGACATCATGGGCGGCGCCATCAACGTGCTGACGCCGGGCGACTCGAATGCGCGGCACATCGAGGTCGGTGAGCACGTCGGCTGCATCGCGCTCACTGCGCGCGCCGACACCGTCGTCGGCGCACTGCGAAGCGGCTGGTACTGGATCGACGTCGAGACCGGGCAGAAGCAGCTCATCGCAGCGTCACCGGCCGGAGCGGACTGCCGGTTCAACGACGGCGCAGTCGATCGCGCCGGCCGTTTCTGGGTCGGCACGATGGAATACGCCGAGACGAGTCCCGTGGGCGAGCTCTATCTCCTCGCTCCCGATCTGTCCTATCGATCGACGGACCGAGGCTTCATCTGTTCGAACGGCATCACCTGGTCCTCCGATCGGCGTTGGATGTTTTTCGTCGACTCGCGGAACGACGCCGTCTACCGCTATCGCTTCGACGATGAAGAGGGACGTTTGGAAGAGCGCTCCTTGTTCGTCGACACAACCGATTTGCCGGGGGTGCCGGACGGCATCGAGATGGACAGCGAAGACACGTTGTGGTGCTCGTTCTGGGACGGCGGACAGATCGTCGGCTTCGACAGCGACGGAAAGGAGCGGGAGACGATCGCCGTTCCGGCGATTCGACCCACGAGCCTTACCTTCGGCGGCCCGGACCTCACGACGATGTTCATCACGACGGCGGCATACGGGCTCTCCGAGCGCGAGCTCGCCGAGTGGCCGGGATCCGGCGCTGTCTTCGAGCTCGAGCGGCCGACCCCCGGGCTGCCTGCGAACGTCTTCGCCGGTGAGCCCTGGGCCGAGCCGCGATGAAGACCGCGGTCGTCACCGGCGCGGCGTCGGGCATCGGCCGCGCCGTCGCGCTCCACCTTGCACGGGACGGGTACGGCGTCGCGGTCGTCGACGTCGACGCGTCGGGCATGCAGGAGACGGTGCGCTCGATCGAGTCCGCCTCGGGCGTCGCGCAGGCGTTCCGATCGGATGTGTGCGACACGCACCAGCTCGGCGTCACGGTGCGGGAGGTGCTGGCGTCGATGGGAAGCCCCGACCTGCTCGTCAACGTCGCGGGCATCGCGGTCGCCGCGACGGTGCTCGATACGAGCGACCAGGATTGGAATCGCATCATCGGCACCAACCTGACGGGGCCGTTCTTGTTGACACGCGCGATCTTGCCGCTGATGCTCGACGCCGGCTCCGGCGTAATCGTCAACGTCGCATCGGTCGCCGGCGTCGTTGGCATGACGGCTCGCGCCGCCTACTGCGCATCGAAAGCGGGGTTGATCGGCTTGACCCGCGCCGTCGCCGCCGACTACGCCGCGCTCGGAATCCGCTGCGTCGCCGTCTGCCCGGGCACGGTCGAGACCGAGTGGATCGATCGCATCATCGCCGGAGACAGCGATCCGGCGGCGACGCGCGAACGCATGGCCGCCCGGCAGCTCGACGGGCGGATGGGAACACCCGAGGAGATCGCGGCGACGATCGCGTTCATCGCGAGCCCGGGCGGAGGCTTCTTCAACGGCGCCGCCGTCGTCGTCGACGGCGGCATGACGGCGGTCTGACCTGGCCGCCCTCACCTCGACGTGGCAGACGTTCTTCTCGCTCGACCGCCCCGGGAAGATCGTCTGCGTCGGGCTCAACTACCACGACCACGCCGGCGAGAGCGGGATGGCCGTGCCTGCGGAGCCGCTGCTGTTCGGCAAGTTCCCCAACACGCTCGTCGGCCCCGGCGAACCGATCGTCCTGCCGCCGACATCGGCGCACGTGGATGCCGAGGCGGAGCTCGCCGTCGTGATCGGAGCCACTGCACACAACGTCGATCGCGGTGACGCGATGGACTACGTCTTCGGGTTCACGGTCGCGAACGACGTCAGCGCGCGCGACCTGCAGTTCGGCGACGGCCAGTGGTTCCGAGGCAAGGGCTTCGACACGTTCTGCCCCGTCCTCCCGCAGATCGTGCCGCGCGACGATGTCCCCGATGCGCACGACCTAAGGGTCGTGCAGCGCGTGAACGGCGCGGTGCTGCAGGACGGCAGTACGCGCGACCTGATCTTCGACGTCCCGACGCTCGTCGCGTTTGCCTCGGCCGTGATGACGCTCGAGCCCGGAGACCTGATCCTCACGGGGACGCCGCCCGGTGTCGGCTACTTCCGCGACCCGCGCATCGCCCTGCAACCCGGCGACACCGTCGAGGTCGAGGTCGAAGGGATCGGCAGGCTCACGAACCCGGTCGTCGGGTGACCGCGATCGCCGAGGCGCTGGCGACGGTCGTGGGCGACGACCGCGTCGTGCGCGGCCCCGTCGACGCCTACGTGAAGGACGAGACCGAGACGCGGCTGCTGATCGGCTCGTGCGCAGCGGTCGTCGAACCGCGCTCGACGGAGGAGGTCGCCGCCGTCGTTCGTTGGGCGTACGAACGCGAGGTGCCGGTCGTCCCGCGCGGGGGCGGCACGGGGTACGCCGGCGGCGCAGTGCCGTTCGCGGGCTCGATCGTTCTCAGCCTGGCGAAGCTGACGGCATTCCGCCGGTTCGACCCGGAGCTCTGGCGGGCCGAGG
>DASXOW010000101.1:0-23920 GCA_036493955.1 Gaiellaceae bacterium
TCCGGCTCGGAGTACTCCCACACGCCCTCGTCGTTCCGACGGAGATTCGGATCGGGAACGGTGAGACCGAGCTCCCAGATTTGGGGCACGTAGCCCTCGAGGAACTGCTGCCGCGCTTCCTCGTTCCCCTGCGACTTGATCCGCCAGATGTACATCGGGTCTTCCTCGCGCGCGATCGGGTTGCCGTGGAACTGCATCAGCGGCCCCCACCAGCGGCCGAGCGCCTCCTGCACGAGCTCGCGCTGCGCGTCGGTGCCGGTGACCAGCGCGAGGATCACGTCGCGGCCGTGGAGGATGTGGAACGACTCCTCCCAGCAGATCTTCTTCATGATCCGCGCGTACGGCGCGTACGAGCACTTGAGGAGCGCCTTCTGGCTGATGATCGCCGCGGCGTCGACGAGCCAGGCAATGACTCCCACGTCCCCCCAAGTGACAGTCGGGTAGTGGAACACGTTGTGGAACTTGCTCTTGCCGGAGATCAGGTCGGCAAGCATCTGGTCGCGCGGTTTGCCGAGGTCCTCGGCGACGCGATAGATGAGCTGCGCGTGACCGACCTCGTCCTGCACTTTCGCCGTCAGCGCCAACTTTCGCTGCAGCGTGGGCGCGCGGAGGATCCACTCCCGCTCGGGCAGGACGCCCATCAGCTCCGAGTTGCCGTGCATCTCGATGAACTTGACGAGCTTCTGCCGGTACTCGTCCGGGAGCCAGTCCGTCGCCTCGACCTGACCGCCGTCCTGCACGTAAGCCAGAAACTCCTGTGTGCGCGCGTCCACTCGGGCCTCCCTACCTACCGATCGTTAGGCTACGCATCATAGATGTCCGCGAGACGTGAGGAGCTGACCCGCGTCGCCGCCCGCCTGTTCGCCGAGCGGGGCTACCAGGGGACGTCGCTCGCCGACCTGGCGGACGCGCTCGGCCTGCAGAAGCCGTCGCTCTACCACCACATCGACTCGAAGGAGGACCTGCTCTGGGAGGTCGCGTGGGACGGCGCCGAGGCGTTTCACGCCGGGCTCGACGGCGTTCCCGCCGACGCCCTCGCAACCGAGCGCATCCGCCTGGCGCTTCGCGCGCACCTCGCCGTCGTCGCCGGCCAGCTCGACGTGGCCACCGTCTTCGTCCGCGAGTGGAGATACCTCGCCGGTGAGCGTCGCGATCGCTTCGTCGCCGAGCGGCGCCGCTACGAGGAGCGGATCCGCGACCTCTTCCGCGACGGAGTGGAGCGCAGCGAGCTGCGCACCGATCTCGACGTTGCGACGGCAGGGCTGCTCTTCCTGTCGGCCGCGAACTGGGCATACACGTGGCTTCGGCCCGGCGCGCGCACAGACGAGCTCGCGGACCGGATGTACGCGGCGCTGCTCGACGGCATGCGCGGCTACGCGACGCCCTGAAGCGGAAATACCCGGCGGGTCGACCAGCGCCCGTCCGCCGCTTCTTCGATCAGCGTCACACCGCGCGCCGTCGCCCGGATCGGCAGGTCGACGTCTAGCTCGATCGGCGCGTAACTCACCGTCAGGTGGGGGACGACCACGTCGAACGCGCCCTCGTACGGCGGGTGGTCGGGGAAGCGGCGCCACACCGCCGCGGTCAGGTCAGCGAACGGCTCGGACGGCTCCGGGTGCAGCCACACCGGGCCGTCGTCGAACCGGCCGACCCGGTCGAGCTCGAAGTCGAAGGCGGGACACCCGGCGACCACCTCGGCGATCGCCTGCTCGTCGATGTCGGCACTGTCGGCGAACGGGAAGAGGATCGTCACGTGCGCCGGGACGCCGAGCGGCGCCGACCAGTCGTGCTCGAGGCGCAGCGCGCCGACGGCGGTCTCGGCCTCGGGGATTGCGACGATCAGGGCTGTCCGTGGCATGCTCGTCCAGGCAAGAGTGAAGCGGGCGCTCCTCATCGTCAATCCGTACTCGACGCAGGTGACCGGGCCGTCGATCACCGCGGTCGAGAACGCGCTGCGCGAGCACGTCGAGGTCGAGACGAGCTTCACGCAGTACCCGGGCCACGCGACCGAGCTCGCGGCCGCTGCAGCTGCCGACTCGGTCGACGCGATCGTCATCTTCTCCGGGGACGGGACCTACAACGAGGCGTTGAACGGCGCTGACGGCGCGCTGCCGATCGGGTTCCTGCCCGGCGGCGGCACCAGCGTCCTACCCCGGGCGCTCGGGCTCTCGCGTGACCCCGCCGAAGCCGCGGCCGCTGTCGGCGCCGCGCTCGCCGAAGGTCGGTTGCGACGCATCACGCTCGGGATGGTCAACGGCCGCCGCTTCAGCTTCTCGGCCGGGATCGGGTTCGACGCCGAGGCGGTACGTCTGCTCGACCAGCTCGGGCGCGACCCTGCGGGCGCGCGTCCCGGCGACATTGCCTTCGGGCGGATGGTGGCGCGAATGACGTTCCAGCGGCGAGGTCGCTGGAACCCCGCGCTGGAGATCGTCGGCGTCGGGCGAGCCGCGTTCATGTTCGTCGGGAACTGCGACCCGTACTCGTTCGCCGGTGCGGTGCCGCTGCATGTGACGCCGGGAGCGCGCTTCGAGGACGGGCTCGCGTTCGCGGCGCCCGAGAGCGTGCGGCGACGCGACATGCCGCGGCTCGTCGCTGCGATCGCGGCGGGGCGCCCGTACGGCAGGAACGTGATGACGGGCATCGACCTCGACCGGATCGAGGTTCGCTGCGACCGGCCACTGCCGCTCCAGGCGGACGGCGAGGACCTCGGCGACGTCGAGCACGCGGTCTTCGAGGCGCACCGTGACGCGGTGGCGGTTCTGGTGTGAGCTAGCCTCCGATCGCATGGCGACGGACACGCGCAGCGACGTTCGATTCGGCGGTCTCGCCGCCGCCGACCTTCTCGAGTTGCACCGTCGAATGGTGCTCCTTCGCACCTACGACGAGCGCTCGGTCGTCTATCACCGGCAAGGCCGCATCGGGACGTACGCGATCTTCTGGAACCACGAAGCGATCCAGGCGGGCGCGACGTTTGCACTCGGCGACGACGACTGGATCTTCCCGTCGTACCGCGAGTCTGCGATCGGGCTTGTGCGCGGGCTGCCTGCCGCGACGATCCTGCAGTGGTGGCGCGGTCACCCGTCCGGCTGGTGGAACCCCGCCGACTGGAATGTCGCGTCGATCTCGGTGCCGATCGCGAGCCATGTGCCGCACGCAGCCGGCCTCGCCTGGGGCAAGAAGCTGCGCGGCGAGAACGCCGTGGCGATGGCGTTCTTCGGCGACGGCGCCACGAGTGAAGGCGAGTTTCACGAAGGCGTCAATCTCGCAGCGGTGATGAACGCACCCGCCGTGTTCGTGTGCAACAACAACCAGTGGGCGATCTCGACGCCGCTCGAGGCGCAGACGCGCGCTGAGACGCTCGCCGACAAGGCCGTCGGCTACGGGATCCCCGGCGTGACGGTGGACGGCCTCGATGTGCTCGCGGTCTACGGCGCGGCGCGAGAAGCCGTCGCCCGCGCGCGTGCCGGCGGAGGGCCGACGCTGATCGAGTGCGTGCATTACCGCGCTGCGCCGCACGCGACCGCCGACGACCCGCGTGCCTACATCGACCTCGCGCGCGTCGAGGAGGAACGCGCGAACGAATGCCTCGGACGCTTCGAACGCCTGCTGCTCGACGCCGGAGTCCTCACCGAAGAGGGCGTGGACGCCACGCGCAAGGACGCCGAGGACCTGATGCGCGTGGGGATCGGGGCCGCGGAGGCGGAGCCACCGGCCGATCCGGAGCTCGTCTTCACGCACGCGTACGTCGATCCGCCGGAGAACTTCCGCCGTGGCTGAGCTGACGCTGGTCGAGGCGGTCAACGACGCGCTGCACACCGAGCTCGCGCGCGACGACGACGTGATGGTGCTCGGCGAGGACGTCGGGCGGGCGGGCGGGGTGTTCCGCGCGACTGCCGGGCTCCTCGACCGCTTCGGAGCCGATCGTTGCGTCGACACGCCGCTGGCCGAGGCCGGGCTGCTCGGAGGTGCGGTCGGTCTCTGCATGGCGGGTTGGCGGCCGGTCGTCGAGATGCAGTACGACGCATTCTCGTACCCGTCGCTGAACCAGCTGATCACGCACGTCGGCCGCTATCGATGGCGTACCGGGGGCCGCATGGAGTTCCCGCTGACGATCCGCATGCCGTACGGCGGCGGCGTCCGCGCACCCGAGCTGCACGACGACTCGCCCGAGGCGTACTACGTTCACACGCCCGGGATCAAGGTCGCGATCCCGTCGACGCCGGCCGACGCGAAGGGACTGCTCGCCGCGGCGATCCGCGACCCGGATCCTGTTGTCGTGCTCGAGCCGAAGCTGGTGTACCGCACGTCGCGCGGCGAGGTGCCGGAAGGCGAGCACGTCGTGCCGCTCGGCGAGGCGCGCATCGCGCGCGAGGGAAACGACGTGACGCTGATCGCGTACGGCGCGATGGTGCCGGTGTGCGAGCAGGCGGCCGACGCGGTCGACGTGTCGTGCGAGATCGTCGACATCCGCTCGCTCCGCCCGCTCGACGAGCGCGCGATCCTCACGTCGGTGGCGAAAACTGGCCGCGTCGTGATCGTGCACGAAGCGCCGCGCACCGCGGGCTTCGGCGCGGAGCTGGCGGCCCTGATCGCCGAGCGCGCGATCTTCGACTTGCAAGGCCCCGTGCTCCGCGTGACCGGCTACGACGTCCCGTACCCGTACTGGACGATCGAGGACGCGTACATGCCGTCGGTCGACCGTGTCGCGGCCGCCGTCAACTCGTTGACGTGATTCACGGGCTGCCGCTCGAACGCCGCACATTGCACGGGCGCTGGTCCCGGGAGCTCTCACCGGTCCTGACCATCGACTCGGGCGACAGCGTCCGTTTCGAAACCCTCGCGATCTTCTGGATGCGAGGACTGGACGAGCCGTTCTGCGACCGCGCTCCGGATGACGGGCATGCGCTCACAGGGCCGATCGCCGTGCGCGGTGCACGGCGGGGCGGCGTGCTGAGCATCCGCGTCGACGAGGTCGAGCCCGGTTCGTGGGGTGTGACGCTCACCAGCGAGCCACACAGGGTGGAGTGGGAGCTGTACGACGGTATTGGTCGCGCATCCACCGGTCACACCGTGAAGCTCGCGCCGTTCCTCGGCGTGATCGGGATGCCGCCGGACGAGGCCGGCACGCACTCCACCACACCGCCACGTGCGTGCGGCGGCAACATCGACTGCAAGGAGCTCGTCGCCGGCTCCACGCTCTACCTGCCGATCCCGGTTGACGGTGCGCTCGTTTCGGCTGGCGACGCACACGCGCTGCAGGGCGACGGCGAGGTCAGCGGCACCGCGATCGAGACGACCTCGCGTGCCCAGCTGACGGTCGATGTGCGAGACGATCTCCAGCTCGAGTGGCCGATTGCGCGTGTCGACGGCGCCTGGCTGTCGTTCGGCTTCGACAGCGACCTCGATCTCGCCGCCGAGATCGCCATCGACGGCATGGTGCAGTTGATGATCCGAGAGCATCAGCTGTCTCACCACGATGCGCTTGCGATCGCGAGCGTCTGCGTCGACGTGCGGGTCACGCAGGTCGTGAACGATGTCAAGGGCGTGCATGCCGTGCTCCGCGACGACGCGCTGATGTGAGCGAGCGGCTTCGTCTCTGGCTCGAGCGCGACCGGCGCGGCGCCGGGTATCACCTGCGCGATGCCGCCACCGGCGAGCGGGTCGTCTGGGAGGACCCTCGTCTTCGTGTGATCGCGGTCGCCGGTGTGTCTTTCCGGCCCGAGGCGGTGACCGACTCGTCGTTCGATCCCGGCGCGCGGCTCGCACTCGTCCCGGAGCCGGACAACGAGCACGATCCGAACGCGATCGGCATCTGGAACGCGCAGCGCACGCTGCAGGCGGGCTATGTCCCGCGCGACGCTGCGCCCGAGCTGGTGGGCGACGAGCTTGCGGTGTCGCTCTGGCGCGCCGGTGCGGAAGGGCTGCGCGTGTTGCTTGTTCCGGCCGGTTCGTGGGTGGGGAAGCCACGGCGGTGAGGATGTATCTCGAGGGAACGCTGCCGTGGCTGCTCGACCCGGGGAGCGTCGAGCTCGGGGCTCTCGCGCCTCAGGCCGTCGCGCGCAGTTCTTCGATGCCGTGCGATCCCGACGCGCTCGCGGCCGACGAACCCCTGCTCATGCGGCTCCTGCGGGAGCGTCACTTCGGTGTTGCGACCGGTCGAGTCGCCCTCCCAGGCGTCACGCTGCCGCGGGCGGAGACGTGGGGCGAGCTGGCGGCACTCCAGGCCGAGCTGCGCGCAGCGCTCGGGCGTGATCGACGGAGTCCTCGTGCTTCGCATCCGTCGGCTCGTCGGCTCCCCGGACGACGAACGCGCGCTTGCGGCGTGGGCGGCAAATGCAGACGAAGACTTCGCGCACGAGCGCGTCGTCGTCGATCTGCGCGGCAATTCGGGCGGCAACGACGGCTACACGTACACCTGGGTCGAACCGCGGCTGCGCGCGGTCGACGGTTTCTGCACGACCGCGACCTGGTGTGTGCAAGGCAAGCCGCTCGGCTACTGGAACGCTGTCGCCTGGAAACGGGCGCTGTACGGACGCGATGCCGTCTCTTCCGACTGGCTCGCGCAGCTTCACGATCCGCGTCCCGACGACGAGATCGCGGTCCTCGAGGAGACGTACGACCTGCCGGCCGGCGACCGCCCGTGGGAAGGGCGCATGCTCGTGCTCGTCGACGGCGCGAGTCGCTCGTCGGGCGAGTCGTCCGCGTGGTTACTGCGCGAGGGCCTCGGCGCGCGCCTGCTCGGCGAGCCGACATTCGGGATGATCGAGTACGGCAACACGGTCCCCTACCCGTTGCCGCGCAGCGGCCTGGTCGTGTCTCTTCCGACGAAGAGCAACGACTACGGATTCCCGGTCGAGAGCATCGGGTTCCCGGTCGACGTCCCGCTCGATCCCAAGACGCCGGTCGAGGACGTCGTTCGGCAGTTCGACAGCTTCGTCTAGCCTCAGCGTCCGTGCCGTACGAGTTCAAGCTGCCGGACCTCGGCGAAGGGCTGACGGAGGGAGAGATCGCGCGCTGGCTCGTCGCCGAGGGCGACGAGATCGTCGAGGATGCCCCGCTCGTCGAGATCGCGACCGACAAGACGACGGTCGAGATCCCCTCGCCCGCCGCCGGCCTCGTCTCGAAGATCCTCGTCGCCGAAGGCGACGTCGTCCCAGTCGGGACGGTGCTCGTCGTGATCGGCGGCGAGGCGGGGGACCTTGTTCCGGCAGCGCCTGCCCAGGGACAGTCCACGGATACAGGCCCGAAGGTTCAGGCGACGCCCCTCGTACGCCGCGTCGCCCAGGAGCTCGGCATCGACCTCTCAACCGTCGTGCCGACCGGCCCCGGCGGGCGAATCACCGAGGACGACGTTCGCACGGCGGCCGGCGGACCACCTTCGGCCGAGGGTCGTCGCGAGAAGGTCCGCGGGATTCGGCGGCAGATCGTGGAGCACCTGAGCCGCGCGCACCGCGAGGTGCCGGCGGTGACCTACGTCGAGGAGTGCGACTTCACGAACGTCGATCTGAGGGTGCTGCTGCCGATCGTGCTGCGGGCGACCGCCGCTTCGCTCAAGGAGTTCCCGGAGTTGAACGCGCGGCTCGAGCGCGACGAGATCGTGTACCTCGACCGCTACGACCTCGGCATCGCGGTGCAGACCGAGGCAGGTCTTGTCGTTCCGGTTGTGCGCGGCTGCGACACGCGCAGCAGCGACGAGCTCCGCGCAGACGTCGACGCGCTGGCGGAGAAGGCACGCGCCGGAACGCTCACGCCGGAAGAGCTGCGCGGCTCGACGTTCACCGTGACGAGTGCGGGCAAGCTCGCCGGTCTCTTCGTGACGCCGATCGTCAACCACCCCGAGGTCGGCATCCTCGGCGTGCATCGCATCGCACCGCGTCCCGTCGTCGTCGACGGCGAAGTGGTCGTGCGGACGATGGGGAACATCAGCACGACGTTCGACCATCGCGTGGTCGACGGTGCGCGTGCCGCACAGTTCACGCTGAGCGTGATCGAGAAGCTGCAGCGCGCCTAAGAAGCTCTAACTCAATGAGCGGCGGGCTATCTGACCGCGCTGAGCGGCGCGCTGCCGCGTCCTCGGGCGCGCCCATATGCACTGCATATGAACGCGCCCTGCGTCCTTGCATCGCATTCGCCCATCACGCCCACCCAGCGCGCGGTCATTCAGTCAGAGCTTCTAAGCCGTAACAGCGAGGTGCTGCTCGAGCATCGCCTCGATCTTCGGCGCGCTGACGCGGCCGGTGAGGCGCGCGACCGCCTTGCGCTCGACGACGAGCACCAGTGTCGGCACGTCTTCGACCCGAAGCTTCTTCGCGACCGCAGGGTCGCCGTCGACGTCGATCTGGATCACGCGCAGCCGGTCGCGCTCCTTCCGGGCGAGATGGGCAACGAGGCTCTCCATGCGGCGCGCCGGCCCGGAGCGGGCTGACGTGAAGAAGACGAGTTGCGGGCGGGGGTCGCCGTTCATGTGACCCCGTCCTGCCCGCTCACGGGCCATGTGTAACCTCGCGGCGTGGGGGACTGGTACACGATCGGGATCCTCGTCGGGCTCGGCGCCTCGATCGGGGTTGCCGCCACCGGTGTGCTGCGGCGTGCACTCGCGGGGCTCGTCGTCGCGGTCGCCGTGGCCGTGGCGATCGGGCTCGTGTTCGGGCAGTGGGACGAGGCGACCGGCGGCGCAGTCGGTGCGGTGTGCGGCGCGATCGGCTCGGCCCCGCTCGTCCGCGGCACGCTCAGGCGCGGCGGCACACGTGGCGGAACGGCGCTTCTCCTCGCGCTCGCCGCACTCGTCGGCGCAGCGCTCGCGTTCGTTCCCGTGCTCGGGTATCTCGAGGCCGTTGCCGTGCCGGTGCTCGGCGCACGGTTGCGCGCCCGCGCGCCGGAGCGCCACGCCGGGCTCCGGTCGCTTGCCCGGGACTGACGCCTCGCAGGCGAAGCCGAAGCCCGTCGTCCTCGTGATCGTCGACGGGCTGACGCCGTCCGCGTTCGAGGCGGCGGACACACCGGCGCTTCGCTTCCTCGCCGAGCACGGCGCGTACCGCCGCGCCGTGAGCACGTTCCCGTCGCTGACGCCGGTGTGCTTGAGCTCGATCGCGACCGGGTCGCATCCCGACCGCCATCACATCCCGCATCTCGTCTGGTGGCACCGCGGCGAGCAGCGTCTCGTCGAGTACGGCTCATCGTTCGGCGCGATCCGCGCCGCCGGCTTGACGCGCTCCCTGCGCGACACGATCGTCGACCTGAACGCAAAGCATCTTTCGCGCGGCGTCGAGACCATCTACGAGACGCTCGAAGACGCGGGGCTGACGACGGCTGCGATCAACATCACCTGCTACCGCGGCCGGTCTCGTCACCTAGCGACGATTCCGGGCGCGCCGGCGGTGTACGGGCCGAGGCGGTTCTTCTGGTACTCGCTGTACGAGAGCGACCGCACCGGCGCGCCGATCGCCGTGCGCAACCGTGCACTCGGGTCGATCGATGCGTATGCCGCCTGGGTCGGGCGGTGGCTCGTCACACGCGACGGGTTCGATCTGCTCGTCTACTACCTGCCGGACTACGACTACGCGTCGCACGCCGCAGGCCCGGACAGCTCGCAGGAGGCGCTCGAACGATCGGACGCCGCGATCGGCGCGCTCCTCGACGCCGCCGGCGGGGCGGAGGCATTCCTCGAGCGCTACGCCGTCATCGTGTGCTCCGACCACGGGCAGTCGAAGGTCGACCGGGTGGCGCGCCTCGACGTCGGCGACGACGACATGGTCACCGCGTCGAACCGCGCCGCGATGGTTTACACCGACGAGCCGCGCCGCGTCGCAGAGCGCCTCGACGAGCAACCGGTTGCCGGGATCGTCTGCTTTCGCGAGGGCGACCGCGTCGTCGTCCGGCAGAACGGCGACGAGGACGATGCAATCTTCGACGCGGTACCCGACGGGCGCGCGCGGGCCGCGGCGGCGCTCGCGAACCCGAACGCCGGCGAGGTGCTCGTCTCCGCGGCGCCCGGCTGGGAGTTCTACGACCTCGCGGGCCGGCACCATCTCGGCGGTGGCAGCCACGGTTCGCTCGAGGCCGCCGACTCGCTCGTCCCGATGCTCTCGATCGGGCTCGGAGCGCCTCCCTCGTCGATCGCCGGGATCAAGGATGCGATCGTCCGCCACTTCGCACTCCCCGGCGCGTAGTACCCTCGCCCGCGTGTCCGCCTTCGGAGCTCGGACCGCGGAAGCCCTCCGCCGGCCACACAACTGGATCGAGCTAGCGAAGTTCGGAGTCGTCGGAGCGACCGGATTCGCGATCAACATCGCGATCTACCAGGCGGCTCTCGGCCTCGGCGCCCACACCGCCGCGGCAATCTCATTCGTCATCTCCGCGGGTAGCAACTACTGGTGGAACCGTCACTGGACGTTCGCGCATCAGAAGGGCCATTTCGGGTACCAGGGGATGCGCTTCTACGTCGTCTCAGGCGTCGCGTTTCTCGTGAACCAGTTCTGGCTGTTCGTGTTCCTCGACTGGCTCGGGTGGGGAAAGACCGTGTCGCAGATGGTCGCGATCGTGCTCGTCACCCCGCTGAACTTCATCGGGAACAAGCTCTGGTCGTTCCGCAGCTGAAGACGATCGCGATTGCGGTCGCGGCGCTCGCGCTCGTCCCAGCGGCTCGCGCGGGCACGACGACTACGACCACGAACCCGTTCACGCCGCCGGCCTCGGTGTCGGCTGCGACGCCGCACCTCAAGCGCGCCGAGGTGATCGCGCGCTTTCTCGCGGTTCCGAAGGTCAGCGGCTGGCTGAAGCGCTATCCGCCCAAGCCGCAGGTGTTCGCGACGTACACGCTCGGTGAGTGGACGGTTCAGGTGTCGTCGGGCAAGGCGGGCGAGATCGCGCAGGGGAAGATCGACGACACGAGCGGCGAGGTCACCGAGTCGTTGACCGGGCCGCAGGTCGCATGGGGGATGGCGCGCGGCGTGAACGGAGCGTTCGGCGGCACCAAGATCAACAAGCCCTGGTTGTGGCTGACGTTCTGCGCGCTGTTCCTGCTCGGGCTCGTCGACTGGCGCCGGCCGCTCGGCCTTCGAACTGTCGATCTGCTCGCGCTCGTCTCGCTCTCGGTCTCGTTGTGGTTCTTCAACCACGGCCACATCTTCGCGGCCATGCCGCTCGCCTACCCGCCGCTCGCCTGGGCGCTCGCGCGCTGCGTCTGGGTCGGCAGCTCGGACCGCCCGTCGCGCGGCGCGTCGGTGTGGCCCGTGTGGCTTCTCGTCGCTTTGACCGTCTTCCTCGCCGGCTTCCGCATCGGGCTCAACGTGCGCGCGTCGAACGTGATCGACGTCGGGTATTCGGGAGTGATCGGTGCCGACCGCATCTGGCACGGCCAGAGCCCGTACGGCAACTTCCCGCAGGAGACCATCGCCTCGAAGGAGCTCAAGAAATGCGGCCCTGCCGACAGCAACGGCGAGGTTCGCGACCGGGTTCAGACCAACGGGCGCTGCGAGACGGCGAACGGGGCCGGCGATACCTACGGCCCCGTCTCCTATCTCGCCTACATCCCCGGCTACCTGCTGTTCGGCTGGAGCCACAAGTGGGACACGCTGCCCGCCGTCCACTTCACGTCGATCCTGTTCGACCTGATCGCGCTCGTCGGTCTCGGCCTCGTCGGGCTGCGTCTCGGCGGGCCGCGAGTGGGCGCGGCCGCGGCGTTCGCATGGGCTGCGTGGCCGTTCACGCAGTACGCCTCGAGCTCCAACACGAACGACTCGATCGGGCCGGCGGTGCTCGTGTGGGGTTTCCTCGCGCTGACGAGCCCGACCGCGCGCGGCTCTGCGGTCGCCGTCTCCGGCTGGACGAAGTTCGCGTCGCTGCTCGTGCTGCCGCTGTGGACCGGCTACCCGGAGGCGCGCCGCCCGCGCTCGGCAGCGCTCGCCCTGCTCGCCTTCCTGCTCGCGACCGTCGTCGTTTTCTTCGTGCTCTTCCTCGAGCCGTCACCGTGGCATGCCGCCCGCGTCTTCTACGACCGGACGGTGAGCTTCCAGGTCGGGCGCGACTCGCCGTTCTCGCTCTGGGACTGGCGGCAGTACCACGCGAAGGGGCTGCCCGACCTCCACCTCGTGCAGCGTGTGCTCGAGGGAGCGCTCCTCCTCGGCTCGCTCGCCCTCGCGTTCTTCCCGCGTCGCCGCTCGCCGCTGCGCATGGCCGCACTCACCGCCGCGGTGCTGATCGGGTTTGAGGTCGTCTTGACGCACTGGTTCTATCTCTACCTGCCGTGGTTCTTCCCGTTCGTCGTGCTCGCGCTCATCGCACCACTTCCAGGAGGCGAGCGTGAGCAGCCGGTCACAGCAGTGGACTGATGCGCTCGCGGCCGCAGGCCTGTTCCTCGCCTGTTTCGGGCTCGTCCACACGTGGTTCTGGGCACACGCCGAGCTCATCGACTGGCCGACGTACCAGAGTTACGGCTCGGCGATCGTCGACTTCCACCGCGTTCCCTACCGCGACTTCTCCGTCGACTACCCGCCGGGCGCGCTGCCGGTGTTCGTCCTGCCCGCCTACTTCGGTGACTACGCGAACGCGCTGGAATGGGTCGTCGCTGCGTGCGGCGTGGCGCTCGTCGGCGTGCTTGCATTCGTCCGGCGCGAAGGCGCGTACTACGCGGCGCTCGCACCGCTGCTCGTTGGCTCGCTCATTCTCTCGCGCTACGACCTCTGGCCGGCGCTCCTGCTCGTCGCCGCGCTCGCAGCGCTGCTGGCGGGGCGCGACGCGCTTGGCTGGGCGTTCCTCGGCGCCGCCGTCGCGGCCAAGCTGTGGCCGCTCGTCGTCGTGCCACCCGCTGTTCTCTGGACGGTGCGGCGCGGGCACGCGCGTGCGATCCTCGCCGGCGTTGCGGTTGCGGCGATTGCGTTCGTCCCGTTCGCGGTGATCGCGCCGCACGGTGTGTGGCACACACTGAGCAGCCAGGGCTCACGGCCACTTCAGGTCGAGAGTCTCGGCGCAGCACTCCTGACCACGTTCGGGCACCCGCGGATGGTGACGACGCACGGCTCGCAGAACCTCGCCGGATACGGCGCCTTCGCCGCCGGCCTAAGCGTTGTCGGAACGCTCGCTGTGATCGCCGTTTGGATTACCTTCGCGCGCGGACCGGTCACGCGCGAACGCTTCGTACGCTATTCCGTCGCCGCCGTGTGCGCGTTCGTTGCGTTCGACAAGGTTCTCTCGCCGCAGTACCTCCTGTGGCTGATCCCGCTCGTGCCGCTCGTGCGGGGCCGGCGCGGCCTCGTTGCGACGGCGCTGCTGACGGTCGCCTGCGTGCTCACGCAGGTGTGGTTCCCGCAGCGCTACTTCGCGTACGCAATCGACTTCCACCTCGCCTGGGTTGTCCTGCTGCGCGATTTGGTGCTCGTCGCCCTGTTTGCGACGCTCGTCACGCCTCGACGGGCACGCGCACGGCCGCACACGACGTAGCGCGGCCCGCGTCGTCACACTCGACGAGAGCGCCCTCGATCCGCACATCGCCGGTAGCAGGCTCGAGCCGCAGTGGCATCCCGGTCACGAAGCGCCTGATCGCGTTGTGCTCGTCGCTCCCGATCACCGAGTCGTGCGGGCCTGTCATGCCCGCATCCGTGATCGCTGCGGTGCCGCCTGCGAGCACGCGCGCGTCGGAGGTCTGCACATGCGTATGTGTCCCGAGGACCGCGGTGACGCGCCCGTCGAGGTAGCGCGCAAGCGCGACCTTCTCGCTCGTCGCTTCGGCGTGGAAGTCGACGATCACAACGGGTGTCGAGCGCCGCGCCTCTTCGACGAGCCGGTCGGCGGCGAGGAACGGGCTCTCGAACGGATCGAGCGCGAAGATCCCGAGCAGGTTGACCACTGCGACGCCGTCGTGCACGGCGAGGCCCCGCCCCGGCGTCCTCGGCGACATGTTCGCGGGCCTGAGGACGCGGTCCGTCCCCGTGAGGTACGGCGCGAAGTCCTGCTGACCCCACGTCCAGTTGCCGAGCGTCACGACGTCGGCGCCGCTCGCGAGCAGCTTGTCGGCGAGCTTGGCGGTGATGCCGCGCCCGGCCGCCGCGTTCTCGCCGTTGACGACGCAGAAGTCGACGCCGAGCTCCTCACGAAGCGACGGCAGCCGCGTCTCGACGGCGCGTCGCCCGGGAGCGCCGAACACGTCGGCGACGAACAGGATCTTGATCTCAGAACCTCTCTAGTCGAGGCCGAGCGTCGCCGAGGGATGCACCTCGATCGCGACGTGGTTCCCCGAGTCGTTCGTGTAGCGCGAAAGCGATTGATGCTCCGCGTGCGTGTAGTCGACCACCGAGCCGAGCTTCGTCGCGGCGGCCGAGAGCGGTGACCCGACGACGAGTGCCGGGTCGATCTGGACGTGCGAGACGGAAACGACGAGTGAAGGTGCGCCTGTCGGTTGGATGTCGATCCGCGAGCCGAATGCGCGGCCGTCGATCACGACCTCGTCGATCGCGAGCACCGTGCCGTCGACGGGTGCGTAGACGTCGGTGCCTGCGGGCGCGCCGATGTCGAGCGACGAGCTCGACGGGCCCTGGCCGCCCGGAAGCTGGTACCAGCGGGGCGAGCCGGAAGACGACCCGAAGATCGCGTGCACGACGCGCTTCAGCACCCCTTCGTTCGCCTGGGTGCCGAGCGGCGACAGAGCGAGCGCACCGGCGGCCCCGCCCTGATAGCCGATCGTGGTCACGCGGGACTGGCTCACCGGCAGCTGCAGGTGGAGCGAGCCGAGGCGCGCGACGATCTCGGGAGCTGGCGGCCCGGCCGGTAGCAGGCGCGCGGCCCCGGCTGGTGTAGGCGCCTGCACCGCCTTTCCGTCGCCGCCGAACGCCGACACGAGCAGCACGACGAGCGCCACGACGGCGATCGCGAGCAGAACGGCGAGGCGGCGAATGCGCCGCTCGCGCTCCAGGTGCCGGCGGTGCAGACGCGCATTCCGCCGGTGGGGCACCGGGGGCGGCATGGCGGGCACCGTAGCGAACGAGTCCTCTGGTTTCAACCGGGTGAACGCCCAGGGGTCGAGCGCGAGGGGCCCATCGAAGGATGCCGTCCACTCCCAGTCGGGCGGTCGGATCGGTACGACGCTCCCAGTAGCATCGCCACCGTGAGCGCGCGGATGCGGATCCCACGCTGGGTCCAGCTGGTCGGGCTGCCGCTCCTCGCGCTGCTCGTCTGGGTGCTGGCGACGCGCGTGATTCACGTCGTCTTCCTCTTCACGGTGGCGGCACTCGTGGCGCTCCTGCTCGATCCGCTCGTCCGGGCGCTCCAGCGGGTCAAGCTCCCGCGCGGCCTCTCAGTCGCGTTCGTGTACCTGGCGTTCCTGGCGGTCGTCGCGCTGATCATCTTCGCCATCGCCACCGCCGTCGTCTCGGAGACGAAGACCGCGGCAACTCGGTTCAACGACTACTTCACGCATCCTCACGCCGGGTCCGGACGGACGTCTGCGTACCTCGATGTCGACCGTCTCCAGGGTTGGCTCGACCGCCATCACCTGAAATCGGTGAAGGTCGAGCAGCGGGGCCACAAGCTCGTCCGTCAGATCCAGCGTCGCGATGTCGGCAAGTACACGCACCGGATCGTGACCTTCGTCGAAGGCGCGGCGATCTCGATCGGCAAGACGCTCTTCAGCGCTGTCCTCTTGCTCGTGGTGTCGATCTACATGCTGCTCGACATGCAGCGGTTCGGCCGCTGGATCGATCGGCGGTTCCCGCCTCGACCCGATGAGCCGTCGCTTCTGCGCGCGATGGAGCATGCACTCGCGTCGTATGTGCGCGGCCAGATCGCGTTGAGCCTGATCATCGGGACGAGCGCGGGCTTCGGTCTTTGGTTGCTCGCGGTGCTCGGGCTGCTGCCGCACGCGCAGCAATACGCGCTCCTGTTCGGCGCGTGGGTCGCTGTCACGGAGATCATCCCGTACCTCGGCCCGTGGCTCGGAGCGATCCCGCCCGCCATCTACGCGCTCGTCGTGCACCCGCTCTCGGCGCTCTGGGTCGTACTGCTGTTCCTCGCCATCCATCAGATCGAGGGCCATGTCGTCGTGCCGAAGGTGATGGGCAGCGCGCTGCGACTCCATCCGCTGCTCGTGATCTTCGGGCTTGGCGCGGGCACCGAGCTGTACGGGCTGCCGGGCGCGCTCAGTGCGTTGCCGTTGCTCGCCGTCGGCCGCGCGATCTGGGAGTTCTTCTCCGGCCGGATCCGGCTCGAGCCGTGGGCGCGGGATGAGCCGGCCGACGACGTGCCCGTAGAGCTCGTCGAGCGCAGGTGACACTGCTGGCCGCGCACGGCGTGGCGCGCCGCTTCGGGACGCGCGTCGCGCTCGAGCCAACCGACGTGTCGCTCGCCGCCGGCGAGGTCGTCGCCCTCGTCGGCCCCAATGGAGCCGGCAAGTCGACGCTGCTCGCCATCCTCGCCGGGTCGCTCGAACCGACGGAGGGCACGGTCGAGCGCCCGGAGCGCGTCGGCTGGGTCCCGCAGCGTGCCGCCCACTATGGCCGGCTGACGGCGCTCGAGAACCTGCGCCTCTTCGCGTCGCTCGAGCGCGTTCCGTCGACGCGAGCCGACGAGCTCGCACACGAGTTCGACCTGCCCGCCGACACGCGGGCCTCGTCGCTGTCGGTCGGCAACCGGCAGCGACTCGATGTCGCGCTCGCGCTGCTCGCTTCGCCGCCCGTGCTGCTGCTCGACGAGCCGACGTCGTCGCTGGACCCAGCGCAACGTGAGCGCGTGTGGCGGATCGCACGCGGCGTCGCCGAAGGCGGAGGTGCGGTGCTCGTCGCGACGCACCACTGGGAGGAGCTCGCCGGACTTGCCGACCGCACGCTCGAGCTTGCGGAAGGACGTCTCACATGAGATCGGTGTCGTTGATCTTGCGCAAGGACGTGCGCACGTTGCTGCGCACCCCGGCGCTGCTCGTCGTCTTGCTCGCGTACCCGATCATGATCGCCGCGCTGCTTGGGCTCGTCGCCGGCTACGCGAATGCGAAGCCGCGCGTCGCGCTCGTCGACGAAGACGGGCTGCCGGCACACCTCGTGGTCGGCCGGCACAACTTCGACGTCGAGGCGACGATCACGGAGGTCTCGCGCAACGTCACGCTCGTGCACCTCGGCCAGGACGAGGCGACGCGCGAGCTCGCCGACGGCAAGGTCGTCGCGGTCCTGACCGTGCCGCCGGGCTTCGTCGCAACGCTGCAGCAAATGACGAAGAGCCCGACGCTCGAGGTCTCTGTGACACGTGGCGGGACCTCCGGCCGCGTCCGTCAGCAGGTGCAGGCGCTCGTCTACACGCTCAACCAGAAGCTGCAGCGCGCGTACATCGACGCGAACCTCGAGTACGTGCACCTGCTCCTGCACGGCGGCGACGGTCACTTCCTCGGCCAGAGCTTCAACGTGATCGGCCTCGACGGGACGAAGAAGCTGCTCGACACGCTGCCGCCGAACGAGCGGGTCAAGCGCATCAAGCAGTTCGTCCATGACGCGCGTCTTGCACTCGCGCGGACCGGCGATGCGCTGCGCGCGACCGCGGCGCCGATCCAGCTCGTCGAGCAACCGCAGCGCGGGCGGACCGCCTCGCTCTCCGCGCAGGTGCAGAGCTACGCGCTCGGGCTGACGATCACGTTCCTGTCCCTCGTCCTCGCCGCGGGCGCGCTCGCGGGTGAGCGTGACGAGAACGTCCTCGGTCGCCTGGCGCGCGGACTGGTTCCCTCGGGCCGGCTCGTCGCAGCAAAGGTCGCGTTGGCCGGCATCGTCGCCATGGTGCTCGGGCTCGGCGTCGCCTTCGCGTTCGCAGCGGTGATCGTGATCGGCGACGCGCCGGGCGGTGAGCCGTGGGGGCGCCTGCCGGTGCTCGCAGCAGGGCTCGCGCTCACGGGTGCGGCGCTCGGTGCGGTCGGCTCCCTCGTCGGCGCGCTCGCCCGCGAAGCGCGGACCGCTTCGCTCGTCGCCGTGCTGCTCGTGCTGCCGATCGTCTTCCTGGGGTTGATCCCGCCCGAGGTCTTCGCGGCCGCCGGCTGGATCAGCGACGGGCTGCCGTTCGCACACGGTGTCAGGCTCTTCTCAGCGACGCTCTACGACCTGCATCCGTGGGGTGCGATCGCCCGCGAGACGGCGTGGCTCGTCGGGCTCGGCGCACTCTTCTCGCTGCTCGCCCGCAGCGCTGTGCGACCATTCCGGCCATGAGCGTAGGCTCGACGGAGCTCAACAAAGAGCGCAGGCGCCGACCTGCGCGGCGCCGGAGCGGAAATTGAGCTTCCCTGCTACTCGTCTTCGGCGGCTGCGGCGGACCGGCGCGTTGCGCGACCTCGCGCGCGAGACGACGCTTGGGGTCGACGACCTCGTGATGCCGCTCTTCGTCGCGCCCGAGGCGCTGCCGAACGAGCGGCTGCCGGGCCTCGGACGACACACGGTCGACGGTGTCGTCCGCGAGGTCGAGGAGCTCGTGCGACTCGGAGTTCCTGCGGTGATCCTCTTCGGGCTGCCGGAGGAGAAGGACGAGGAGGGCTCGGGCGCGTGGATCGAAGACGGCATCGTCCAGCAAGCCCTCCGTGCGCTGCGGCCGCGGTTCCCCGAGCTCGTGCTGATGACCGACGTGTGTCTCTGCGAGTACACGTCGCACGGGCACTGCGGCGTCGTCGATTCAGACGGCCACGTCGTGAACGACGCTTCCGTCGACCTGCTCGTGCGGACTGCCGCCTCGCACGTCGAGGCAGGCGCCGACGTCGTGTGCCCGAGCGACATGATGGACGGGCGCATCGGCGCCGTCCGCGACGCGCTGCCCGAGACACCGATCGTCGCGTATTCCGCCAAGTACGCCTCGTCGTTCTACGGGCCGTTTCGCGACGTCGCCGACTCTGCGCCTGCATTCGGCGACCGCCGCGGCTACCAGATGGATCCCGCAAATGTGCGCGAGGCGCTGCGCGAGTGCGAGCTCGACGTCGCCGAAGGTGCGGACGTGCTGATGGTGAAGCCGGCGCTCCCATATCTCGACGTGCTTCGCGCCGTGCGCGACCGCTTCGACCTGCCGCTCGCCGCGTACAACGTGAGCGGCGAGTACGCCATGGTGAAGGCGGCCGCCGCCGCCGGAGACCTCAACGAGCGCGCGGCCGCGATCGAGTCGTTGACGGCGATCCGCCGCGCCGGCGCCGACCTGATCTTCACGTACTGGGCGAAGGAATTCGCCAGTTGGCTCTAGTCAGGTCCGAGCTCTGGCATCGGGCGCTTGGCCTGATCCCGGGCGGTGTCAACTCACCGGTGCGCGCGATGCGCGGCGTCGGGCTCGACGAGCCGTTCTTCGCGGTCGGCGGCGAGGGTGCGCACATCGAGACGGCGGACGGGCGCCGCCTCGTCGACTGGGTGCAGTCGTGGGGGCCGCTCGTGTTCGGGCATGCCGACCCGGAGACGGTCGAGGCGGTGCGGGAGGCAGCGCTCGCCGGCACGACGTTCGGCGCGCCTACGGAGCGCGAGCTCGAGCTCGCCGAGGAGATCGTCGACGCGGTCCCGTCGGTCGAGCGCGTCCGCCTCGTCTCATCGGGCACCGAGGCGGGGATGTCAACACTGCGGCTCGCACGCGGCTTCACGCGGCGCGATCGCGTGATCACGTTCGCGGGCTGCTACCACGGCCACGCCGATCCGTTCCTCGCGCGTGCCGGCTCCGGGCTCGCGACGCTCGGCATCGCAGCCTCGCCCGGCGTGCCCTCGGGCGTCGTCGCCGACACGATCGTCTGCGAGTACAACGACATCGACGGCGTTGCCTCTGCGGTCGCGCGCTACGGCGAGGGCTTGGCCGCGATCTTCGTCGAGCCGGTCGCTGGGAACATGGGCTGCGTCCCGCCGGCGCCGGGCTTCCTCGAGACGCTGCGCACGCTGTGCGACGCCGCGGGTTCGCTCCTCGTCTTCGACGAGGTGATCACCGGCTTCCGCGTGGCGCGCGGCGGTGCGCAGGCGAGGTTCGGCGTCACGCCCGATCTAACGGTGCTCGGGAAGATCGTCGGCGGCGGCTTGCCCCTCGCTGCATTCGGCGGCCGCGCCGAGGTGATGGAGCAGCTCGCTCCTGCCGGCGCCGTGTACCAGGCCGGAACCTTGAGTGGGAACCCGCTCGCGACCGCGGCCGGAGTCTCCGTCCTGCGGCGGCTGCGCGACCCCGCCGTCTACGACGAGCTCGAGCAGCGCGCTGCGCGGCTCGCCGACGGGCTTGCGCCGTTCGGGCGCGTGCAGCGCGTCGGCGCGTTGCTCACGCTCTTCGCCGGCAGCGACAAGCCCGTCGAGCGGTTCGCCGAGCTCGACACGGAGGGTTATGGTGAGCTCTTCCGCGGCCTCTACGAGCGAGGCGTGTACTTCGCGCCGAGCCAGTACGAGTGCCTGTTCCCCTCACTTGCCCACACCGACGAGGTGATCGACCAGACGATCGACGCAATTTCGTCCTTCTACGAAGGCCGAAATCGCTAGTGGACTTTTGGAGCGAGATCGCGGAGGGAGCGGCTGCCGAGAGCTCCGTGTGGGCGGCGGCGCTCTTGCCTGGCGACGCGCGCGAGCGCGTTGCGACGTGGTCGCTCCTTGTCCCACACCATCTCGGGCTGGGGTTGGAGACCGTCTACGAGGCATATCTGGTGCACTACGGGAGGCCGAGGCTCTTCGAGACTCCCGACGCAGACGAGGGTGTCCTGCTCGGGGACTACCTCTACGCGCACGGCCTCGTGCGGATCGCCGAGGCGGGCGGCGTCCCCGCCGTCGCGGCGCTCGCGGAGCTGATCGCGCGCTGTGCCGCAGAGCGCGCCGACGGACGTGTGGACGATGGCGCGGCGTGGGTCGAGGCGGCGCGCGCTCTCGGCGGCTCGGCCGACGACGACACTGTCGCGCACGCGTTGGCCCGGCACTCCGCTAGAGTCGCGTCGTGATCTTCGACGCTGCGAGCGAGGGCACCCACGTCATCCTCGGGATGCTCATCGTCGGCCTGATCTTCCTGTCGGTGATCATCCTCGGCGAGCTGTCGAAGTGGGCGAGTCACCGCCGCGCCGACCGCCGTCGCGCACGCCGCCAGGCGTACTAGTGCGGCGGCTCGACGGCTTGGCCGTCGGCCAGCCGTAGACTGATTCCGTGGCCGTCGCGCAGGATCTCCGCCAGTGGATCGCCGTCCTCGAGCGAGAGGGTGAGCTCGTCCGCATCACGACCGAGGTCGACCCGCACCTCGAGGTGACAGAGGTCGTCGACCGCGTCGTCAAGTCAGGCGGTCCGGCGCTTCTCTTCGAGCACCCGCAGGGGAGCAAGGTGCCACTGCTCATCAACCAGTTCGGCACCGAGCGGCGCATGTGCCTCGCGTTCGGCGTCGAGTCGCTGGACGAGCTCGGTGAGCGCGTCGGCGACATCCTCGAGATGCAGCCGCCGGAAGGGCTCCGCGCCAAGGTGCAGGGGCTGAGGACGCTGAAGTCGATCGCCGACTCGCGTCCGAAGAGCGTCAAGAACGGCGCCTGCCAGGAAGTCGTGCTGCGCGGCGACGACGTCGACCTCTCGTCGCTCCCGGTGCAGACCGCGTGGCCCGGCGACGGCGGACCGTTCATCACCCTGCCGGCCGTGATCACGCACGACCCGCGCGACGGCAAGCGCAACGTCGGCATGTACCGCCTGCAGGTGCTCGGCCCGCGCTCGACCGCCATGCACTGGCAGCTCCACAAGGACGGGCGCGCCGACCACCTGTTCAGCGAAGGCCGGATGGAGGTGGCGGTTGCGCTCGGGCTCGACCCGATCACGGCGTACTCCGCAAGCGCGCCGCTGCCGAAGCACATCGACGAGCTCATGGTCGCGGGGTTCCTGCGCGGCGAGCCGGTCGAGCTGGTCAAGGGCGTCACGATCGACGTCGAGGTGCCCGCGCACGCCGAGATCGTGCTCGAGGGCTACGTCGAGAAGGACGACGTGGCCGACGAAGGGCCGTTCGGCGACCACACGGGCTACTACACACCGGTCGAGCAGTTCCCCGTCTTCCACGTCACCGCCATGACGATGCGTCGCGACGCCGTGTATCCGTCGATCGTCGTCGGCAAGCCGCCCCAGGAAGACGCGTGGCTCGGCAAAGCGACCGAGCGGATCTTCCTGCCTGCCGTGCGCATGACGGTTCCGGAGATCGTCGATTACGACCTGCCGGTCACCGGGGCGTTCCACAACCTCTGCATCGTCTCGATCAAGAAGGCGTTCCCCGGCCACGCGCGGAAGGTCATGAACGCGATCTGGGGGCTCGGGATGCTCAGCCTGACCAAGGGGATCGTGGTCGTCGACGAGCACGTGAACGTGCACGACTATGCCGAGGTGATGTTCTACGTCGGCGCGAACGTCGACCCGAAGCGCGACGTGGTGATCGGCGAAGGCCCGCTCGACCACCTGGATCACGCCCCGACGCTCCAGTTCTTCGGCGGGAAGATCGGGATCGACGCCACCGCGAAAGGCCCGCTCGAGGGCACGCGGGAGTGGCCGCCGGAGATCGAGATGGACGCCGCGACCCGAGAGCTCGTCGACCGCCGGTGGCACGAATATGGAATAGAGTCGGTTGACCAGGCAGGGAACGGCCGGATCCGTCAGAGTTCGCGCCGCCTGTTACGACGTTGACCCCCCGTTCGACCCAAGCTTGAATCCCTAATCGCCGTTGACCGAGCCCCACGACGATCACCCGCACGTCCCGGGTCCGAGCCTGTGGCCCGTCGGCTTCGCCGTTGGCGTCGTCGTTCTCCTGGTCGGCCTCATCATCTCCTGGTGGGTGGCCGGGCTCGGCGCGCTGATCGCGCTTGCCTTCGCGTTTCTCTGGGTGCGGGACCTGACGGCAGGGACCGCGCTCGCGCACGCGCCCGACGTCGCGCCCGAGACGGGCGGCGGCGTCCACGCGGACGAGCCGGCGGCTGCGGCGGTTCACGACGAGCCAGAGGAGCGCTACCCGCGCTCGAAGTTCCTCGAGTTCTCGACGCTCGGTCTCGGCGGTGTGATCGGCGGCATCGTCACCGCACCCGCGCTCGGTTTCATGATCGCCCCCGCGTTCCTGAAGCAAGGGCAGAAGGACCACGACATCGGCCCGCTCTCCGACTACCCCGAGGGCAAGTATCTGATCGTCACGTACATGGCCGATGCGTCGCAGGGTGAGGTGTCGAGGCGGACCGCGTTCGTCCGGTACAACGGCCAGCTGAAGGGCCAGCCGAGCTTCACGATCATCTCGAACCACTGTGCGCACCTCGGCTGCCCGGTGCAGGCGAACGGGCCGCTCGACGAGAAGAACACGAAGACGTTCGGCGACGTCACGTTGATCCCGACGGTGTCGATCGCCGGCTTCGGCTGCCCGTGCCACGGCGGCCAGTACAACCCCGAAGGGAACAGGATTGCCGGCCCGCCGGTGCGCGCGCTCGACCGTTACGCGTTCTCGATCCGGAACGGCCACCTGTTCATCGGCAAGCCGTTCTCGGTCTCGCACGTGGACGGCGCCGGCGCGTCGGCCGTCATTCACAAGTGGAAGTTCTCGTTCCCCGGCGAGCACGTGAACGGCCTCGAGTCCTGGCTCTATCCCATCCAGCCTCCCCACTGATGGCCACTCGTCGACTCACGCGCAAGGAGCAGATCCAGCAGACGATCCTCTATCCGGTCGACTGGATCGAGGAGCGCTCGGGTCTCGTCGGCGGGATCAAGTACTTCCTCTTCCGGAAGGTGCCGGGCGACACCAACTGGTTCCAGACGCTGGGTTCGGCGACTCTGACCGCGTTCATCGTGCAGGCGCTGACGGGCTCGATCCTCGCGATGTACTACAAGCCGGATCCGACGATCGACCCGGTCACGAAGCTGCCTGTCGCGTACGAGTCGATGCAGCACATCACGAACGATCTGTGGGCCGGCTGGCTCGTGCGCGGCATGCACCGGTGGGGCGCGTCCGTGTTCATCATCCTGATGTTCCTCCACATGGGCCGCGT
>DASXOW010000102.1:0-3431 GCA_036493955.1 Gaiellaceae bacterium
ATCTCGGCAAGGAAGCAGGCTGATGGCCCGGAAGCGGCGGTTCAGCGAAGACGCGTTCGGCACGACGGTCGAGTCGCTGATGAACGAGATCGGCGTCACGTATCGCGAGCTCGCGGGGAAGACCGGGCTCTCCGCCGGGTACCTGAACCACCTCGTGCACGGCAACCGGCCCGTTCCGTCGAACGACGTCGTCCGCACGCTCGCGGACGCGCTCGAGGTCGAGCCGGAGCATTTCCGCGAGTTCCGCCTGCGTGCCATCACCGAGCGGCTCGAAGCCATGCCCGAGCTGATCGACCGGCTCTACCGCCGATTGGCGTAGAACGGCGTAAAGCCTGGTAAAGCCTCCGTAAGCCGGAGAGGATCCGTCCAGCGCCCTCCGTAGAGTGGCTGCATGAAGACTTTCCTGCTCGTCGCAGCCGTCGTCCTCACAGTTGGAGTGACGCCCTCCATCGCCGGAGACGCACGTTCGGCGGTGGCACCATCGAACGTGACGTCCCCGACCGTCTCGGGAACCGCCCAGATCGGCCAGGCGCTGACCGCGTCGAGCGGGAGCTGGGCCGGCGACACGCCGATCACGTTCACGTATGCGTGGGAGCGCTGCGACACGGCAGGCTCCGGTTGCGCCGCCATCGCGGGCGCGACCGGGAACGTCTACTCCGTCGTCGGGGCCGACGGGGGCCACACCTTGCGGACCGCAGTCACAGCGCACAACTCGTCGGGAACGGCCACGGCGGAGTCGACGCAGACGGGGACCGTGACCGCCGCGACCGCTCCGCAGAACACGGCGCTGCCCCAGATCACCGGCACCTCCACCGTCGGATCGACCCTCACAGCGACGAACGGCACGTGGTCGGGCTCGACGCCGATCACGTACACGTACGCGTGGGAGAGGTGCGCGACGAACGGCGCCTCGTGTGGAGCCATCGGCGGTGCGACGGCACAGACGTACAAGGTGGCGAGTGCCGACGCGGCTCACACGCTGCGGGTCGTGGTGACTGCGACCAACGCAGGCGGCTCCGGGCAGGCGACCTCGTCCTTCGTCTCGGTGAACACCACGAGCGCGCCCGCCAATACCGTCGCTCCCGCGGTGACCGGAACGGCGAAGCAGGGCCTCACCTTGTCCACGACCACCGGAACGTGGACGGGAGGCTCGCTCACGTATCTGTACGTCTGGTACCGCTGCGACGCGGGCGAGACGAACTGCGTGTCGATCTCAGGGGCGACCGCGGCCACGTACGTCGTGACGGCGACCGACGTCGGCCACTACGTGATCTCGATCATCGTCGCCTCGAATAAGTCCGGCTCCGCGAGGGCGAACTCGAACGCGCTCGGGCCGGTCGTCGCGGCTGCCGTGACGCCGCCTCCTCCGCCCACGGGCACGGCGAAGCTGCCGAACGGCGAGACGTCGATCCAGGCGTCGAGCGTGCCCGACACCGACCGGCTCAGCATCGTGTCGGTCAAGTACTCGCCCACGTTCAGCACCGCGCACGGCACGGTGACCGCGACATTCAAGATCGAGAACGCGGCTAAGTACGACGTCTCCGGCGCGCTCGTCGAAGTGCTCGTGCTCCCGTCGGGCTGGGCGAAGGTGTCGCCCGAGGCGACAACGGCGGCGGACGGCACGGTGAGCATCACCGTCACGCCGACGTCGAAGGCGCCGAAGAGCGGGGCCCTCACACTGTTCGTACGCGCGCGCACCCCGAAGGGCGACCTGCTCGCCGGCTCGTCCGCGCGGCGGCTCGTGTCCTTCCGGCTCCGCCGCTGAGCGTCAGTCGATCTTGAACGCCGCGTGCTTGATCTGCGTGTACTCCTCCATGGAGTAGAGCGACATGTCCTTGCCGTAGCCGGACTGCTTGTACCCGCCGTGCGGTAGCTCGGACGCGATCGGCAGCAGGTGGTCGTTCACCCAGACGGCGCCGAACTGGAGGCGGCGGACCGCGTTCATCGCGCGACCGACGTCGCGGGTCCAGACGGAGGCGGCGAGGCCGTAGCGCACGTCGTTCGCCCACCTGATCGCTTCGTCGTCGTCCGCGAAGCGCTGCACCGTGACGACCGGGCCGAACACCTCGTCCTGGACGATCTCGTCGGTCTGCTCGACGTCGACGACGACTGTCGGCTCGACGAAGAAGCCTGGACCGCCGTTCGCGCCGCCGCCGGTGAGGACGGTCGCGCCCTTGGCGCGCTCGAGGAAGCCGAGGATGCGCTCCTGCTGCGCCCGCGAGATGACCGACCCCATCTCGATCTCGTCGCTCTCGAACGGATCGCCCACCTTGAGCGACTCGACCTGCGGAACGAGCGCCTCGAGCAGCTTGTCGTAGATCTTCGGCCCGGCGATGACCCGCGAGCCGGCGGTGCAGTCCTGCCCCGAGTTCCAGTAGCCGGCGAGGCGGATGCCCGCCGCGACCGCTTCGGGATCGGCGTCGTCGAAGACGACCATCGGCGCCTTGCCGCCGAGCTCGAGGTGCACGCGCTTGAGCGTGTCGGCCGCGTTCTTCGCGATGAGCTTGCCCGTCGCCACGTCGCCCGTGAGCGACACGAGGCGGACGTCGGGATGGCTGACGATGCGCTCGCCCGCGGGCACGCCATCCCCGGTCACGACGCTGAGGACCCCGGCGGGGAGGACGTCCTGCGCGAGCTGCACGAAGCGCAGCAGCGACAGCGGCGTCTGCTCGGACGGCTTGAGGATCTGCACGTTGCCGGCGGCGAGCGCGGGCCCCATCTTCCAGATCGCCATCATCAGCGGGTAGTTCCACGGGCAGATGCCGCCGACGATCCCGAGCGGCTCGCGCCGGATGATCGACGTGTACCCGGCGATGTACTCGCCGGCCGACTTGCCCTCGAGATGGCGCGCGGCGCCGGCGAAGAAGCGGATGTTGTCGGTCGAGAACGGCATCTCGTCACGCGAGGCCATGAGCGGCTTCCCGACGTTGCGCGACTCGATCTGCGCGAGCTCCTCTGCGTTCGCCTCGAGGACGTCGGCGAGCTTGTGCAACAGCTCGGAGCGCTCCTTCGGCGTCGTATCCAGCCACGCGGGCAGCGCCCTCTTCGCCGCCTCGACGGCCCGATCGACGTCCTCGGCGCCGCAGCTCGGCACCTCGGCGATGACCTCGCCCGTCGCCGGGTTGATCACCTCCATCGTCTTGCCGGAGGCGGCATCGACGAACTCGCCGCCGATGAAGGCCTTGTATGTCTCGGTCGTCGTGCTCATGGGTGCCCTCCGTTCAGACTGCGGTGATCTCTGTGGACTCTACGGCCTGGTTGATGCCGGCCGAGCGGCGCAGCACCCCGGTGTCGCGCATGAGCCGCTGCGCGAGGAGGACCGGGATCGACGTCACGACGATCAGCGCGAAC
Source organism: Gaiellaceae bacterium (assembly GCA_036493955.1). Lineage (GTDB taxonomy): Bacteria > Actinomycetota > Thermoleophilia > Gaiellales > Gaiellaceae > PALSA-600. Next base: position 3,352 of record DASXOW010000102.1, read on the forward strand.
GCGATGACGTTCACGACCGGCAGCTGCTGGCCGAGCCGGATGTACCCGAGGATGAGGAGCGGGAGCGTGTTCTGCGACCC
>DASXOW010000103.1:0-3859 GCA_036493955.1 Gaiellaceae bacterium
GACTACTTCGCGGCACAGGCGGATGAGGCCGAAGAGAAGATCGACACCGAGTTCTCGGCCGACTCCCTGCAGCTCTTCCTGAAGGACGTCGGCAAGGTCGATCTGCTGACTGCGTCCCAGGAGGTCGAGCTCGCGAAACGGATCGAGACCGGCGACCATCGCGCGAAGCAGGAGATGGTCGAGGCGAACCTTCGGCTGGTGGTCTCGATCGCGAAGCGGTACCGGAACCAGGGGCTGCCGTTCCTCGATCTGATCCAGGAGGGAACGATCGGACTCGTCCGCGCGGCGGAGAAGTTCGACTGGCGCAAGGGGTACAAGTTTTCGACGTACGCGACCTGGTGGATTCGCCAGGCGGTCGCGCGTGCACTCGCGGACAAGGCGCGGACGATCCGCATGCCGGTCCATGTCGTCGAGAAGCTCAACAAGATCATGCGCACCGAGCGCAAGCTGCGCGCCGAGAAGGGCCGCGAGCCGACCAACGCGGAGATCGCGTCCGATCTCGACCTGTCGGTCGAGGAGGTGGAGTCGATTCGCCGGACGTCGCAGACGCCGGTGTCGCTCGAGAAGCCGGTCGGCGACGAGGAAGAGTCGGAGTTCGGCCAGTTCATCGAGGACGAGCACACGCCGCTCCCCGAGGAAGCTGCCGACACCGCGTTCCGTGCGCAGGCGCTCGCGAAGTGCCTCAGTTCGCTGAACTATCGCGAGCGCCGCGTGCTCGAGCTGCGCTACGGGTTGAACGGCGAGCAGCCGCGCACGCTCGACGAGGTCGGCCGCGCGTTCCAGGTGACGCGTGAGCGCATCCGGCAGATCGAGAACCAGGGCCTGAAGAAGCTCCGCGCGCTTGCGGAGTCGAACAAGCTCCGCGACGTCGCGTAGGACGACAGTCATCAACCTGGTTCCCGCTGCGCGGGCAACCAGGTTGTTCAGGAATTGACGAACCCGGTTGCCGCTGCAGGCGGAACCGGGTTCATGACTTAGGCCCTAGGCTCGCGACGTGATGTCGCCTGACAGCATTTCGTAGCCGCGCGGTTGCATCCGGTCGGATCCCGATGCATTGTTGACGCATGCAAGCGCCGCTCCGAACACGGGCTCGGCGCGCACTCGGCGGCCTTCTGGCACGCCTGCCTCGGGGCGGCGTTGGCGACGTCGTCCGTTTTGCGCTCATCCGCCTGACGAAGCAGGCGCCGCTTGGCCTCGCGATCGCGCGCGGGGACACCGTCGTTCAGGTCGGCGCCGTCGGCGACGGTGAGGTTTGGCGGATGGCGCAGCTGGTTGGACCGACGGGCCGTGTCGTCGTCGTCGAGGCGTTCCCGCAGAATGCGAAGGAGATTGAAGACCGCCTCGCGGCGGCGGGGATTGTGAACGTGCTCGTGATCGCGAAAGGCGCGTGGAGCTCGTCGGGCTCTCAGACGCTGTACGTTCACCCCGATTGGCACGCGAGCAACATCGTCCTCGACTCCGGGGCGAAGCACGATCGTGCGCTCTCGCCGGAGCAGTACGCCGGTGCCGTGGAGATCGAGGTCGACCGCCTCGACGACCTGCTCGCCGAGCACGGAATCGACCGGTGCGACTTCGCGAAGGTCACGGTCATGGGCGCCGAGCTTCACGTCCTCGAGGGAATGACCGAGCTCCTGCAGGCGGACACCACGCTGTGGGTCAAGGCACATTCGGACGTCGACGGAGCGCCTGCGAACTCGGCGATCGCGGCGATGTTGTCCGAGCGCGGGTTCCGGACTGTGATTGTGCGCGGGAATCGCGGGCCGGACGGGCATCGTCGGCCGGGCGACGTCTACGCCGCTCCACGAGGCCGGCGCTCCGCGTGAGCCGCTAGGCTCGCGCTGATGGCCGAGCCGTGGTTCGTCGAACTCAGCGAGTTCCTCCGCATCCCTTCGATCAGCGCCGACGCCGCGCACAAGGACGACGTCGTGGTCGCTGCGCAGTGGGTCCGCGATTTCATCCGTGACGCCGGCGGCGAGTGCGAGGTCGTCGACTGGAACGGGCAGCCGCTCGCGATCGGCGAGATCCGCGCATCGACGAACGCCGACGACGCGCCGACGGTCCTCTGTTACGGCCACTTCGACGTGCAGCCGCCCGACCCGCTCGACCTCTGGGACTCGCCCCCGTTCGAGCCCGAGGTGCGCGACGGCTACCTCTACGGCCGCGGCGCCGTCGACGACAAGGGCCAGCTCTACATGCTGCTCTCCGCCGCTCGCGAGCTCGCTCAAGCCGGTGAGCTGCCGGTCAACGTCCGCTTCTGTTGCGACGGCGAAGAAGAGACCGGCGGCCATTCGATCGTCGAGTTCCTCGAGGCCGATGAGCGTGGGGCGGACGCGGCGATCATCTATGACAGCGGGATGATCCGGCGCGACGTGCCCGCGTTCAATCTCGCGACGCGCGGGATGGCGTATTTCCACGTCACGCTCCGCACCGGCGACAAGGACCTCCACTCGGGCATCTACGGCGGCGCCGCTCTCAACGCCGCGCACGCGCTCATGCAGACGCTGAGCGCGGCGGTGTCGGCCGACGGGACGCTCGCGGAGCCGCTGCGCAAGGGAATCGTCGCGCCGACGGACGAGGAGCTCGCCGGCTGGGACGAGTTGCCTTCCGGCGACGACGAGCTAGGCGACCAGGGTGCGCGCCCGAAAGATCCGAATGCAGCGCGTGACTTCTACCGGCGCACGTTCGCCGAGCCGGCGCTCGACGTGAACGGGATCCAGACCGGTTCGCCGATCCTGCAGAAGACCGTGCTCCCGGTCGAGGCGGTTGCGAACGTCTCGATCAGGCTCGCGCCCGGACAGAAGGTCGAGGAGATCGCGCCGGAGGTCGAGCGCATCCTGCGCGGCGCTGCGCCGGACGGCGCCGACGTGCAGGTGGAGCTGTGGTCGTCGTCGCCGCCGGGGCTTGTGCCGCCGGATGCGAAAGCCGTGCAGCTCGGGCTCGACGCATTCGAGCGGGCGCTCGGCCGGCGGCCGGCGCTGATCCGCTCGGGCGGCACGTTGCCGATCGTGCCGGCGCTCACGGACAAGGGAATCCCGACGGTGATCACCGGGTTCGGCTTGCCCGATTCGCAGGTGCATTCGCCGAACGAACGGCTTGTGGCGGAGTACGTGCCGCTCGGCATCAAGTCCGCGCGCGAGCTGTACCTCGCGTTCGCGGCGCTTTGATCGACCTCCATTCGCACGTCCTGCCGGGGCTCGACGACGGTGCGGCCGATCTCGAGGAGGCGCTCGCGATCTGCGCGGCGGCTGCCGCCGACGGGATCGAGGTGCTGGCCGCGACGCCGCACGTTCGCGACGACTACCCGACGAGCCCCGAGGCGATGGAGCGCGCGCTCGAGGAGTTGCGGGCGGCGGCGCCGCCTGTCGAGGTCGTCCGTGGCGCGGAGCTCGATCTCGCCGAGCTCGACCGGCCGATCGACGAGCTTCGGCGCTACGCGCTCGGCGGGTCGAGCTACCTGCTCGTCGAGACGCCGTACTTCGGATGGCCGCTCGACCTCGCCGACCGTCTCTTCCGCTTGCGGGTGCAGGGCTTCCGCGCAGTGCTCGCCCACCCGGAGCGAAACCCGGACGTGCAGGAGCAGCCGGATCTGCTCGAGCCGATCGTCGCCGCCGGGACGCTCGTCCAGTTGACGGGCGCGTCGGTGGACGGCCGGGTCGGCGGCCGGGCGCGCGCGTGCGCGCGCACGCTGCTCGATCGTCGACTCGCGCACCTGATCGCGAGCGACGCGCATGCGCCGGCGATTCGTGAAGTCGGCCTCGGGCCGGCCGTCGCGAGCCTCAAGGACGACGTGCTGGCGCGCTGGCTGACGCTCGACGTGCCGCGCGCGGTGCTCGCGGACGTGGAACCGCCGCCGCGGCCG
>DASXOW010000104.1:0-23487 GCA_036493955.1 Gaiellaceae bacterium
GTGTTCCTCGAGACCGTCGGCGCCGGCCAGAGCGAGGTCGGGATCATCTCGATCGCCGACACCGTGGTCCTCGTCCTGATGCCGGGCTCAGGCGACTCGATTCAGGCGTTGAAGGCGGGGATCATGGAGATTCCCGACGTGATCGCGATCAACAAGATGGATCATCCGATGGCGAAGGCGATGCTCAACGAGGTGCGGCAAGTTCACTCGCTCGGGCCGGCGGACGGCTGGAAGCCGCCGATCGTCCTCACCGAGGCGCTGCGCGGTGAGGGTGTCGACACGCTGTGGGAGAAGATCGAAGAGCACCGGGCCTGGCTCGAGTCCGACGGCGAGCTCGAGGAGCGCCGCCGCCGCAACCTCGCGGCGGAGGTGTTCCAGGTCGCTTCCGCCCGCGCACGTCGCCACCTCGAGGAAGAGGTGCAGGAAGATCCTGAGTTGCGCCGCCTGCTCGAAGACGTGCAGGCGCGCCGGCTCGATCCCTTGACCGCAGTCCGTGAGATCCTCGACAAGGTGTTCAAAATTGGCTCCGGCGACGGCACCCACGCTCGCTGACGTCGAAGCCGCGCGTGCGCGGCTCGGCGGCCGGGCGCGCGTGACGCCCGTCTACGGCTCCGAGACCCTCTCGAAGCTGACGGGCGGCCGCGTGTGGCTGAAGGCGGAGAACCTTCAGCGCACCGGCTCGTTCAAGATCCGCGGCGCGGTCAACAAGCTCGCGACGCTCGACGAGGCGGAACGTGCCGCGGGCGTGATCGCCGCGAGTGCCGGCAACCACGGGCAGGCTGTCGCGTGGGCCGCGCGCGAGCTGGGGATCTCAGCGACCGTGTTCATGCCGCAGGACGCGCCGAACTCGAAGCTCGAAGCGACGCAGAGCTACGGCGCCGAGACGGTGCTGACGGGCGTGCTGTTCGACGACGCGCTCGCCGCAGCGACCGAGCGCGCCGCCGAGACCGGGGCGACGTTCGTGCACGCGTTCGAGGATCCACTCGTGATCGCCGGCCAGGGGACGATCGGGCTCGAGCTCACCGACCGACTGCCGGACGCGAAGACCTTCCTAATCCCGATCGGCGGCGGCGGCCTTGCTGCCGGGATCGCGACCGTGCTGCGCGCGCTCCGCCCGGATGTGCGGATCGTCGGCGTGCAGGCGGGCAAGTCCGAGCGCGGCACGATCGCCGACGGCATCCTCGTCAAGCATCCGGGCGAGCTGACGATGTCGATCCTCGACAAGCTGCTCGACGAGATCGTCCACGTTGACGACGACGCGATCGCGGAAGCGATCACGCTCCTGCTCGAGCGATCGAAGCTCGTCGTCGAAGGCGCAGGCGCGGCCTCGGTCGCAGCGCTCCTTCAGGGTGCCGCCGACGGCGAGCACGCCTGCGCGCTTCTCTCCGGCGGGAACATCGACGCGACGCTGCTCATCTCGGTGGTGCGGCACGGCCTGACGCGAGCCGGCCGCTTCCTCGTGCTGCGGACGCGCGTGCCCGACCGCCCGGGCAATCTCGTCAAGCTGCTCGAGCTCGTCGCCGAGGAGCGCGGCAACCTCCTCGAGGTGAACCACCGTCGCGAAGGGTTCGGCCTCGACGTCGCCGAGACCGGGGTGGAGCTGACGATCATCACGCGGAACGACGAGCACTGCCGCGCGCTGGTCGCCGCGCTCGAGGAGCACGGCTACCGCATCGAGTCGGTCAACCGCCGCAGCGCCTGAACGACACGACGTCGCCGTCGAACGTCGCCACGCCGCCGGGTGAGACGGCGCGCGCGTCGAAACCTTCACGCGCGAGGAGCGATGCGGCGATCGCCGCGCGTGGCCCGCTCTCGCACACCGTCACGACCGGCTTCGACACATCGAGTGCGCCGCAGCCGAGCTTCCGCAGCAACCGGTACGGGATGTTGCGCGAGCCCGGGATGTAACCCGTGTCCCGCTCCGACGCTTCGCGCACGTCGACGACCTGGACGTCGGCGGCAGCGTCGAGAAGCTCCTTCAACTCGACTACGTCCACCGTCGCGAGCGTCTCCTCGGCCTGCGGAGCGAGCACGTAGCCGGCCAGTTCGAGCATGCCGACCTTCCACAGCGCGCGTGCCGCCTTCATCGCCTGGTCGCCGCTTCGTGCGTGAATCACGAGCCGCTCGCCCGCCTCCACGACGAAGCCGGCCTTGGTCGAGAACGACTCGCCGGTGATCGGGACGCTGATCGCGCCCGGCACATGCCCCGCGACGTAGTCGGTGAACGGGCGCACGTCGAGCACCGTGCCCTCGCCGAGGTCGTGGAGTTCCTCCGGGTCGGAAGGAAGCGTCACCCACGGCCCCCGGTTCAGCGCGACAACGCGCTCCGTCGTCGGCGGCCGCGGCGTCGACACCGACGCGCTGACGAGAACGAACTCCTGGACGTCGCGGTAGGAGAGCGCGTCGTTCGTCTCGCGCTCGCGGCCGATCGTCGACGAGCGCTCGCTCGACATGTTCCCGCCGCACAACGAGCCGGCCACATGGCCCGGGTACACCTCGACGTCGTCGCCCAGTGCAGCGAGCCGCTCGAGCGACCCGAAGAGATCCTGCGCGCCCTCGCGCGCTGCGATCGCGAGGTCGGGCCGTGCGGCGTCGCCGACGAACAGCGAGTCGCCGGTCAGGACGAGTGTTCCGTCGACGACGAATGCGCAGTGCTCGGGCCGGTGTCCGGGTGTGTGGAGGACGCGGATCTCGGTGCCGCCCGCATGCAGCACCTGACCGTCGGTAAGGGAGTCGCAGTCGTACTCAGGTTCGGCCAGCGCGTGGATCGCGACCGGCAGCCCGTGCTCGACCGCGAACCGGCCGTGCCCGGACAGGTGGTCGGCATGTGTGTGCGTCTCGAGGACACGCTCGATCCGAACCTGCTCCTCCGCGGCGGCTTCGACGTACTGCTCGATTGCAAGCGCCGGGTCGACGACCACCGCGACGCCTGCGTCACGGTCTCCGACCAGGTACGAGGCGCACCCGAGGTCGTCATCGACGAACTGGCGGAACACGAGCACGGCGCGCGGAGACTACTCCGTCAAGCGGAGGGAGGTGGGCGCAGCCACACGTAGATCCCGACGAACAAGGCGATCAGGCCGAGCGCTGCCGCGACGAGCGCGACTGCGATCGCCGCCTTTCCGAGCGAGCGGGCCCCGTTGTCGCGGGTCGTGCTCTTGACCACGTCGAGCCCCACCTGGTACGTGATCGACTTCCCGGTCCGGTCGCCGACCAGGACGTTGAACGTGACCGTCCCCGCCGTCTTCGGCGCCGTGCCCCGGATCCCGAAGGTGGCGTACTCGCCCTTGGGGATCCGGCCGCCGGCCCAGGTGATCGATGCGCCCGAGCGTGACTGCGTCCAGCTCGGTTTCGCCTCCGCGTCGTCGAGGTCGAATCCAGAAGGCACGGTGAGCGTCACGTGGTCGACGCCGAGGTCGTCGTCCTCGTTCGGCGCCCCGAACGTCAGGTCGACCGCTTCGCCGACGCTGACGCGCGTCGGTGCGACCGAGAGGTGCGCCCACGCCGAGGGGACGAAGAGAAGCGCGCTACAGACCGAGATGACGCGCAATGACCATGCGCTGAACTTCATTCGTTCCCTCTCCGATCTCGAGGATCTTCTGGTCGCGGTAGAGCCGCGAGATTGCGTACTCGTCCATGAAGCCGTACCCGCCGTGGATCTGCAGCGACCAGTTTGCGGCACGGTGCGATAGCTCGCCGGAGAACAGCTTCGCCATCGCGGCGGACTTGCGGAAGTCGCGGCCCTGATCTTTCTCCCAGGCCGCCTTCCACACGAGCTGCCGCGCCGCCTCGATCTCCGTCGCCATGTCGACGAGCTTCGTCTGTACGGCCTGGAACTTGGCGATCGGCTTGCCGAACTGCTCACGTTCCTTCGCGTAGTCGTAGGCGAGGTCGTACGCGCCCTGTGCGAGCCCGACGCCCATCGCCGCGACCGAGATGCGGCCGCCGTCGAGGATCTCCAGGAACTGCCTGAAGCCTTCCCCGCGCGGGCCGAGCAGGCTCCCCTCGGGAACGCGCGCTCCCTGGAACGAGAGCTCGCGCGTGTCGGAGGCGCGCCAGCCGAGCTTCTCCATCGGCGCAGAGATCACATAGCCGGGCGTGCCGTTCGGAACGATGATCGTCGAGATCTCGCCGTCACCCGTGACCGCGGTGATCGTCACGCACGCGGTGATGTCGGTTCCGGCGTTGGTGATGAACATCTTCGCACCGTCGATCACCCATTCGCCGTCCTCGAGTCGTGCGGTCGTGCGTGTCGCGCCGGCGTCGGATCCCGCGTTCGGTTCGGTCAGTCCGAACGCCGCGAGCTTCTTGCCGGACGCGAGCTCCGGCAGCCACAGCCGTTTCTGCTCCTCGCTGCCGAAGTAGTAGATCGGCAGCGTGCCGAGCGAGTGGTGCGCGGCGACGGTGATCGCGACCGACGAGTCGATGCGCGTGAGCTCCTCGACCGCGATCGCATACGCGAGCGTGTCGGATCCGCCGCCCCCGTATTCCTCGGGAATGGTCATACCCATCAGCCCGAGCTCGGCCATCTCCGCGACGAGGTCGTAGGGGAAACGTTTCTCGCGGTCGAGCTCCTCGGCGACCGGCGCGACCTTGTCGAGCGCGAACTGCCGGACCGTGTCGCGGAGTAGCTGGTGCTCGTCGTCGAGGTCGAAGCTGAGACTCACGGCGCCGCGATGGTACCCTCACGCCCGTGGCGGCCAAGGAGTTCTTCGACAGCCTCGAAGCGCGCGGTGACGCGGCGAAGCTCGAGGGGATGTCGAACTCGTACCTCTTCGACATCGAGGACGAGGGGCAGTGGCTCGTGTCGGTGGCCGACGGCAAGATCAGCGTCACGGAAGGCACCGGGGAAGCCGATGCGACGATCATCGCGTCCGGCGAGACGTTCGACAAGATCGTCTCCGGCGAGCAGAACCCGACGACCGCCTACATGACCGGCAAGCTGAAGATCAAAGGCGATCTCGGCGCCGCGATGAAGCTGCAGAAGCTCTTCTAGTCGGCGTGCGGTAAGTCACGAACCTGGTTCCTGCGGAACCAGGTTCATCAGGTCTGGGCTCGGATGAACTCGGTTCGGAGAACCGAGTTCATGACTGCCCGTCAGTCGCCCAGCTCGACGAGGAGTGTGCCGCCCGCCACTCGATCGCCCTCCGCTATGTGCACAGCGGCCACCGTCCCTGCGTACGGCGCGACGAGCGGCGTCTCCATCTTCATCGCCTCGAGCACGACGAGCGGTGCGCGTGCGGCGACACGATCACCTGGAGCGACCAGCACTTTGATCACGGTGCCGGGCATCGGCGCGACGACGCTGCTCGACTCCTCGCCGGGGCCTTGCTCGTGCGCCGCCGCGTCGACGTCGGGCGGCGCGTGCACCGCTGCCGGCGGCAGGTTGAGGCGAAAGCCGTCGCGCCATACCGGGTCCGGCAGCCGCGCCGGCGGAGCCGAGAGCGGTGGATGCTCGACGAGGAACGCGGTGGTCGCGTCGCCCGCGCGCAGCACCGGATGTGCGACGAGCCACCGGAGGAACGGGAGGTTCGTCGGCAGTCCGCCTACCTCCGTCGAGGCGAGCGCGTCCGCGAGTCGATCCAACGCCTCGTCGCGTGTCTCCCCACTCGCAATCAGCTTGGCGACCATCGAGTCGTACCCGGTGCCGATCTCGTCGCCCTCGGCGACACCCGCGTCGACGCGCACCGATGCCGGCAACCGCAGCCGCTCGATCCGTCCTGCCTGCGGCAGGAACGTCCGCGGATCCTCGGCGTAGAGCCGCACCTCGACCGCGTGACCGTGCAACGTCGGAGTGACGTCGAGCTTCTCGCCGCGGGCGATGCGCAGTTGCCATTGCACGAGGTCGACGCCCGTGACCGCTTCGGTGACCGGATGCTCGACCTGGATGCGGCCGTTGAGCTCGAGAAAGAAGAACTCGCGACCCTCGACGACGAACTCGGCGGTGCCGGCCGAGCGGTAGCCGATCGCGCGGGCGAAGCGAACCGCGGCATCGCTCATCTGTGCGCGCAGGTCTGCGTCGAGCGCGGGGGACGGCGACTCCTCGAGGACCTTTTGGTGGCGCCGCTGCACGGAGCAGTCGCGCTCGCCCAGCGCGAGCACCGTGCCGTGGGCGTCGGCGAGCAGCTGGATCTCGATGTGCCGCGGCCGTTCGAGGTAGCGCTCGAGGTACACGCGATCGTCGCCGAACGCCGCCTTCGCCTCGCGCTGCGCGGCGCCGACGGCCTCGTCGAGCTCGTCGCGTGAGCGGACGACGCGCATCCCGCGCCCGCCGCCGCCGGCCGCCGCCTTCACCATCAGCGGCGGCTCGGAGGCCCCGGGGATCGTCGGCACACCGGCGTCCGCCGCGACGCGCTTCGCCGCGAGCTTGTCGCCGCCCGCGCGGAGCGCATCCGGTGGCGGGCCGATCCACGTCAACCCTGCCGCCTCGACCGCCTCGGCGAAGTCGCCGCTCTCCGCCAGGAACCCGTAGCCGGGATGGATCGCATCGGCCCCCGCCTGCTTCGCCGCCCGGATGTGTTCCTCGGAGTCGAGGTACGAGCGGATCTCGACCGTCTCGTCGGCCGAGCGCGCGTGCAGCGAGCCCGTGTCGTCCGGCGCGACCACGGCGACCGTCCCGAGCCCGAGCTCGCGCGCCGCGCGGAACACGCGCAGCGCGATCTCACCGCGGTTCGCGACGAGGACTTTGTTCACGCGAGGGACGTTAGTCGCCTGAGCAGCACGAACGACCCGATGCAGATCACCGACAGCGCCAGGTAGGGGATCGCGTCCGTGGTGGCGTGCGCAAGGCCGCCGCCGCCCGCTGAACCGAGCGTCTCACCGGGCGCCCACGCGAGGTTCACGAGCGCGAACGCGTAGCCGTAGTCGAGCCCGCGCGCCTCCGACACGTTGGTCAGCAGCGTCAGGGCGGGGGTGAAGAAGGCGCCGAACGCGAGGCTCGCCAGGGCAACCACGATTGCGAGCACGATCGCTTGGCTGGGCCACGGCAAGACCGCTGCAAAGACGGCCGAGCCGGCGAGGCCGGCCAGGATCGGGAGCGTCGTGCCGCGGCGGTCGGAGAGCCGCCCGACGAGGATGTTGTTGCCGGACTCGAGCGCTGCGGTGCACAGGAACACGGCTCCGATCGCCGCGCCGCTGAATCCCAGATGGGACAGACGGAGCGGCACGAGCACCGACAGGTTCCCGAACAGCAGGCCCGGCAGGAGCACGAGCCAGAAGCACACGAGCAGCCGTCGGTCGCGAAACGCCGCGAACAGCGCTGAGAGTGGCTGCGGCTCGTCCGGCGGTGCGGCGGAGGTGGTTGCTGCGAATGCAACGAGTGCGAGCGACGCGACTCCGATCACGCCGAAGGTCCAGCCGGTTCCTGCGAATGACGCGATCCCGCCGAGCACGGGGCCGAAGAGCGTGCCGCCGACGGCCGCGGCGAAGGCGGAGCCGATCAGCGTGCCGCGACGCTCGACCGGAGCCGCCGCGATCAGCCAGGCGAGTGCTCCTGTCCACGAGAACGCGCTCGCGGTTCCCTGGACGAACCGTGCGACGAAGAGCTGCCACGCGTGGTCGGCCAGGCCGAAGATGACGACGCAGATCGCGACCGTGCTCAGCCCAACGACGACGGTCGGCTTGACGCCGGCGCGGGCAGCGACCGCTCCGCTCGGGATCGCCCCAACCAGCACTCCGAGCGGGTACGCCGCGGTCAGCGCGCCGGCGCCCGTCTTGCCCAGCCCCAGGGTGTGCGCGTAGTGCGGCAGCAGCGGCGTGAGGGCCGAAAAGAAGAGCATGTCGACGAAGACGACCGCTCCTGCCAAAAGGAGGATGCGCTGCACGGGCTCCGACGTTACTCTCCGACCTTCGCATGAGGGTCTGGATCGCCGTCGCCGCCGCAACGCTCGCGATCCCCGCCGTAGCCTCGGGAGGAACCGTGTTCCTGCTCGACGGACGCGGGTGGGGGCACGGCGTCGGCATGAGCCAATGGGGGGCCGAGGGCTACGCACGGCACGGCTTCGACTACAAGCAGATCCTCGCGCACTACTACCCGGACACCCACGTCGGGATCGCGGAGCCGCGCGAGGTGCGCGTGCTCCTGGTCGAGTCGACGCCGTCGGTGCGGATCGGATCGAAGGCGCCGTTCATGGTCGTCGACGCGCGCGGCCGCAAGCTGCACCTGCCTGCGCGCGCCGTCGTGATCGACAAGCGGTTCATGCTGAACCACCTTCGGCTCGCGCAACCGTTGCGTTTCGTTGCCGGCGCGCAGCCGCTCGAGGTCGACCTCGCGGCCTACCGGGGCGATGTCGTCGTGAAGGCGAAGCCCGACGGCTTGATGGTCGTGAACGTGCTGCCGCTCGACCGGTATCTGCGCGGTGTCGTGCCATGGGAAGCGCCGAAGGGCTGGCACGAGCAGACGTACGAGGCGCAGGCGGTCGCAGCGCGCTCGTACACGCTGGCCACGCTGAAGCCGGGCGAGGACTTCGACCTCTACCCGGACGCGCGCTCGCAGATGTACGGCGGGGTTGCCGCCGAACGGACGGAGACGAACGTGGCGATCGGCGCGACGGCGGGGCAGGTCCTCGTCTGGCGCGACCGGATCGTCCCGGGCTACTACTTCTCGTCGTCGGGCGGGCGGACATCATCTGTGCACGACGCATGGCCGCGCGCAGCCCAGGTGCCTTACCTCGTTTCGGTGAATGACCCGTACGACTACCTCTCGCCGCATCACGTGTGGCCGACGCAGGTTCTCTCCGCCGCGAACGTGGCCTCGGCGCTCGGCGTTTCCGGCGTTCGCGACATCCAGGTCCTCTACAACTCGTCGGGCCGCGCGCGCGCCGTGCGCGTGCTGACGATCCGCGGCTGGCGGCAGTTCTCCGGCGACACGGTGCGGACGAAGTTCGATCTCGGTTCGATGGACTTCGACCTCCACGCGATGGAGATCGACGATCCGGGACGCGTGTTGTTCGGCCAGAGCGTGCATGTGACGGGCTTCGTCCGAGGGCTCGGGCGCGCGCGCCTGCAGCAGCTGACGGAGGCGGGCTGGGTGACGGTGCGGCACGTGCGCATCTCGCCGACGGGGCGCTTCGACCTTGCGCTTCGCGCGGTGCAGACGACCGAGTTCCGGCTTGCGTACAACGGCCTCGCCGGTGATCCCGTCGGCCTGCAAGTTGCGCCGCGTGTGCTCGTCTCAGCGAATGGCGCGCGTGTTCGCGCCCGGGTGAGCCCGGCCCTGCCGCTGCAGGTGGAGCGACTCACGAATCGACAGTGGCGGACGGTCGCGAGGGCGCGCGGTGTGTTCGACCGCAACCTCCGCCCGGGGAGCTACCGCATCACGGTTCGCGGCACCTCGCGGTATGCGGGCGAGACCTCTGCGCCGGTCGCGGTCCACTCGGCCTAATCCTGTCGGGGGATTTTCGGGGCGCATTACCTTCGGCTTACGCAAGGCCGTCCCTTTCGGACCACGATGTGATTGGAATCTCCCTGGTCGCACTTGCACCTCCTGGTTGCGAGCAGCACCAAGAAGCGGCGGCGGGCCGCGGGCGGGCGCCGGTGCGGCTCCGGCGCCCGCCACTCTCTTAGACGTCGATGCGGCGGCGGGGGCTAGTAACAGTCTGTTACTAGCCCTGTTCTTGTCGCTTACGAGCCGGCGCGCCAGCCCGGCGCACGCTTCTCGAGGAACGCCCGCAACCCCTCCTGGCCCTCCGGGCTCGTGCGGTGCGCGGCGATTCGCTGCGCCGTTTCCTCGGCCGACTGCGGCGAGCGCGCGAGCTCCTTCGCGGCACGCGTCGCGGCCGGGCCGGCAGACAGCAGCTCTTCGACAATGCGTTCGATCGCGCCGTCGAGGTCGTCCGTCACCTCATGGATCAGCCCGATCCGCAGTGCCTCGGCGGCCGAGAAGCGCTCGCCGGTGACGAAGTAGCGTCGCGCCGCGCCCGTCCCGATCTTCGCGAGCGCGAACGGTGAGATCACCGCGGGGACGATCCCGAGCTTTACCTCGCTGAACGCGAACTGCGCGGTCGGCTCCGCGACGACGACGTCGCAACACGCAACGAGGCCGCAGCCGCCGCCGAGCGCGTGACCCTGCACGCGGCCGACGACCGGAGCGGGGCAGGAGTCGATCGCCTCGAGCATCGCGCGCAGGCGCAGCGCATCGGCGACGTTCTCGTCGTAGGAGAGATCGACCGACGAACGCATCCACTCGACATCGGCCCCGGCGGAGAACGACGGCCCGTCCCCCGACAACACCACCGCACGCGAGTCGCCGACGTCTGTGAACGCGGCGGCGAGCTCATCGATCAACGCGGCGTCGAAGGCGTTGCGCCGTTCGGGTCGCGCCATCGCGACGCGCAGCACTTCTCCCTGACGTTCGATGCGTAATGCGCTCAAGGCGGTCGATCCTAAATCCTTACGGCCGGTTCACGGCCCCTTACGCGCGGATCACGGCTCCCGCACGATGGCGGCGCAGGATCGCGACAACGGCATCGAACGAGGGAGCGACCATGAGACAGGCTGTGCTGGCGGTCGTCGTGCTGTCGGCGGCCGTGCTGGTGAGTGTCACGTCCGCCGGGGCGACGAGCGGGTCGGGTCGCAACGGTCGGGTGCTGTACAGCGAGACCACGTCGTATGCGTATGGCCCCGGCTCGTTGTACGCGATCAACCCGAACGGCAGTGGTCGTGTGCTGATTGCGAACCACGCTGTGAACGGCAGCTGGTCGCCCAACGGCAAGCGCATCCTCTTCGAGACGGCGCGCAACGGAGACCTCGATCTATGGACGGTCAACGCGGACGGGAGCGCGCCGAAGGAGCTCACGTTCTCGGTCGGTGTCGACCAGGATGGCGCGTGGTCGCCGGACGGATCGCAGATCGCCTTCGAGTCGAATCGCAACAACCCGAATGGCATGGATGTCTTCGTGATGAACGCCGACGGGACGCAGCCGAAGCGGTTGACCGACGCCACCGGATTCAACGGTGACCCGGCGTGGTCACCCGACGGCAAGTCGATCGCGTTCACGAGCACGCGCGGCGGCTCGAAGGACATCTGGGTGATCAACGCCGACGGGAGCGGACTGGTGCAGTTGACCGGCAATCAGGGCACGGAGGAGAACCCGGCGTGGTCGCCCCAGGGCGGCCGCATCGCGTACGACTCCGACGACGGCGAGCCTGGGAATCTCGACATCTGGGTCGTGAACTCCAACGGCACGAACCAGAAGCGCGTGATCTCGTCGCCGGCGCTCGATGCGCTTCCCGACTGGTCGCCGGACGCGAAGCAGATCGCGTTCGCCTCCGACCGAACTGCGAAGGGCAGCCGGAAGATCTACATCGCCAACGCGAACGGGTCGAACGTGCACTCGCTTTCCGGCGCGGTGCAGCGCGGCCGGCTGGCGACGCTGCCGTCGTGGGGCGTCCATCCTGTCGGCGACGCATGCACGATCGAAGGGACGGTGCACGCCGACCGCCTCACCGGCACCAAGGCCGCGGATGTGATCTGCGGCGGCGGCGGCAACGACGTGATCTTCGCGCGTGACGGCAAGCGCGACGTGATCGACGGCGGGCCGGGACGCGATACCGCGTACGTCGACAAGCGCGACGTGGTTCGTCACGTGGAGAAGGTGCTGTACCGCTAGTCGAAGACGAGTCCTCGCCGTGAGAGCTGGTCGGCGACGGACACCGAAGCCTCGAGGTCGAAGACCTCGACGATCTCCGGGTCCTTCCCGATCAGCTCCCGCGCACGAGACGGCAGCGGCTGCTCGGCAGCTTCCGCCGACTCGAACACGTAGATCGCACCCCAGCGCTCTCCGCCGGCGTCCGAGATCCACGCCTTGAAAAGAATCCCGGGGACACCCTCGAAGGCGTCGACCGCCTCACGCTCCAGGTAGTCCCGCAGCTCCTCGATCGAGGTCGCGCTGTCGGCGAGGTTCCAGAGGACAAAGCGGACGACCATCTAGAACGGGCCGCGCGGCTCGTAGCTCCCACGGCGCGCGCCGATCCCGATCATCGTCAGCCCGTCAGGCCCGGCGACCGGCTGGCGCGTCGTTCCGGGGTCGAACCGCAGGAACGTCCCGACGCGCACCGGGATCTCCTCGCCGTCGATGCGGTAGACGCCCGAGCCCTGGACGACCACGTTCACCTCTTCCTGCTGCGTCTCGGTCTCGTCGTGCTCGAGGCCCGGCGAGTTCGGCGGGATCTCGAACCAGTTGACGCCGAACGCCTCGACGCCGAGGACCCTGCGCACGAAGTGCACCGCGCCGCCCGGCCCCGCGCCTTCGATGTCGTCCACGTTCACTGTTGAGTAACCCATCCGGCGAACCTACCTACATGCGGAAGACGCCGAAACTCGACTCCGGAATAGGTGCGTTGAGTGCCGCAGCGATCCCGAGCGCGAGCACGCGGCGGGTGTCGAGCGGGTCGACGATGCCGTCGTCCCACAGCCGCGCGGTCGAGTAGTACGGGTTGCCCTCCGCCTCGTACTTCGAGCGGATCTCGTCGGGGTCGGCGTCGCCGACCATCGTCAGCACGGTCGCCGCCTGCTCGCCGCCCATCACGGAGATGCGGGCGTTCGGCCACATCCAGAGCTGACGCGGGCCGTAGGCGCGTCCGCACATGCCGTAGTTGCCGGCACCGAACGAGCCGCCGGTGACGACGGTGAACTTCGGCACGTCGGCGCACGCGACCGCCATCACGAGCTTCGCGCCGTCGCGGGCGATGCCGCCCGCCTCGTATTCCTTCCCGACCATGAAGCCGGTGATGTTCTGCAGGAAGAGCAGCGGGACGCGTCGCTTGCACGCGAGCTCGATGAAGTGCGCGCCCTTCTGCGAGCTCTCGGCGAAGAGGACGCCGTTGTTCGCAAGGATCGCGACCGGATACCCCTCGATGTGCGCCCAGCCGCAGACGAGCGTCTCGCCGTAGAGCGTCTTGAACTCGTCGAAGCGGGAGCCGTCGACGAGGCGTGCGATCACCTCGCGTGCGTCGATCTGCGTGCGATGGTCGTCCGGGATCAACCCGTAGAGGTCCGACGGGTCGACTGCCGGCGGCTCCGGCGTCGCGCGGTCCCATGGGGGAGCCGGGCGCGGCGTGTACGCGTTGGCGACGACGCGCCGCGCGATCGCGAGCGCGTGCTCGTCGGAGGTTGCATAGTGGTCGGCGACGCCCGACTGGCGCGTGTGGACGTCGGCGCCGCCGAGTTCCTCGGCAGTCACGTCCTGCCCGGTCGCGGCCTTCACGAGCGGCGGCCCGCCGATGAAGATCGTGCCGGTGCCGCGGACGATCACCGTCTCGTCGCTCATCGCGGGGACGTACGCGCCGCCTGCGGTGCACGAGCCCATCACGACGGCGATCTGTGGGATGCCCTTCGCCGACATGCGCGCCTGGTTGTAGAAGATCCGGCCGAAGTGCTCGCGGTCGGGGAACACCTCGGCCTGCAGCGGTAGGAACGCGCCGCCGGAGTCGACGAGGTACAGGCACGGCAGGTTGTTTTGCTCCGCGACTTCCTGCGCGCGCAGGTGCTTCTTGACCGTGAGCGGGAAGTACGAGCCACCCTTGACGGTGGCGTCGTTCGCGACGATCACGCACTCGCGGCCTTCGACGACGCCGACCCCGGTGACGACTCCCGCGCTCGGCGCCTGCCCGTCGTAGACGTCCCAGGCCGCGAGCGCGTTCAGCTCGAGGAACGCCGTGCCAGGGTCGAGCAGCCGGTCGACGCGCTCGCGCGCGAGCAACTTGCCACGATCACGATGCCGCGCGACGGCGCGCTCGCCGCCGCCGCCCGCGACCTCGGCGGTGCGCGCGCGTAGCTCGTCGACCAGCGCGTGCATCCGCTCGCGACGGCGCGCGAAATCGTCCGTTCGCTCGACGCGGGACTCGAGGAGCGCCACGTCCGGAGCCTACTCGGGCATCCTGTCGGTATGCCGAGAAACCGCCTGCTCGTCCTGGGGGCCGCTGTCGCGACAGCCCTTATCGCCGTGGCTGCGATCGTGGTCTTCGCCGGGAGCGGTTCGAGTTCGTCGTCGACAACGACGTCGACAGTTGCGAAGCCGGGTGGCGCAACCGAGGCGAAGTCGACGTTCGCGGGCGTGCCGCAGAGCGGCGACACGCTCGGGAAGGCAAGCGCGCCGCTGACACTGACGGTGTTCGAGGATCCGCAGTGCCCGTTCTGCCGCCAGTGGAACATCGACACGCTGCCGACCGTCGTCCAGAACTACGTGCGCACCGGGCGCATCAAGATCGAGTACCGCGGAGTCGTCGTGATCGGCGGCAACAGCCTGGTCGGGCTCGCCGCGATCTACGCCGCGGGCGAGGAGAACAAGCTGTGGCAGATGGCCGAGGCGCTCTACGAACGTCAGGGCGACGAGAACAGCGGCTGGATCACGCTTGCGGTCGTGCGCTCCGCCGCCAGGGAGATCGGGCTCAACCCGGCGACGATCGTGACGGCGATGCGATCGGCCTCGGTCACGTCGGCGATCAGACAGAGCGTGAACGAGGCGCAGAGCCTTGGCATCAACGGCACGCCCACCTTCGCGACCCAGAAGCCGCTCGGGACGCTCGAGCAGCTGCAGGTGAGCGGGCTCGAGCCCGGCGACTTCACGCCGGCGCTCGACCAGGCTCTCCAGTGAGGCTACGCGCCCCGATCGCCGCCGCGTGCGTGATCGGCGGCGCGATCGCCGCCTACCTCACATACGTCCACTACGCGCACACGGCGCCGATCTGCACGACCGGTGGCTGCGAGACCGTGCAGAAATCGAAGTACGCCGAGCTGGCCGGCGTTCCGGTCGCGCTGTTCGGGCTCGTCACGTACGTCGTGCTGTTCGGCATCGCAGTCGTGCGAGGGGTCACGGCCGCCGCCGTGGGCGTCTTCCTCGCGCTCGTCGGCGTCGCGTTCAGCGGCTACCTGCTCTGGGCGCAGCTCGGGCCGATCGGCGCGATCTGCCAGTGGTGTCTCGGGAACGATGTGACGATCGCCGTCGTTGCGGCGCTGTACGTGGTGAGGCTGCTGACCGAAGAGGGTGGATGAACCGCCGCGGCGCGGTGCTGTTCGCCGCGATGTGCCTCATCTGGGGCGTGCCGTACCTGATGATCCGCGTCGCGGTTCGCGAGCTCGCGCCGGTCACGCTCGTCTTCTTCCGCACCGCGATCGGTGCCGCGCTGCTCGTCCCGTTCGCCGCCTGGCGGCGCGAGCTGCGACCGCTCCTCGCGCACTGGTGGCCGTTGCTCGCCTACACCGTGATGGAGGTCGTGATCCCGTGGGTGCTGCTCGCCCGGGCGGAGACGAAGCTGACGAGCTCGCTCACGGGACTGCTCATCGCCGCCGTGCCGCTCGTCGGCGCGGTCGTCGTCGGGCTCACCGGCACACGTGAGCGGCAGGGCCGCCGCCGCTGGCTCGGGTTGCTCGTCGGCATCGGAGGCGTCGCTGCCCTTGTTGGGCTCGACGTCGGCCAGATCAACGGGCTCGCGGTGGTCGAGGTCTTCGGCGTCGCCGTCTGTTACGCGATCGGGCCGATCATCCTCTCGCGCCGGCTCAACGACGCTCCGGCGCTCGGTGTCGTCGCCGCGTCGCTCATCCTCGCGACGGTCATCTACGCGCCGTTCGCGGCCCTGCGGTGGCCATCGTCGGTGCCGTCGGCGCATGTGCTCGAGTCGGTGCTCGGGCTGGCGGTCGTCTGCACCGCGCTCGCGTTCCTCGTCTTCTTCGCGCTGATCGCCGAAGTAGGGCCGGTGCGTGCGACCGTGATCACGTACGTCAACCCCGCAGTGGCGGCGGTGCTCGGCGTGACGATCCTGAGCGAGCACCTGAGCGCCGGGATGCTGGTCGGCTTCGCGCTGATCCTGGCCGGTTGCGTGCTCGCGACCGGCAGGGGGCCGGAGCCGGTCGCCGAATCCTGAGGGATGCGCAGGCTCTGGCTCGGGGTCGCAGCCGCGGTTCTGGCGGTGCCGCTTCCGGCTGCGGCACGGTCTGACACGAAGCCGATCGTCGGCGTGCTCCACACGGGCGCGTCGGGCCGGATCAGCGGCACGTCCCAGTTCTTCAGCTATGGCGTCGTCCTGCGCAACACCTCGACGACGAAAGACGCATTCGGAGTGAAGGTGCGGGTGTTCGTCCTCGGTGACGCGGGGCTCGTCGGGGTCTACCTGACGACGATCCCGTTCATCCCGGCAGCGACGACCTTCTATCTCGGGAACGAGCCGGCGTCGATGAGCACCGTGCAGCGCGCGACGGGCGTGCGCGCAGTGATCGCCGTCGGCGGAACGGTCAAGGCGTCGGGCTCGCTACCGGCCGCGTCGGCATCGGCGCCGTCGGGCGGACGAATCCGCGGCACCGTCCACAACCACTACAAACGGGGGATCGTCACCCGGGGAACCAAGATCTACGGGGTCTTCTTCGACCGCGCCGGCAAGGTGATCGGCGGCGACCGGCTGAAGAGTCTCACGTTCTCGACCCGGACGATCGCGCCGGGGAAATCGGCGACCTTCTCGGCAAAAATCGGGCCCGCGCTGGCGTCCTCGCGGATCGCCCGGGTCGCGGTGTCGGTGACGCCGGTGCTCGCGAAACCGTAAGAGACCTTCGCCGTCTCCCGGAAAGTGCGAATTTGCAGGTTTCAGGGACGGTCGAGCTTTGGTAGAACCGACCAATGCGGCGCATCATTGCGGTCAACTGCCTGGCCGTCGTCGTGATCCTGATGGTCGTTGGGGTGGCCGCCCCGTCGGTCGAGCCGATCCCCACGAGCCTGCCGTTGCCGTTCCACACCCGCGTGACCCTCAGGGGGCAGACGCTCGGGTCGCACGCGGGGCAGCACATGAACGGCCACATCTTCGCGACGGCGAGCTGGAACCGGGGCTCCCGGTACGTGGTCGCGACGCCACGAACCGACGCGCTCGGCCGGTGGCGGGTGATGTTCAACCCGTCGCACCGCGGGCTATACGACCTGCGGATCCGGACGCCCGACAGCGCCGTGCTCCAGTACGAGTTCAGCGTCCGTTAGCAAGCAGCAGGCGCTCTGCAAGGTCTAGGTAAGACAACGCCGCGGGCACTGTTCGGCGCGCGCCGAAACGCGTAACGTCCGGTGGGATGCAGCTCGCTCCCGAGGTCAACGAGGCGATCGCCGACATCGGCCGGAAGTTCGAGGTAGAAGACGTCGGCCTCGAGTTCTTCTGTGAGTGCGGCGGGGAAGAGTGTCTCGAGCGCCTGACGTTCACGATCACCGCGTTCGACGGCCTCCGCTCGGCATCCGTGCCTCTTCTTGCCGACGGCCATCTTGAAGCCCGCGCCGAAGCGCTCATGGCTTCATGAGCTGAACAGGGGCGACAGGACTCGAACCTGCAACCCCCGGTTTTGGAGACCGGTGCGCTACCAATTGCGCCACGCCCCTGAGCTGCGGGGCGGATTGTATCGGCGCCCGAGTACGCTGACATCCATGCCGATGGCGGTGCTGTTCTCGGTCATCACCGTCGGATTCGCCGCGATCGCCGTCTGGAGCGGCGAGGCCTCGAGGTGGCCGATTGCCCTCGCCGCGGGGGCCCTGGCGGCCTGGATGGCAACTCTTGCCTGGTCCGCACTGAGGAAAACCCGCTCCTAGGGCGTATTCTCCTTTCGTGGCGGGAGAGGACACACACGCACTCTGGGTCGAGTTCCGCCAGTCGGGCGATCAGGCGCTCCGCGACCGCCTGATCCTGACCTACGCGCCGCTCGTCAAATACGTGGCCGGACGGCTCGGATCCGGCCTGCCGGCCCACGTGGACGAGAACGACCTCGTCTCGTACGGCCTCCTTGGGCTGATCGGGGCGATCGAGCGCTACGACCCGGATCGCGACATCAAGTTCGAGACCTATGCGATCGCCCGGATCAAGGGGGCGATCATCGACGAGCTCCGCGCCCTCGACTGGGTGCCGAGGAGCGTCCGGTCGCGCGCCCGCGAGATCGAGCGGGCGATCGCAGAGCTCGAGGCGAAGCTCGGCACGGCGCCGACGGATGAGCAGATCGCCGAGAAGATCGGGGTCACCGTCAAGGAGCTCGAGGACTCCCTCACCGACATCTCCCGCTCGTCGATCGCAGCCCTGGACGAGCTGTGGTCGGTGTCGGGCGATGGCGACCAGGTCTCGCTGATGGACACGATCGAGGACACGAGCGGCCCCCGGCCGGCGGAGGTGCTCGACGAGACGGAGACGCGGGAGGCGCTCGCCGAGGCGATCGCGCGCCTGCCGGAGCGCGAAAAGCTCGTGGTGACGCTCTACTACTACGAGGAGCTGACCCTGCGCGAGATCGGGGAGGTGCTCGGCGTGACCGAGTCCCGTGTCTCGCAGCTCCACACGAAGGCGATCCTGCGCCTGAAGGCGAGACTCGCCGGCGCGGCCGCGCGAGTCTGAACAGAACCGCAACCTGAGTCTTAGATCGGGCTTAGGCAGCGCCTCCAGTCTGGGGGCATGAGCCGGATCGAGAAAGCCCGCCGCCGCGTCACCGTCGCCCGCTACGCGATCGGCATCACCGCCGCCGCCGCGCTGGCCGGGTTCGCGGCCGTTGCCCGCTCGACCCACCCCGGCACCGCGCAGCGCGTGGCCGTGGCGAGGACGAGCGCCACGACCACGTCGTCGAGCTACGACGACTCGAGCTCGTTCTTCGGCGACGACAACTCCGGGTCGAACATCGGCCCGTCGGGCAGCGCCCAGCCGCAGGTCCAGTCGGTGGCGTCATGAACGCTTTCCGGGCCATGGGCTGCGACGTCGCGCTGCCGTATGGCGTGCCGGTCGGGCTCGTGCGGGCGCTCTTCGAGGAGCGCGACGCACGTTTCAGCAGGTTCCGTCCTTCCTCCGAGCTCTCCCGCGTCAACGCCCTGCCCCTGGGGCTGACGCTCGTCTCGGAGGAATTCGCGTCGATGCTCTCCCTCTCGCTCGACGCGGCTCGCGCTACCGATGGGCTCGTGACGCCTGCCGTCGGTGGCGCGATTGTCGCCGCCGGTTACGACCGCGACTTCGTCCGACTCCCTCCGGACGTTGGCGCGGTCGTATCCGCGGCGGTTCCTTCGTGGTATTCGATCTCCCTGCACGGCGGCGGACTGCTCCGCACCGAGACCATGCAACTCGACCTGAACGGCGTCGTGAAGGGCAAGTCGGTCGACGACGCCCTCGAGATCGCCGGCAGCGGGTGGGTGTCCGCCGGCGGCGACGTCGCGGCGCTCGAGCCGGTCGTCGTCGGCCTCCCCGGCGGCGAGAGCATCGCGCTCCATGACGGTGGGCTCGCCACCTCGAGCGTGGCGAAGCGCCACTGGCTTGCGGACGGTGTCCCGCAGAACCACTTGATCGACCCGCGCACCGGCCGGCCGACCACGAGCCCGTGGCGCGACGTGAGCGTCGCGGCCTCGAGCTGCTTCGTCGCCGACGTCGCCGCGAAGGCTGCGCTGCTCCTCGGCGCCGCAGGCCCGGCGTGGCTCGACGAGCGCAACCTCGCAGGACGCTTCGTTTCGCACAGCGGCGCCGTGACGCTCAACGAGAGCTGGTCGGTGCGCGCACCCGAGAAGCTGGCGGCGTGAGCCCTGGGGTCTGGTACTTCGCCCGCTCCGCGGGGATCGTCGCGTACCTGTTGCTCTCCTCGTCGGTGCTCCTCGGCGTCCTGATGGCCGGCAAGACCACCTTCACGTGGCCGAAGTTCGCGGTCGAGGAAGTCCACCGCTTCCTCGCGATCCTCACCGGCGTGTTCATCGTGCTGCACGGCGGCTCGCTGCTACTCGACCGCGTCGTCCCGATCTCACTCGGTGAGGAGCTCGTCCCGTTCACGTCGCCGTACCGGCCGCTCGCGGTCGGGCTCGGCGTGTGCGCGATGGAGCTCGTCGCGGCCGTCGGGATCACGAATGCCCTGCGCAAGCAGCTGCCGTACGCAACCTGGCGCAAGCTGCACTACCTGACGCTCCCCGCCTGGCTGCTCGCGAGCCTGCACGGCATCCTCGCCGGCACCGACGCCGGTGATCCATGGTTCGCCGCCATCGCGGCCGGAACGTTCGCCGGTGTGGTGATCGCCGCGTTCGCACGCTTCTCGGGCTCAGTTCTACGCGCGTAGGATTCGCGGCGACCGTCAGCTCACGCCCAGGAGGACTCGATGCCCATCGAAGCCGGGAAGATCCGCAACGTCGCCGTCGTCGGCCACCGCGGGACGGGAAAGACCTCGCTCGTCGAGGCGCTGCTCTTCCAGGCGGGAAAGACGAACAGGCTCGGGCAGGTCGAAGCCGGCACGACGGTTTCCGACTGGGAGGAGGACGAGCACCGCCGGCAGATGTCGCTCTCCGCTTCGCTCTGCAACTGCGAGTGGCAGGGCCGCAAGATCAATCTCATCGACACGCCGGGCGACTCGGGCTTCCAGGCAGACACGGTCGCCGCGTTGCGCGTCGTCGAAGGTGCGATCGTCGTCGTCTCCGGTGTGATGGGGGTGGAGGTCAACACCTCGCGCGTCTGGAACCGCGCCGAGGAGCTCGGGCTCTCTCGCGTCGTCTTCGTGAACATGCTCGACCGCGAGCGCGCCGACTTCTTCCGTGTGCTCGGCTCCGTCCAGCAGCAGCTGTCGGAGCGCTGCGTGGCGATCCAGCTGCCGATCGGGTCGGAGCACGAGCTGAACGGCGTCGTCGACCTGCTGCACAACAACGCGTACATGGATCCGAGCGGCGCCCGCGAGGGCGACCCGGTGCCCGTGCCCGAAGAGATGAAGGAGCAGGTCGAGGAGTACCGCACGAAGCTGCTCGACGCCGTCGTCGAGACCGACGAGGCGCTGATGGAGCGCTACCTCGGCGGCGAGGAGATCACCGACGCCGACCTCGCGAACGCGTTGAAGAATGCGGTCACGCGCGACGAGATCTACCCAGTCTCGTGCGGTGTAGCGACGAAGAACCTGGGCAGCCACGAGCTGCTCGACCTGCTCGTCGAGGGCGTCCCGAGCCCGGCCAAGAAGGGCTCGCCGATCGAGACCGACGCGTCGATCGCAGCCTTCGTGTTCAAGACGGTCGCCGATCCGTTCGCCGGCCGCATCTCGATCTTCCGCGTCTACGCCGGCGAGGTGAAGGCCGACACGACGCTGGTCAACCACCGCGACCACTCGAAGGAGCGGCTCGGCGCTCTGATGACGCTCGAGGGCAAGGAACACGAGAAGACCGACGGCTTCACCGCGGGCGACATCGGCGCCGTCGCGAAGCTGAAGGACGTGCAGACAGGCGACGTGCTCGTCGACGCCGAGCACGATCTCGATCCGCCGTCGCTCGGGTTCCCCGAGCCGGTGATGAGCTTCGCCGTGACCGCGAAGACGAAGGGCGACGAGGACAAGGTCGCGCAGGCATTGCGCCGGCTGTCGGAAGAGGATCCGACGCTTCGCCTGTCACGCGATGCGCAGACCGGGGAGGAGCTGCTCTCCGGGATGAGCCAGGTGCACGTCGAGGTCGCGGTCGAGCGTGCGAAGCGCCGCTTCGGCGTCGAGATGGAACTGCACCAGCCGCGCGTGCCGTACGTCGAGACGATCAAGGGCAAGGCACGCGCGCACGGGCGCTACAAGAAGCAGACCGGCGGCCGCGGCCAGTTCGGCGACTGCCACATCGAGATCGAGCCGATCGAAGAGGGCGTCGGCTACGAATTCATCGACAAGATCGTCGGCGGCGTCATCCCACAAGGGTTCCGGCCCGCCGTCGACAAGGGCATCCAGGAGGCGCTGCAGCAGGGCGAGCTCGCCGGCGCGCCGGTGCAAGGTGTGCGCGTGACGCTCGTCGACGGCAGCTACCACAACGTCGACTCGTCGGAGATGGCGTTCAAGATCGCCGGCTCGATGGCGTTCCGCTCCGCGTACGAGCAGGCGCAGCCGACGCTGCTCGAGCCGATCATGGAAGTCGAGGTGACCGTGCCCGACGAGTCCGTCGGCGCGATCAACGGCGACCTGAACTCGCGTCGCGGTCGCTTGCTCGGCATGGAACCGAAGGGCAGCGGCATCACGACGATCAAGGCCGAGGTGCCGATGGCCGAGGTGCTCACGTACAACCAGGCGCTCACCTCGCTTACGGGCGGACGCGGCGACTACCACATGCAGTTCCTGCGCTACGACGAGGTTCCCTCGCACATCGCGCAGAAGCTGATCGAAGCAGCGAGGCGCGAGAAAGAGGCGGTTCCCGCCTAGGAAGCTACGCTTTCTCCATGACACGGGTCACGAGGGTGACCGTCGAGCGTTCGTGCGCAATCTGCGAACGGACGCTGTTGATGGGGGAACGGGCAACACGCTTCTCGCCGAACGGCGGCGGCGACTACGTCGACGTCTGTCCGCTCTGCGCGGAGACGGCGGTCGAGTACGGGTGGATCCGCGAGGGTGCGCCGACGACGCCGACCGTGCCGACCGAACGCCGGCGTGGCAAGCGGGGCATCCTCGCGACGATCATGGGCACGCGGCCGCGCGCGGTCGAGGCGACGATCGCACCCGACCCGATCCTGCGCCGGCTCTCGCCGCAGGAGCTCGCGATCGTCGAGGCGGCCGACCTCTTCAACGCCTCTCAATACCGGCGCACGGTCGGCGGGATCGCCAAGTCGCTCGGGCCGCCTCAGGCGTCGGTGGTCGCGCTCTCCGGTGTGAACGCCGAAGTCGTCGTGACCGTTGCGTGGGATATCTCCTGGTACCAGTACCGCGTCTTCCCGGATTCCGACAACCCGGTCAGGCTCGAAGGGCGCGGCCACGACCCCGACGAGCTCGAGGCCGGCTTCACCGATTGGAACGCGCAGCTCGCGGACGACGGGCGGATCGTCCCGGACATCGCCAAGCTTTAGTCGGGGGATTCGGCCGAAGCGGCTCGTAGACTGAGACCGTGATCTACTGCGTGATTCCGCGCGAGCTCGAGTCCGAGCTCTTCCAGAAGATGGTCGAGTACTACAGCGGCAACCCGAATGTCGAGGTGATCCTCGATCGCCGCGACGGGCCTGACCGCCGCGACGGGCAAGAAGACGGGTCGTTCCGCGAGCGTCGCGAGACCCGCGACCGCCGCCGCGCCCGCGCCACCGGGACGTTCCCGGACATCGACGCGCCCGCGTAAGACTTGAACCCGGTTCCGGCTGCGCCGGCAATCGGGTTCGTCTGGATTTGCCGGAGCGGAGTTCGCTTCTCTGGATTTGATGAACCTGGTTCCCCGCAGGAACCAGGTTCATGACTGACGGCCCGTCGCTACGATCGCCGCATGGCGACCGCAACCTTTGAATCCCTGAACCCGTCCACCGGCGAGGTGATCGAGTCCTTCCCGCGCTCCGGCGCCGCGGACGTCGACCGCGCCGTCGCGACCGCGCGCGCAGCGTGGGAGGACTGGCGTCTCGTGCCCGCGCCCGAGCGCGGCAACATCCTGTTCCGCTTCGCGCAGATCCTCGAGCGCTCCAAGCCCGAGCTGTCCGACCTGATGACCCGTGAGATGGGGAAGGTGAAGGCGGAGGCCGGCGGCGACGTTCAGGAAGCGATCGACATGAGCTACTACATGGGCGGCGAAGGCAGGCGCCTCTTCGGGCACACGACACCGTCGG
>DASXOW010000105.1:0-17967 GCA_036493955.1 Gaiellaceae bacterium
GCCGTGCCGTCGAACGTGACGTAGACGGAAGCGGTGCCGCCGAGGACCAAGCGGTCGTAGTCGATCGCCTTGCCGCCCTTGGAGGTGAACAGCTTCTCGATCGACGCCGCGGAGCCGTTGTCCAGCGACGTCTCGATCACGACCTTCGCGCCGGCAGCGAGGCAAGCCTGCGCCTGTGCCTTCTGCTTCAGCGGGTCGTTGAGGGCGTTGTTGACGGACGCCTTGACGCCGGCCGCGGCGAACGCCTTCTTGAAGTCAGGCGCATCTTGCGTCACCCACCGGACCGACGACTTCGTGTCCGGCAGCAGCACGCAGACGTCAACCGTCGCCGCCTTGTGCTTGGTGGCCGCGGTCGCAGTCGCGACGACGAATACTGCGAGACCCATGACGACAAGACCGCTGAACGCGATCGCCGTCGACCTGCGGAAAACCTTCCTCAAGGTAAATCTCCTTCATTTCGCTGACGGGGCGCGTGAGCCCTCAACGCTCGCGGATTCCGGGGTTCACGTCAAGTCCGATACCGCATAAAATCGGGTGAGATAGGGTCGTCACCATGAAGACGAGTCTGGGCATCTGGGCATTCGGAGCGATGGCGACGCGATTCAACCCCGGCGGCTACAAGCCGGAACTCGTGGGCGCCTCGACGGTCGACAAGGTCCGCACGGCGGTGGAGGGCCTCGGCGACCTGATGGACGACTATGAGTTCCACTTCCCGCAGGAGCTCTCGCGGGACAACCTCGACGCCGTTCGCGAGGCGCTCGACGGGCACGGGATCTATGCCGTCGCGACCGGGACACACCTGAACCCCCGGTTCGCCAAGGGCGGCCTCTCCTCCCCCGACGACAAAGTGCGGGGCGAGGCGCTAGCCGAGGCGCTCGACGCGGCGGCGTTCGCCGGCGAGCTCGGCTCGACGATGATTCTGTGGCCGGGCGTCGAGGGCTACAACTACCCGTTCCAGACGCCGTACGCCGACTCGTGGGCGCGGTTCATCGACGGCGTCGGTCAGGTCGCGAGCCGCTGCGCGGAGAGCGGCACAGCCCTGTTCCTCGAGCACAAGAACTCCGAGCCCGCGATGAAGATCTTCATGCGGAACATCGGGATGACGCTGCACGTGATCCACACGCTGCGCGCGCAGGGGATCGACAACGTCAAGGTCAACATGGACTGGCAGCACCTGATCATGAACGGCGAGAACCTCGCCGAGTACGCGGGGCTACTCGCCGCGGAAGGGCTGCTCGGCCATCAGCACGCGAACTCCGGCTGGGGCACGTTCGACGACGACAACATGGTCGGTGCGACGGCGTTCATGGAGACGCTCGAACTCGCCATCGAGCTCCGCCGCGCCGGGTACGGCGACAACGGAGAGCGGCTCGGGTTCGACCTGTACCCGTACACCGAAGACGCGGTCGCGGCAGTCGAGCGGTCGGTGCTCCACTGGCGGTTCATCGACGGTGTCGCCGCGAAGATCGACGACAGCGAGCTGCGGAAGGCGCAACAGGCCAAAGACGCGGTTCGTGCGTACGAGCTCGTCTATGCAGCGCTAGGTGCCTGAGCCGCTGGTCGGGCTCGACGTCGGCACGTCCGGCGTCAAAGGGATCGCGATCGACGAGGACGGCGCGGTGCTCGCCGTCGCGGAAGAGCCCTACCCGCTCTCGACTCCCCACCCCGGCTGGGCGGAACAGGACCCCGAGGACTGGTGGCGCGCAGCGCAGGCGGTACTCGCGCGGTTGCCGGCCGGCCCGGTCGGGCTCTCCGGGCAGATGCACGGCCTCGTGGTGCTCGACGAGGACGATCGCGTCCTTCGCCCCGCGATCCTCTGGAACGACCAGCGGACCGGCGCCGAGTGCGCGGCGATCGAGGAGCGTGTCGGGCTCGAGCGCCTGATCGAGCTGACCGGCAACCGTGCGTTGACCGGGTTCACTGCCCCCAAGCTGCTGTGGCTACGCCGGCACGAGCCGGACACGTACGCGCAGATCCGTCGCATCCTCCTGCCGAAGGACTACGTGCGGCTTCGCCTCACCGGCGAGCACGCGATCGACGCCGCGGATGCGTCCGGGACGCTGCTCTTCGACGTCGCCAACCGCCGCTGGTCGACGGAGGTCTGTGACGCGCTCGAGATCCCCTTCGAGTGGCTGCCACCGGCGCACGAGTCGACGGCGATCGCCGGTGCGGGCGACCAGGCAGCTGCGGCGCTCGGCGTCGGGATCGCCGCGCCCGGGCCCGTGTCGATCGTGCTCGGGACGTCCGGGGTCGTCTTCACGGCGCTGCCGTCGTATGCGCCCGATGCCCAGGCACGCGTACACACGTTCTGCCATGCGGTGCCCGGGACGTGGCACGCGATGGGCGTGATGCTCAGCGCCGCCGGCTCGGCGGCGTGGCTCCGCCACGCGCTCGGCGCGCCCCTCCCCGAGCTCGACGCGGAGGCCGAACGCTGGGAGCCCGGCGCCGAAGGCCTCCTGTTCGCGCCGTATCTCGCCGGTGAGCGCACGCCCTACCCGGACCCCGACGTGCGCGGAGCGTTCACCGGTCTCTCACTTCGCCACGACCGCGGCGCGATGTGGCGCGCGATGCTTGAAGGCGTTGCGTTCGGCCTGCGCGACTCGCTCGAGCTTCTGCGAGGGCTCGGCGCGCGACCGGAAGTCGGGCGGGTCTCCGGCGGCGGCGCGCGCAGCGAGGTGTGGCTGCGGATCGTCGCGTCGGTGCTGCAGCTGCCGCTCGAGCGCATGGAGACCGACGAAGGCTCTGCGTTCGGCGCAGCGCTCCTCGCAGGCATTCGGTCGGGAACGTTCGCGGACGCGGACGAGGTGGTCGCGCGCTGCGTGCGTGTCCGTTCGCGGGTCGAGCCGGTCTGGGACTACGAGGAGCAGTACCAGCGTTTCCGGTCGCTCTACCCCGCGCTGAAGACGATCAGCCGGCCTTGACGAATCGCCAGCTGCACCGCTTCGTCACGGTCGCGGCACCCGGCTGGAACGGCGCGAACGAACCGTGCACGACCGTCGCGGGCATCGATCCCGAGACCCGGACGGCAGTTCGCGCCACGACGATCGCCGGCAGCTGAGTCTCGAACGCCTCGAGCGTGACCGGATCGGGCTGTTGCTCGACGCCCGCGACCGTCAGTTTCTGCTCACCGGTGATCCCGCCCTGCACGCGCAGCTGTGCGTTCGCCTGGCCGATCAGACGCTTGTGATCCGACGCCCGGACGACGAACTTGAACCGCCCCAGCGCGGCAGCTTTCACCGTCCACGTGATGTCTCTCGTCTGGGTTCCCAGCGTGACGGTCGACGAGCCGCTGCCCGTGTCCGTCCAGTGTGAAGGGACGAACACGAAGCTTCCGGTGACGCGCGGCGCACCGCTGACCTGCCATCTCTGCGTCTCCGAATGCTGGTAGCCGGGGCCGGAGACCACGATCGTGCACGACGCGGAGCCTGACCACCTAGCCGCGGCCGCGACTCCGGCGGAAGCGGGTCGAATCGTCGCAACGGAGACTACGGAGGCGCTCAGTAAGACGAGTAGGAGCGTGGAGCGAAGCACGGCGAAAGAGTCTCGCACGGCGGCTGGGGTGCCGCCATCGCTCGAGTAGGTGATGGTTCCGAGCTAGTCAGCGCCAAGGTCGAGCACGACCTTGCCACGCTTCCCGCGGCCGGCGACTCGTTCGAATGCCGCCCGCGCCTCCGTGAGCGGAAAGACGGAGTCGACCTCGGCGCGAAGGTCGCCTGCGTCCACGAGCGTTCCCAGCTCGAGCAGCTGCTCGTGGTTGGGCTCGACGACGAAGTAGATCGCGCCCGGGATCTCCTCTGCGACCGTGACGACCCGTTGCCCGGCGGGGACATCGCCACCGCGAGTGTCGAAGACCAGATCGGCCGGCCCGCGCTCCACGATCACCGCGCCGGCGTGTCGCGCAAGCTGGACTGCGATGTGCCCGACTCCGCCCGACGGCCCCGTGACCAGCACCCGCTCGTCGCGGGCGAGCCGACCGTGAGCAAACAGTGCTTGCCAGGCGGTGAGACCGCCCATCGGCAGAGCCGCCGCCTCGACGTGGCTCAGTCGCGGCGGCTTCGGTGCAAGCACGTCGGCGGGGACGACGGCGTATTCGGCAGCCACGCCGTCGCGGTCGAAAGGCGTGAGCGCATAGACCTCGTCGCCGCTGTCGACGACAACGCCCGAAAGCTCGTACGACGGGATCGCCGGCAGCCGATCGACCGGCCACTCCAGCTCGTCACGGGTGATCGCCGCCGCATGCACGCGCACCAGCACCTCGCCCGGGCCGGGCGAGGGCGTCTCGATCTCCTCAACTCTCAAGCCGTCCTCGTGAAGCCGTACCGCTAACACATTGCTCCTCTATGTCCCGGCGCGGTCTTCGACGGCCCGCATCGCGTAGCCGCCCTCGAGCATTGCCGGCGCGCGCTGCATGAGCCGGTCCCAGTCCGGAACCTCCCAGCCGAACGAGTCCGCGAGACGCACGATCATGTTGAACAGCGCCGCGACGTGCGCGGCGTCGTGCAGCGCCTCCCGCGACACACCGGCCGCGTAGGCGGCTTCGGCGTCCGCGGCCGTCAGTTCGTCCGGGCGCATCGTCTGCTTCTCGATGAAGCCGAGCGCTGCGCGCAGACGCTCGTCGATCGGCGCCGTGCGCCAGTCCTCCCTGACGCCGTCCCAGACCTCCTCACCGAGCGCGTACGACGCGACCGCGCCGTGGGAGCTCAGTCAGAAGAGGCACTGGTTGAGATGCGACGCGAACCCCGCGAACAGCTCGCGCTCCCCGGCGCTCCACTCGGACGGCCCGCGCATCACGCCGTCGAGCTCGTCCGAGAACCAGCCGCCGAACACATCCGGGCGGTAGAGCAGCGTCTTGATCACGCCGAGCGCTTCGGGCGGGGCGTGGTCGCCGTTCAGGATGTCGAGCCTCATCCGAGCGCCCTCTCCGCTGCAGCGAGCCTGCGGCGACCCTCTTCGACCGCGATGGCCACAGTGCGCTCGAAGATCTCGTCCTCGCTCACGCCGGCGTCCTTCACCGCCTGCACGTCGGCGTCCGTGATCGAGTACGCGCGCGTCCGCACCTTCTCGAGGTACGTCTCGAGGGCCCCCACGCCGGAAGTGTTACAGCTCGTGCGCGCCCGCGGACGCCTGCGTCACCCACGACGCGCCCGGCATCCGCTCTGCGAACCGCTGGGCGTCGACGTCATCGACCAGCGCGACGATTGCACCGCCGAAGCCGCCGCCGGTCATGCGCGCGGCCACCGCACCGTTCGCGTAGGCGAGCTCGACAAGCCGATCGAGCTCCGGTGTGGTGACCTCGAAATTGTCGCGCAGGCTTTCATGCCCCTCGCGGAACAAGGCGCCCAGTGCGTTCCGGTCGCCCTCGCGGAGCGCAGTGACAACCGCACGCACCCGCAGATTCTCGGACTCGATGTGCCGGAGGCGCGACGGCATCCCGTCCGCAAGCTCGCGCTTGCGCGCCGCGTAGCCGGTCTCGGCGTGGCGCCGCGCGACACCCGAGTCGACGACGACGATCGCGAGCCCCTCCGGCAACGGAACGTGCTCGAACGCGAGCGTGTCGAAGTCGAGGAGCACCGCATGCCCTTCACGCCCGAGCACACACGCAGCCTGGTCGAGGATCCCGCTCGGGACGCCGAGCGCACGATGCTCTGCCCGCTGGGCGGCCTGCGCGAGCTCGAGCCCCTCGAGGCCGCCGAGCGCGAACGTCAGGACGACGTGCACGGCGGCCGACGACGACAGCCCGGCGCCGATCGGGAGCGTCGAGGTCAGGACACCGCGGCACGGCCGGACGGCGCCGCCCAGCTCCGCGACGACCGCCGACACGGAAGCCGAGAGGTCGCCGTCGTCGGAGACGATCGACACCTCGTCGGCCGGCTCGACGGTGAGCGTCACACCGAGGTCGATCGCCGCGGGCAGCGCAGGCCCGCCCGTGAGGTCGGTGTACTCGCCGATCAGATTGACACGCCCGGGCGCGAAGTAGCTACGCGGCGGCGTCGTCGTCTTCCCGCTGTTCCGGCCGGCGCCAGGGCTGGAACGTGACCCGCAGGCGGTCGATTCTCTGGCCCTCGACCGAGTCGACGTTGAACAACAGGCCGTTGTGCTGCACCTCGTCACCGGGCTCGGCCGTCCGCCCGAGCTCGCCGAACACGAATCCGGCAACCGTGTGGTAGTCCTCGTCCGGCAGGTCGCAGTCGAACTGCTCGTTGAAATCGTCGATCGGGAACGTGCCGTCGATGCGGATCGTGTCCTCGTCGATCCGCTCGATCGTCTCGTCCGGGAGGTCGAACTCGTCCTCGATCTCACCGACGATCTCCTCGAGCAGATCCTCGAGCGTAACGATCCCCTCCATCGAGCCGTACTCGTCGATCACGATCGCCATGTGTTGGTTCGTCCGGCGGAACTCGGTCAGCAGCGCACCGAGGTGCTTGGTCTCCGGGACCATGTACGCGGCGCGGACGAGCGTCTCCATGTCCACCGAGACGATCCCGCGGTCGTGCATCGCCTCGATCAGGTCGCGGATATGGAGCACGCCGACGATGTCGTCGAGCGACTCGCGGTAGATCGGGTACCGCGTGTACGGCGAGTCGAGCACCGCCTTCAGCGCCTCCTCCGCGGGTAGCGCGATCGAGATCGCCACCACCTCGGGGCGCGGAACCATCACATCCGCGACCTCCTTGTCGGCGAAGTCGAAGACCTTGTAGAGCATCTCCTGCTCCTCGTGTTCGATCTCGCCCTGCTCGGCGGACGACGAGAGGAGCATGCGGAGCTCGGCCTCCGAGTGGGCCTCGTGCTCGGCCCCGGGCGGCTGGAGCCCGAGCGCACGCAGGAGGAATGACGACGACTCCTGCAGCAGCCAGACGAGCGGGCCGAAGATCGTGAAGAACACCCGTACCGGGCCCGACACCGCGAGGGCAGTCCGCTCCGGGTGCCCGAGTGCGATCCCCTTCGGAACCAGCTCGCCGATCACGACATGCAGGTAGGTGACGATCAGCAGCGCGATGATCACTGCCAGCACCGACGCCATCACGGCGTCGAACTTGTGGGCGAGCACCTGCTCGCCGAGCGCGCCGATCCCGAGGCTCGTCATCGTCACGCCGAGCTGCATCGCGGCGATGAACCGCGGCGGGTCGCCCGTGATCCGCATCACCTGTTTCGCGCGACGGTTGCCCTCGTGCTGGAGCTCGAGGATTCGCGTCCGGCGCGAGGTCACGAGCCCGTACTCGGCCCCGACGAAGAACGCGTTCGCCACGATGAGCCCAACCAGGGCGAGCATTTCGAGGGCGAACGTCATAGGGAGCGTCCCGTGGACGCGCGCGTACTGGGCGGCAGATCGTCGTCCACGCGAATCAGTCGCAGGAGTATAGCCGGGCAGCCGACGGAGCGAACATATGTTCTAGTATGGGTGGGTGCGAGTCGCGTATCGGGAAGAGCCGTGCAAGGTCGCGATGAACCGCGTGAAGGGCATGCCCTTCGACTGGTCTCTGAACCCCTACATGGGCTGCGTGCATCAGTGCACGTTCTGTTATGTGCGGGCGTTCGAGCGGCGCGCCGACCGCCCGTCCGACCATCGCTACGGCACATCGATTCGCGTCAAGATCAACATCGCCGAGCGGTTGCGCGCCGAACTGAACCGCGCGAGCTGGAACGGCGAGCACGTCGTGATCGGCGCCGCCACCGATCCGTACCAGCCGGCCGAAGGGCGGTACCGACTCACGCGCGCGTGCATCGAGGTGCTCCGCGATGCCTCGAACCCGTTCGGCATCATCACGCGCGGCCCGCTGATCGTGAGAGACGCTGAGCTGCTCGCGGAGGCGGCTGCGCGTGCCGACGTCTCGGTCACGTTCTCGGTGCCCACGGTCGACGACGATGTCTGGCGGACGACTGAGCCGGGCACCGCTCCCCCGCGCCAGCGTCTCCGGGCGCTGAAGGAGCTTGTCGCTGTGGGTGTCCGAGCCTGCGTCGGCATGGCGCCCCTGCTGCCGGGTCTGTCCGACCACCCGAGCTCCCTCGAACGAGTGATCGCCGCAGCGCGTGAGGCTGGCGCCTGCGGCATCTGGGCAAACCTCCTCTATCTGCGTCCTGGAACCCGCGAGCACTTCCTCGAATGCCTCGCGCGCGACTGGCCCGAGCTCCTGCCGGAGTACGAGCGGCTGTACAGCCGGGGTGCCTATCTCCCCCAGGCCGAAACACGCCCCGCAAAGGAAGAAGTGCGTCGGCTGGCGAAGGTTCACGGTGTCCGGGACCGCAGGACGGTCAAGCTTCGCCCGCCGGAGCGCGACGAACAGCTTTCACTGCTTTCGGCATAGGATCCAGCCCACATGACAGACGAGATCACGACACTGATCGTCGACGACCATGAGGTCGTGCGCGAGGGCCTCCGCCTCTCGCTCTCCCGCGCACCTCACATCCGAGTCGTCGGCGAGGCCGCCGACGGCGCCTCGGCCGTTGAGATGGCCGAACGGCGCAAGCCGGACGTCGTGATCATGGACGTCCGGATGCCCGGCATGGACGGGCTCGAGGCGACGAAGCTGATGACGGAGAAGGTGCCCGAGTCGAAGGTGCTCATCTTCACCGCCTACTCCGAGCGCTCGCTCCTCGGCCGCGGGCTCGAGAGCGGAGCGAAGGGCTACATCCTCAAGGAGGCGCCGCACCAGACGCTCGTGCGTGCGATCGAGAAGGTCGCCCACGGCGAAGGCTACGTCGATCCGGCGCTGATGCCGGCATTCCTCGCCGGCAAGGACCAGACGGACATGCTGACGACGCGCGAGCGGGAGATCCTCCAGCTCCTCGCGGACGGCATGTCCAACGCCGACGTCGCCGGACGGCTCTTCATCTCACAGGAGACCGTCAAGAGCCACGTCCGCCACATCCTCACCAAGCTCGAGGCGGATACGCGCACGCACGCGGTGGCGATCGCCCTGCGTGAGGCGATCATCGATTGAGCGACGACGGGCTCGACCGCCTGATCGCGGCGGAGCAGGACGAGCGACGCCGCATCGCGCTTTTCCTACACGACGGCCCCGTCCAGAACCTGTCCGGGATCGCGCTGATGCTCGACGCGGCGCTACACGCGATCCAGACCGACAAGCTCGACGATGCCCGCGACGTGCTCAGCTCGGCGCTCGACCGTCAGCGCAGCACGATTCGCGAGCTGCGCGACCTGTCGTTCGCGCTCGAGCCGGTCGTGCTCCGCGACCAGGGTTTCGGGCCGGCGCTGGCGGCGCTCGCCGAGCAGGTCGGCACGTCCAACCAGATCCGCATCGACCTCGATGTCGGCGACTCCGAGCGCGTCGGCGGGACGGCGCAGGTCGCGCTGTACACGATCGTCCGCGAGCTGCTCGACCAGGCGGTCAAGCGTGGGCCGCTCACCCGGATCGAGGTCGGGATGAAGGCCCTCGACGGCGGCGGCATCGAGACCATCGTCGCGGACGACGCCGAACCGGAGCGGCGCCGGCGCTCGCTCGAGGGGATCGAGGAGCGGGTGAAGCAGCTCCACGGCTCGATCACCGTCGACGCGGAGGAGCCCGGGACCCGGGTCGTCGTCACGCTCCCGCCGTACGCGTCGCGGCGCTAGGCTGCCGCTCGATGAACGGGGACGGGTACCTCCTGATGGTCTGGTCGCCGGCGGGTTACACGCTGCGCGAACTCGAGGGCACACCGCCACCGCCGGGCCACGAGTTCGAGGACGGCGGCCACACGCTGGTCATCAACAAGGTCGGCGCCTCCCCGTTCCCGGGCGACACTCGCGCCTGCGCGTTTTCCGTCGGCAAGTCCTGACGGCAAGACTTGACGAACCCGGTTCGTAGAACCGGGTTCATGACCGAACGGTTTCGGACCGCACCTCCGTTCCGACGAACTCACGGAAGGCTTCAAGGGTTCCGAAGAGCTCGAGCACCGGCGTCGGGTCGACGAACATATAAGGGTCACGCGTTCCGATCAGACCCGGATAGCTCGAGTAAACCCAATGCTCTGGGTCGGCCGGGTTCTGGGCGATGTACCGGGCAAGCGGTCGCGCCTCCCCCTCCACTCGCTTCCGCAGAAACGGTGAATCGAACACATGACCACGCCTTCGATAGCGCCGATTGAACGCTACTGCGTACTGGCGGTTCAGGTCATGAATCGCCCCAGAGAGATCGCTGAACGTTCCCCAACACGTGGTAGTGGGTCGGCATGAAGCAGAACGCAGCTCCTCGGCGATCGAGCGGGCTGCGACGTGGTGCATCTGCTCACGATGCCAGCCGCAGATCGGCCAAGCCGGGCTCGGGAAGAACCGGCACAGTCTTGAACCTGGTTCCCAAGGGAACCAGGTTCGTCCTTCACCCCCGAGCAGCGTCCTCCGCTGCCACGAGGCCGAGAACCAGCGCCTGTGCCAGGCCGCTCGCGTAGCCGCCGGTTGCGACTCCGCCTGCGTCGACTCCCGCGGCCCACAGACCGGGCACGGGAGATCCGTCGTCCCGCAGGACCCGTGCTCGTTCGTCGACTCGTAGGCCGCCGATCGTGTGCGTGATCGATGCGATCACCCGTACCGCTTCCACTGCTCCCGGCGGCGGCTCGAACGGGAGATCGGTGAGCGCAACACGGGACTCCGCGGGCGCGGCGGCGACCATGTCCGCGACCGTGCGATCGCGGACGCGCTCATCGAGCGCGGCCCCGTCGAGCACGTAGTACGCCTTCGCGCCCGGCCGCTTCGCTGTCGCCGCGACCACATTTGTCTCCGACCACGACACCGCCTCCCGGTCGAAGAACTCGACGCCGTCCTCGTCGAAGATGCGTGCGAACCGCGCGTAGAGCTGGGAAAGCGACACGAGCTCCGTCTCGTCCCACGGCGCGTCGGGCATGTTGCGCCCGTAGAAGTCGGCCATGCCGGCCGTGAGCGCTCCACCCCGCTCGAGCCCGAGAGCGAGACCGTCACCCGCAGACCACGGGTTCGCACGCAACCGGAGCGGCGCTGCAGGCGCGATGTGCCGAGTCACGAGCTCGGGCGACGCAGCGAAGCCTCCGGTGCAGAGGATCAGCGGGCCGTCGGCTCGGCCGTCGGCATCGAGCGCGACGTCGGCGGCGAGCGTCTCGACGACGCCGCGCGGATCGAAGCGCTTTCCGACCGTGCGCGGATTGCCCGTCTTCTCCCACACGACCGGCGCTCCGCGTGCGACGAGCCACGCGATCGCGTCGTCGAGGCGTTCCCACACGAGTCGCTGCAGCATCTCGTCGCCACCGGGGCACTCGGCGCGGAACTCGTCGAAGTCGCGGTGTCGAAAGATCACGCACGACGAAAGCAGCATCGAGCCGCCCGCGCGAGTTCCTTTCTCGCGCACGACGACGGGACGCCCGATCTCGCGGAGCCGGGCGGCGGCGACGAGCCCGGCCATGCCGGCGCCCGCAACCGAGAGGTCGGTCACGTCAGGCTGAACGTGGGCTTGTGCTCGACGTACTCGATCCGCACACGATCGGGGCCCCACAGGAACGCGGCGTAGGTGTTCGCTGCATCGACCACCGACTCGACCTCGATGTCGAGCTCGCGCGCGTCGGCGACGACTTCGTCCGCCGACTCGACGAGGACGGCGAGGTGGTTGAGGAGCGGCCGGTCGCCCTGATTCGGGTTGCCTTCGTAAAGCTCGACGTATGCCCCACCGACCTCGACCCGCGTCGGGCCGGCGGGCTCGAACCCGTAGCGCACGTACTCGGCGGCGGTCCCCTCCGGGTCAGCCGCCCACAAGGCGACGTGATCGAGGTCGTACTCGACCTCGGTCGGCGCCTCGACGAGCGTGGCGAAGATCCCTTCGCCGAGCTCGAAGACGTCTTCGGTCCCGGCAGCGAGCTCCGACCGTGCTGCGGCGAGATCGGAGACACGCAGCCCGACGTGCTTGAGCGGGCCGCGTTCGCGCGGGCCTTCCGCGTCGAACAGCGTCAGCTTCCCGTGTCGCGCGTTCGAGCCGATGAGCGTGAAGTTCGCCTCGTCGGCGATCACGTGCATGCCGAGGTGGCGCTCACAGAAGGCGGCGATCGGCTTTCGATCCGCCACCCAAAAGGCAATGTGGTCGAGAGTTCTGGGCTCCATCCGCCTGACGTTAGCGACCATGCCCTGGCTGCCGACGGCTGAAACCGGGACACCCGGGCTCCGCCGTGAGGCGGAGCCCGAGCGTCTCCTGGGTCTAGCGAGCGGAGCGCCGACCGCTGCGCGACCGCGATGCGGCCTTGCGCTTGGTGGTCGACTTCTTTGCGGCGGTCTTCCGCTTCGCGGTCGACTTCTTCCGCGTCGTGGCCGCCTTCTTAGCAGCGGTCTTCCGCTTCGCGGTCGACTTCTTCCGCGTCGTGGCCGCCTTCTTAGCAGCGGTCTTCCGCTTCGCGGTCGACTTCTTCCGCGTGGTCGCGGCCTTCCTGGCAGCCGTCTTCCGCTTCGCGGTCGACTTCTTCGCTGCCGTCTTCCGCTTCGCGGTCGACTTCCTCTTGGCAGCCGTCTTCCGCTTCGCGGTCGACTTCTTCGCTGCCGTCTTCCGCTTCGCGGTCGACTTCTTAGCAGCGGTCTTCCGCTTCGCGGTCGACTTCTTCGCTGCCGTCTTCCGCTTGGCGGTCGACTTCTTTGCTGCCGTCTTCTTCTTGGCGCCGGACTTCTTCGCAGTCGACTTCTTCTTTGCCGTCGACTTCTTCTTCCGTGCGCCGGAGGAACGGGAGCTCCTCGAAGAACGCGACGACGACCGAGTCGTCGCCGGAACGGCAACCGTGCGCTCGGCTTCCGAGCTTTCGGTTGCCTCACCGATCACAGCTTCGCCCCATGAGTTCTCGGCGATCGCTGCCGGTTCGTTCAACGAGCCGGCGCTGGACGTATTGGACGCCTCGCCGGTCCCGCTCCAATCCTCTTGGGTCATGTATGACCTCCTGAGTTGGTTGCGCGTGCACGTTCCCTACCACGTGGGTTTTTAACGTGCAATGCGGACAGCATGACTTCTCCCGCACGTTGCAAGAAAGGAAAACACACGCGCATCGCGAACGACGCGCACTGCGCGCGACGTCAAACGCGCACTGCAAGCAACGGCTTCGACGTCGGTGCGTCGACACCGCCGGAACGTTCCACTGTCACCATCACCTGCGCGCCGCGACTCACGCGCCGCGTCAACGTGAACGCGTCGCCGTCGAATTGACCGGCGCGCTTGGCCGACGGATCCGCGATCCACGCCTCGTACGTCTTGCCGCTCGGCAGCTTCGGAAGTCGGACCGCGAGCACCGCCTGCCCCGATGGAGCGACGACGAGCTCACCGCGCGAAGCACCGACCGAGACGTGACGTGACGCCGGATCACCGAGGACGCGAAGAGCGTCGCGCGAATCCGACAGCGAGTTGTGGAGTGACGCAGCCCACACACCGAAGCCGACGGCCGCCACCGACGCGGCGACCGCCACCGCGGCTGCGACCGACGCGAACGTTCGCCGCGGTCGCAGCGGGACGACGTTCGGACGCTCGGCCCGGGCGACGTCGAGGATCGCCGACCGCAGTGCAGGCGGTGGAACCGGCCCCTCGACCGCGAACGCGAGGGAGGCTGCCGCGTCCTGCAACCCCGCGAGCTCCGCCTGGCAGCTCGCGCAGGTACGCAGGTGCTCCTCGAACTGCTGACGCTCGTCCGGCGTCAGCGCATCGAGTGCGTAAGGCGCCGAGAGGGTGTGCAGGTCGTCGGCCATAGTGCTCCAAAGCCGTATTCGCACGCGGGTCGCGTACGGTTCGCTTACTCCAGGGGCTGGTTCTGGACGTTGTGCTCGGTCGCGTAGGTGTCGACGAGGGGGTCGACCGCGGCCAAGCTCTCGTTGAAGGCGTAGTTGATGCGGATGAACGGCTCCCACTTCTCCGGCAGGGCGTCTTCGGGGAAGATCGCTTCGACCGGGCACTCCGGTTCGCATGCTCCGCAATCGATGCACTCCTCCGGGTCGATGACCAGGATGCGTCCGGCCTCGTGGATGCAATCCACGGGGCAGACGTCGACGCAGGAGCGGTCTTTGATGTCGATACAGGGCTCAGCGATGATGTACGTCACGGCGTCAACTCTACCCAGCGGGCTAGTCGGCAGATGCGATCAGCGGCTCGATCACTTCCCTGGTGCGCTCGAAAAGCGCGGACTTGACGATCACCTGGTCGAAGCCGGCCGCATGCGCGCGGCGGAGCCCCTCGGTGTCGGTGTGATTGGTGTAGCCGAGGATCGGAACATCCGGATAGCTGTCAGCGACGTCGTTCGCGTCGATCCGCGCGATATCGGCGATTACGAGGTCGGGTGGATCGACTCCGTCCGACGTCGTGAACCGGTGCTCGGGAAGCACCGCCTCGAGCTTGCCGCGGATGAAGAGGTCGACCCCACACAACAGGATCGTCGCCATGCCTGCGGCCGACCCTAGCACCGTCACCGGGTCATACAAGCGGGGCCTTTCCCTGGCGCGGGCCGGAGCGTTCTTCGAAGCGCACGAAGCGTTCGAAGAAGCGTGGCGTGCTTGTGAGCCGTCGGAGCGCGATTTCTTCCAGGGACTCGTTCACGTGGTCGTGTCCGCCTACCAGGAGACCCGCGGCCGGCCGGTCGCGCGCGAGCGTCAGCGGGTCAAGGCGCTCACCCGGCTCGCGGGGTACGCGCCGGTGCATCGCGGCCTCAACGTCGAGTTGCTCCTCGCCGCGCTAGAGGCTGCCGAGGCCGATCCGCGTGAACACCTGGTCGAGCGCGACGCGCAGCCACCAGTCACGGTCGAAGAAGAGGAGGAGGCCGAGCGCGACGAGCGTGGCACCTGAGACGCTGCGGACAACGACGTAGTGGTCGCGCACCCAGCGGAACGCCCGCATCGCGTGCGCGAAGGCGATGCCCGCCGCGACGAACGCGGCGGCGAGCCCGAGCGAGTAGGCGACTAGGAGAACGACGCCGCGCAGGAGCGTGCCGCTCGACGAGGCGAGCACCAGGATCGACGCGAGCACTGTCCCGATGCACGGCGCCGCGCAGACGGCAAACGCGCCTCCGAGCAGGGCGCGTGACCCGCTCCCGTGCGCGCGTTGAAGCAGCCCGGGCATAACGGCCCGCTCGGGCCACGGCAGGACGCGGA
Organism: Gaiellaceae bacterium; assembly: GCA_036493955.1. Classification (GTDB taxonomy): domain Bacteria; phylum Actinomycetota; class Thermoleophilia; order Gaiellales; family Gaiellaceae; genus PALSA-600. Next base: position 15,062 of record DASXOW010000105.1, read on the forward strand.
GGAACGCCAGGCCGAGTACGACGAGGACGAAGCCGGCGATCTCGACCTGCGACCGCTTGTCGACCGTGCTGCCGACGGCGGCCGCAGCCGCGCCGAGCAGGACGAAGACCGCGGTGAAGCCGATCACGAACGGGACGCTCGCGAGCAACACGCGCCTCGAGACGCCGCGCTCGCCGAGCCGGTCGACATCGACAGCCGAGACCGCGGACAGATAGCCGGGCACGAGCGGCAGCACGCACGGCGTCAAGACCGACACGAGCCCGGCGAGAAACGCGACCGGGAGCTTCTCAATCATCGAACCGCTCGAGCTCCTCGTCGATCCGCCGCTCGATCTCAGGGTCCAGTGCCGGCGGCTCGGGCGGATCCGGGCCTCCCGGCGACCGGGACCAGTACCGGGCACCGAAGCCGAGCACGACGACGCCCGCCATCGCGCCGCCGATCGGGAGCATCCAGGCGAGCAGGTCGAAACCGTGCTTCCCGGGCGTCGAAAGGACGCCCGTCCCGAAGTTGGCGACCATCTCGTCGAGGATCTGTTTCTCGGTCCAGCCCTGCGCGATCCGCTTCCGGATCTCAAGCTTCATCTCCTGCGCGATCGGCGCCGTCGACTGGTCGAGCGTCTCGTGGCAGACGGGGCAGACGAGCTTCGTCTCGATCGCCGCCGCGTTGGGGCGGCCGCCGGCGAGCGCCGGCGCGACGAGGACGAGCGCAACGACCAAGAGCGCGACGAGCTTCATGCGCGGAGCGCGTGGTGAATCTGGCTGTCGAGCTCCGCGGCCGTCATTCCGGCGAGAATGCGTTTGACGATCCGACCTCGCCGGTCGACGAAGAACGTCGTCGGCGTGGCCACGACCCCGTACCGCGTGGCGATCTCGGCGACGTCGTCATACCCGATCGCGTAGGTCACGCCGTGGTTGCGCGCGAAATCCTGGGCGGCCCGGTGATTGTCGAGCGTGTCGATCCCGACCACGACCACGTCCTTCCCACCCCACCGCTGCGCAGCGGCTTCGAGCCGCGGCATCTCCTTCTTGCACGGGCCGCAGTACGACGACCAGAAGTTGATGACGACCGCCTTCCCACGCAGCGACGCAAGCGTCACCGGTGAGCCACCGCCGAGCCGCGCCAGACGGAAGGCCGGCGCCGGCACGACCTTGCCCTGAAGCAGGGCCTTGGAGGGCGAGTCGTCCTGGTGTGCGAGCCGCCACACGAGCACCCCGGCGAGCACGAGGACGCCTGCGAGCGCTCCGACTCGTGCGAGCCTCACGCGCTGAGCGCCCCTCGGATAGCGGCGTTCAGCCTGTCGGCCGGGATCGGCCCGTCCACGTGAGGCGGCACGACCCGGCCCTGCGGGTCGACGATGAACGTCTCCGGGAATGCAGTGACGCCCCACTTGCTCTGTGCGCGCCCGCCGACGTCCCGCACGACGGGGTAGTTGACCTCGTAGCGCTGCATGTATCGGCTCGCGGCGCCGCTCAGATCGCTGCCGTCGACACCGACGAAGACCACGTTCGACCCCCACTTCGCGGCCGCGTCGTGGAGCGTCTTCGCCTCGAGCTTGCAGTCGACACACCACGAGGCCCAGAAGTTCAGGACGACGACCTTCCCGCGGTACGCGGCCAGGTCGAACGTGCCGGTGCGCGTGCTGAAGAACGGCATCGCTGTCTTCGGGGCAGCGACCGTCTGCCCCTTGTCGACCTTCGCCGCCACGCCGCCGTGGCCGGAGTGCGCCACATCCCAGACGAGTAGCGCGAGCAACCCGAGGACGGCGGCAGCGGCGGCGACGCGGACGACGCGCATCAGACGATGTAGACGGTCGTCCCCACGTCGACGTGGTCGAACAGCCACTCGGCGTCGGGCACCTGCATGCGGATGCAGCCGTGCGACGCGCTATAGCCGATCGACGTCGGCTCGTCCGTCCCGTGGATGCCCACGCCGGGCGCGTTCAGGCCCATCCACCTCGTGCCGAGCGGGTTCGACGGCCCCGGGGGAACGGGCTGGAGGCCTTTCGCCCAATCGTCCTGAACCGGCGGATACCACCACGGGTTCTTCCACTTGACGACGATGTGCCACCGTCCGCGCGGCGTCGGGTAGATCGATTGCCCGGTCGCGACCGAGAACGTCCGGAAGAGCTTCGTGCCGTTGTAGAGGTAGAGGCGGTTCACCTCGCGGTTGATCACGATCACGTCGGCAAACGAGCCGGAATCGACTTCCGGGGCGACCGCGCGTGTGTGCACGCGCACGGGCAGCCGCGTGTTGGAGCGCAGTGCCTTCAGTACGCGCGCCGTCACGAGTTTCGTGTTGACGCTGCGGCCGACCTGCTCGTGCCGGATGACCGGCTTTGCATTCTTGAACGTGAGCGTCGCGTCGGATGACGTGCGGTCGAATCGCTTCTGGACGGCGCGGATCCACGCGCGCAGCTGCGCGCCGTGCACGGAGACGACGAGCGGCACGTTCGTGCCGGGTGCGGCGATGCGTGCTTTCGCGACGGCGGTTGCCGGATAGGCGGTCGCGACCTTGGTCGGGTCGAGGGCGAGCGTGCGCTTGTCGATGACCACCGGCAGCGGGCGCGCGAACGCCGCTTGCACCGCTGCGACGGCGTCGGCCGGCGCCAGCGTGCCGACGCGCACTCCGGCCACCCGGACGCCTGCGGGAACCGTGGTTGACGGGGGCGGCGTGGTCGTGGTCGTCGGGGCGGTTGTCGTCGTGGCGACCGTCGTGGTCGTCGCCACGGTCGTCGTCGTCGAGGTCGACGTGGTGACATCGGCGATCACGGTCCCCGAGAGCGCGCCGGCGACCGCGAGCCCGAGCACGAAGAGTGGCACTGCGTGCAGCGGTTTCACGAGTGATGCGCCCGGTAGTGTGGCGCGCTTTCTGGGTCGCGAGCACCAAGCGATGCAAGGACGCAGGGA
>DASXOW010000106.1:0-1592 GCA_036493955.1 Gaiellaceae bacterium
CCGAGCGTGCGCCAGAAGAAGTGCTGCCCGTTGCGCACGAGGTATGTCACCGCGCACGCCAGGAAGACGAAGTGCAGGCCGAACTTCACCATTCCCTTCTCGTACTGGTCGAGCGCCTGCTTCGTCTCCAGGTTGAAGAAGCCGAGCAGATACACGACCAGGAATGCGAGCAGGAAGCCGACGAGGATGCCCGTCGTCCGCGGCGACGGGCCGCGGCTCTGAAGCGCGAAGGCGACGAGGAACAGGATCGTGAGGACGTCCGAGATCTCGACGGTGCCCGCAACGCTCCAGTGCACCTTCTCGAACGTCACGCAGAAGAACGTCGCGAAGAAGAGGAAGTCCGTCACCCGCGTGCGGCTGACGGCGCGCGGAAGCGCGACGGCGGCGGCGGTCACGCGAGGCTCCGCAGCACGTCGGCGAGCTGCTCGACGCGGGTCGAGCGGGAAAGGCGCTCGCGCCAGTCCGGCGAGAGCGGCGTCGCCTCGAGGGCGCCGTCGCGCCACCGGGCGTGGAGGTCGACGAGCGCAGCGCGAATGCCGTCCACGTCCTCGGGCGCAGCGACGACGCCGACGCCGGTGTCGCGGATCAGCCGCGCCGCCGCGCCGTCGGGCGGCACGACCGCGAGGATCGGGCGCTCGGCGGCGATGTACTCGAACACCTTCCCCGAGAGCACGCCGCGCCCGCGGCCGCCGGCCTCGGGGATGAGCAGCAGCAGCGCTTCGCTCTCGCGCTGCAGCTCGAGCGAGCGGCGCCGAGGCACGTGGTCGAGCAGCTCGACGCGATCCTCGAGCCCGAGCTCCTGCACGAATTCGCGGTCGCCGGGACGGAAATCGCCGACGAAGCGCACCTGCACGTTCTCGAGCCCGGAGTCGGCGAGCGCGCGTAGGAACGGCTTCGGGTCGCGCCGGCCGAAGAACGACCCGGTGTGCGTGAGGCGGAAGACGTCGGACCGCTCGTACACGAGGCCCGCGAAGTCGTCGAAGTCGCAGCCGTTCTCGATCGTGACGACGCGTCCGCGCGGGTTGAGACCGCGCGCTTCGTCCGCGATCGCGTCCGCCGCGGCGACGATCGCGTCCGCGCGCCGTGCGACGAGGGCGGCGACACCGTGCACCGCCTTCTCCTTCGTGCGCACCGCGAGACTGTCCGAGCGCCGGTGCGGATGCGCGACGAGCGAGTCGCGCAGGTCGGCGACCCACTTCGCACCGGTGGCCGCCTGCACGGCCGCACCGACGAGATGGACGGACCCGGGCGGCGACGTCGTGAGCACGACGTCGATGCCCTCGCTGCGCGCGATCGAGATCGCCTTCGGGATGGCGGTCGCGTTCCACGTCACGTTCTCGTCCGGAACGAGCAGCCTGCGGCCGACGGTCGCTGCGCGGCGCACGGCGAGATCGACCCCCGAGCGCCCGTGGAGCTCGTCCGCGAGCCTGCGCCCGCGTGGCCCGACGTAGCGGGCGCGGTGCACCCAGGCCTGCGTCGGCAGCGGCAGGTCGGCGTCCTCGTGCAGCCACTTCGGATCGTCCGGCGCGAGCACGTGCGTCTCGATCCCGAGCGCCGGCAGGTGGCTCGCGAACTTCAGCGGACGCTGGACC
>DASXOW010000107.1:0-3280 GCA_036493955.1 Gaiellaceae bacterium
GTGCCGCTGATGATCCCGCAGGCGCCGCTCGTCGGCACCGGCGTCGAGTACCGCGCCGCGGTCGACTCGGGCGACGTGATCGTCGCGCGGAGTGCCGGCACCGTGGTCGAGCTCGACGCGGAGCGCATCGTCGTCGAAGGACGCGGTACGCGTGACGAGTACGACCTGACGAAGTTCATGCGGTCGAACCAGGGAACGCTGATCCACCACAAGCCGATCGTCCGTCAGGGCGACCAGGTGCTCGCGGGTGCGGTCCTCGCCGACGGCTCCTCGACCGACCACGGCGAGCTTGCGCTCGGCGCGAACCTGCTCGTCGCGTTCATGCCGTTCGAGGGCTACAACTTCGAGGACGCGATCGTGCTCTCCGAGCGGCTCGTCAAGGACGAGGTGCTCACGTCGATCCACATCCACGAGTACGAGATCGACGCGCGCTCGACGAAGCTCGGCGACGAAGAGATCACGCGCGACATCCCGAACCGCTCGGAGGAGTCGCTCCGCAACCTCGACGACCGCGGCATCGTCCGCGTCGGCGCCGAGGTCGGCTCGGGCGACCTGCTCGTCGGCAAGGTCACGCCGAAGGGTGAGACCGAGCTGACCGCAGAGGAGAAGCTGATTCGCGCCATCTTCAAGGAGAAGGCGCGCGAGGTCCGCGACACCTCGCTGAAGGTGCCGCACGGCGAAGGCGGCGTCGTGATCGACGTGAAGACGTTCTCACGCGACAACGGCGACGACCTGAGCCCGGGCGTCAACGAGCTCGTTCGCGTCTACGTGGCGAAGAAGCGCAAGATCTCCGAGGGCGACAAGCTCGCGGGACGCCACGGCAACAAGGGCGTCATCTCGAAGATCGTCCCCGAAGAGGACATGCCGTTCCTCGAGGACGGGCGGGCCGTCGACATCCTCCTGAACCCGCTCGGCGTGCCGAGCCGGATGAACATCGGCCAGATCCTGGAGACGCACCTCGGCTGGAGCGCCGCGCATGGCGTCTTCGCGACCGAAGAGGTGCAGCCGATGGAGGGCAACGCTGGCCGCGTGATCAATGCACCGAAGCCGACGCCGATCGCGACGCCGGTCTTCGACGGCGCGACGGTCGCCGACGTCGACGAGGCGCTGCTCAAGTGGACGAGCCAGAACCCCGAGAGCCCGATCAAGATCCTCACCGACGAGAAGGCGCCGCTCGGGCGGCAGGCCTCCGGGAAGGTCCGCATGTTCAGCGGCCGCACCGGCGAGCCGTTCGAGCAGGAAGTGACCGTCGGCTACATGTACATCCTCAAGCTGCTCCACCTCGTCGACGACAAGATCCACGCACGGTCGACGGGCCCGTACTCGCTCGTGACGCAGCAGCCGCTGGGCGGTAAGGCCCAGTTCGGCGGCCAGCGCTTCGGCGAGATGGAGGTGTGGGCGCTCGAGGCGTACGGCGCCGCGTACACGCTGCAGGAGATGCTCACGATCAAGTCCGACGACACGGTCGGCCGCGTGAAGGCGTACGAGGCGATCGTCAAGGGCGAGAACATCGCCGAGCCGTCGATCCCCGAGTCGTTCAAGGTGCTCCTCAAGGAGATGCAGTCGCTGGCGCTCGACGTCGGTGTCATCTCCGAGGACGGCGGCGCCGTCGAGGTGCGCGAGGAGGACGACGAGCTGCTCCGCGCTGCGGAAGAGCTCGGCATCGACCTCTCGCCCGGCTCGCTCCGCGCAGCTGCACGGCAGCCCACGGCGCAGGAGGCGGACGAAGGCCAGGAGCGCGTCGACGCCGACGGCGAGCTGGCGCTTCCCACCGACGAGTCGCTCGTCGATCTCGACTCGATCGAGCTCGACGCTGACAGCGACGAGGACGAGGAGGCGGAGCCCGTGGTTGCTGATGGAGAAGTCGAGATTGAGGACTAGGCAATTTGCTCACGCAAATCGCTAGAGAAACAGTGAAGGAAGGAACTGCGTGATTGACATCAATGAGTTCGACGCGATCCGCATTGGTCTCGCGTCGTCGAAGCAGATCCGCGACTGGTCGTCGGGTGAGGTCACCAAGCCGGAGACGATCAACTACCGCACCCTGAAGCCGGAGCGCGACGGCCTGTTCTGCGAGCGCATCTTCGGTCCGACGAAGGACTGGGAGTGCTACTGCGGCAAGTACAAGCGCGTCCGGTACAAGGGCATCATCTGCGAGCGCTGCGGCGTCGAGGTGACGCGGCAGAAGGTGCGCCGTGAGCGCATGGGCCACATCGACCTGGCGGCGCCGGTCTCGCACATCTGGTTCTTCAAGGGCGTCCCGAGCCGCATCGGGTACCTGCTCGACATCGCTCCGCGCGAGCTCGAGAAGGTTCTTTACTTCGCGGCGTCGATCGTCACTTCGGTCGACAACGAGGCACGCGCGAAGGACCTGAACGACCTCGAGGACAAGGTCAAGGCCGAGTCCGAGCGCATCTACGTCGACCGCGACGAGCAGCTCGCCGACCTCGAGAAGCGCCTCGCGCGCCGCCGTGCGTTCTTCACGAACGGCGCCGAGAAGGGCTTCGACGAGGACGACGACTTCTGGACGCGCGGTCTCGCCACCTGGGCCGAGGAGCAGGTGCTCCCGACGCTCGAGGACGCACGCAAGCTCGTGGGCGGGCTCTTCCTGGAGCTCGTCCCGCAGATCACGACTGAGGACGCGAAGAAGATCCGCGAGCTCGTCCGGAACGCTGCGATCCGCGAGGACCGCAAGCTGACCCCGCGCGAGCTCGAGCAGGTCGCCGTCGCGGCCGAGCAGATCCTCGCCGCGATCGCCCCGGTCGAGAAGGAGCTCACGAAGGCGGCCGGTGCGAAGAAGGGTGCGATCACCAAGCACATCCACCGGATTGTCGACGCGCTCCTCGACGGCACCGACGTGCACGAAGAGGACGAGAAGCTCGTCGCCGGCGTCGACCAGAAGAACCTCGAGAAGGCGCGTGGCCTCGGCAACGGCCTCCTCAAGGACGCGGTCGACGGCTGGGAGGACGGCCAGGACATCCGCGAGCTGACGAACGACCTCTGCCTGCGGACGGACGGGAAGATCCAGAAGGAGGATCTCGACAACCTCATCCAGTGGGCGCTGAAGGTCCGCGAGATGTACCTCGACATCGAGTCGCGGCGCGAGGACACCCGCGAGGCTGCGGTCGACTCGGTGCGTCGTCTCGAGCAGACGTGGCAGCTCTTCCGCGACCTCGAGCCGAAGATGGTCGTCAACGACGAGCAGCTGTTCCGTGAGCTGAAGGACCGCTTCGGCTCGCCGTACGGCTTCGGGATCTACTTCCGCGGCGGCATGGGTGCG
>DASXOW010000108.1:0-17617 GCA_036493955.1 Gaiellaceae bacterium
TTCCACCCGTACTACGTCCGCGTGGGCGACAGTTGGACGCCGATCGACTACGCGCAACCGGCGGAAGCCTGGATGAAGCCGTTCGAGAAGGGCCACGAGACCGACCTGATCGAGATTCCGGGCAGCTGGTACCTCGACGACTTGCCGCCGATGATGTTCATCAAGACGTCGCCGAACAGCCATGGGTTCGTGAACCCGCGGCACCTCGAGGAGATCTGGCGCGATCAGTTCGACTACGTCTACCGCGAGTACGACTACGCGGTGTTCCCGATCACGATCCATCCGGACGTCAGCGGACGACCGCAGGTCCTGCTGATGCTCGAACGGTTCATCGAGCACATCAACGCGCATGAGGGCGCGCGCTGGGTCACGTTCGACGAGATGGCCGGCGACTTCGCCGGACGCGTCCCTGCACCGAGCTCGCGCGGCCCGGTCAACAAGTGACGTGATTCGCTGCGCGGTCGTCGGGGCCGGGATCGTCGGGCTTGCCGTCGCCCGCGAGCTGCGCGGACGCGGCGCGAATGTGGTCGTGTTCGAGCGGACGGGGGTCGGAGCGGGCGCGTCTGGCGTTCAGCCCGGCGGCGTGCGGCAGCAGTGGGGGACGCGCGTCGCCTGCAGGCTCGCGCGTGAGTCCGTGGCGTTCTGGCGGCGGGCCGACGAGCTGCTCGCTTCGCGTGTGCCGCTGCTGCTCCGCCGGAGTGGGTACCTGTTCGTCGCGCGAAGCGAGGCGACGCTCGGACGGCTCGCCGAGAACGTGCGGGTCCAGAACGAGGAAGGAATCCCCTCGGTCGTCGTCTCGCCCGGCGAGGCGGCGGAGCTCGTGCCGGGCCTGCGTGAGGAGACGATCACGGGCGGCGCGTGGTGCGGGGAGGACGGCTATTTCGACCGGCCGCAGGCCGTCGTCCACGCATTCGCCCACGGGCTCGAGATCGGGCACCACGAGGTGCAGTCGATCCGCCGCGACGGCGCCGGTTGGCTCGTCGACGGATCGCGCTTCGACGCCGTGGTCGTGGCGGCCGGGGTCGAGTCGCGCGCGCTGCTCGCACCGCTCGGGATCGATCTCCGCGTCACGCCCGAGGACCGTTATCTCTTCCTCAGCGACCCGATCGAAGAGCGCCTGCTCGAGCCGCTCGTCGTTGCTCCCGAGCTCGCGTTCGCCGCGAAGCATCTCGCCGACGGCCGTGTGCTCGCGAGTGATCTCGCCGGTCGCGGTGACCCGGAGGACGGTCGCGACCGCTGGCGCGCGACGATCCGGGCCGGGTTCGAAGAGCTCCTGCCGCGACTCGAGTACGTCTCGTTCTCGCTGCTCGTGCCCGGCGTCTACGACGTCACGCCCGACCACCAGCCGATCCTCGGTGCGGTCGCCGACGGCCTGCACGTCGCCTGCGGCTTCAGCGGCCACGGTTTCATGATCGCTCCGGCCGTCGGACGCATTGTCGCGGGCGCCGTCTTCGGCGAGCACGACGATGTTCTCGATGTGCTCGCCGCGAACCGTTTCGCGTCCGGTCGGCTCGTCCCCGAGCCGCAACTCGTCTAGCGCGCGTATTCTCGCCGCGTGACCGAGATGCGGCTCTTCGATCTGCGCGTGACCGTCGAACGCATCGAGGGCCGGTCGGTTTGCGGGCTCGAGGTCGGCGACTACTTCGAGCTGACCGAATCGAGCCGCGTCCGGATTCCCGCGGGCCGCCACTTCTGTCTGTACGCGCTCCAGTCCGTGCTGCCGCTCCTGCCCGCGAAGCAGCGGCGACTCGCTGACGAGGATTGGCTCGAGCGCGACACGCTTGTCTGCTGCCCCGATCCCGATGAGCGCGTCGTCATGCGCATCGATCGGATCGGTGAGCGTGTCCTCGTCACCGAGGAGCTGACCTGACGGAGTTCGGGCTCGGCCTGCAGTCGGACAAGTCTGTCGAGGAGTACGAGCGCATCGCCCGGCGCGCCGAGACGGCCGGAGTCGACGTGATCTCCGTCTTCCACGATCTGCTCTACCAGCCGGCGATCTTCCCGCTGCTCGTGCTCGCGCGGTCGACCGAGCGGGTCCGACTCGGCCCCGCCGCCCTGAACGCGCGCACCCTGCATCCGGTCGAGATCGCCGGCCAGGTCGCGTCGCTCGACCTCGCCTCCGACGGCCGCGCGTACCTCGGCCTCGTGGCCGGGTCGTGGCTCGATCGGCTCGGGCTCGAGGACGAGCAACCGCTGACCCGGCTCCGCGAGGCGGTCGAAGTCACGCGACGCCTCCTCGCCGGTGACCGCACCGGCTTCGCGGGCACGTGCTTCACGCTGACGCCGGGCGCCGGCCTCGAGTACGCCCCGCTGCGTGCGGAGATGCCGCTCCTGCTCGGGACGTGGCGGCCTCGCACCGCCGCGTTCGCGGCCACCGTCGCCGACGAGGTGAAGATCGGCGGCTCCGCGAATCCCGACATGGTGCGGCTCATGCGCTCGTGGCTCGGCGACGACGGACCGAGGATCGTCGTTGGTGCCGTGACCGTGGTCGACGAGGACGGCGACGCCGCGAGAGTGCAAGCCGAGGCTCGGGTCGGCATGTACCTCGACGTCGTCGGCCGGCTCGACCCGACGCTCGAGCTCGCCCCGGGAGAACCCCCGCCGCTCGACAAGTTCACGTTTGCCGGCACGCCCGCCGAGGTCACGAGGCAGGCGGCTTCCCTCTACGACGCCGGCGCCGCGCGCGTCGAGTTCGGCGACCCGCAGGGACTCGACCTGCTCATCGACCGCGTTCTGCCGGAGCTGGGAGCCGGCGGATAACCCGCGGTACGATCGGTCGCCTGGTGGCGACTGCTCCGACGGCCATCTCCGAGGCTCCCGAGCTGCGCGTGCGGCGCTTCGGCCGCGCCCACGGCCTCGCGCGCTTCGTGCTGCGCCGCTTGGCCGCGCTCGTCCTGCTGATGATCGGCATCACCGCAGTCGCGTTCATCCTGACGCAGCTCGTGCCGTCGAACGCCGTGGCGACGAACCTCGGCGAGCAAGCCGCCGGCGACCCCGCGGCGGTCGCGGCCTTCCGCCACCACTACGGGCTCGACAAGCCGTTCCCCACGCGCTACCTGCTCTACCTCGACCATCTGGTGCACGGCGACCTCGGCCAGTCGTCACTCACCCACGAAGCAGTCACGCACGACCTCGGTCAGTTCATCCCGGCGACCGCCGAGCTCGCGCTCTACTCGGTGCTCTTCGCGGCGCTCGTCGGGGTCACGCTCGGCGTCATCTCGGCACTCCGCCGGAACCGGCCGATCGACCACGCCCTGCGTGTGACCTCGCTCGCCGGCATCTCGATGCCGACATTCTGGATCGCGCTGATCGCGCTCTACGTTGGCTTCTACCGGCTGAACTGGTTCCCGGGCGCCGGGCGGCTCGACCCGGGGGCGCTCCCGCCGCCGAGCGTGACCGGCTTCTACACGGTCGACGCGCTGATCGACGGCAACTTCGCCCTGTTCTGGCAGGCGCTGCACCACATCGTCCTGCCGGCCCTCGTGCTCGCCGCGTTCAGCGTCAGCCTGCTGATGCGCTTCACGCGCTCGGCCGTGCTCGAGGTCGTGGGGAACGACTACGTCCGCTCCGCCCGCGCGAAGGGCATCCCCGAGAACGTGGTCGTCCGGCGCTACATCCTCCGCGGTGCGCTGCCCTCGATCGTGACCGTACTCGGTCTCGTGTTCGCGAACGTGCTCACCGGCGCGGTTCTCGTCGAGAAGATCTTCAGCTGGCCAGGCGTCGGCCAGTACGCGTACGAGGCGGCACTCAACCTCGACGTCCCGGCGATCGCCGGCGTGAGCATCTTCGTCGCGATCGTCTACGTCAGCATCAACTTCATCGTCGACGTGCTGTACGGCGTGATCGATCCGCGGATCAGGATCACGTGACCGACCTCGCCGTCGAGACGCGTCCCGCGCGCAGGCGTGTGCACATTCCCGCCGCGTGGCGGCAGCCGCTTGCGATTACCGGAGTCGTGATCGCGATCGCATGGGTCCTGATCGCGGTCTTCGCGCCGCTGATCGCGCCGCACGGCTCGCTCGAGCAGACCTTCACGCCTGCCCAATCGCCTTCGTGGTCGCATTTGTTCGGTACCGACGAGCTCGGTCGAGACGTCTTCAGTCGCGTCATCTTCGGATCGCGAGCGTCGCTTCCGATCGCGCTCTTGCTGGTCGCGCTCGCGATGACGATCGGCAGCGTCGTCGGGGCTGTCGCCGGCTACTTCCGCGGATTGGTCGACGGCACGCTGATGCGGCTCACCGACCTCTTCTTCGCATTCCCGCCGATCATCCTCGCGATGGTCGTCGCCGCCGTGCTCGGCCGCGGCCTCTTCAACGCGGCGCTCGCGATCGTCGTCGTCGCGTGGCCGTCGTACGCGCGCGTCTCGCGCGGGCTCGTTCTCTCGGTCGGTCAGTCGGAGTACGTGCAGTCCGCGCGGCTGCTCGGCTCGTCGAGCCGCAGGACGCTGTTCCGCGACGTGCTTCCGAACGTCGCCGGTCCGATCTTCGTGCTTGCGACCCTCGACCTGGCGAACGCGATCCTGCTCCTCGCCGGCCTTTCGTTCCTCGGCCTCGGCGCGCAGCCGCCGCAGGCGGAGTGGGGGTCGATGGTCGCGGACGGAACGCAGTACTTCCAGTGGTGGTGGATCGGCACCTTCCCCGGGCTCGCGATCTTCACGGTCGTGCTCGCGTTCAACTTCCTCGGAGACAGCCTGCGCGATGTCTTCGACCCGCAGACAGCCCGTCGCGTGGAGGAGTCGTGAGCGTCCTCGAGGTCGAGGACCTCCGTGTGCGTCTGCGTACTCCGGCAGGCGAGGTGACGATCGTCGACGGCGTCGACTACGAGGTGCAGCCCGGCGAGGTGTTCGGCGTCGCGGGCGAGAGCGGCAGCGGCAAGACGATCTCGATGCTCGCGCTGCTCGGCCTGCTGCCGGAAGGTGCCGTCGTCGGCGGGTCGGCGCGGTTCGGCGACGACGACCTGCTCGCGATGCCCCGTCGTCGCCTGCGCAGGATCTCGGGGCGCGAGCTCGCGATGGTGTTCCAGGACCCGTACACATCGCTTCACCCGATGCTCTCGGTGGGACGGCAGTTGACCGATCACGTGCGCCTGCATCTCGGCCTCGGGCGGGCCGCTGCCGAGGCACGGGCGGTCGAGCTCCTCGAAGAGGTGCGCCTGCCCGACCCTCGCGCGGCGCTCGGTCGGTTCCCGCACCAGTTCTCGGGCGGGATGCGCCAGCGCATTGCGATCGCGATCGCGCTGGCCTGCCGGCCGAGGCTGCTGATCGCAGATGAGCCGACCACGGCGCTCGACGTGACTGTGCAGGCGGGGATCCTGCGGCTGCTCGACCGCCTACGCCGCGAGCACGACCTCGCCGTGATCCTGATCACCCACGACCTCGGCGTGCTCTCGGGGATCGCCGACCGAGTCGGCATCTTCTACGCGGGCCGCGTCGTCGAGTTGGGGCTGCGAGCGGACGTGTTGCAGCGCCCACGCCATCCCTACACACGGGCGCTCATCGACGCGCTTCCGCACCCGGAGCTGACGAGGGAGCAGAACCTCGTCGCGATCCCCGGCACACCTCCGTCGCCCGGCCGGATCCCGGCCGGCTGCGCGTTCCACCCGAGATGCCCCTACGTCCAAGACGTCTGTGTCGCACAGGTGCCGCCGCTCGACCCCGTCGACACGCGTCTTCTCGCCTGTCACGTCGACCCGTTCGCCGGATGAGCGCGCTCGAGCTGACGGACGTCGTCGTCGACTACCACGGCCGCGACGGAACGGTGCGGGCAGTCGCCGGCGCGAGCCTGAGTGTCGACCGCGGCCGCGTGGTCGGCCTGGTCGGCGAATCGGGGTGCGGCAAATCGAGTCTCGCGCGCGCCGCCGTCGGCCTCGTGCCGATTGCGGCAGGCAGCGTCGCCTTCGAGGGTCGTCCGGTGAGCGAGATGACGCGCCGTGCCCGGCCGGCCGATCTCGTTCGGCTCCAGCTCGTCTTCCAGAATCCGTACTCCTCGCTCAATCCGCGCCGGACGGTCGGGAGACAGGTCGCCGACGGCGCCGGCGGATCGCGGGCACGGGTCGGCGAACTGCTCGAGCTCGTCGGTCTCTCCGCCAATGCCGCGGCGCGCTACCCGCACGAGTTCTCGGGCGGCCAGCGTCAGCGGATTGCGATCGCCCGCGCGCTCGCTGCCGACCCGGCGGTGATCGTGCTCGACGAGCCGCTCGCGTCGCTCGACGCGTCGGCCCAGGCGCAGCTCGCGAACCTGCTCACCCGGCTCGCGCGCGAGCTCGACCTGGGACTTCTCCTGATCTCGCACGACCTGGCGATCGTCCGTCACGTCGCCGACGAGGTGTGCGTCATGTATCTCGGTCGGATGGTGGAGAGCGGGCCGACCCTGCCGCTCTGGCAACGTCCGGCGCATCCATACAGCGAGGCGTTGATCGCGGCTGTCCCGCACGCAGACGGCGCGGGCACATTGCCCGAGGCGCTCCCCGGCGAGGTCCCCGACCCGTCGCGACCTCCGTCGGGCTGCCGCTTCCACCCCCGGTGCCCGTATGCGTTCGATCGTTGCCTCACCGAGGAGCCGCCGTTGATCGGGCTCGCGGGCGGGCGCGACGCTGCCTGCTGGCTTCAGCAGGCAGGGCAGTCGGCGGAGCCGCCTGCCGCCCGCGCGGCCAACTTGGCGGTCGGCGCGGACGTCGAATAATCTCGGGAGACCCCTAGGAGGAGGCCGAAAGAGAGTGACGTATTTCCCCCGCCGCAAATGGCAATGGCTTGTGCCGCTCGCCGCGCTTGTTGCGCTCGCGTGCGCTGCGGCCGCATTCGCATCGAGCTCGCGTCACGCCGCGAGCTCGACCCTCGTGATCGACAACTCGTTCACGCTGAAGACGTCCGATCCCGGCCGGGCGTTCGACCCGACCGGTTCGATCGTCGACCGTGCGCTCTTCGACACGCTCTTCACGTACAACAAGGGCGACCTGGCGCATCCCGTCCCGCTGCTCGTCTCGTCGTACAAGGCAACGAACGGCGCGAAGACATTCACGTTCAAGCTGAAGCAGAACGTCCATTTCGCGAACGGCGATCCGCTGACGGCGAAGGACGTCGCCTTCTCGCTGAACCGCCTGATCAACCTCAAGGGAAATCCCGCATTTCTGCTCACGGGCACCAGGATCAAGGCGCCCGGGAAGTACACGGTCGTGATGAGCTCGCGGACGCCGGACGGGCAGCTGCCCGCGATCCTCGCGAACCCCTCGACGGGGATCCTGAACTCGAAGCTCGTGAAGGCTCACGGCGGCACCGACGGCTCGAACGCCTCGACCGCCGACAAGGCCGAGCAGTGGCTCAACACATCGGCGTCCGCCGGCGCGGGCAGCGGGCCGTACACGTTGCAGCAGTACAGCACCACGTCGCAGGTGACACTCGTCCCGAGCAAGAAATACTGGGGCACCGCGAAGCCCACGTGGAAGAGTGTCGTCGTCCGCAACATGCTTGCGGCGACTCAGCTGATCAACGTCCAGCGCGGCTCGCACGAGATCGCGATCGACCTCGCCTCCGACCAGGCCCAGTCCCTGAAAGGAAAGGCGAATCTGAGCGTGTCGCTGCAGCCGTCAACGTGGGTCTTCTGGCTGTTCGCGAACAACAACCCGCAGGTCTCGGCGATCACCTCGAACAAGAGCTGGCAGACCGCCGTCCGCTACGGCCTCGACTACAAGTCGATTCTGTCGGTCGCTGGGCCGGGTGCCTACCAGACGCCCGGGATCATTCCGTCGATGTTCCTCGGGGCGCTGCCGAAGACCGATCAGGTGAAGCAGGACGTCACGAAGGCGAAGTCGGCGCTACAGGCGTCGGGCCATGGCGGTGATTCGATCACTCTCGAATATCCGAGCGATCTGACGATCAACGGCGTCCCGTTCGCGACGCTCGCGCAGAAGGTGCAGGCGAACCTGCAGTCGATCGGCATCAAGGTGACGCTGGCCGGCTCGCCGACAGGAACGTGGTTGACGAGCTACCGCAGCGGCAAGATGGCCTTCGGCCTGTCCTTGTGGGGCCCGGACTATCCGGATCCCGCCGACTACCTCACGTTCGCGCCGGGCGACCTCGTGGGGCTGCGGGCGGGATGGGCTAAGGGCGCGTCGGCGACGATCGAGAAGACGGCCGCAGCCGCGGCCAGCACCACCGACAATAAGGTGCGCCAGACGCTGTTTCAGAAGTTCCAGCGACAGCTGAACCAGTCGGGGCCGTACTTCCCGTTGATGCAGCCGACGCAGGTGTTCGTCGCGACGTCTGACCTGAAGAACGCGGTCTACAACTCCGTGTACTCGGTCGACGTCACGAAGGTCGCGCCGAAGTAGGCGCTACCCGTTGACGATGAGGGCGGTGGGATAGGAGTTGAGGCTCCGCCCGCCGCCCTCTTCGACCACGATGATGTTCTCGATCCGGAGGCTCCAGCGGCCCGGGACGATCAGCGACGGCTCGTCGGTGAAGGTCATGCCCGGCAGAAGCGGCGTCTCGTCCTCCGGTGAGAGGAAGGGCCTCTCGTGGACGTCCTTGCCGATTCCGTGGCCCATGCGGTGGCGGAAATGCTCGCCGAGCCCGGCGTCTTCGATCGGTGCGCGGCAAGCGGCGTTCACCTCTTGGGCTCGTGCGCCGGTTCGTGCTGCTGCCTTGCCTGCCTCGTACGCGGCGAGCATGGTTGCGTAGCCGTCGAGGAAATCCTGCGGCGGATCGCCGCAATAGACGGTACGGCCGAAGTCGGAGCAGTAGCCGTCGACGACGCCGCCGAAGTCGAACATGACCGACGTACCTTCCGGGATCGCCTTGCGCCCCGTTTCGGTGTGCGAGTCGAACGAGTCGTCGTCCAGGCCGGTGAAGATGTGGGTGGGGAAGGAGGGCGTGCGCGACCCGGCAGCGAGCAGCTCGTGCTCCACGGCCTCGGCGAGCTCGAGCATCGAGACGCCGGGGACAACGAGCGGCGCCACCGCGGCCATCGCGTGTTCCACCGTGGCGATCGCGCGCCCCATCGCCGAGAGCTCGTCGTCTTCCTTCGTCCGGCGCAGTTCGTTGACGATGCGCGTGCCGGTGCGCAGGCGGTCGAAGCCGAGCGCGCGACCCAGCTGGAGTGTGGTCTCGGCCCAGACGCGGTTGCCGACGGCGACGGCCCCCGTGCCCTCCACCTGTTGTACGACCCGCTCGAAGATCGCGGTGCCGTCGTCGATCTCGCTGACGACGATCACTTCGCCCGTCGGCTGCTCCCGAAGATCGAAGGCCGCGAACATGCGGGGAAAGAGGAAGATCGGGTCGCGGCGGGGTCGAAACAGGGCGCCGGTGACCCAGCCGTGGGCGTAGTTCACCTCGCCGAAGATCGGGAGCTGGCGCTCGACCCCGGTCAGGTATTCGAGGTCGGCCGACGGCGCGAGGAAGAGCGCGTCGATGCCTTCCTGCTCGAGCCGCTCGGAGAGGCGATCCTGCCTGGCCGCGTAGTCGAACACGGCTGTGACGCTAGCTGACCACGTCCTCGTGGTTGTGAATGCAGACCCAGCGCCCGTCGATTCTTCGCCAGACGGAGGTGTTGCGGATGCGTTCGGTGCTATCCGGCAACTGCACGAGCAGAACGTGGCGGACGAGCGCGAGGTCGCCGAAGACGTCGATTACCGGGTCGGTCGCCCGGAGATCGGTGGGTCGAGCACCGTCCGCAGGTCGCGCGTCGCGGACGGCGTCGAGGTCGGACTTGCCGCGAAGGAGCGGCTCGTGCGCCGAATCCCACACGGTGGCGTCGGGCGAGATGTTCGCGTCGATCGCAGCGCGGTCGCCGGCGAGAAAGCCGGCGTAGATCGCGTTGACTGCGGCCCAGACCTCTGCGGCGTCGGTGTCCACGAGCGCACTCTGCCATGCAGGCTCAGGCGGGGGAGCTCAGCGCCTCGCGCTTCCGCCGCGACGCCTGCGTCTGCCGCGTCGAGGCGGACAGATCGACCTTGCGCAGCCGGATCGATTCCGGCGTGACCTCGATCGCTTCGTCGTCGCGAATGAACTCGAGCGCCTGCTCGAGGGACAACGGCCGCGGCGGGATCAGCCGCACCAGCACATCCGCCGACGCCGCCCGCATGTTCGTCAGCTTCTTCGGCTTCGCCGCGTTGACGTCGAGGTCGTTGTCGCGCGAGTTCTCGCCGACGATCATCCCCTCGTAGAGCACATCGCCGGGGGCGATGAACAGCGAGCCTCGCTCCTGTAGCGCAGAGATCGCGAAGCCCGTTGCATTCCCTCGCCGATCGCAGACCAGGCTTCCCGTCGGCCGCGTGCGGAGCTCGCCGTGCCACGGCTCCCAGCCCTCGAAGACGTGGTGGAGGATGCCGGCGCCGCGCGTCTCCGTGAGGAACTCCGTGCGGAAGCCGATCAGGCCGCGCGCCGGGACGAGGTACTCCATCCGCGCCCAGCCGGTGCCGTGGTTCACCATCTGCTGCAGCCGTCCTTTGCGCAGCGCCAGCAACTGCGTGACGACGCCGATGTACTCCTCCGGGATGTCGATCGCGACACGCTCGACCGGCTCGTGCGTCGCGCCGTCGACCTTCTTCGTCATCACCTGCGGCTTGCCGACCGTCAGCTCGAACCCCTCGCGCCGCATCAGCTCGACCAGCACCGCGAGCTGCAGCTCGCCGCGGCCCTGCACCTCCCACGCATCCGGCCGCTCCGTCGGCAGCACGCGCAGCGAGACGTTGCCGACGAGCTCCTGGTCGAGCCGCTCCTTCACCTGGCTCGCCGTCAGCCTCGTTCCCTCGGTGCCGGCGAGCGGGCTTGTGTTGATCCCGATCGTGACCGACAGCGACGGCTCGTCCACCGTCGTCACCGGCAGGGACCGCGGATCCGTGGGATCGGCGATCGTCTCGCCGATCGTCACCTCCGGCAGCCCGGCCAGCGCCACGATCTCGCCCGGACCCGCCTCCTCGGCCGGTACGCGATCCAACGCCTCCGTCACGTACAGCTCCGTCACGCGCGCGTTCTCGATCGAGCCGTCGGCGCGGCACCACGCGATCTGCGCTCCTTTCTTCAGCGTCCCGTGCCGCACGCGCAGCAGCGCGAGCCGGCCCACGTACGGGCTCGCGTCGAGGTTCGTGACGAGCGCCTGCAGCGGATGGTCCGGGTCGTACGTCGGCGCGGGGATCCGCTCGAGCAGCAGGTCGAACAGCGGCGACAGATCTCCAGCAAGTGCGTCGGGCTCGAGCCCAGCCTGCCCCGCGCGCGCGTTCGTGTACACGATCGGAAACTCGATCTGCGATTCGTCCGCGTCGAGGTCGAGGAACAGCTCGTACACCTCGTCGACGACCTCGCTGATCCGCGCGTCGGGGCGGTCGACCTTGTTGACCACCAACACCACTGGCAACTTCAACTCCAAAGCCTTGCGCAGCACGAAGCGCGTCTGCGGCAACGGCCCCTCGCTCGCGTCGACGAGCAAGAGAACACCGTCGACCATCGTCAGTGCGCGCTCGACCTCGCCGCCGAAGTCGGCGTGCCCGGGCGTGTCGACGATGTTGATCTTCGTGTCGCCGCGCTGCACGGCCGTGTTCTTGGCGAGGATCGTGATCCCCTTTTCGCGCTCCAGATCGGTCGAGTCCATGACGCGCTCGGCGACGTCCTCGTTCTCGCGGAACGAGCCCGACTGCCACAGCATCGCGTCGACCAACGTGGTCTTCCCGTGGTCGACGTGCGCGACGATCGCGACGTTGCGGAGGTCATTGCGGCGCTCGGACATCGCGGCAGGGTAGCCGGGCGCGTCTGCTACCTTGACTACACGGCTGCCGTTTGGCGCCGGAGATCGGCTTCTCGTTCCTCCTTTCCAGGCGTTTCGAGTCTTCTATCTCGACCCTGGCACTACGGAAGGAACACATGCACAAATCGTTCTCCGCGCTCGGAGTGAGCGCACCCATCGTCCGCGCGCTCTCGCGCCGCGGCATCCACGCACCGTTTGCGGTGCAGAACCTCGTCTTGCCGGACGCACTCGGCGGAGTCGACGTCCTCGCGGCGTCGCCCACCGGCTCCGGCAAGACACTCGCTTTCGGCATCCCGGTCATCGAGCGCGTCGCCGGCGCGCCCGGCCGGCCTGCCGCACTCATCCTCGTCCCGACCCGCGAGCTTGCCTCGCAGGTCGTGGACGAACTCGCACCGCTCGCGCGGGCACACAACGTCACGATTGCCGCGGTCTACGGCGGCACGTCGATCGGCAAGCAGGCGAAGCACTCCCGCTCCGCACACGTGCTCGTCGCCACGCCCGGCCGGCTCGACGACATGATCGAGCGCCGGATGATCTCGCTGCGCGCCGTGCGCGTCCTCGTCCTCGACGAGGCCGACCGCATGCTCGACATGGGCTTCCGCCCGCAGGTCGACCGCGTGCTGCGTGACGTCCCCACCAACCGGCAGACGATGCTCTTCTCCGCGACGCTCGAAGGCGCGGTGATGGACCTTGCGAAGCAGTACACGCAGAACCCTGTCCACCATCGGCTCGCAGGCCAGCCGAAGCAGACGAAGGCGGACATCGAACACCGCTTCGTCCCGGTGACGTCCTCGACGAAGATGAAGCACCTCGCCGAGACGATTGAAGGCGCTGACGGGCTCTCGCTCGTCTTCGTGCGCACGAAGCACGGAGCTGACCGGCTTGCCGGCAGGCTGGCGCGCGACCACAAGCTGCGCGCGGTCGTGATGCACGGGAACATGTCGCAGAACGCTCGCGAGCGCTCGCTCAAGCAGTTCGAGTCGGGCAGGGTGACGACGCTCGTCGCGACGGACGTCGCCGCACGCGGCCTCGACGTCGACGACATCACCCACGTGATCAACTACGACCCGCCGCGCACGGACGATGACTACACCCACCGGGTCGGCCGCACCGGCCGCGCCGGGCGGAGCGGCACCGGCGTGACGCTCGTCCTGCCCGAGCAGGAGCGCGACGTCGCGAAGCTCGCGAAGCGCCTCGGTCACCGCTCGACGTAGACGCGACTTCAGCCGTAGTGGCGTAGCGCGGGCCAGTTGCGAGACCAGGTCCCGCGCACGCCCGCGCAGAGGTCGACGGGCGTGCCGTTCTCGTCGTTGTCGATGCCGGCCGAGTTCGAGATCCGTGCCGCGACGCGGCAGGAGCGGAAGAAGCGGTGGAGATCCGAACCGTCCAGCCCGATGACGACGACGGCGCTGCCGGCCCGATCCGGCGGCTGATCCCACACGCTGAAGCCGTTGTGGCCGCTGTAGGCACCAGGGAGCCCGAGTTCGGGGCCGAAGCGGTCGAGCGCACCCGCCTCGCCGTAGTTCGACGTGAAGATCACCGGGCTTCCCGGCGCCTCGTGGTAGACACGCGCGACGGTCCGCGCGAGGTCGGGCCAGCCGATCGTTTCGCCGACGTCGCTGTCGAGCGCGATCGCGATGCCGGCGTTCTTCGCGGGCAGGAGCGGGAAAGCGATCACCGCCGAGACGACCGCGCTGGTCACGAACGCCACCGCGAGCAGTCGTTTGCGCGCACGCGCCGAGCCGCGGTCGAGCCACGCGTCGGCCGAGATCGCTCCGGCGCCGAGCAACACGGGAAACAGACCCGCGAGGTAGTACGGCTTGCCGCCCATCGCGATGAACACCACCGCCAGCACGAGCCAGGCGACCGCGACGAAGCGATAGCGGCGAAGATCGGGCCGCCGCAGCAAGGCGACGAGACCGGCGATCCAGATCGGTGCGAGCACCGGGCTCACGAGCAACAGATCGAACGGCAGGATCGCCCAGCGCGGCTGCGAGCTCGCTGAGCTGCCACTCGAGATCGAGGAGGCGATGTGCAGCTGGGGCCAACCGTGATGCGCCTGCCAGAGAAGCCACGGCGCCCAGAGGACGAGCGCGATCGCGAGGCCGAGCCGCGGCCACCAGCTGCGCAGCACGTCGCGCGGGCCGACGGTCAAAAGACCTACCGCGATGGCGAAGAGGAAGAAGGTGATCAACGGCTTGTTCAGCAACGCGAGGCCGGCCACGAGACCGGTCAGGAGCCACAGCCTCTGCGCGCCGGTTCTGACGGCTCGCACGATCAACCACGTGACCACCGCCCACGCGAGCAGATCGAACGTGGTCGTGCTGAGCAGGTGCCCCGTTGCGAGGAACACCGCGCCGACCGCGGTACATCCGGCCGCGATCAGCTGCGCGCGCCGGCCGGCGCCGAGCTCCCAGGCGAGCACGCCCGTGATGACGACGGTGGCGCCCGTCTCGAGTGCCGATGGAACTCGCAGCAGAGTCAACGAGTGCGGCGCGATCGCGCTCATCACACGGGCAAGAAACGGCGTCACCGGCCCCTGGTCGGGGTAGGACCACGCCAGATGCCGGCCCGCGACGAGGAAGTAGAGCTCGTCGCGGTGGTAGCCGTAGCCGTGGGCGAACACGATCGAGACGGCTGCGACGAAGCCTCCCAACACGCCGAGCGAACGACGGTCGAGCGATGCTGCTACGCGCCCGTCATTGACCGGTGCCACCGGTGCAGCATCGCAAGCTTCGCGCGAGGTAGCCTCGGTTGCATCGAGTTCGTCCTCGACACACCGGACCTTCGCGCGTTCGTCTCCGACGTTCGCGCGACGATCGCCGGCGCACGCTCGCCCGCCGAGACGTGCGCCGCGATCGAGCCGCGGTTCGCAGAGCTGCTGGCCGACGAGGACTGGCTGCCCGCGCAGTACCAGGCACCCGTGCCGGACAGCGGCATGGGCGGCGGCATCGGCCAGTGGCTCCTCTGCCGCGCCGGCGACGGCTCACTCTCACTCTTTGCGCTCGTCGTCCCGCCCGACGCGGCGACGCCGATCCACGACCATCTCGCGTGGGGGCTCGTCGGCCTCTACCGCGGCACGCAGGACGAGGAGATCTACACCCACCGCGGCGAGACGCTCGAGCTCGTCGAGCGCCGCTCGATCGAGCCCGGTGACTTTTACTCGCTGATCCCGCCGACCGACGACATCCACCGCGTCCGCACCACGTCGGCGGAGGCGTCGGTGTCGATCCATCTGCTGACGAACGACACCGGCTGCGTCTGGCGGCATGCGTACGACGAGGACGGCGGCGTGAAGCCGTTTCGCTCCGGGTACGTGAACGTCGATTGCGATCCGACCGAAGGGGGACGAGATGCCTGAGCATACGATCGGAACTCAGGAGGAATGGCAAGCCGCGCGCGACGACCTCGCGAAGCTCGAGGCCGAGCAGGCGAAGCGTGGTGAGGAGATCACGACGAAGCGACGCGAACTCCCGTGGGTGCCGGTGGAGAAGAACTACGAGTTCGACACCGCGGATGGCAAGAAGACGCTCTCCGATCTCTTCGACGGCCGTTCGCAGCTGCTCGCCTACAACATCATGTACGGCCCCGACTACACACTCGGCGCTTGCCCAGGTTGCACCAGCCTCGGTGACGGGCTCGGCGGGTCGCTCATCCACATCAACCACCACGACGTGACGCTGATCTGCTTCTCGCGCGCCCCGATCGACAAGCTGAACGCGTACAAGCAGCGGATGGGCTGGGAGTTTCAGTACGTCTCGACGTACAACACCGAGTTCGCGTTCGACTACGGGCTCGCGATCTCGGAGGAGCGGGCGCGGGAGATTCCACAGATGCAGGAGATGCTCGCCGACCCGCCTGACTTTCTGAAGTACTGGTCGACCCAGACCGGGGCGGAGCTCAAGGACGGGCTTCGCGAGACGCCGATGTGGATCGCCTTCGCGCAGGAGGACGGCACCGTCTACCACACGTACTCGGTGGTGGCGCCCGATCCGTTCGTCGCGCCGTACTTCAGCTTCCTGCTCGACCGGACACCGAAGCCCGGGTCCGACGAGCCTTCGATAGAGCGCAAGGACGAGTACCCGGACTGACCGAACGGTAAGGTCGGCGCGTGAACCCGAACCGGCTGCGCGACGTCCCGATGTTCCGCCACCTCTCGAAGACCGAGCTCGAGCGGGTTGCCGGCTGGCTGCAGGCGTACTCGGTGCCGGAGGGCGACCTGCTCGTGCGCGAAGGCGCCTCCGCGCAGGAGTTCTTCCTGATCGAGGACGGCGAGGCAGCCGTCCTCGAGGACGGCGAGCGGGTCGCGGTGCTCGGCCCGGGCGACTTCTTCGGCGAGATCGGGCTCAGCGAGACCGGCAGACGGACAGCGTCGGTGATCGCGGCGACGCCGATGGAGGTGATCGTCATGTACAAGCCCGAGTTCGATCGGATGAAGGTCGAGCTGCCGACGGTGGCCGATCGCATCCAGGACGCGATCCGCACCCGCCTCGCGGGCTAGCGCCGCCGGCGCTTTCGCGCCGGCGTCAGGTGATGCAGCCCTTCGAGCGCGAACCCTGCGCCGCGCGCGACCGTGATCAGCGGCTCCTCCGCGATCGTCACCGCGAGACCCGTACGCTGCCTGATCAGCTGGTCGAAGCCGCGCAGGAGCGCGCCGCCGCCTACCAGCATCAGGCCGCGGTCGGCGATGTCCGCCGCCAGTTCCGGGGGCGTGCGCTCGAGCACCGACTCGAGCCCGTCGAGGATCTGCGACAACGGTCCCTGGAGCGCCGCGCGGACCGCGTCCGCATCGACCGTCGCGCGGCGCAAGAGACCCGTGCGCAGGTCGCGACCTGCGACCTGCGTCTCGACGTCGTCGACGATGCCGGGGAACGCCGCGCCGATCTCGAGCTTGATCGCCTCCGCCTGCTCCTGGCCGATCAGCAACCGCTGCGTGTCCTGCAGCAGCTTGACGATCGCTTCGTCGAGGTCGTAGCCGCCGGTGCGCACCGACTCCGACACGACCATGCCGCCGAGCGCCGTCACCGCCATCTCCGACGTCCCGCCGCCGACGTCGAGGACGAGCGAACCGACCGAGTCAGCGACGGGAAGGTCTGCGCCGATCGCGGCCGCGAGCGGCTCCTCGATCAGGTACGCGCGCGACGCGCCCGCGCCGAGGGTCGCCTCCTCGACCGCCGAGCGCTCGACCTGCGTGACGCCGCTCGGGATGCACACCATCACCTCGGCGCCGGAGCCGAAGCGGTGAAACGCGGTGCGGATGAAGTACCGCAGCATCTGCTCGGTCGTGTCGAAATCCGCGATCACGCCGTGACGCAGCGGCCGGGTCGCCTTGATGTGCGCCGGCGTGCGGCCGATCATCCGCCGCGCCTCGGCACCGACGGCGTAGACCTCGCCGGTGCGCTCGTCGATCGCGACGACCGACGGCTCGAACGTCACGACGCCGCGTCCGCGCTGGTAGACGACGGTGTTCGCCGTCCCGAGATCGACCGCGAGCTGGCGCTCGGGCGAGAGACGGCGGAATCTGGCCCGGCCCCGAGTTGCCACGCTGCACCGTAGCGTCCCTCGAATGCGGGTCGAGCGTGACAACCGTCAAGCCGACAATGGGCGGACAGACCCCACGACCCGGGAGCCGCACCCGTGCCGAAGACTTACGAATTCGAGTTCGACGCCTCGCCCGACCTGGTCTTCCAGGAAACGCTCGGCGCTGTCAACCTGCTTGGCTTCTCCGTCCTCGAGAACGAGGACGAGTCGTTCACCTTCAACACCGGCCCCTCGATCTTCTCCAACTCGGGCCAGGACATGACCGTCACCGCAGAACCGCTGTCCGAGTCGTCCTCGAGGCTCGTCCTCTCCGGCCAGACCGCCCAGAAGGGCGAGTACGG
>DASXOW010000109.1:0-4423 GCA_036493955.1 Gaiellaceae bacterium
CGCGTGGACGCTACGAAGGGCCGGCCGGCCTGCGCTTTCTGCTGATCGACGGGGTCACCGCCGGCTTCTGGGACCGCACGAAGCGCGGCAGGCGCCTCGAGGTGCACATCGCGCCGGTCCGCGCCCTCGCCAAGAGGGAACGCGACGGGCTCCAGACCGAGGTGACGCGTCTCGGCGCATTCCTCGGCCTGGAGCCCGTGCTGACGGTCGACTAGCTGCTGCTCTCGCGCGCGGGCTCGGGGAGCGGTTCGCGTTTCACGAACAGCACCGTCTCGGCCCAGCTCGGCATCCACCAGTTCGCGCGGCCGAGGAGGCGCATCAGCGCCGGCACGAGCAACGCGCGAATCACCGTCGCGTCGAAGATGATCCCGGCCGCCAGCCCGATCGCGAACTCCTTGATCTCGAAGCCCGGGCTGGAGGAGAGGACGAGGAACGCGAACATCAGGATGAGCGCCGCGCTCGTCACGAGCTTGCCGGTGCGTGCCAGCCCGAGCTCGATCGCCTTCTCCGTCGACCCCGTCTCGTCGTACGCCTCACGCATCCGAGTCAGCATGAAGACCTCGTAGTCCATCGAGAGGCCGAACAGGAACGCGAAGATCATCAGCGGGATCCACGCGGTGATCGCTCCCGTCGCGCTGATGTTCCAGAGGCTCGAGCCGTGTCCCTCCTGGAAGATGAACACGATGATCCCGAACGCGGCCGCGAGTGAGAGCAGGTTCAGGACCGCGGCCTTGATCGGCAGCACGATCGACCTGAACGCACGCGTGAGCAGGATCAGCGTGAGGATCACGACGAACGCGAGGACGTACGGGAAGTTCCCGTAGACCGCGTGGATGAAGTCGCGATCGACGGCGGGCGTGCCGCCGAGCGTGGCCGTCGTGCCCGCGAGCGAGTCGTTGGCGCGGTCGACGACGTCCTGGATGTTCGACGCAGCGCCGTCGATTGCGGGGAATGCCTCGACGATCGAGTACTGCCCGCTACGCCAGCCGGCCCCGTTCGGTGCGCTCGCGCCGGCGATGCCGTCCACCTTGCCGACACGCGCCGCGACTGCGGAAGCGTCGCCGTTCTTGGCGACGAGGATCTGGAACGGCTTCATCACGCCGGGCGAGATGTGGGCGTCCGCGAGCATCTGGCGACCTGCGATCGCCGTCCCGGTGCCCGGGAAGTTCTTCAGCTGGGACTCGTTCGGGTTCAGCTGCGTGCCGATGCCGGCGAGGATCGCCACGATCACGAGACCGATGGCTGCCACGACCGCCGGCCGCCGGTTGACGAAGCGGGCCCAGCGGCCCCACAGACCATCCTCCGGATGGCCGTCGTCGATGAAGCGCTTCGGCAGGAGCCGCACACTGTTGATGCGCGTGCCCATGACCGCCAGCATCGCCGGCAGAAGCGTGATTGCCGCGATCACGGAGACGGTGGGGATCAACATGCCGCCGATCCCCATCGAGCGGATGAACGGCAGCGGCAGGATGACCAGTGAGAGCAGGCCGACGGCGACCGTCGAGCCCGAGACGATCACCGACCGTCCGGCATGCGTCATCGTCTCGACGAGCGCGCCTTCGACGTCGTTGCCTTCACGCAGCTCGTCGCGGAATCGGAAGATCATCAGCAGCGCGTAGTCGATCGCGACGCCGAGGCCGACGAGTGCGATCAGGAACTGCACGATGATCGATACGTCGGTGATGTACGTCAGGATCCACACGAGCGTGAACGTGTTCAGGATCGCCGCGGCCGCGACGACGATCGGCATGAGCACCGCCGGCAGCGTCCCGAAGACGAAGAACAGGATGATCAGCGCGCCGATGCCGCCGACGACCGCTTCGAGGAACACACCCGGGCCACCGCTGTCGCCGTGTGTCGACGCTTCCTCGAGCGGGTCGTGCCCGGTCACGTTCACCGTGATGTTCGAAGGCAATCCCTTCGCCGCCGCCGCGCGCATCTTCACGGCGCCGCTCGTCGAGTCGAACGTCGACTCGCCCGAGGGGTAGACCTCGAGGAAGGTCGAATGCTTGTCCTTCGAGACGTACATCGAGCTGCCGGTCGTGAAGTAGGAACTCGATCGCGACCCGGGCGATTCGTTCGACGCACGGATCATCGCCTGCTTGATCGCGTCGTTCTTCGTCGCGTCGCCACGCGTGTGGAACACGACGACATTCGGCGGGCGGATACCTGTGTGGAACGTCTGGAACGTCCGCTGGTCGGACTCGTACGCAGACTTGCCCGGGATCGAGAAGCTCTGGAACCAGCGCTTCGACACCTGGCCGGCCGCGAAGCCGCCGAAGAGTGTGAGGACGATCCAGGCGCCGATCACGTACCAGCGCCGACGGGCGATCAGATGTGCGAGGCGGGCGAGCATTCAACTCCTTCCGGGCAGTTCATACAGTGGCTATAAATTTACCGTAGCAGTAGTGAAGGCTACAATTTGGTGATGGGTCTGCGGGAGACGAAGAAGCTCGCGACGCGGCAGCAGATCGCGGAGGTGGCGATGCGCCTCTTCGTCCAGCGCGGTTTCGAGCGAGTCACCGTAGCGGAGGTGGCTGCGGACGCGGGCGTCTCCGAGAAGACGGTTTTCAACTACTTCCCGACGAAGGAAGACCTCTTCTTCGACGAGGTGCCCGAACGCGCGCGGCGGCTCGCCGAGGCGATCCGCTCGAGGCCGGACGGCGAATCGATCATCGCCACGCTCCGTGGACTGCAGGTCGCCGAGGCGGCGCGTCTCACGAGCCCGGCGTTCGCGACCTTCGCCCGGGTGCTCGAAGAGTCTCCGGCGCTGCAGGCGAAGGAGCTCGAGATCATGGCCGTGATCGCGCAGTCGCTCTCCGGCGCGCTGGAGGAAGAGGGCATCGATCCTCGCGACGCACGCATCGCGGCGTCGCTCCTGATCAGCGTGCACCGGTACTTCTTTCGCGCTGCGCGCACGCAGGCGCTCGCGGGCAAGCACGGCCAGGCTGCCTCGCGGCGGTTGCGTGCTGATCTCGAGCGTGCATACGCGCTGCTCGAACACGGGCTCGGTGGTCTCGACGCGCATAGACGTACGACCGCGGCGGCGTCCGGAAGTCATCGCTAGGGGCTCCGTCCGGTCCGGGTCCTATCCTCGGTCCCGGTGGCGACGATGACCCGAATGCATCCGGGTTTCACAGGTGTGGTCCAGCACGAGTGGCCCAGGCCGCGCGGCTGGACGCCGCCGCAGCTGCTCGACGCGCGCGACGTCTCCTCGCTGGCAGGCGTCGGCCCGACGCTCGCGAAGCGCCTGCGCGCGTTCGGCATCTCGACCGTCCGCGACCTGCTCGATCACGCGCCGCGGCGGTACGAGTCCGCGGCCGAGCAGGTCTCGATCGCGAGGCTCGGCCTCACCGAGGGCGAAGTCGCGATCGAAGGTCGAATAGTCAGCGCGCGTGCGCGGCCGCTGCGCGGCCGGCGCACGCTCGTGAACGCGACGGTCCGCGACGAAAGCGGCGGGCAGATCACCGCGCAGTTCTTCAACCAGCCGTGGCTCATCGAGAAGCTGACGCCCGGCACGCCGATTCGCCTGCGCGGGAAGCTCTCCCGGTACGGGTTCGAGGTGAAGAGCTACGACGTCGGCGAGGCGAAGCGCACGGCGGACTTCGCGCCGGTATACCCGGCGAGCGAGCAGATCCCGTCGACTCGGCTCCGTGAGCTCGTGCGCGGCGCGCTCTCGGACAGCGGCCGCTTTCTGCCGGATCCGCTGCCGGCG
Source organism: Gaiellaceae bacterium (assembly GCA_036493955.1). Lineage (GTDB taxonomy): Bacteria > Actinomycetota > Thermoleophilia > Gaiellales > Gaiellaceae > PALSA-600. The sequence goes on from DASXOW010000109.1 coordinate 3,716, forward strand.
GAGCTCGAGGTGCCGCTGTACGCGGACGCGCTGGCCGCGCTGCACTTCCCCTCGGACGAAGAACAGGCGGAGGAAGGCCGCCGCCGGCTGGCGCTCGACGAGTTGGTGGCGTTGCAGATCGTCGTCGCGCGCCTGCGGACCACGGACACGGTCGCGCCCTCGCTTGCACAGCCTGGTGAGCTGATCGAGCGGTATCGCGGCGTGCTGCCGTTTGCGTTCACCGAGCACCAGGAGCGCGCGATCACGGAGATCGACCTCGATCTCGCGCAGACGACGCCGATGCAGCGGCTGCTGCAAGGCGACGTCGGCTCCGGGAAGACGGTCGTCGCGCTGTACGCGCTGCTGCGCGCCGTGGAGAACCTGCGCCAAGGCGCGTTGATGGCGCCGACCGAGACGCTCGCCGAGCAGCACTTCCTGACGCTCGAGCCGCTCTGCGCGCAACTGGGCATCCGCTGTGTGCTCCTCACCGGGTCCGTCGGCGCGAAGAAGATCCGCGACGAGATCGCGAACGGCGTCGCGCAGATCGCGGTCGGCACGCACGCGCTGATCCAACGCGATATCGAGTTCGCCGACCTCGCGGTTGCCGTCGTCGACGAGCAGCATCGCTTCGGAGTCGAGCAGCGGACCGCGCTCGCCGAGAACCGCGCCGCGCACGTCCTCCACATGACCGCGACGCCGATCCCGCGCACGCTCGCGCTCACGATCTAC
>DASXOW010000110.1:0-9906 GCA_036493955.1 Gaiellaceae bacterium
GCTTGGATGCGGACGTGAACGGCGTGGACGGCAACGAGCGGCTGACTGCGACCAACGCAGTCGTGCTGCTCGTACTGCTCGCACTCGAGGGCGCGACGCTCGTCTCAGTGCGGCAACTGCTCGTCCCGCACGTGTTCCTCGGCTTCCTGCTCATTCCGCCGGTCGCGCTGAAGCTCGGCAGCACGGGTTGGCGACTGCTGAGCTATTACCGCGGCCGTCAGTCGTACGTGCTGCGCGGGCCGCCGCACCCGTTCCTCCGCTTCGTGGTCGCGCCGCTCGTCGTCGTCTCGACCGTCGTGCTGTTCGCCTCGGGTGTCGCGGTGGTCGCGACGGGTCGGCACGGGCTGTTGCTCGGCCTTCATAAGGCGAGCTTCGTGGTCTGGGTCGGCGCAATGAGCGTGCACGTGCTGTGGCACGTGTGGAAGCTGCCGCGACTCGCGTTCGACCGTTTGCCAGGACGCGGGCTGCGGGTCGCCGTAGTCGGTGCGGCCCTCGCCGCCGGGCTCGTGCTCGCGGTTGCAACCGTCCCGCTCGCCGACCACTGGCAGGATCGGGCGTCGGGTGTGGTCGGGATCGACGCGGGTTAGGAGGGGAAGCCAGGCTCGGACCGGATCGGGTCGAAGTCGGTGTCCTTCGCCGCGTGCTCAGCCCACTTCGCGTCGAGCGCGATCGCGCGGGTCAGATGCAGCAGCGCGTCGAGCGGGCGCCCGCCGCGCGACTCCATGCACGCCAGGTTGTAGAGCAGCGGCGCGCTGTTCGGCTGCTCGACGAGGGCTTCTTCGTGCATGCGGATCGCATCTGCCCAACGGCCTTCGCGCGCGGCGGGTACGGCGGCGAACATCGCCTCCCACGCCGACGGCTCGTGCGCCGACCCAGGTTTGCCGCCGAGCGCGAGCACGATCGTGTCGTCGGTGAGTGCGACGGCGCTGCGCTGCAGCGACGGGTGGCGGACGAAGACCAGCTCGCCAGGCGCGAGCTCGTGGTCGTTGCCGTCGACTGTGAAGCGCGCCCTGCCGCGAAGGACAAGGTAGATCTCCTGGTGGCCGAGCATCGACTCGCTGTGCTCTTCGACGATCTGGCCGGTCGCGCCGGGCGCGTACGCGTTCACGCCGAACGCGCGGATGCCGAACCGGCGGCGGACCGGACGCCATTCGAAGCCGTCGGCCAGCTCGATCCGGTCGAGCTCATCGACGTGCGCATGCGTCATCCGAACAGCTCCTGCCAGCGCGGATCCCCGTGGAGGCGGTCGAAGTCGGCGTCGGCAGGCGCGTACTTGCAGATGAGCGCCGGTGCGCGGTCGAACGCGACGCCGAGGTGCTCGAACGCTGCGTCGTCGTCGCCTTCGAGCGCCTCGAAGCATGCGGCGTTGTACGGCCCTTGCCACGTCCCGGGATGCCGTCTCAACGTATCGACGACGAGCGCGCGTCCTTCGTCGGCTCTCCCCGCGGCGCGGTGCGCGAACGCGACGTAGAAGTCCTCCCAGGCCGCCGGTTCCCATGCCTTGCCCGGCTTCGCTCCGACGGCGACGACGAGCGTGTCGTCCTCGGCTGCGATCGCCTCGCGCAGCGTGCCGGGCGGCGCGTGGACCAATGTCCCGGGTAGAGCGTCGATCGTCTCCTCGCCGAGGGTGAACGTGGCGCGACCGCGCACGACGACGTAGAGCTCCTCGTCGCCGTCGCGCTCGCGGTGCCGCTCGATCACGCGGTCGCCTGCGCGTTCGCCGAGCCACGCGTTGACGCCGAACGGCCGGAAGCCGATCGTGCGCCGAAGCGGCAGCAGGGTGAGCGTCCCGTCGGTCGACTTCAGCCGTTCGAGATCGTCGAGCGAGAGGACGCGGTAGCCGTCGTTCACTCGCTACGGAGCTCCGCCAGCACGACGGGGTCGATTCGCTCGCCGCCGTCGACGCGCTCTTCGAGGTTCGCGGCGCCCGCCCAGGTGGTCAGGGCGTCCTCGAGCTCGCCCTCGTACCCCAGTGTGCGCAACCGCTCCTGCACCTCGGCGCGGAGCTCGCCGTCGAGCGTGAGCCACTCGGCGCGCGGCGTCTTGCCGAAGAGCAGGGAGTGCGCCTCGTAGAGGCGCCCGAGCTCCGCGATCGGGGTCGGGTGGTCGTCGACGCGAAGGTCGACGAGCGAGTCGCTGAGGCTCGCGTAGCCGCCGTCCCGCTCGACGACGATCAGGGCAGCCGACTGCTGGCCCCGGCTGTCTCCGCCCGCCGCCTGCGCAGCGGCGAGGCACTCGATCAGGCGGTCTGCGAGCGGGCGTCCGGCCGTCGCCTCGAACGTCGTCGCCAGCGCGGTCACCGTCTCCTCGCCGACGAGGATGTTGCCCTGGGCGGCGAAGCAGGCGCCGGCGATCCCACCGGCCCAGTCCATACACTCCGAACCGGTGTAGGTCGCCGAACGGCCCTCGCGGTCGACGACGCCGAGCTGGCGCTGCGCCCGTTCACCGTCGGCGGAGGTCAGCCGTTCGATCGTCTCCTCGGCCGAGAGTCCTTCGCGGAGCAGCGCGAGCCCGTCGGGGCCGTAACGCGGGTTCGCGTATGCCTGGGTCGCGATCGCGCCGACGTGCGGCTCGGCCCACGGGACGACCGAACCAACCGCGAGGAACTTCGACTGCGTCCCCACCCCCCAGTGCCCCGATTCGAGATCACACGCGGCGATCGAGAAGGTGGCCACGACCGGCCTAGCCATAGGTCAGCTCCGTGAGGTCGAGCTCGAGCAGCGCGGGGTCGTCGACGAGCGCCGTAGCGACCTCCGGCCGCGCGAGCGCGGCCTTCACATCCGCGGCCGTGTGTGCACGCACGACGACGGGGCGCCCCTCGGCATGCGCGCCGCGCATCGCCTCGTCGTCGACGTGATCGAGCACGAGCGCACCTTCGAGTTCGAAGTCGCCCGCGAGCGCGATCTCCGGCACACGCCGGCCGGTCGCCCCGAACCAGCGCTCTCTCACAGGTCGATGCTCTCTCCCGGCTGGATCGCCTCGAGCTTCGAGCTGGTCAGAGTCGCGAGCGTCTCGGGCGAGCCGCTGACGAGAGGGAACGTGCCGTAGTGGCACGGGACGCAGCGTGGGTTGCCGAGCAGCTCGAGCGCCACCGCGGCCTCCTCCGGCCCCATCGTGAACCAGTCGCCGATCGGCAGTACCGCGACGTCCGGTTTGTAGAGCCTTGCGATCAGCGCCATGTCGCCGAAGACGCAGGTGTCGCCGGCGAAGTACACCGACTTGGCTCCGGTCCGGATCACGAGCCCTGCCGCTTCACCGCCGTAGCCGCCGTCGGGTGTGCCCGACGAGTGCCGAGCGTCCGTGAGCGTGAACTTCGTGCCGTCGATCTCCTGCGTCCCACCCTTGTTGATCCCGGGCAGGTCGCCCACGTGGGCCCCCTGCGAGCCGAGCCACGGTTTCAGTTCCACCATCGCCACGATCTCCGCGTCGGGGAACTTCTTCGAGATGTCGACGACGTCCCCCGTGTGGTCGCCGTGGGCATGCGTGACCGCGATCACGTCGCAGCGTTCAGGTGCCTTCTCCGACTCGGGCGTCTTCGGGTTCCCCTGCAGCCACGGGTCGATGTAGATGCGCTTGCCGTCGTCCGTATCGAGACGGAACGACGCGTGTCCTAGCCATGTGAGTGTCGCCATGGCGGGGAGAATAGAAGGACCGTCCGGTCCGGCGACGAAGCTACTGAGCGATGCGTCGCGTGCTTCCGGGGCTGCTCGCGATCGCCGCGTTCTACGCGGACGGCCGCGGCTCCCACGGTCTCGCGTTCGACGCGCTCCTCGGCGCCATCCCGTTCGCGGCAGTGGCCGCCCTTGAGGCGTTCGGCACATTCCTCGACGCCCGCGACGATGCAGTCGCCGGCGTGCAGGCGCTCCTCTGGGCGCTCGCAGTCGCGCTGCTCGTCCTTTCGTGCGCCGCTCGCTCGCCCGACACCGCCGCCGGGACGCTTCCGGCGCTCGGTGCGTCCGCGCTCGCGGCCGCCCTCGTGGTGTTCGCGGTCAAGACGTGCGTGGCCGTCGGGCCGCTCGTGCGGCGCGTGGCGCTCATCCGCGCCGCCAAGCCCTGAGGCCCTCAGAACAGCAACGCGCCGGCGGCGCTGCGTGCCACGTCGATCAGGGGCTGCACTGCGAAGAACGAGCCGACCGTGACGGTCAGCGCGATCGCAACCCCGACCGTGAGCATCGGGTCGAACGGCGGTGACCCGCCGGCGGGGGCGAGCTGGAGCTCGGCGGCGTCGCGGAAGTACATCGCGCGGACGATCCCGAGGTAGTAGTAGGCGGAGATCATCGTCGCAATCACGCCGGCGACGATCAGCCACCAGTAGCCGTGGTCGTACGCGGCCGCGAAGACATAGAACTTGCCGATGAAGCCGCCGGTGAGCGGGAAGCCGAGCATGCCGAGCATGAACACCCACATCGCGACCCCGAGGAACGGGCGTTCCCAGCCGAGGCCGGCGAGGTTCTGCAACGTCACCGGCCGCTGGAGCTCCCGCTCGCGCGCTGCGACGACGCCGAACGCGCCGAGTGACATCGCGGCGTACGGGACGAGGTAGTACAGAAGCGCCCGCGCGCCGAGCGGGCTCGCCGCTGCGACCGCGATCAGCATGAAGCCGGCGTGCGAGACCGACGAGTACGCGAGGATCCGCTTGACGTTCCGCTGCGCGAGCGCTGCGATGTTGCCCCAGGCGAGCGACACGATCGCGATCACGGCGATCGCGACGCGCCACAGGTGCTGGTCGTGCGGGAACGCGGTGACGAGCACGCGGTAGGTGACGACGAGCGCGGCGATCTTCGTCGCGGACGCCATGAACGCGGTCACCGGCGTCGGTGCCCCCTGGTACGCGTCGGGCGTCCACATATGGAACGGCGCCGCCGATGCCTTGAACGCGAGCCCGACGATGATCATCGCGAGCCCGACGACAAGCATCGCGTCGTGCCCGTGCCCGCTCGCGCCGATGCGGTCGAACGACAGCTCTCCTGTGACCCCGTACACGAGCGCCGAGCCGAACAGCAGCGTCGCCGAGCCGACCGCGCCGATCACGAGGTACTTGAGGCCGGCCTCGAGTGACCCGACCAGGTCGATGTCGATCGCCGTCAGCACGTAGAGCGCGATCGAGAACCACTCGAGCCCGAGGAAGAGCGTCATGAGGTTCCCGGCCTGCACGAAGAACGCCATGCCCGCGCCGGCGACCGTGAGCAGCGCGTAGTACTCGGCGACGTGCTCGTCGCGCATCCGTTCGCCGTACGAGATGAGCACGGCGACGGCGCCGGCACCGGCGAGGATGACCTGCGCGAACGCGCCCCAGCGGTCCCGCCACATCGCGTCGTGGACGAGCGCGGCGGCATGCGGCGACCGGTCGTCGAGGAACGCCGCCCAGATGCCCGAGGCGACGAAGCCGCCGAACGCGAGGAAGGCCGAGGCCGGCTTGCGACCGCGCCTCGGAACGAACACGGCGACCATCAGCAGCAACCCAGCCGCGGCGAGCAGCGCCAGCGAGGGCGCGAGGGCGAACCAGTCGACGTGCGGCTTGACGATCACGGCGCGTACTGGGTGAAGCCCGTCGGGGTCGGGGACGAGGCGCGGCTCGAGATCAGGTTCGGCCACGCCGACAGGCCGATCAGGCAGAGGACGAGCGGCACAAGGATGGCGAGCTCACCGACGCGGAGATCGAGCGCGCTCTCGCTCACCGCAGGCCCGACGTCCTGATGCAGCACCGCGGAGATGGCGCGCAGCATGTACATCGCGGCGAGCACCATCGCGGCGGCGCCGATCACCGCCCAGATCCAGCCCTGCTGGAAGACGCCGGCGAGGATCAGGAACTCACCCGCGAACGTCGTCGAGAGCGGGACGGCGAGCGAGATGACGCCGACGGCCATGATCACCGTCGCAAGCGCCGGACGGCCGCGCGCCATGCCGCCGAGCAGCGAGAACTCGCCGCGCGTCCCGGTGCGGCGCTCGACCATCCCGGCGATCAGGAAGAGCGACGACGAAACGAGTGCGTGATTGACGATCTGCAACACCGCGCCGTCGAACCCGAGCGAGTTGGACGCGAACAGGCCGAGGACGATCAGCCCGGCCTGGGCGAGCGACGAGTACATGACGACGCCGCGGAAGTCGGGTGCGCGGAACGCGAGCAGCGAGCCGTAGACGAGTGACACCGACCCGAGCACGAGCATCACGACGCGCCAGTCGTGGACCGGCTGCGGGAAGAACGGGATCGCGATGCGCAGGAGGCCGTAGAGCCCCGCTTTGCCGACGATGCCCGAGAGGACCGCCGATACCTCCGGCGGCGACTCGCGGTAGGTGATCGGGAGCCAGCCGTGGAACGGGAAGAGCGGCGACTTGATCGCGAACGCGACGACGAAGCCGAGGAACAGCCACTGCGACGACGACGTGCCCATGCGCGTCATGTCGAACGTCCCCTGCTGCAGGCCGAAGACGATGATCGCCGCGAGCATCAGGAGTGAGCCGACGACGGTGTAGACGACGAACGTGATCGTCGCCTTCAGCCGGTCGCCGCCGCCCCACGCGCCGATCAGGATGTAGAGCGGGATCAGCATCGCCTCGAAGAAGGCGTAGAAGAGCAGCAGGTCCTGCGCCGTGAAGACTCCGACGATGGCGCCGGTCAGCAGCAACATCAGCGCGAAGTACGCGCGCGCCCGGTCGCGCCCGACCCACCAGCCGTAGATCGTGCAGGCCGCCATCACGACCACGGTCATCCCGACGAACCACAGCGAGAAGCGGTACTGGCCGACGTGCCAGCTCACCTGCAGGTCGGAGAACCACGATGCGCGCTGGTCGAACTGCAACGATGGCGATGAGAAGTCGAACCGCGCCGCTGTGGTGATCCAGACGCCGACCTCGACGAGCGAGATGAGCGCGGCGAGCGAGCCGAGCCAGTAGCCCGAGAGCGGCGCCACCGCGATCAGGAGCGCGCCGATCACCGGGATCGCGATGAGGGCCGTAGTGAGCATCAGCGAACGGCCAGGAACACGATGGTGAGGACGGCGAGGCCGCTCGCCAGGGCAAGTGCGTACGAGCGGACGAGCCCGTTCTGCGCGACCGACAGCTCACGCGAGCCGAGCCCGACCGCACCCGTGACGGCGGCGATCGAGCCGCCGATCAGCGGCCTCTCGACGAGCGCGTAGAACCCGCGGGCGACGAGGTCGCCGGTCCGGTACCAGATCAGGTCGTAGAGCTCGTCCCAGTAGAACTTCTGCTCGAAGAGCCGCACGGGGCGCGGCACCTGGACGCGCTTGGCGCCGTAGATCGCCCACGCGACTCCGATCCCCGCCAGGCCGATCAGGATCGCGAGCCCGGACGTGACCCACTCCTGCGTGCTCGTCGCCTCGACGATCGGGTGATCGACGGGATCGAGCCAGGTCGAGAGCAGGTGCCAGATCGGGGCGAACTGGAGGAGGCCGCCGACGACCGAGAGGACGCCGAGCGCTCCGACCGTCCACAGCATCGAGATCGGCCCTTCCTGGTCGTGATGCTTGTGGAAGTGCTCGCGCGCGAACGCAGACGGCTCGCCCGTGAAGACGATGAAGAAGAGGCGAAACGCGTAGACGCCGGTCAGGAAGGCGCCGACGAGGCAGGCGGCGTAGATCACGTCGCCGTACCAGCCGTGGTCGAGCGCGGCGGAGATGATCGCGTCCTTCGAGAAGAAGCCCGCGAACGGGAAGATGCCGACGAGCGCGAGCGAGCCGACGAGGAACACCCACTTCGTGAAGGGCATCAGCTTCCCGACGCCCGCGAGCTTGCGGATGTCCTGCTCGCCGACGACCGCGTGGATCGCGATGCCGGCAGCGAGGAAGAGCAGCGCCTTGAAGAACGCATGCGTCATCAGGTGGAACATCGCGTTCGGGTACGCGCCGAGCCCTGCGCCGACGAACATGTAGCCGATCTGCGACATCGTCGAGTACGCGATCACGCGCTTGATGTCCGTCTGCACGAGCGCGATCAGACCGGCCATCAGCAGCGTCGCCGCACCGAGGCCGGCGGCGAGATCCTCGATCACGTACGCGTTCTCGAACAGTGGGTGGCAGCGCACGATCAGGTACACGCCGGCGGTGACCATCGTCGCCGCGTGGATCAGCGCGCTGACCGGCGTCGGGCCTTCCATTGCGTCCGGTAGCCAGGTGTGCAGCGGGATCTGCGCCGACTTCGCAAGCGCGCCGCCGAGCAGGCCGAGCGCGATCAGGTTCGCGACGGCGCCACCGTGCGGCGACGCGGCGAACACGCCCGCGTAGTCGAGCTTCCCGGTGTGCTGGATGAGCAGGAAGAGGGCGAGCGCCATCGTCGCGTCGCCGAACGCGTTCATCACGAACGCCTTCTTGGCCGCTTTGACCGCCGACTCGCGCTCCTGGTAGTAGCCGATCAGCAGATAGCTCGAGAGACCGACCATGCCCCAGCCGGCGAGCAGCAGCAGCAGGTTGCCGCCCTGGACGAGCAGCAGCATCGAGAACACGAACAGCGACATGTACGCGAAGAACCGACGTTCCTCGTCCTCGCCGTCCATGTAGCCGACCGAGTAGGCGACGATCAGCGAGCCGACCCCGGTGACGATCAGCATCATCACGATCGAGAGCTGGTCGGTGAGCAGTGTGAGCCCGAAGTGGTACGGGCCGGCGGAGAGCCACGTCCAGCTCGTCGTCGCGTCACCGCGGTGCGACGCGCTCTTCCCCGCCATGTCGGCGAACGCGACGATCGCGGCGACGAATGCGCCCATCGTCGTCGCCGTCGAGACGTACCCTGCTATGCGGCGCGGGATCGCCGTGCCTGCGGCGGTGATTGCGATCGCCGAGGCGAGCGGGAGCAGCAGGCAGACCCAGGACGCGGCGGCCATCAGCCTCGGAGCGTCCTCAGCTTGTCGACGTCGAGCTCGACGTTGCGACGGCCCATCGCCACGATCAGCCCGAGCCCGACGACGACCTCGGAGGCGGCGACGGCCATCACGGAGATGGCGAAGATCTGCCCGTCCTCACCGCCGTGCAGCCGCGACATCGCGATCAGGAGCAGGTTCGCCGAGTTGAGCATGATCTCGACGGAGAGCAGGATGATCAGCGGGTTGCGGCGCAACATCACGCCGAGCGCGCCGGTCGTGAACAGCAGTGCCGAGAGCACGACGTACCACTGGATGTCAGGCCCGTGCATCGACGCCGCTTTCTTCGCGGGCGTGCGAGCCGAGCACGACGCCGCCGACCGCCGCGACGAGGAGCACGATAGACGTCACCTCGAACGCGAGCAGATGATCGGTCAGGAACGCCCGGCCGAGCGCTTCGGGCGAGCCGAACGAGCGTCCGACGTGCTGCGGCTTCGAAAGCAGCCCGCCCGCCTTGAGGCCGACGACGACGCAGACCTCGGCGAGGATCGCGCCGCCCGCCAGGATCGCGCCGACGACCTGCCACGAGGGACCGCCGGACCACGGCGAGAGGTCGGTGCGGTCGCCGAGGTAGGCGATCACGAACAGGAACATGACCATCACGGCGCCGCCGTAGACGAGCACCTGACCCGCGGCGACGAACTCGCCCGAGAGCATGAGGTAGAGCACGGCAAGCGAGGCGAGGTTCCCGATCAGCGCCAGAGCGGAGTAGAACGGGTTGGAGAAGCTGACCACGGCAAGAGCGCTCGCGAGGCAGGCGAACGCCGCCACAAACCACACGACCCACACGAGGAAGTTCGCCACTACGAATGATCCTTGTAATACGGAATAGGGGTGTCGTAGAGGTCGCGGTCGGCGACGGGCACGCGCTTCGCCGGCGGGGCGAGCAACATGTCCTTCGTGTAGATCAGGTCGTCGCGGTTGTACTCGGAGATCTCGAACTCGTTGCCGAGTGTGATCGCGTCGAACGGGCACGCGAGCTCGCAGTAGCCGCAGAAGATGCAGCGCGACATGTTGATCTCGTAGATGCG
>DASXOW010000111.1:0-47537 GCA_036493955.1 Gaiellaceae bacterium
GATCCCGTGGTTCACCCTGCTCGCGTTCGTCCCGCTCTGGGTCGAATCGCTCGGGCACTCCAAGGCGTACGGCAACCGCCTCCTCTTTCTGATGCTGCTCGCCGGCGCCGCGGGGACCCTGACGCTCGGCCCGCTGGCCGACCGAATCGGCCTACGCCGCACGCTCGTCGTCACGCAGGCGCTCATCCCGCCGCTGTTGCTCGTCTTCATCTACGCGGGCGGCATCGTCGGCGCGCTTGCGCTGCTCCCGGTCGGCGTCTGCGTCGTCGGCACATTTGGTGTGACGATGGTGCTGAGCCAGCTCTATCTCCCGCGCCACATCGGCATGGCGTCGGGTCTTTCCGTCGGGTTGGCGATGGGCATCGGCGGCACCGCGGCGGTGGTGCTCGGCGCGGTCGCCGACGTGATCAACCTGAAGACTGCACTCACGATCTCCGCGATCGCGCCGGCGTTCGGCGTGTTCCTCTGCCTGCGGCTCCCGCGACCTGCTCACCCCCGCCGAATCGTCGAGCCCGTCGCCGTCGACTGATGCTCGCCGGGCTCGGTCACCTCGATCTCGTCTGCCGTGACCTCGACGCGTCGCTCGCGTTCTACGCATCGGTCTTCGGCCCACTCGGTCTCGAGCCACCGTTCCTCGTCCCGGGCGAGCGCGCCGAGCAGATTCACTATCTGCGCTTCCCGCGCGGCGGCTCCGGCTCGTTCGGGCTCCGCCAGGCCCTGGTCGACCAGCCGTTCGAGCTCTACGCCCCCGGCCTGCACCACTTCGCCTTCGCGGTCGAGACGCGGGGCGAGGTCGACGGCGTCCACGAGCGCGCGGCGGACGCGGGCGCCCAGATCCTGCACGGGCCGAGGCTCTGGCCGCAGTACCACCCCGAGTATTACGCGACGTTCTTCCTCGACCCGGACGGCTTCCGGCTCGAAGTGGCCGCCAGCCGCGACTCGCGTCTCTAGAGCGCGGCTTGACAAACGTGGAACGGATGTTCCACCATATGGGCTGTGCCGACCGAGACGGGCACGCAGGCGATCGACCGTGCCGCCGAGCTCCTCGCGCGCGTCGTCGAGTCGCACCGTCCGCTCGGCGTCGGGGAGCTCGCCGCCGACACCGGGCTCCCGAAGAGCACGACCTCCCGGCTCGTCGGGGCGCTCGAGCGGCGCGGGCTCGTGCAGCGCGCCGGCGACCGGCGCGTCTCACCCGGGCCCGTGCTGCTCCGCTTCGCGCATCGCGACACGAGCGCCGGGCTCGTCGAGCTCGCCGCACCGGCGTTGCGCGCGCTCTCCGAACTTTCCGGCGAGACGATCAACCTCGGCGTGCCGACGCCGCTCGGCGTAGAGCACCTCGCGCAGGAGGACTCACGCCACTTCGTTGGCGGCACGAATTGGATCGGCCGCCGCGTGCCCTACGAGTCGACCGCGAACGGCAAGGTGCTGCACGCCTTCTCGGCCGCGCGCCCCGCCGACGGACGTTCGATCCGTGCGCAGGGGTACGCGGTCGCAGTCGACGAGCTCGAGCGTGGCCTGTCCGCGATCGCGGCTCCCGTGTTCGGCGCCGACGGCGTCGCCGTCGCCGCGCTTTCGATCTCCGGCCCGACCATTCGCCTCACCCGCGACCGCATCGCCGAGCTTGCACCCGCGCTCGTCGAACAGGCGCGGTTCCTGTCCGAGCGCCTCGGCGCAGAACACAGAGGAGCGGCATGACGCACGAAGAGATCCTCCAGGGCCTCTACGACAACACCCTCGTCGGCAACGCGCCCGAGGTGAAGGACCTGGTCAATCAGGGGCTCGAGGACGCGCTCGGCCCCGAGTCGATGCTCTACGACGCCCTGATCCCGTCGCTCGAAGAGGTCGGCGCGCGGTTCGAGCGCGGCGACTACTTCGTCCCCGAGATGCTGATCGCCGCGCGGGCGATGCAGGGCGCGCTCGACATCCTCCGCCCGCTGCTCGCGGAGACGGGAGCGAAGCCGGTCGGCACGTACGTGATGGGCACCGTCAAGGGCGACGTCCACGACATCGGCAAGAACCTCGTGAACATCATGCTCGAAGGCGCGGGCTTCACCGTCTACGACCTCGGCGTCAACGTGGCGCCCGAGAAGTTCGTCGAAATGATCAATGAGCACGAGCCCGACATCGTCGGTTTCTCCGCTTTCCTGACGACGACGATGCCGATGTTCAAGGCGAACATCAACGCACTGCAGAAGGCCGGCATCCGCGACAACGTCATCGTGATGGTCGGTGGCGCGCCCGTGACGCAGGAGTACGCCGACGCAGTCGGCGCAGACGCCTACGCCGCCGATGCATCGACGGCAGTGCGTCTCGCCAAGGACCTGATCCAGAAGCGGCGCGCCGCCGTTCCAGCGTGAAACCACTGGCGCTCATCGAGGCCGCGGTCAAGAAGCCGGTCTTCGGCTGCCAGATGTGCGGCCAATGCGTGCTGCACTCGACCGGCATGACGTGCCCGATGAACTGCCCGAAGACACTGCGCAACGGGCCATGCGGCGGCGTCCGGCCCGACGGTCACTGCGAAGTGAAGCCCGAGATGCGGTGCGTCTGGGTGAAGGCCGTCGAGCGCGCGCCGAAGACGCCGTGGGCGCACGAGATCGCTGACATCCGCAAGCCCGTCGACAACCGCCTGTGGGGTACCTCGTCGTGGGCGAACCTGGTGACAAAACGCGACAAGGTCGCACCGAAGGGGTGGCGTGTCGAGGCTTGAGGAGGCGATCGACGCCGGCCGTTTCATCGTGACGGCGGAGCTCCTGACCGTGAATAGCGGCGGCTTGGAGATGGTGCAGCACCACTTCGAGCCGTTCGAGAGGTTCGTGGACGCGGTGAACGCGACCGACAACACCGCGGCACACGCACATGCGTCGCCGCTCGCCGTCGCGATCGCACTGAAACAGCTCGGGATGGAGCCGGTGATGCAGCTCGTTTGCCGCGACCGCAACCGTCTCGCGCTGCAGGCGGAGATCGCGGGCGCGGCGCTGCACGGCATCGAGAACATCTGCTGTCTCACCGGCGACGACGTCACGGTGGGCGACGAGCCCGAGGCGCGACGCGTCTTCGACCTCGACTCGATTCAGCTGCTCGCGGTGGCGGAGACGATGCGCAACGGCCGCTACCTCTCCGGGCGCAAGCTGAATCCGCCGCCGGAGCTCTTTCTCGGCGCAGTCGAGAACCCACAGGCTCCGCCCGTGCATCACCGCGTCGACCGTGCGCTCAAGAAGGTTCGCGCCGGCGCACGCTTCCTGCAGCTGCAGGTCATATTCGACATCGATCCGCTGATGAGCTTCATGATCGAGGCGAATCAGAAGGGGCTCGCGGAGCGCGCGGCGATCCTGCCCTCGATCTGCCTCGTCCGCTCTCCGAGTGCGCTGCGCTTCATCGACGCGCGCGTGCCGGGGATCAGCGTGCCCCCCGATGTGATCGAGCGCTGCGAGCGCGCCGCCAACCCCGAGGCCGAGTGCTTCGAGGTCGCGTGCGAGCTCGCCGACGCCGCGCGCGCGCTTCCGGGCGTGCGCGGGCTTCATCTGATCAGTTTTCGCAAGGAGGCCGGCATCGCGCGCCTGTGCGCCCGGCTCGGAGTCCCCACCCGCCACGAAAGGGAGTCGATTGGAAACGGTTCTCGAGTCGCCGTCTAAGACCGTGGTGATCGGCCCCGGCCGCCCGTTCTGCGTGATCGGCGAGCGGATCAACCCGACCGGCCGCAAGAAGTTCCAGGCGCAGCTGCAGCAGGGCGACCTATCGCGGATCGAGATCGACGTCGCGCAGCAGACGCCGCTCGCAGACATGCTCGACGTCAACGTCGGCGATCCGCTCGCCGACGAGATCGAGTTGATGCGCCAGGCGATTCCGCTCGTGCAGTCACTCACCGACCTGCCGCTCGTGATCGACTCGTCCGTGATCGAGGCGCTCGAAGCCGGGCTGTCCGCATACCAGGGCAAGGCTCTCGTCAACTCCGTCACCGGCGAGGATGAGCGGCTCGAGGCGATCCTGCCGATCGTCGCGAAGCACGGCGCCGCGGTGATCGGGCTCGCGAACGACGACGAGATCCCGATGGAGCCCGAGCGCCGGCTCGAGGTCGCGAAGAAGATCGTCTCCGTCGCCGGCGACCATGGCATACCGCCGGAGGACGTCGTCATCGATCCGCTTGCGATGCCGGTTGGCGCTGAGCCGCGCGCCGTCACGCTCTTCGTCGAGACGTTGAAGCTGCTCCGCGAGGAGCTCGGGGTGAACACGACGTGCGGCGCGTCGAACACCTCGTTCGGTCTCCCCGGCCGCGACACGCTGGGCGGGTCGTTCCTCGCGATCGCCGCGAGCCATGGCCTGACGAGCGCGATCATGGACGCGCGCTCGGTGGAGGTCGTCGAAGCCGTTCGCGCCTCGGACTTCCTGCTCGGCAAGGACGAGTGGGGCTCGAACTGGATCGCGGCGTACCGCAGGAAGCAGGCCGCCGCCGCATGACCGCGGAGCCGGAGCCTGTGGTAGAGGAGGCGCACCCGGACCGCGTCCGGCTCGTCTTCCGCCAGTCCGACGGTGCGACGAAGGAGGCGCGTGTCCCCGCGGGCACGACGCTGTTCGACTGCGCGAGCTGGAACGGGATCGCGATCGACTCGACGTGCGGCGGCCATGGCACGTGCAAGAAGTGCAAGGTCCGTGTGTCCTCGGGCGAGCAGGCGGTATCGAGTGTCGACCCGCGGGCGTTCTCGCCGGACGAGCTGCGGTCGGGCTGGCGGCTTGCGTGCCGCGCGAATGCCGAGCACGACGTCGTCGTCGAGGTGCCGCCGCTGCAGACGCGGCCGAAGGCCGCGCTCGCGGGCGTCGGCCGTCACGTGATCCTGCGCCCAGCAGTTCAGAAGCGTTACCTGGAGCTCACGGAGCCGACGCTCGAGGACCAGACGTCGGATCTCGAGCGCGTGCTCGCCGGTATGGACGACGTCGAGCTTCGCGTACCGCTCGAGATCGTGCGCTCCCTCGGCCGTACGCTCCGCGACGCGGACTGGAAGGTGACCGCCGTCTTCGTCGACGATCTCCTCGTCGACGTCGAGCCGGGCGACACGAGCGGACGTCGCTACGCGATCGCCTACGACCTCGGCACGACCACCGTCGTCGCGACGCTCCTGGATCTCGAGACCGGTCAGCCGGCAGCGGTGCGCTCGATGCTGAACAAACAGCAGCCGTTCGGTGCCGACGTCATCTCGCGGATCAGCGCGACGATGATGGACGCCGACGCGCTGGGCCGCCTCCAGGTGTCGGCGCACGACACGCTGATGGAGCTCACGAACGAAGTGTGTGACGAGGCGGGCGTCGACTTGCGCGAGGTCTACGAGGTCGTCGTCACCGGCAACGTGACCATGATCCAGCTCGCCCTCGGGATCGATCCCGAGCCGCTCTCGATGGCGCCGTTCACGATCGCGTCGCGGCGGCTGCCTGAGGCGCAGGCGGCCGACTTCGGGGTGACGGTTCACGAGCGCGCCCCTGCCGTGCTGTTCCCGGCGCTCGGAGCCTACGTCGGGCCGGACATCGTCGCCGGCGTGCTCGCGACCGGCCTCACGCTCGACAAGCGAACGAGGCTCTTCATCGACGTCGGCACAAACTCGGAGATCGTCCTCGGTTCGTCGGAGCGCGCGCTCGCGTGCGCGGCGCCTGCAGGCCCGGCCTTCGAGGCGGCGCAGATTCGCTGCGGGATGCGCGCCGCCGACGGTGCGATCGAAGGCGTGAAGGTCGTCGACGGCGACGTGCAGCTGACCGTGATCGGCGACGTCGAGCCGCTCGGGCTCTGCGGCTCCGGGCTCGTAGACGCGGTCGCCGAACTCGTCACCGCAGGCATCCTCGACCACTCGGGCCGCTTCGTTCTCGGCTCCTCGGAGCGGCTCGGGAAGATCGGTGAGGAGAACGTCTTCCAGCTCACGCCCGACGTCTTTCTCTCGCAGCGCGACGTGCGCGAGCTGCAATTTGCGAAGGCGTCGATCGCTACCGGCTGGTGGATCCTCTGCAAGGATTTGGGCATCGAGCCGGGAGAGATCTCGCAGGTGCTCCTCGGCGGCTCGTTCGGCTCGTACCTCACTGCAGCGAGCGCGGTGAAGATCGGGCTGGTGCCGCGCCTGCCGCTACCGCGGATCGTCGCCGCCGGCAACGTAGCCGGTGAAGGCGCGAAGATCGTCGCGTTGTCGGTCACGGAACGCGCTGCGGCGAACGCCGTGCTCGACGAGATCTCCTACGTCGAGCTGTCGGGACGCGCGGACTTCAACGACCTGTTCATCGACCAGCTCGCGTTCCCCGGATGAGCCGGACGATCGTCGCATGTGGCGCTCTCGCGCTGCACATCGAGCAGATCGCAAAACGGCGCGGCTGGGATCTCGACGTTCGGCCGCTGCCACCCGAGTTGCACAACCGGCCGGAGCGCATCCGTGAGGCGCTCGGCGACGATGTCGATCTCGTCGGGTACGCGGATTGCGGCACGCGCGGCGCGCTCGACGACGTGCCGCGCCTCGCCGGCCCGGACTGTTACGGGCTCTTTGGCGAGTTCGAGCAGCACGAGGTCGGCACGTACTACCTGACCGACTTCCTCGTCCGTTCGTTCGATCGGGTCGTGTGGCGCGGCCTCGGGCTCGACCGCCACCCCGAGCTCCGCGACGACTACTTCGGCAACTACCAGCGCGTCGTGTGGCTGGCCCAGGCGCCGACCGAGAGACTGCAGGAAAAGGCCGAGCGCGCCGCAGTTGCGCTCGGCCTCCCGCTCGAGATTCGCCCGACCGGCGATTCCGGTTTGGAACGTGCCCTGGAACGACTCCTGGAGGAAACGCCTTGCTGATCAACGAGATGCCGCGCTACGAGATCCTCGACGAGTCGTCCATGCAGGAGCTCGAGCGCGGCTGGCGGCGCATCGTCAGCGAGCTCGGCATCGACTTCGGGACGTCTGAGCCGCACGAGGAGTCGATTGCCATCTTCGAGGCGGCAGGACAGAAGGTGGAGGGGCAGCTCGTCAAGCTCGACCCGGATTGGATCCTCGAGCAGGTCGCGAAGGCGCCGCGCGAGTTCGACCTGCAGGCTCGCAACGCGGCGCACACGATCCATGTCGGCGGGAACCACATGGCGTTCGGCGCGGTCTACGGCTGCCCGTTTGTCCGCGAAGGTCTCGAGCGTCGCGAAGCGACGTACGCCGACTTCGAGAACCTCGTCCGCCTGTCGCAGTCGTTTCCGCAGCTCGACACACCCGGGGGCACGATCTGCGAGCCGAACGACAAGCCGCTCGACTCGCGGCACCTCGACATGGTGTACGCGCTGCTCACGCTCTCCGACAAGCCGTTCATGGGCTCGGTCACGTCCGGGCCGAACGCCGACGACACGATCGCGATGGCGGAGATGGTGTTCGGTCGCGAGTCGCTCGAGGCGAACCCGGCAATCATCTCGCTGATCAACGTCAACTCGCCGCTCCGCTACGACGAGCGCATGCTGGACGCGCTGCACGTCTACGCGAAGGCAAATCAGGCGATGGTGATCACGCCGTTTCTGCTCATGGGTGCGATGTCGCCGGTGTCAGTCCCGTCGACGCTTGCACAACAGGTCGGCGAGGCGCTCGCCGGCATCGCCCTTGTGCAGACGATCCGTCCCGGTTGCCCCGTCGTGTTCGGCAGCTTCCTCTCGAACACCGACATGCAGTCGGGCTCGCCGTCGTTCGGCACGCCCGAGTCCGCGGTTGGTCTGCTCTGCACGGGGCAGATCGCGCGGCACTACGGCTTGCCGTTCCGCGGCGGTGGTGGCCTGACGTCGTCGCAGGCGGTCGACGCACAGGCCGCGTACGAATCCGCGATGACGCTGTGGCCGACGTTCCTCGCCGGCACGAACTTCGTCATGCACTCAGCGGGCTGGCTCGAGTCAGGCCTCGTGTCCTGCTTCGAGAAGTTCATCGTGGACGTCGAGTTGCTGCGCATGCTGCACGCGGTGTTCGAGCCGCTGAAGATCGACGAGGAGACGCTTGCCTACGGCGCACACCAGGAGGTGGGGCAGGGCGGTCACTTCCTCGGCGCCGCGCACACGCTCGAGCGCTTCCGCGAGTGCTTCTACCGGCCGCTGCTCTCGTCGACGGAGAACTACGAGCGCTGGACGCGCAACGGCGGCAAGGACGCCGCGACGCGTGCGACCGATATCTGGAAGAAGACGCTCGAGGAGTACGAGGAGCCGGCGATGGATCCAGGGTTGAAGGAGGATCTGAAGGCCTATGTCGACCGTCGCAGGACAGAGCTGGGAGACTGAGCCATGAAGTCGGTAGGCGACGTGATGTCGAAAGGGCTGCTCGAGCTCGCGCAGGAGACGCCGCTCGTCGAAGCGGCCGCTGCGATGAATGACCGCCGCGTCGGCTCGGCGCTCGTCATCGAGGACGACCGGCTGATCGGGATTGTCACCGAGCGCGACGTGCTCCGCGCCGTCGGCTCCGGCGACGTCGGCGGTCGCGTCGGCGACTGGATGACCCGGCATCCGGAGACCGTGGACGCAGACGAGTCGACGCAGCAGGCGGCGGTCGTGATGATCCACGGCGGCTTCCGGCACCTGCCGGTCCTGGACGACGGCAAGCCGTGCGGGATCGTCTCGATCCGCGACCTGATGCGCGTCGCGCTCGAGGACGTGAGCCCTCGTGGCGTCTAGCGTCGCGACCCGCGGGCTGTTCGTCGGCGGATCGTGGGCGCCTGCGGCGAGCGGAGAGACGTTCACCGCCGAGTCGCCGGCCACCGGCGAGTCGATCGGGGAGGTGCCGCTCGGCTCGCGTGCCGACGCACAACACGCGATCGCCGCGGCCAACGAGGCGGCGTCCAGCTGGTCGCGGCTGACCGCATTCGAGCGCGCGGCGTTGATGCACCGGGTCGGCGACGAGATCGAGAAGCGCCGCGACGAGCTGGCGCACGTGCTCACGCTCGACCAGGGCAAGCCGTTGCACGAGTCGCGCGACGAGGTCGAAGAGCTCGTCGCGTACTGGCGGAATGCCGCCGAGGATGGCAAACGGCTCGAAGGTCGTCTCGCCAACTCGTTCACGCCC
This sequence comes from Gaiellaceae bacterium, assembly GCA_036493955.1. Taxonomy (GTDB): domain Bacteria; phylum Actinomycetota; class Thermoleophilia; order Gaiellales; family Gaiellaceae; genus PALSA-600. The sequence goes on from DASXOW010000111.1 coordinate 9,026, forward strand.
GGGAAGCGCGTGCTGCTCATTCGCCGCCCGCGCGGTGTGATCGGAGTGATCACCCCGTGGAACTGGCCGTACACGATGCCTGCGGAGCTAATTGCGCCCGCGCTCGCGTCCGGGAACGCCGTCGTCTGGACGCCCGCGTCGACGACCGCCGTCTGCGCCACGGTGCTCGCGGAGTGCATCGTCGAGGCCGATCTGCCCGCCGGCGTCTTCAATTTCGTGACCGGCCCGGGCTCGGTCGTCGGCGACGAGATCGCACGCAACGACGGCACGCATGGCGTCGGCTTCATCGGCTCGACCGAGACCGGCCGCAAGGTCGCCGAGGCGGCCGCGGGCAAGGCAGCGGTGCTCGAGCTCGGTGGGAACGGCCCGGTCGTGGTGATGGACGACGCCGACCTCGAGCTCGCCGCGGAGGCGGCCGTCACGGCGTGCTTCCTCTGCGCGGGGCAGAGCTGCACGGCCGGAGAGCGCCTGCTCGTGCATCGCGCCGTGCGCGACGACTACGTCGCGCTGTTGCGGGAGAAAGCGCGGCGCGTCGTGTTGGGCGACCCGTTCGCGGACGAAACGACGATGGGGCCCCTGAACAACGAGGGCGTCGCCGAGAAGATGGACGAGCATGTCGCCGACGCACTCGAGCGCGGTGCGGAGATCGTGCACGGCGGCGAGCGCGCGGACGGGTTCCCGACACGGCTCTACTGGCAGCCGACCGTACTAGATCGCGTCCCGGCGGACTCGCGCGTCGCGACCGAGGAGACGTTCGGGCCTGTCGCGCCTGTCGTCGAGATCGCGTCGCTCGACGAGGCGATCTCGCTCGCCAACGCGTCGCCCTACGGGCTGCTGTCGGCGATCTTCACGCGCGACCTCGCTGCGGGGCTGCGCTACGCGGACGAGGTGAAGACCGGCTGGGTGAACATCAACGACTCCTCGAACTACTGGGAGGCGCACCTGCCGTTCGGTGGTCGGTCCGGAACGGCGAGCGGCATCGGCCGCGTCGGCGGCGCCGGGCCGATGGACGCGTTCACTGAGCTCCAGACCGTCGTCGTCGGGAATTGACCTACGACTACGTCATCGTCGGGGGCGGCTCTGCCGGGTGCGCTCTCGCAGCACGACTGACTGAAGACTCAGGCACGCGCGTCCTTGTTCTCGAGGCAGGCCGGATGGACTCGTGGTGGGACCTGTACATCCACATGCCGGCGGCGTTGTCGTTCCCGATCGGCAGCCGGTTCTACGACTGGAAGTACGAGTCCGAGCCCGAGCCAAACCTGAACAACCGGCGCATCTACCACGCGCGCGGGAAGTTGCTCGGCGGGTCCAGCTCGATCAACGGGATGATCTTCCAGCGCGGCAACGCGCTCGACTACGAGCGGTGGGCGCACGAGGGCGGGATCGCGGACTGGGACTACGCGCATTGCCTGCCGTACTTCAAGAAGATGGAGACGTGCGTCGCCGGGGCCGACGAGTGGCGCGGGGGAGACGGCCCACTCATCCTCGAACGCGGTCCGGCCGACGGCCCGCTGTTCGACGCGTTCTTCGCCGCTGTGCAGCAGGCGGGCCACTCGCTGACTACCGACGCGAACGGCTACCGCCAGGAAGGGTTTGCGAAATTCGACCGCAACATCTCGCACGGCCGGCGCTGGTCGGCCGCACGGGCGTACCTGCATCCGGCGCTGAAGCGACCGAACCTCGAGGTGCGCACGCGCACTCTCGTCGACCAGGTCGTGTTCGAGGGCGCACGTGCGATCGGCGTCCAGGTCGGCGGCAGGACGATCCGCGCCGACGAGGTGATCCTCTGCGGCGGCGCGATCAACTCGCCGCAGCTGCTGCAGCTCTCGGGAGTCGGCCCGGGGGAGCTCGCGCGCGTCGCGGACCTGCCGGTCGGCGACAACCTGCAGGATCACCTCGAGGTCTACGTCCAGCGCGCGTCGACGCAGCCGGTCACGATGGCCCCGTACTACAAGTGGCGGAACCGGCCCCGCGTCGGGCTCGAATGGCTCCTCCGGAAGACGGGTCCCGGCGCCTCGAACCACTTCGAAGCAGGCGGCTTCATCCGCTCGAACGACGCCGTCGCCTACCCGAACGTGATGTTCCATTTCCTGCCGATCGCCGTGCGCTACGACGGCACCGCACCGCAGGGCCACGGCTATCAGCTGCATGTCGGGCCGATGTACTCAGACTCGCGCGGGACGCTCCGCATCACCTCCGAGGACCCACGCGCGAAACCGGCGCTGCGGTTCAACTACCTGTCGACCGAGCAGGACCGGCGCGAGTGGCTCGAATGCGTGCGCGCGGCTCGGGCAATTCTCGAGGCTCCCGCGTTCGAGCCGTTCGACGGCGGCGAGCTCTCGCCCGGCTCGTCGGTCTCGACGGACGAGGAGATCCTCGACTGGGTCGCGCGCGACGCCGAGACGGCGCTGCATCCGTCGTGCACCTGCGCGATGGGGCCGGTCGTCGATCCCGCGACGATGCGCGTCCACGGGCTCGACGGCGTGCGGGTCGTCGACGCGAGCGTGTTCCCATTCGTCACGAACGGGAACATCTACGCCCCGACGATGATGGTCGCCGAGCGCGCCGCCGACCTGATCCGCGGCAACACGATGCTCTCGCCCGAACACGCGCCTTTCTTCACGCATGAGCCTGTCGGAACGTCCAGTCGGTGAGTTCCTGGCGGCGCTCGGCGAGCGCACGCCGACGCCCGCCAGTGGCGCCGCCACTGCCCTGACCGCGGCACTTGCTGCCGCGCTCGTCGAGCTCGCCGGCCGCTTCGCCGGGGACGAAGAGGCGGTCGTCCGGGCCAAGGCGCTGTGGTCGCGGCTCGCCGAGCTCGCCGACGAAGACGGAGCCGCCTACGCGGCGTTCATGGCGGCACGCTCCGCTGAGACGCGCGCGCGGATCATCGCCGTGCCGGAGGAGATCGCCGCCCACGCAGACGAAGTCGCCGTGCTCGCCGAGCGGGTGCACGGGCAGCTGCGGTCGTCGGTCGCCGGCGACGCCGAGGCGGCCGCCGAGCTGGCGCGGGCCGCGGCGCGGGTGGCGCGCAGGCTCGCCGAACTCAACGTCGCGTGATCTGTGATGCCGAAGGTGGGAATCGAACCCACACGCCCCGAGGGGCAATGGATTTTGAGTCCATCGCGTCTGCCAATTCCGCCACTTCGGCCGGCGCGCCCAATGGTATCCGTGGTCACGTAATAGGACTTCGCGCCTGAACGCAGTAAAGTCGCCTGAATCGTGGCGGCCGACGCTTCAGCACCCACCCTCGCGACACGCTTCAGGCGTCCGTCAGTCGTCGGCGGCCTCGGCGTCATCTTCGTCGTCGCGCTCGTCGCGCTCCTGATCAAGGAGGCGACGGTCTCGCCGTCGCAGTTCGCGCAGACGACGCTGATCGGGCTCACCAACGGCGCCGTCTACGCGCTCATCGCCCTCGGCTACACGCTCGTCTACGGGATCCTCGAGCTGATCAACTTCGCGCACGGCGACGTGTTCATGCTCGGCGGCATGTTTGCCATCACGATTGGCACGCACCTGTTCGGTCTCCACCACGGACAGGGCCCGGTCACGGTCTTGATCGTCTTCGCGACGCTGCTGCTCACCATGCTCGCGTGCGGCTCGATCAACGCCACGATCGAGTTCATCGCCTACCGGCCGTTACGTGGAGCGCCGCGACTCGCGCCGCTGATCACCGCGATCGGTGTCAGCTTCATCATCCAGGACGTCGGCCTCGCCTGGAAAGGCCCGAACTACATCACAGCGCCGGATGTCTTCCCGCACTCGAACGTGTTCTCGGTTGGCGGCGTCGACTACCAGTGGAATCACCTGATCGTCGTGATGATCACCGTCCCGGTGCTGCTCGCGCTCCTCTGGCTCGTGCAGCGCACCCGGCAGGGGAAGGCGATGCGCGCAACCGCGCAGGACAAGGATGCCGCGGCGATCATGGGCATCAACGTCAACCGGACGATCTCGTTCACGTTCGTCATTGCCGGCTCGCTCGCCGGAGCCGCCGGGACGCTCTATGCGCTATGGGCGACGACGGTCCGGTTCGACCAGGGCTTCCAGCTCGGCCTGATCGCCTTCACCGCCGCGGTGCTCGGCGGCATCGGCAACCTCCCGGGCGCAGTGCTCGGCGCGGTCACGATCGGCCTGGTCCAGTCCTGGAACGAAGGTCTGCCGTGGCACATGCCCGGGTCCGACTGGACGCAGTCGATCGTGTTCTCGATCCTGATCCTGATCCTGGTATTCCGACCCGAGGGGCTCCTCGGAGAGAAGACGCCCGAGGGTGGCTGAGACAGAGCAGCTCGCAGGCGCCGGCGACCTCCAGAGCCAACTGAGCGAACGCTGGAAAGCGCTGCCGCCGATCCAGCGGGCGATCGTCCTGATCGTGCTCGAGCTCGGACTCGCCGCGCTGCTCCTGCTCGTCGACAAGGCGCTCGGCGTCGCCGTGGGGACCGTCGCGGCGGTCTACTGGATCTACCGCCTGCCGCCGCTCCCGTGGAGACTCGCGGCGCAAGCGGCGCTCGTGCTGATCTATCTGATCCCGGGGCCCCGGTCGTTCGCGATCCTGATCGCGGCCGCCTTCGCCGTCTTCTGGGTCCCTGAACGACGACGGTCGTGGGTCGTACCGCTCGTCGCGGTCGGCGGGGCGGTTTTGTATCCCTTCTACCAGGACCACATGTTCACGATCCCGGTCTTCGGCTCCTGGCCCGACGTGGCGACCGGTGTCGTGATGCTCATCTTCATCATGATGGCGATCGGGCTGAACATCGTCGTCGGTTATGCCGGACTGCTCGACCTCGGCTACGTCGCGTTCTACGCCACTGGTGCGTACACGGCCGCGTTCTTCACCAGCCAGCAGTTCGCCGGCCAGAAGTGCCCGACGCCCGGCGTGAGCGTCGCCAACTGCTCCGTTGCTGTCGTCCCCAAGCGCAACTTCGACCTCGGCGCTGTCGGCCTCGCGCCCGGCGCCGGCGGCATCCACATCTCGGTGTGGCTGCTGCTCCTACTCGCCGGAGTGATCACGGCGCTGTTCGGGATCGTGATCGGCCTCCCGACGCTGCGCCTGCGTGGTGACTACCTCGCGATCGTGACGCTCGGCTTCGGCGAAATCCTGCCGCAGATCGCACGCAACGGCGACAACCTCTTCGGCACCGGCGTCAACCTGACGAACGGCCCGAACGGCATCACGCCGCTCGACTCGATCGGCTTCGGCAATCGCCTCTCGGACGCGACCGGGGGCTTCCTGCCGTCCAACTTCCTCACGTGCTGCAAGGCCAACCACCTCGGCCACCAGATCCAGTCAACGGACGTGTTCTTCTGGGTGGCGATCGTGCTGCTGCTGATCACGGTGTTCTGCTCGCTGCGCCTGCAGTACTCGCGCCTCGGGCGCGCCTGGATCGCGATCCGCGAGGACGAGACCGCCGCCGCCGCGATGGGGATCCCGCTCATGCGGACGAAGACTTGGGCGTACGCGAGCGGCGCGTTCTTCGGCGGCGTCGCCGGCGCCTACTACGCGATCTTCCGGAGCGCGACGTTCCCCGGCGACTTCTTCTTCAACATCTCGGTCTTCATCCTCTGCATGGTCATCCTCGGCGGCATGGGGAACATCTGGGGCGTGATCGTCGGAGCTGCGTTCCTCGCCTACCTCAACCAGGAGGGGCTCGCCAACACCGGCTCGTGGCTCAACACGAATCTGAGCGCGACCTCGTTCAACCTGCTCGTCGCGGGAATCTTCCTCGCGCTGCTGCTCTGGTTCCTGCTGCGCGCCCGGGAACAGGTGATGCGTTACGTCCTAGTGGGGTTGATCGTCGCCGACATCGTGTTGTTCGTCGTGCTGCGCATCATCCACTTGCCGATCGAGGTGCCGCTCTACGCGTCGGGCATCTACGGGCTGATCATCCTCATCGTCATGCTGCTTCGCCCCGAGGGGCTCATCCCGTCGAGGCGACGAGCCGCCGAGCTTCACGAGGGTGTGCACGACGAGCCGCTCTATGACTCCGTGCACGCAGGAGCCGAGGCGTGACCGAGACCGCGACGATCAGCGACGGCGACCTGCTCGTCGCGACGGACGTGCGCAAGGAGTTCGGCGGGCTGATCGCGGTGAACGACGTCTCGTTCTCGGTTCCACGTGGCCGCGTGATCTCTCTGATCGGGCCCAACGGGGCGGGGAAGACGACGTTCTTCAACATGCTGACCGGCGTCTACAAGCCAACGGGAGGCTCGATCACGTTCCTCGGCACGGACGTCACCGGTAAGCCCCCGCATGCGATCACCTCGCTCGGTATCGGCCGTACGTTCCAGAACATCCGTCTGTTCCAGAACATGACCGCGATCGAGAACGTGATGGTGGGGATGCACACGCGCATGAAGGCGAACCTCTTCAACTCGATCGTCCGCACCCCGTTCGTGAAGCGCGAGGAGGCGGCCGCGCGGGCCCGCGCGCTCGAGTTGCTCCAAGAGGTCGGCCTGCGTCGAAAGGCCTACGAGGCCGCAAAGAACCTGCCGTACGGCGAGCAGCGGAAGCTCGAGGTCGCGCGCGCTCTCGCGACCGAGCCGCAACTGCTGCTCCTCGACGAGCCGACGGCCGGCATGAACCCGCAGGAGTCGGCCGATTTCACGCAGTTCGTCGGACATCACCTCCGGGACGAGCGCAAGCTGACCGTGCTGATGATCGAGCACGACATGCGCGTGGTCATGGGTGTCTCCGACCGCGTCTCGGTGCTCGACTACGGGGAGAAGATCGCCGAGGGCTCGCCGCGCGAGGTGCAGAAGAACGAGCGCGTGATCGAGGCGTACCTCGGCAAGGCGGCGGTGGAGGACATGAAGCGGCAGGGGCTGTCATGAGCGCAAACGGGGCAGGCACGCCGATCCTCGAGGTCGGCGACGTGCACACCTATTACGGGTCGATCCACGCGCTCAAGGGCGTCTCGCTGACGGTGAACGAAGGCGAGATCGTGACGCTGCTCGGCGCGAACGGCGCCGGCAAGACGACGACACTCCGCTCGATCAACGGCTTGAACCGGCCGCGCACGGGGACGATTCGCTTCCAGGGCCAGGACATCACGTCGACGCCGCCGCACCAGATCGTAAAGCGCGGCATCGCGCAGTCGCCGGAAGGCCGCCGGCTGTTTCCGCGCATGAGCGTGACGGAGAACCTGGAGATGGGCGCGTTCCAGCGGAAGGACAAGTCCGAGATCCACTCCGACATGGATCGCGTCTTCGAGCTCTTCCCCCGCCTGCAGGAGCGGAGGAACCAGAAGGCCGGGACGATGTCGGGCGGTGAGCAGCAGATGTGCGCGATTGGCCGCGCGCTGATGGCCCGCCCGAAGCTACTGCTGCTCGACGAGCCGTCGCTCGGCCTCGCGCCGATCTTCGTCGAGCGGATCTTCGAGATCATCCGGCAGATCAACGAGCAGGGAACGTCGATCCTGCTGGTCGAACAGAATGCGCTGATGGCGCTCGACGCGGCGGATCGCGGCTACGTGCTCGAGACGGGCCGCATCGTGCTCGCTGACGCGGCCGCAGCGTTGAAGACGAACGAAGAGGTACGCAAGACGTACCTCGGCGAGACCTAACTCGTTCCGACCGTCACCGGGAAGTACGGCGGCGCGACCAGGTAGCCGATCCGCTGCGCCCCGCGCCCGCGCGCCATCTCGAGTGCGGCGCCGAGGCCGTGCACCGGCACGAGCCCGAGCTGCCGCGCCGCCTGGGCGTCGCGGCAGCCGGCGACGAGCACCGCGCCGAGCCGACTCGCGACCGCGTCGCTGGCGCTGCGCTCGACGAAAGGCTGCAACGGGTGACAGGCGTGGCCGGCGCGATAGTCGCCGAGCGCGCGTTCGTCACGTGCGGCTTGCTCCTCGGTCTGGAACATCGCGGCCCGGTACGGCGTCTGCGTCGGCCGTGGGAACCGTCGCGGCAACGGGTGGACGAGAATCGCCGTTCCGCCGTCGGCGACGAACGGTGCGTTTCGCCACAGCCGGAGCGCGAGGCCGAGACCGAGGTACGCGGCGGTGACCGGGTTCGGTCGTTCGCGCGGCATCCACGGCGTCGTCGGTGGGATCCCGATCACGACCGCGTCGAGCGGCTCGTCGAGCGTGCAGCCCTTGAAGACCGTGGCGCGGAGCAGGGCCTCAGTGTGCGCGACCGACGGCGTGCCGGCGTAGACGGCGGCTGTCGTCAGCTCGCGCGGCAGGCGATCGAGCACGCGCTGCCGTACCAACCCGGGGGCGAGCTGGAAGAGCCAGCGGACGCGCGAGCGGAGCAGGCGATCGACCGCCTCCTCGTCGTGCGGGTACCCGGTGAACGGCCCGGCGATCCGCGTCAGGTTGAGTGCGAGCGAGACGCCCATGACGGCGACGCGCTGCTGGAGCCGCCGCTCCAGCTCCAGCGCCAGCTTCCAGCCCTGCGAGCCGCTCGCCTCGAGCAGTGACGGCGACGAGACGGCGCGAAGCGACTCCGGTCCTGTCGCGCCGAGCAGTGCACCGGGGCCGCCGTCGATCACCGTCTCGGCCGCGGTCACCGGCAGCACCAGGTCGGTCTCGACGAGTGCGCGGTTGACGCGTAGCGGGATGCCGTCGCTTTCGCCGACCTCGACCAGGTCGTCGGCTTCCGCGTCGTGCACGACGATCCGGCCGCGGAACCTGCGCCTGAACTCGGGTAGGAAGAGCAGGCCGATCTCGCGCGGGGACGTCCGGCGCAGCAGGCCGCCGGCGACGACGATCGTCAGCCGCTCGACACCGAGCCGGTCGAGCTCGTCGGCAGCGGCGGCGATTGCGAGGTGGCGCGGCCCGAGCGCCGCTGCGGGGATCGGCAGCGACGGTTGCTCGATCACGAGCGTCGCTGTTCCGCCAGGCGTGACGAGCCGATCGAGCGGCTCGCCCGCGAGCGGGAACGCGAGCGCGTCCCGAACCGCCTGCTGTACGTCGTCGAGCACGTCGCGCTGCGGCGGCGGCCGGAGGACGATGTCGTTCGCGCCGGGCTCGGCGACGACGATGCGAGTGTCCGCCAGCAGCGGGACGCGAGTCATGTGCTGCGATGCGCCGCAGCCGCGGTGACGCCCAAGACGACGAAGATCCCGCCGGAGAGGTATCGCCGCGCCCTCGCGCCGCGCCCGCTACGCCGTACGCGACCGGCCAGCAGGTCCGCCAGGAGTGCGTAGAGGCAGTCCGACGCGAACGCGATCGCGGCGAACGTGAGCCCGAGCAGTGCGACCTGCGGCGGGACCGACGCACCGCGATCGACGAACTGCGGCAGGAACGCGAGGAAGAAGAGCGCCGTCTTCGGGTTGAAGACGTTGACGATCACACCCTGGCGATAGATGCGACTGAGTGGTGCCGGCGGCGCTTGCACCTGTTCCGAGTCGTCGCGGGCCACGATGCGGCGGATGCCGACGACGATCAGGTAGACCGCGCCGACGAGCTTCACGACGGTGAACGCGGTCGCCGACGACGCGATCAGTGCCGAGAGCCCGACCGTCGCCGCTGCCACGTGCACGAGCCCCCCGCTCGCCACTCCGGCTGCCGACGCGAGCCCGGCGCGGCGACCCTTGTCGACGCTGTGCATGACGATGTACGTGACCGCCGGCCCGGGCACGACGGCGAGCGCGGCCGAGGCGAGGCAGAACAGCGCGAACGACGTGGGGGAGGGCATCACGGCACCGCCCGGTAGAGCCGCAGGTACTGCGGACGGAAGCCGCGGTTCGTCCAGAAACGTGACGAGAGCAGGTTCACGGACCGCCAGTCGACCGTCATCGAGCGGAAGCCTTGTTCATGCGCCCACGCGAACGCGAAGGCGGTCAGTGCGCGGCCGGCGCCCGACCCGCGCACTTCGTCGCGCGTCGCTGCGAACGCCAGGTCGATGTTGTGTGCGGGCACACGGAGGTCTCCCGCAGGGCGGTGGTAGAGGCCGAGTGTCCCGACGACTCCGCTGTCCGCTTCTGCGACGAACGGGACATAGGTGTCGTCCTCCCACATCTCTTCGAGTTCCGTGCGCAGCTCGTCTCGGCTCGCGGGAACGAGTCCCGAGAAGCTTGGGGTCACGGCCTGATGGGTGAAGAGCAGCTGATCCAGCTCGATCAGTGCATCGACGTCGTCGCGTGTGGCCGGCCGGATGACGCCGCCGAACTCGACTGGCTGCTCTGGTTCGACCTCGCGAACCGCCCACACCGCCTGGCAGCCGAACGCGAGTCGAAACCACGCGTCGATCAACTCGGGCTCGCGCGCGGGCACCGTCAGCATGAACCGCGAGACGCCCAGCTCGCCCGCCTGCGCCTCGAACAGGTCGCGCAGCGCCTCCGGCTCGCGCGCCGCGTGGCCCGCGAACAGCCAGCGCGCCATGTCGCCGTCGACCGCTCCCGCGAGATAGGCGACGGCCGTCCCGCCCCGCGTCGCAACGTGGCCGTCGACGGGAAGGTGGGCCTCGAAGTCGTCGACCTCGGGCAGGAGCGGCTCTGCGGCACGCTGCCGCGCGAACCGCTCGGCAAGCAGCCCAGCGGCCTCCCCGCGAAGCTCGGAAAGTGGATGAATCTCGAGGCTCGGCACGAGTCCCGACGATACATTCGAGGCATGCCGAAGACCCTGACGGGAGCCGAGCTCGAGCTCGACGACGCGCCCGCGCGTGAGTGCGACCTCTTCATCGTCGACGGCAACAACCTGGCCTACCGCGCCTACTTCGCGCTGCCCGAGGAGCTCGCGACGACGGACGGCCAGCCGACGAACGCGCTGCTCGGGTTCACGAACATGCTCTTCAAGCTGCTCGCCGACTACCGGCCGAAGGGCGTCGCCGTTGCGTGGGACACGCGGCCCGTGCACCGCGCCGCCGTCGCCGAGGCTGCGGAGGTCGTCTACAAGGAGGGGCGGAAGTCGATGCCCGACCTCCTGCGCGAGCAGTTCCCGCACTTCCGTCCGATCGTCGAGGCCTTCGGCTACCGCAACCTCGAGTTCGAGGGCTGGGAGGCGGACGACGTGATCGCGACGCTCGCCACGCGTGCGGACACGCAGGGGATCAAGACGTGCGTCGTCTCGACCGACCGTGACGCGTTCCAGCTCTGCAGCGACAACGTCTGTTTGATGATGACGCCGCGGGGTGTCGCGGACGTCAACGTCTACACGCCCGAGCGGGTCGAGGCACGCTACGGCGTCACGCCGGAGCAGGTGCCCGACTTCATCGGGCTGAAGGGCGACACGTCCGACAACATCCCGGGCGTCCCCGGCATCGGCGACAAGACGGCGGGTCAGCTCGTCGCGCAGTACGGCTCGCTCGAGGCCGTGATCGAGCACGCGGACGAGCTGTCACCGGCGCGCCGCAAGAACATCACCGAGCACGCGGACATCGCACGGACGTCGAAGGAGCTGGCGACGATGCGCCGCGACCTCGACATCGACTGCGACCCGGCGCAGCTCGTCCTCGAGCCGCCCGATCGCGCGGAGCTCAAGGAGATCTTCCGCCGCTTCGAGTTCCGGGCACTCCTGAACCGCGTCGACGAGCTCGACGCAGCGGTGCCGTCGGCGCCGATGCCGGTCACCGGGGTCGAAGTTCCCTGGAGGGAAGGCGCGCTCGATTTTCGCGGTGTTGTCGGGTTCTCCGCAATCGCTGACCGCATGGCGGTTGCCGATGGGGACGACGTGGTCATCGGTCAGCGATCGCTAGTCCCTGACGGGTCGCAGCTCGTTGTGCATGACGCGAAGGCGTTACGGGTCGATGCGAAGGAGGACACGCTCCTCGCTGCGTACCTGATCGATCCCGGCCGCGCGTCCTATGAGCTCGACGATCTGGCCGCGGAGTACGGCGTCGAGCTTCTGCCGACTCCCGCCGCCGACGAGGAGACGACGGCGCTCGTTCGTCACGCGGAGACGCCGCGCAGGCTGATCGGACCGCTGCTCGAGCGGCTCGACGAGCGCGGCGTCACCGATCTCTACCGGACGGTCGAGCTGCCGCTGACCCGTGTGCTCGCTGCGATGGAGACCGCGGGCGTGAAGATTGACACGTACCGCATGGGGGAGATCACCGCGCGGCTCGCCGATCGCGTCGAGGAGCTCGAGTCGCAGGCGTTCGAGGCGGCCGGCGGGGAGTTCATGATCGGCTCGACCCAGCAGGTCGGCCGCGTGCTGTTCGAGCAGCTCGGCCTGACCGCCGGCCGGAAGGGGAAGACGGGCTACTCGACGGACGCGAAGGTGCTGCGGTCGATCCGCGACGAGCACGCGATCGTTCCGATCATCGAGGAGTGGCGTGAGCTCTCGAAGCTCCTGAACACGTACCTCGGCCCGTTGCCGTCGTTGATCTCCGAGTCGGACGGGCGCTTGCACACGACGTTCAACCAGACCGTCGCCGCCACCGGCCGCCTGTCGACCTCCGACCCGAACCTGCAGTCGATCCCGATCCGCACCGAGCTCGGCCGCGAGATCCGCTCGGCGTTCGTCGCGGAGGAGGGGCACCGGATCATGTCGGCCGACTACTCGCAGATCGAGCTGCGCATCCTCGCGCACGTCTCCGGCGAGCCCAAGCTGCGTGAGGCGTTCGCGCGCGGCGAGGACATTCACACCGCGACGGCGTCCGAGGTGCTCGGCGTCGATCCCGCCGCGCTCACACCGGGTCAGCGCTCGATCGCGAAGATGATCAACTTCGGGATCGTCTACGGCATCTCCGCCTACGGGCTGTCGGAGAATCTCGAGATCCCGCGCGACGAGGCGCAGCGGTACATCGACGCGTATCTCGCGCGCTTCCCGCACGTGCAGGACTTCATCGGGCGGACGATCGACCAGGCGAAGGACGACGGCTACGTGACGTCGCTCCTCGGCCGGCGCCGTCCGGTGCCGGAGATCCGCGCCTCGAACCGCCAGACGCGCGGCTTCGGCGAACGCGTGGCGGTCAACTTCGTCATGCAGGGCTCGAACGCGGACATCATCAAGGTCGCGATGATCCATATCGCGCGCCGGCTGCAGGAAGAAGGCCGTGGCGCACGGCTCGTGCTGCAGGTGCACGACGAGCTGCTGCTCGAGGTTCCGGACCCCGAGGTGTCGAAGGTGCGCGAGCTCGTCCGCACCGAGATGTGCGGTGCGTACGACCTCGACCCGGAGCTCGCCGTCGACGTCGGCGTCGGCGACAACTGGGCCGACGCGAAGAGCTAGCGCGAATCGGCGGCGACGGGCTTGTCCGTCGGCGGCAAGGCCGGTGCCAGGCACCGAAACGAATGACGCACAGGCTTGTGCCGGATCGGTGACGGCCCCAGGCCGTCAGCCGAGAATCGAATCGTCCGTCGGGCCACGGCCGGTGCCAGGCACCGAAACGAAGTGCGCGCACGTTCGTGCCGAGAGTGTGCGCACAGACGTAGGCTCGCCGTTCGTGAACCTCCCGAACCGGATCGGCCTGATCACACTCGTGTGCCGTGATGTCGAGCGGATGACACGCCTGTTCCGCGACCTCGGGTGGCCGGAGACGCCCGAGAGCGACGGCGACCACCGTACGTTCCAATGCACGAACGGCTGCGTGATCGCCCTCTACGGCGTCGAGCATTACGAGCCGCACTTCGGTCCGCCTGCCGACGGTTTCCGCGGCTTCACCCTCTGCGTGAACCTCGAGTCGTTCGAAGCGACACAGGCGGTCTACGAGTCGCTCAAGGTGATCGACGATGTCGATTTGCTCGAGGAGCCGTTCGAGGCTTCGTGGGGCGGCGGCTTCACCTGGCGGGACCCCGAGGGGAACATCTGGGACGTCGCGTGGGCCAAGGGATCGACGGTCGACGACCGCGGCGGCCTGCGCTTCCCCTGATTGACTTTCGGCAAGGACGCACCGGGGAGCGGCCGCATTCGCCGTGATCGATGCGATTCTGCAATCCGGTCCTGGAACCGGGACGTAAACCGAACGTGGCTATACTTCCCGGCCGCTTGGCTAGCAACGACCTCATGCAGCAGGAGCCCGGCGTCTGGGTCGAAGGCCCAGACGGCGAGCTGATCCCCGACTACGAGTCCACCTTCCCCGAGATCAACGAGGGGCAGGTCGTCCACGGCACGGTCGTGCGCGTCGACAAGGACGAGGTTCTGGTCGACATCGGCTACAAGTCCGAAGGGGTCATCCCTGTCTCCGAGCTGTCGATTCGCCGCTCGGTCAACCCGTCGGACGAGGTCAACCTCGGCGACGAGATCGACGCGCTCGTGCTCACGAAGGAGGACGCCGAAGGGCGCCTCATCTTGTCGAAGAAGCGCGCCCGCTTCGAGCTCGCGTGGAAAAACATCGAGGGCGCTGCCGAGTCCGGCGAACCGGTGAACGGCCGTGTGATCGAGGTCGTGAAGGGCGGGCTCATCCTCGACCTGGGCGTGCGGGGCTTCCTGCCCGCATCGCTCGTCGACATCCGCCGCGTCCAGGACCTGGACGAGTTCCTCGGCCAGGAGCTGCGTGCGAAGGTGATCGAGCTCAACCGCTCGCGCAACAACGTCGTGCTCTCGCGCCGCGCCGTGCTCGAAGAAGAGCGCAAGGAGCAGCGCCAGCAGATTCTCGACAAGCTGCAGCCCGGCGACGTCGTCGAAGGCCAGATCTCGAACATCGTCGACTTCGGCGCCTTCGTCGATCTCGACGGGATGGACGGTCTCATCCACATCTCCGAGCTTTCGTGGTCGCACGTCAACCATCCGTCCGAGGTGCTCGACATCGGGCAGACGGTCGAGGTGAAAGTGCTCGACATCGACCGCGACCGCCAGCGAATCTCGCTCGGCCTGAAGCAGACCCAGAGCGACCCGTGGCAGCAGGTGATCGAGAGCTACCACGAGGGCGACGTCGTCGAGGGCCGCGTGACGAAGGTCGTCACGTTCGGTGCGTTCGTCGAGATCCTGCCGGGCGTCGAGGGCCTCGTGCACATCTCCGAGCTTGCCCAGCATCACGTCGAGAATCCGCGCGAGGTCGTCGCGCAGGGCCAGCCGGTCAACGTGAAGATCATCGAGGTCGACGGCGAGCGCCGGCGGCTGTCGCTCTCGCTCAAGCGCGTCGAGGACACAGATCCGGTTCAGCCCCGCGCCGACGGTGCCGAGTCGGTGCATACCCGGCCGGCGCTCGACCTCTCGGAAGAGGTCTTCGCCGAGGCGCCGGTCGCCGAGGTGGGCGAAGAGGCCGAGGCGCCCGTGGAGACCGACGAGCCGACGGCCGAGGCAGAGCCCGCGCAGGCTGAAGAGCCGGCGGCCGATGAGCCCGAGGCTCCGGCGGCCGAAGCAGAGCCCGAAGCCGCGCACGAAGAGCCGGACGCCACCAGCACCGACGAGTAGTGGCGCGCCCGATCGCGGTCGCGATCACGGGCGGGATCGGCGCCGGGAAGAGCGAGGCGCTCCGTGCGTTCGCGCGCCATGGCGCTGCAACCGTCTCGAGTGACGAGATCGTCCACCACCTGCTGCGGCGTCCCGACGTCCGCGATGCCGTCGTGGAGCGCATGGGGAACGGGATCGTCAGCCCGGACGGCGAGATCGACCGTGGCGCGCTCGCGACCGTCGTCTTCAACGACCGCGAGGCCCTCGCGTGGCTCGAGGCGACGCTTCACCCGCTGGTCGCGACCGAGTACCTGCAATGGCGCGAGCAGCTGGCGACGCTCCCGACTGCACCGGAGGTTTGCGTCACCGAGGTACCGCTCCTTTACGAGACGGGCGGGGAAGAGCGGTTCGACAAGGTGGTGGTCGTCACGGCGCCGTCGAAGCTGCGGCGCGCGAGATCCGAGGTCGCGGCGGACGAGCGCGAGTCGCGCCTCCTCGACGATCGTGAGAAAGTCGCCCGTGCGGATTACTCGTACAAGAACACCGGCACGATCGAGGAGCTCGACGCGTTCGTCGGATCTGTGATGCACGACCTTGTTCCCGCGTGAAGAAGCTTCTCTGGCTCGTCGTGCTTGCGGCCGTCGTGGCGGCGGTGCTCGGGTACGTCCTCAGATCCAACCCGCCGTGGTACGAGCGGATCCGCTACCCGCTGCACTACTCCGAGTACATCCGCATCCACGCGAAGGAGCACAAGCTCGATCCCGCGCTGATGGCTGCGGTGATCTACCAGGAGTCGAAATTCCACCCGAGCGTCGAGTCGTCGTCGGGGGCGATCGGGCTGATGCAGCTCACTCCGGCCACCGCACGAGGAATCGCAATCCGGACCGGAGGCAGCGCGTTCCGCACCAGCGATCTCTACAACGCGGAGATCAACATCCGCTACGGCGCCTGGTACCTGGACAACCTGTTCGCCAAGTATCACGACGAGCGTCTCGTTCTCGCCGCGTACAACGCGGGACAGGGGAACGTCGACAAATGGCTCGCGCACGGCGAGCCGATCCAGTTTCCCGAGACCCGCGCCTACGTCTCGCGTGTCGAGAAGCTCAAAGAGATCTACGCCGACGCCTGGCACTCACGGCTCTACCAGTAGCTCGCGTGCTCGCTCGGCGTAAACACGTTGGCCGTATCGTGACCACAGGTCGTGTGCGCACTGGAGCTCGCTGCGCGCTGCCTCCGTTCGACCTGCTGCGTCGAGTACGTAAGCGAGTGCTTCGTGTGCGTTTGCGTGCACGCCCGGGAAGTCGGTCTTGTACGCATTCTCCAGCGCGTCGCGCGCGAGCGTCTCGGCGGCGGCGTGGTCACCGCGGTCGGCCGTGATGCGGGCGCGCAGCCCTCGGCCCAAAGCGAAGTTGACGACATCCTCTGCCGCCCCGAGCTCCTCACCCTCCATCGCGAGCCGTTCAGCCTCCTCGGCGTCGCCCAGCTTGTAGACCACCTCACCGAGGCCGATCATGTTCGTCGATCGGAAGCTTTTCATGCCGAGCGCGTCGAGTCGTTCGATCACATCCCGAAGGGCTGCTTTGCCCTCCTCGAGCCGCCCAGCATCAACGAGGAGCTCGGCGCGCCGCTGCATCGTGATCACGATGCCAAGCTCGACTCCGAGCTCGGTGTGGAGCGCTTGTGTATCTTCGAGTAGCGCAGATGCCTCGCCGTAGTGCCCGTCGCGCTGTGCCAGGTCCGCTCGAATCGATACGACGGCGATGCGGCTGAGCAAGGAGCCGTCGGTTTCGAGCCCTTCGAGGCGCGCGCGAATCTCGTCGATCGTGAACGGCCCGAAGTAGAGCGGGCCCATCTGCTGGATCATCGCTCGGCCGATGAGTGCGCGGGAGTTCGCCTTCCGTGCGTGTCGAAGGACGTGCTCGTACGCCTCCTGCGTCGGTCTCGCCCGGCTCTGGAGCCAGTTGATCCAGGCCATGAGGTAGTAGACGTGCGCGAGTCCGAGGTCGTCGTCCACGGTGCGGAAGAGCGCAAGTGCCTCCTCGATCACTGGTTCGGCCTCTTCGATGACGCCTATCGGGTCGGTGAGGATTCGCAACTGGAGCCGTGCGACCCGCCCGTGCATCCGGACGGCCGGGTCGGCACTCGCTTCGAGCTCGGCGATCCGTCGGAATTGCTCCTCGGGTGGGGCCGCTCCTTCGAGAGTGCCGATCAGCTCGATGAGGAGGCGTGCGCGGCTTGGGTCCTCCGCGGGGAGCAGTGCGAGCGCTCGCTCGAGCAGGTTCGCGGCGCCGTGAGCATCGCTTCGGATGCTCGCCTTCGAGCCGGCCTCGCCGAGTCGCAGCGCCGCGCGCAGCTCGAGGTCGACATCCGGGCGCCCGAGCTCGCGTCGGTAGCGAGCCGATTGCTCGAGGTGATACCCGAGCACTTCGTCGAGCTCGATCAGGTCGAGCCCATGCTGTGCGAGCCAGTCGGCGAAGCGCTCGTGCAGATCGGCGCGGGTCTCCTTCGGCAGCGCGTCGTACGCCGCGTCACGGATCAGCAGATGCCGGAACCGGAACGCATGGTCGCCGGCGAGCGTCGCCGGTGTGGGGTGGATGAGCTCTTTGCGGACGAGGCCCGTGAGTTGCAGCTCGACATCGTTTGACCGGGTCAGCTCGAGGACGGCGCCGCGGTGGAAGATCTGCCCTTCGACGGCGCCACGCTCGATCACCGTGCGCTCGTCGCGGCCGAGCTGGTCGAGGCGCGCCTGCAGAAGCGCTTGGACCGACGACGGAATGCGGGCGTCGCCGCCTTCGCGGACGAGAGCGACCATCTCCTCGACGAAGAGTGGGTTCCCGTCTGCCGTCGCGAGAATCCGCTCCTCGAGCTCGGCGCCGACCCCTCCATGCACCTTGATCAGCTCGACGCACTCATCCGCAGACAGCGGCTGCAGCAGGATCGTCGTCGCGTTCAGCTTCCCGCCGCCCCAACCCGGCCGCTTCTCGAGTAGCTCCGGGCGCGCGAGGCAGAGGACGAAGAGCGGCACGCCCCGGGAGAGATCGGCGATGTGGTCGACGAGCTCGAGGAACGTCGGCTCGCCCCACTGAATGTCGTCGAAGAAGACGATGAGCGGCCGCTCTGCAGCGACCTCTTCCAGCTGCGTCCGTACGGCCCAGAAGAGCTCGTTTGCCGTCGAGGCTCCTTCGACGACCCGCGTGATCGTCGGATCAGCGCGTTGGCCGAGCGCTTTCAGAACCGAGATGACCGGCCAGAACGTGATTCCTTCGCCGTAGTCGAGACAAGCGCCGGTGACGACGCGCGCGTCGATTCCGGCGAGGAACTCTCCGACGAGTCGCGACTTCCCGACCCCGGCGGCCCCGAGAACCGTGAAGAGGTGGCAGCGCTGCTCGCGGACGGTTCGCTCGAACGCCTGCTCCAGCTGTGCGAGCTCGGACCGGCGTCCGATCAGCGGCGTGTCGAGCCGGCGAGCGATCGACGCCGCCTGCAGGTCGACCTCGAGCAGCCGAAATGCGTTCACCTCTCCCTTGCCCTTGGCGTCAATGCGAACGGGCTCGACCTGCACCGCGTCGCGAACGAGTTGCTGCGTCTCAGCTCCGATCAGAACCTCACCTGGAGTGGCCGCCTGTTCGAGCCGCGCCGCGACATTCACTGCATCGCCGGTGACGAGCGTGTCGCCCTCACCGGTGACGACGCCACCGGTGTTGACACCGATCCGGGCCTGCAGCCCGAGCTTCGGAACGGCGGCATGCATCTCCCACGCGGCGCGAACCGCGCGCAGCGCATCGTCCTCGTGTGAGACGGGCACCCCGAACACCGCCATCACCGCGTCGCCGACGAATTTTTCGACGGTGCCCCCGTGCCGCTCGAGGATCGTCCGCATCTCGTCGTAGTAGCCGCGCATCGTGGCGCGGAGCGTCTCCGGATCGGTGACGTCGCCGAGTGCGGTCGAGCCCGTCAGGTCGCAGAACACGACCGTCACGACCTTCCGCACATCGCGCGGTGGCTCGGCCGCGGCGAGGGCAGCGCCGCAGTTCCCGCAGAAGCTGAAGCTTTCCGGGCTATCCCGGCCGCACGACGGACACTGCATTCACCGAATCTAGTACGTCGCTAGCGTTGGGGCATGAGCGGCGACCCCTGGCTCGAGCTGGCCGAGAATGCGAACACGTACACCCCCCTCGGGCCGCAGGACGAGCGAATCGTCACCGACCGCTACGTCCTTTGGATGGGATCGGGGGACGCGCCGGGCTGGAACGTCGCGCAGCGCTTCCGGTTCGAGGCGGAAGAGCTCGACGAGGTTCGGGCCGAGATTCACGCCCACGTGCGCGGCCGCGGTCGTATCGCATGTAGCTGGGAAGTCGGCACGCATGCCCGGCCGGCCGGGCTCGTCGACCGCCTCCAGGAGCTCGGCCTGGTCGACGACGAGCCGACGTCGCTCGCGATCGGGATGGTGCTGAGCGAGCCTCCGGCTCCCGGCTCGTCCGACGTCGAGATCCGACGGGTCGAGACGGATGACGAGTTCTACGAGGCCGAGCGGATTGCCGCGATTGCGTTCGGCGGCCCGCCGCCCGCCCGGCACGCGTACGAGCCCGACGCGCACAACGTGATCTACCTTGCGTATGCCGGTGGGCGGCCGGTGGCACGAGGGTCGGCCGCGTTCGGCGAGCGCGGCGCCACGCTGTTCGGCGGCTCCACGCTCCCCGAGGCGCGCGGACGCGGCGCGTACCGTGCGCTCGTGGCTGCTCGCTGGGACGACGCCGTCGCGCGCGGCACGCCGGTGCTCGTCACGCAGGCCGGGCCGATGTCACGGCCGATCCTGGGGCGGCTCGGATTCCGTGAGCTGTGCGAGATCAGGATCTTGATCGATCGGTTCGGCGGATGAGAGTCTCGGCGAAGGCCGACTACGCGATCCGGGCCGCGGTCGAGCTCGCCGCGGCGGGCGACGGCCCGGTGAAGGGCGACCGGATCGCGAAGGCCCAGGGCATCCCGTCGAACTTCCTGGAGAACATCCTGGCCGACCTGCGGAACGCCGGGATCGTCAGCTCGCGGCGCGGTGCCGAGGGCGGCTACTGGCTCGCGCGCCCGGCCGACGAGGTCTCGCTCGCCGACGTGATTCGCGCGGTCGACGGCCCACTCGCAAACGTGCGCGGCGTGCGCTCCGACCAGCTGGCGTACGACGGAAGCGCCGCAGCGTTGCAGGACGTATGGATCGCGGTTCGCGCGAGCCTCCGCGCCGTGTTGGAGCAGGTGACCCTCGCGCAGGTAGCGAGTGGTGAGCTACCCGACCACGTTCGACAGCTCGCCGCCGACCCGGACGCCTGGGCGCCGCACTAGGACGATCTGGCCGGGTTCGAGCTCGAGCTCCGCCGCCTGTCCGCTCGTCATCTGGACCGCCAGGCGGTTTCCGTCGTCGAGCATGAGCTCGCAACGTGTCGAGAAACCGAGATGCACGATCCGCTCGACCTGTGCTTCGCGTGCGCCGGACTCGGCATCCAAGGTGATCTCGAGGTCGTGCGGCCGAACGAGCTCGCCGTCGAACCGGATCGCCTCACCGACGAACGTCATCACGAAGTCGTTCGCCGGCGCGTCGTAGAGCTCGCGTGGGCCGTCCACCTGCTCGACACGGCCGTGGTTCATGACCACGACGCTGTCGGCAACTTCCATCGCCTCCTCCTGGTCGTGCGTGACGAACACCGTTGTCGTGTGCGTCTCGTCGTGCAGCTTCCGCAGCCACACGCGCAGCTCGGCACGGACTCGCGCGTCCAACGCGCCGAACGGCTCGTCGAGGAGGAGCACCTTCGGCTCCGGCGCGAGCGCGCGGGCGCGCCCCATCCGCTGTCGCTGTCCGCCCGACAGCTGGGCGGGATAGCGGTGGCCGAATCCCTGGAGCTGCACGAGGGTGAGCAGCTCGTCGACGCGCGCCTTGATCGCTGCCTTCGGCTGCCTTCGGATCTTGAGGCCGAACGCGACGTTGTCGCGCACAGTCATGTGCTTGAACGCCGCGTAGTGCTGGAAGACGAAGCCGACTCCGCGCTTCTGCGGTGCGACCACGGTGGCGTCCTGGCCCTCCAGGCGGATCTCCCCGCCGTCGGGCTGCTCGAGCCCGGCGATGATGCGAAGGAGGGTGGACTTCCCGGAGCCGGACGGGCCGAGCAGGGCGGTGAGCGAGCCGCTCTCGACGTCGACCGAGACGTCGTCCAGCGCCTGGAAGGTGCCGAACCGCTTGGAGACGTTGTGCACTTCGATCGACACTAGGTGGCCTCTTTCGGGCGGATGATGGTCATGGCGAGGAGGACGATCACGGAGATCGCAGCGAGCACGATCGCGATCCCGTACGAGCCCGTCTGGTTGAAGTTCTCGTAGTAGTCCTGGACACGCAGCGTCGCCGTCTCGGTCTTGCCTTCGATGTGGCCCGAGACGACCGCGACCGCGCCGTACTCGCCGAGGCAGCGCGCTGTCGTCAGCACGACGCCGTAGACGACCGCCCAGCGAATCGACGGAAGGGTCACGCGCCAGAACGTCTGCCAGCCGGACGCGCCGAGGGTGTGCGCCGCCTGCTCTTGCTCGTCGCCGAGCTCTCGCAGCGTCGGGACGACCTCGCGTGCGACGAACGGCAGCGAGACGAAGATCGTCGCGATCACCATCGCAGGCGTGGCGAAGAGGATCTGGATGCCGTGATCCTGGAAGAAGGAGCCGAACCAGCCGGTGCGGCCGTAGAGCAGGAACAGCATCAGCCCGACGACCACCGGAGAGAGCGCGAGCGGCAGGTCGACGATCGCATTGACGATCCCGGCGCCCGGGAAGCGACGACGGACGATCGCGAGCGCGCAGATGATGCCGAACACCGTGTTGACCGGCACGGCGATCGCCGTGATCTCGAGTGTCAGCTTGAACGCATGGATCGTGTTCGGGTCGCTCAGCGACGTCCAAAGCGGATGAAGCCCGCTTTTGAACGCGCGATAGAACACCATCGAGAGCGGCCCGAGCAGCACGGTGAGCAGATAGAAGACCGCGATCGCGCGGAGCCCGAACCTACGCACGACGTTCGTGCCTCGTCGTCAGGTAGCGGACGCCGCCGATCACGAGCAACAGCAAGAACGAGATCAGCAGCATCACGACCGCCACCGCCGACGCGCCGTTCTGGTCGCCGCTCTGGATGTGGTTGAACACGAAGACCGCGGCGACCTCGGTCTTGAACGGCAGGTTGCCGCTGATCAGCACGATCGACCCGATCTCGCCGACTGCCCGCGCGAACGCGAGCGCGACTCCCGACAGGATCCCGGGGAGGATGTTCGGGAGCACGATGCTGCGGAACACGCGAACCTCGCCGGCGCCGAGCGATCGCGCGGCCTCCTCCGACTCGCGGTCGAGCTCATGCAGCACCGGCTGCACCGTGCGCACCACGAACGGCAGCGTCTCGAACAGCAGCGCGAGCACGATCGCCGTGCGGGTGAAGGCGATGTTGACGCCGAGCGGAGAGGACGGACCGTAGAGCGCGAGCAGCGTGAGACCACCGACGACCGTGGGCAGCGCGAACGGCAGGTCGATCACCGCGTTCATCAGGCGCGTGCCGGCGAAGTCATCGCGGACGAGGACCCAGGCGGTGATCGTCCCGAGCACTGCGTTCAGCGCCGACACGATCACGGCCGCACCGAGCGTCAGCTTCAGCGCCGCGACCGCCTCGGGTGCCGAGACGACCGTCCAGAACTCGTGCCAGCCGTGCTTGCCCGACGTCCAGACGAGTGCTGCGATCGGGAGCAGAACGACGATCGAGAGGAACGTCGTGACGAAGCCCAACTGCAGCGGCGCCCCCGGACGAGGGCGCCGCTTGACTGCGGGTGGTGCGACGGCGGTGCTAGCCAGAGCTCGGTCCTCCGACCGCTTGCTCGATCTTCACCATGCGACCCTTGTTCGGGTCGAACCACACCTTGTCGGCGTTCCGCCAGCCGCCGATGATCTTGTCGTCGACCTTGAAGATGCCGGGCCGCGACGGGAACTTCTCCGCGTACTTGGCGAGGATCTTCTTGTTGACCGGGCGGAAGCCGTACTGCCCGAACAGGTTCTGCGCGGTATCGCTCTTCACGAAGCGGATGAACGTGTTGGCGACGTCCTTGTTCGCCGAGCTCGTGAGCACCGCGATCGGCAACTCGATCAGCATCGACTGCCGCGGGATCACGTACTGAATGTTCTGGCCTGCCTGGCGTGAGGCAAACGCTTCGCTCTCGTAGGTGATCAGGACATCACCCTTCCCTGCGAGGAACGTGTTCGTCGCGTTGCGGCCCGACGTGTCCTGCGAGACGACGTGCCCGAAGAGCTTCTGCACATAGGCCGTTGCCTGCTTGTCAGTCTTGCCGAGGCGGCGCTCTGCGCCGTAGGCGGCCAGGATGTTCCACTTCGCGGAGCCGGAGCTGAAGGGGTTCGGCGTGATCACCTGCACACCCGGCTCGACGAGATCCGCCCAGCTTTTGATGTGCTTGGGGTTGCCGTTCCGGACGGCGAACACCACGACCGTGTCGGCCGCGATGCCGCTGTAGCTCTGGCGGTTCCACTTCGAGTCGACGAGGCCGTCGTCGACGAGCAGATTGACGTCGTCGCCGGTCGAGAGGAAGACGACGTCCGCCTTCAGCCCCTGGCCGACGGCGCGCGCCTGGTCGGTCGAGGCGCCGTACGACTGGCTGAACGTGACGTCCTTCCCATCGGGCGTCTGCTGCCAGGCCCGGATGATCTTGCCCATCACCGTCTTCGGCGTGGAGTAGGCGACGAGCGAGAGGTTGGTGCCGGCGGTCGCCACAGCGGTGGTCGCGAGGGCGGCCACACCGGCCGCGAGCAGTGTCGGTTTGCGTGCTTTGTTCATCGGCATGGTGGGGAAAGTTACATAAGACGTCCTCATACGTCAAATAAGGAACGCAGAGCCGGTAGGCTCGCGCCGTGGCTTCCGTCCTCGCCGTCGCGGGCCTCGAGAAGCGCTACCGGCGAGTCCAGGCTCTCGCGGGCGTCGACCTTTCGGTCGAGCCGGGCCAGCTCGTGGGCCTGCTCGGGCCGAACGGCGCCGGGAAGTCGACCCTCGTGAAGATCGCCTGCGGCCTCGTCCGGCCGACCCGGGGAAGGGCCGAGGTCGCCGGCGCGCCCGCCGGCTCGCTCGCCGCGCGGCAGGCGCTCGGCTACCTCGCAGAGCTGTTCCGATTCCCCGGCTGGATGACCGCGGACGAGGTGCTGACGCTCCACCAACGCCTGGCGCACTCGTCGGGCGGGGC
This sequence comes from Gaiellaceae bacterium, assembly GCA_036493955.1. Taxonomy (GTDB): domain Bacteria; phylum Actinomycetota; class Thermoleophilia; order Gaiellales; family Gaiellaceae; genus PALSA-600. The sequence goes on from DASXOW010000111.1 coordinate 33,489, forward strand.
CGCCGAGCGCGGCGAGCTCCTCGAGCTCGTCGGCCTTCCCGAAGCGCGCGGCACGCGCGTCGCCGCGATGTCGAAGGGTATGCAGCAGAGACTCGGCATCGCGCAGGCGATGGTCGGCACCCCGCGGCTCCTACTGCTCGACGAGCCGACGAGCGCCCTCGATCCGGCCGGACGGCGCGTCGTCCGCGAGCTCCTCGAAGAGCTCCGTCGCCGCGGGACCTCGGTCCTGCTGAACTCGCACCTGCTGTCGGAGGTCGAGCTCGTGTGCGACCACGTCGTGATCGTCGACCACGGCCGCGTGGTCGCGGCCGGCGCTCCCTCCGAGCTGCGACGCGAGGGCGGGGTGGAGGTGGAGACCGCGTCCGGCGTCCGGAAATTCCCCGACGCGCGGCGCGCCGACGTGCCGGGCCTCGTGCGCGAGCTCGTCGCAGCGGGCGAGGAGGTCTTCGGCGTGCGTGTCGTCACGTCGACGCTCGAAGAGGCATACCTCGAGGTCGTCGAATGACGGCGATCGTGTTGTATGGGCTCCGCGAGAGCCTGCGGCGGAAGATGTTCGCGGTCGTTCTCGTCCTGACCGCGGGCTTCCTCGCGCTCTACGCATGGGGTGCGCACGCAGCGTTCCGCGACACACGCGGGTTCGTCGGGCCCGGCAACGAGAATCTCGACCCCAACGCACTCGCCGGCTCGATCGTCCAGGGCCTCGCGATGTTCGCCACGCTGTTCCTCGGCGCGATCCTCTCCGTGTTTCTCACCCTGAACGTGATCCGCGGCGACGCCGAGGCCGGCCTGTTGCAGCCGCTCGTCGTGCGGCCGGTCGGACGGGCAAGGTTGCTGATCGCGCGGTTCGTCGGTGCGGCCGGCGTCGCCGCGCTCTACGTCCTCGGCGTCTACGCAGCAACGGTCGCGATCGTGGACTGGGCGGGTGGCTGGACACCCGATCGCGTCGTCGCGCCGGGCCTCGAGCTCGCGGCCGCAGTCGTCGTTGTCAGCGCTCTTGCTCTCGCCGGCTCCGTGTTCTTCGCGCCGATCGCGAATGGGATCGGGACGCTGATGGTGTTCGGCGCCGGCCTGATCGCGGGCCTGCTCGGTGAGATCGGGCGCGCGATCGATTCGCAACGCCTGCAGCACATCGCGCGCCTCGCTTGGTGGATCCTTCCGTTCGATGCGCTGTACGAAGACGCGCTGCACCGGCTGACGATCGACACGACCGGGTTCGCCGCGTTCGTCTTGAAACTCGGCCCGTTTGGTGGATCGCACCAGGCGGGCACACCGCTCCTCACCTGGTCGGTCGTCTACCTCGTTCTCGTCATCGTGGCGGCAATCGCAGCGTTCTCGGTGCGGGATCTGTAGAAAGGGCGACGTGAGATTCCGTCCGGGAGCACAGCTCGACCCGTCGCAGGTCGAGGATCGCCGTGGTAGGGGCGGCGCCGTCGCGGTCGGCGGCGGCGGGCTTGGCGTCGCCGGCGTCGTCATCTACCTGCTCTTCGCGCTTCTCGGCGGCGGCGGCTCCGGCACGTTCGACCAGCTCGACGGGCTGAGCGTCGGGCCCGGCACGACCCCGGCGTCCGCCCAGCTCGACTGCTCGACCGGCGCCGACGCGAACGACCGTCAGGACTGCCGGATCCTCGGCGACGTCAACAGCGTGCAGGCCTACTGGAGCAGCTGGTTCAAGCGCCAGGGGAAGCAGTACGAGCCTGCCGACACCGTGTTCTTCACCGGCTCGACCTCGACGAACGGTTGCGGCACGGCGACGACCGACGTCGGGCCGTTCTACTGCCCGGAGGATCGCCACGTCTACATCGACCTCGGCTTCTACCAGGAGCTCCACGACCGCTTCGGGGCGCAGGGCGGGCCGTTCGCGGAGGCGTACGTGATCGCGCACGAGTACGGGCATCACGCGCAGGATCTGCTGGGCGATCTTCGCCCGCAGGAGTCGCAGGGAGCGACGGGCACCTCGGTACGCACCGAGTTGCAGGCCGACTGCTACGCAGGCGTCTGGGCACGCAACGCCGTCGCGACCGGCTACATCGTCGATCTCACGCAGCAGGACGTGAACGAGGGGCTCGACGCCGCCGCTGCGGTCGGCGACGACCGCATCCAGCAGGAGACGCAGGGGCACGTGAATCAGGAGACGTGGACGCACGGCTCGTCGGCCGAGCGGCAGAAGTGGTTCTCCCGCGGCTACCAGCGCGGCGAGCCGTCAGGCTGCGACACCTTCAGCGGGAGCCTGTGACGGTGAAGCTCGTGCGCGAGCCGTCGTTCAGCACCTTCACGACGGCGCGCACGTTGTATCCCGCCGGCACTGCTGCGTAGAACGTCGCGCGGCGCAGCGTCGCCCACACGGTTCCTTTCCTCGTGAGGCGCACGATCACTGCGCGAACACCGCTGCCTGCCACACCGCCAACGGCGTGACTGGAGGAGGCGTACGCGATCTGGTCGGGGGCGAGAATCGAGGTGCACGAGCGCGCGACCGTCGAGGAGCCGACGACGACTCGGAAACAGCCGAAGTTGCCTGAGCGTAGGAGGAGGATCACCCGTCCATTGCCGAACGCAACCGACCGCGAGCCGAAGGCGGGTGGTGCAGCGGCCTTCGCAGGCGACGCGCTGCCGGTCGACGCACCGAGCGCCGACAGGACCGCAGCAGCGCCTGCGGCAACCGCCGCGGCGACGGCCCCGAGCACGAGCGCTCGCCTCCCCACGGCTACGTGATCACCGCGCCGGTGTGTTGTGAAACTAGCCGGAGTTCTCGGCGGCGCGAAGGCCGGTCCGGGCCCAGACGGCGAAGACGAAGAACAGGGCGACGGCGACGCCGAACGCCAGCCCGACCTGGGTCGGTTCGCCCTGGATGAAGCCGCGGCCGGACTCGAGGATGAAGGTCAGTGGGTTCAGCCGGGCGACGGCGTGGATCCAGCCGCTGAGAAGGTCGAGCGGGACGTAGACCGGGGCGAGGAACAGCGCCATGAACACCGGTGTCTGCATGAGCGGCCCGGCCTGGACGGAGCGGAACCGCATCGCGACGCCGCACGCCCAGAGCAGCCCGACCTGGTTGAAGATGAGCGCGAGGCCGTAGAGGCCGAAGAGGTCGACGCCGTCACCGCCGATCTTCATCCCGGCGATGAGCGCGACCGCCGTCAGGACGACTGCGATCATTGCCCAGCGCACCATCGACGCGATCGCGTAGCCGGCGATGATCCCGCTTCGCTGCGGCGCGGACACGAGTAGGCGGCGTGCGAAGCCGCGCTCGAAGTCGCGTGCGATCCCGAATCCGGCGAACACACCGCCGAACGCGGCTGACTGCAGGAGCACGAAGACGAACTGGAACGCGGTGTAGCCGCCGTGGAAGTCGAACCCGGGCACGTGGCGCAGCCGCGAGAGCCCACCGGCGAACGCCATGAAGTTCATGAGCGGAAAGAGCATCGGCGGGATGAACAGCGACGGGTTCTTGAACAGCACCGTGATCTGCCGGTGCGCCAGCCCGAACGCGACGTCCATCGTGCGCCTCACGTCCTTGCCATCCTGACCTTCAACTGCCGCCCGGCCAGGCCGAGCGACACGGCGATCAGGGCGAGCGTGAAACCGAAGCCGAGCAGGAGCGCCTGCGCGTCCCAACCGCTGATCACGAGCGACCGCAGCCCTTCGATCATGTAGCTGACTGGGTTGATCGTCGCGATGTCGCGGAACCAGCTCACCTCGATCAGGTTGCGCGGCAGGTTCATGCTCGAGATGAACGTGGCGAAGAAGAGCAGCGGAAACTGCGACTGCACGCCTTCGGTGGACCCGGTGCGCAGCGCGAGCCAGAGGCCGAGCGTGCCCCAACCCGCCGCGATCAGCACGGCGAGTAGCAGGAGCAGGAATGCGCCGGCGACGCCGGTCTCGATATGGACGCCGAAGGCGAGGCCGACGCTGAGGTACACGCACGCCTGAAGCGCGCCGAGGCCGACGGCGCCGCCGATCTGGCCGATCAACAGCGCGGAGCCGCGAACGGGCGTGAGCGCGAGCCGGTTCAGGAAGCCGGTGTCGATGTCGCGCGCGAGGTCGACGCCGGAGATGCCGGACGCGAAGAGCGCTCCCTGCAGGAACGAGAACGGCAGGAAGAACGAGAGGAACGACGTGGTCGGGAAGCCCGGCAGGTGCGTCGCCGCGCGCAACCCGTTCGAGTTGACGGCCATCAGCATGAGCGGGAACGTGAGTGGCGGGATCCACGTCCCGGGCTGCCCGAACGTACGCACGACCGATCGCCGCGCGATCAGCCAGATCTGCTGCCTCATCACTCCTCGTCCGCGCCTTCGAGGGTCCGGCCCGTCTTCGCGAGGAAGACGTCGTCGAGCGACGGCTCGTGCAGGTTGATCTGCGCGGCGCGGAGGTCCTCCGTGTCGAGCGCGCGCACGACTTCCGGGAGCGCGCCGTGGCCGTCGAGCTGCACCGCGAACGCGCCGGGGCGTGCGGCGGTCTCGGTCCCGAAGCGGCGCAGAAGTTCGCGCAGGCGGTCGAGCTCGTCGGGCGACTCCGGCACGACCTCGACGGTCGGCTTCCCAATCTGCGCCTTCAGCTGTGCGGGCGTGCCCTCGGCGACGATGTGGCCGTGGTCGATGATCCCGACGCGGTCGGCGAGAACGTCCGCTTCCTCGAGGTACTGCGTCGTCAGGAACACCGTTACACCCTCTTCGCGCGCGAGCCGGCCGACCTCGGTCCAGAGCGCGGTGCGGCTCTGCGGGTCGAGGCCGGTGGTCGGCTCGTCGAGGAAGAGGATCGACGGGTCGTGAATCAGTGCGAGCGCGAGGTCGAGCCGGCGCTTCATGCCGCCCGAGTAGGTGCGCACCTTGCGATTCCCGGCGTTCGTCAGCCCGACGCGGTCGAGCAGCTGCGCGATCAGCCGCTTGCGCTCGTCACCACGGATGCCGTGGAGGGATGCCTGGAGACGCAGGTGCTCCGCTCCGGTGAGGAAGGGGTCGAGTGCGGCTTCCTGCAGTGCCGCCCCGATCGAGGCGCGGACCTGAGGCCCCTGTTTCGCCACGTCGAACCCGGCCACGGTCGCTCGTCCGCCGGAAGGCGGCAGGAGGGTGGTCAGCATGTGGACGGTCGTCGACTTGCCGGCGCCGTTCGGGCCGAGGAAGCCGTAGATCTCCCCCGGCAGGACCCGCAGGTCGATCCCGGCGACCGCCTCGATGTCCTTGAACTGCCGCCGGAGCCCGATTGCCTCGATTCCCTCGTCGCTGCGGCTCACCGTCTGAACCTACCTATGAGACACCGCGTCACCGGACGTGACCACCCGGGCCACGTCCCGGGGACTGTCCCCAGATTTTGAGCTGGGGAGCCCATGGACCCCGGGGACTGTCCCCACGACCTGGCCCATCCGGCCACTGTTCGAACCCCGCCGTCCGCGCTACACTTGAGTACGCAACTATGGCTGTGGCAACGATCCCCGTACCCCTCCAGCTCGAAGGCTGGGTCGCCTTTCTTCGCGCCCATGCGGCGATCACGCGCGAGCTCTCCGCGCAGCTGCAGCGCGAGCACGACCTGACGTTGAACGACTACGAGGTGCTGCTCCACCTCTCGCACGCGGACGACGGCCGCATGCGCCGCGTCGACCTCGCCCAGCAGGTCGTCCTGACCGCCTCCGGCATCACCCGGCTCCTCGAAGGGCTGGAGCGTGCCGGGTTCGTGCGCAAGGAGTCGTGCGCTTCGGACGCGCGCGTGTCGTACGCGGCTCTGACCGACGACGGGCGTGACAAGCTTCGCTCTGCCGCGGTGACGCACCTCCGCGGGATCGACGAGCTGTTCGTGTCGCGTTACTCCGGCTCGGAGCTGACGACGCTCGCCGAGCTCCTGGGCCGGCTGCCGGTCACCGGCGCCGACTGCAAGCCGGACTCCGACACCCCGTGTAGCTGAGCCGCGAGCTCGCGGAACGGTCCCTGCGCCGCGAGTAGCTCGTCGAACCGCCCCCGCTGGGTGATTCGGCCGTGCTCGAGCACGAGGATCTCGTCCGCGCGGCGAACCGTCGCGAGACGGTGCGCGATGATGATCGACGTCCGTCCGCGCAGCAGCCGGTCGAGCGCCTGCTCGATCAGGATCTCCGTCGGCCGGTCGATGTTCGACGTCGCCTCGTCGAAGATCAGGATGCGCGGGTCGGCGAGGAGCGCACGCGCGATCGAGATCAGCTGCCGCTCGCCCGCCGACAGACCGGCGCCGCCCTCGCGCACGACGTGCAGCAGTCCTTTGTCGAAACGGCGCGCGATCCGGTCGACGCCGACCGCCCGCGCGACGTCTGCGACCTGATCGTCGGTCGCGCCCGGCTGCGCGAAGCGGATGTTGTCGGCGATCGAGCCCGAGAAGAGAAACGGATCCTGGAGCACGACACCGAGCTGGCGCCGATACGCACGCAGCTCGACCTCGCGGAGGTCGTGACCGTCGACGAGCACTGCGCCCTCGTCGGGGTCGTAGAAGCGTCCGACGAGCTTGGCCGTCGTCGACTTTCCGCCGCCCGACTCGCCGACGAGCGCGAGGCAGTTCCCGGCCGGCACGTCGATCTCGATCCCGTGCAGCACAGGCTCTCGACCGTACGAGAACGTGACGCGATCGAACTGCAGGTGGCCCGCCACCGCCAACGACAGGGCACCGGGCGCGTCGCGAATCTCCGGCTCGGTGTCGAGGATGCCGGTGATCTTCTCCATCGCTGCGCCGGCCGACTGCACCTGCCCGTAGAGGTCGGACAACTCCTGGAGCGGCTGGAAGATCATGTTGAGCATGAACACCGCGGCGGTGACCGTTCCCACCTGGATCGAGCCGTGCAGCAGGAGGTGATCACCGACGAACAGCACTGACACCATTGCGACGACGCCGAGCGCCTCGATCCCCGGGAAGAAGATCGAGTTCAGATACTGGGCGTGAGTGTTCGTCTCCCGGTTCGCGGCGTTTGCCCTGTCGAACTCCGCCAGGAACGCACGCTCGCGGTTGAACGCCTGAATGACCGCCATGCCCGAGACCGACTCGGCGATTTGCGCGGTCATGATCGCGATCGTCTCGCGCACGCGCAGGAACGCCGCGTGGGACTTCACCTGGAACCACCGTCCGCTGACGAGCGTCGGCGGCAGGATCACCAGCGCGACGAGACCGAGCCGCCAGTCGAGCACGAAGAGGCCGATGATCGCAGCGATGATCGTGAGCGTGTTGACGACCAGTGTCGTCAGCCCCTGCGAGAGGACGTCCGACAACGCGTCGGCGTCCGATGTGAGCCGCGAGATGATCCAGCCCGCCTTCTGCTGGCTGAAGTAGCGGAGCGACAGCGTGGTGAGATGGTCGAACAGGTCTTGGCGCAGTCCAAGCACGATGTTCTGGCCGACGCGCGCGAGGCCGCGCACGAGCGTCGTCTGCAGGACATACGCAAGCGCCATGACGATCAGATACGCGATGACGTCGCGCGTGAGGCGCGACTTGCCGCCGGCGACCATGCCGTGGTTGATCGCGTGCGCGACGATCAGCAGCGCCGCCACGGGTGCTCCGGCCATCAGTACGCCACACACGCCGAGCGCGGAGACGCGCAGGCGCTGCCCGGGAAGGTAGTGCTTGAGGCGCGAAAGCCCGGAGCGGCGCTTAGGCAACTGCCACCTCTTCGCCGAAGAGCGCGGTGAACAGCGCGCCGCTCTGGAGCAAATCCTGCGGCTTCCCCGACTCGACGACGACGCCGTCGTCGAGCACGACGGCGCGGTCGGCGACCTCGACGGTCGACAGGCGCTGCGTCGCGATGAGGACGGTTCGACCGGCGAGCGCGGGCCGGAGGTTCGTCACCAGGTGACGCTCGGTCTGCGTGTCCACGGCCGACATCGGATCGTCGAGCACGATCACACGCGCGTTCGCGATCAGCGCGCGCGCGAGCGCGACCCGCTGGCGCTGTCCACCGGAGAGATTGATCCCGCGCTCGCCGATCAGCGTGTCGTAGCCGTCGGGAAGATCAGCGGCGAAATGCGCCACACCGGCGGCCTCGCACGCCGCAACGACCTCTTCCCACGGCGCGTCGGGACGCGCGGCGGTGAGGTTGTCCCGCAACGGGATGGAGAACAGAATGGGCCGCTGGGTGACGATCGCGACGACGGTGCGCAGATTCGCGATCGGCACGGTGCTGACATCCACACCGCCGAGCAGCACGCGGCCCTCGTCCGGGTCGTAGAAGCGCGGCAGCAGGTTGAGCAGCGACGTCTTGCCGGCGCCCGTCGGCCCGCAGACCGCGACGACCTCGCCGGGTGGGATCTCGAGCTCCACGCCGGTGAGGACTTCGCTGCCAGTCGGGTAGGAGAAGTGCACGTTCTCGAACGTGACGCCGAGCGGCCCGTCGGGGAGCTTCGCCGGCGCGGCTGCCTCGGGGATCGTCTCGATCCCCTGCAGCCACGCGAACGTGCGCGACGCGGAGGCGGTTGCGCGCTGCCCGAGCGACAGGATCCAGCCGAGTGCCTCGAGCGGCCAGACAAGCTGCAGGAGCAGTTGGTAGAAGAGATAGAACTGCCCGTTCGTCAGGTGCCCGTTGATCACGTCGGTGCCGCCGAAGTAGACGATCGCGGCGATCGACAGCGACGGCAGGAAGAGGAGGCCCGGCAGGAAGAGGCCCTCGACACGTGCCTGCCGCAGCACGCCGTCGCGTACGCGGCCCGCCTTGACGTTGAAGCGCCCCTGCACGTCGTCCTCCCGGCCGAACGCCTGCACCATCTCGATCCCGACGACCGATTCGTCCGCAGCCTCGGTGACATCCGCCTTCAGCTGCTGGACTTCGCGTGAGATCGGCATCACGCGGCGGCCGAAGTTGTAGGTCAGGATCCCGACGAGCGGCATCGCGACGAGCGCAATCACCGCGAGCTTCGCGTTCACGACGAAGAGCACGATCGCGATCCCGAAGATCATCATGAGCGACTGGATGCCCTGCGTCATGCCCCACCCGATGAAGTAGCGGACGGGGTAGAGGTCGTTCGTCGCGCGCGACACCACCTGTCCGGTCGCGTGAACGTCGTAGAACGCGCGCGGATAGCGGAGGTACCCCTGGTAGAGCAGTTCGCGCATGCGCCACTCGACGCGGATGCCTGTCCGCGATGTCGCGTATCGCCGCGTGAAGTTGATCGGGAAGCGGATCGCTCCGAGGAGCACGATCACGCCCAGGTAGGGCCAGAGCGACTCGCGGTGGCCGTTCGTAGGCTTGATCGAGTGGTCGATCGCGTGCTGGACGACGATCGGGATTGCCAGCGAGAGTGTGCTGTAGACAAGCGCGCAGGCCAATCCGACCAGGACGAGCTGGCCCTGTTCGCGCCAAAGGCCGGCCAGGCCCTTGGTCGTCGGCCAGAGCCCGAGATCGGGCGGGTCCACGGAAAGAGAGCGCCTGCGCACATTCCTAGGCTAGCGAAAGCAGTTAACCAGGCTAACTACTGAACGCGGGTGTCACGCGGCGAAGGCCCTGCACGGCCCAGCCACCCACGGCCAGCAGCAGCAAGCCGATGACGAGCAGGACGTAGTAGAGGCGCTTCTTCATGCGAGCCAATCTACGAAGCGCAGGGTCGGCGCACATCGGCGTTGCGGATGATTCGCCCTCCTCCTGCAGGCGGATCGGTTCACAATCCCTGCGGTGGATGTCCACCCAATTCCCGGCCTCGAGCATTTGCCGTACGCCGAGGTGTGGTTCCACGCCGTCGACGACGATGGGTGGCGTGCCGCGTCCGCCGCGGCGCACGCGCTCGGCAAATCAGGCCTAGAGGCATGGACGACGACGCGCACGCCCGCCGTCGCGCCGTGGCTCGAACACAAGGGCTACGACGAGGTGCGCCGCTACGTGATCTCGGAGCTCGACGTCGCCGCCGCGCACGAGCTCGGACCGCCCGCATTCGAGATCGTGACCTTCGCTGAGCGCCCCGATCTCGAGGAAGAGCTGCACGCGCTGGCGCGGCTCGCCTACGCCGACCAGCCCGGACGCTCGGAAAGCCGCATCGAAGGCTGGCCCGCGTGGGGGCTGCACGCGCATCGATCAGACGCGTACTTCATCGCGCTCGAGGACAGGCGCGTGCTCGGCTACGGGTACTTGCAGCTCGAGGGTGAGACGTGGACCAACGGGTTCATGGCGGTCTCGCGCGAAGCACGCGGTCGAGGCGTCGCCGGCGCGCTCAAGCGCGCGCAGATCCGCTGGGCAAAGGCGGAGGGGATCGCGACACTGCGCACCGCGAACGAGGTGCGGCTCGAGTCGATGCTCGATCTGAACCGCCGCTTCGGGTACGTGCCGCGCTACGAAGAGATCGTGCTGCGTGGGCCGCTAGGAGAGGATCTGCGCTGAGAGACGCTCGACCGCGCTCTGGAGCAGGGCGGTCGCCAGCCTCGGCTCGTCGACGAGCGCCTGCTGCAGCGTCGCCCGGTCGAGCGTGAGGCAGCGGACGTCGGTTGCCGCCTGGACGCGAGCAGTTCTCCGGCCGTCCTCGGTGAGCAAGGCGAGCTCGCCGACGACCTCGCCAGGCCCGAGCTCGACGGGAGTGGAGTCGCGTGGATGCACGGTCACTGTCCCTTCGTCGATCACGAACATCCCGGATCCGGGCGCGCGCGCCTCGATCAGGACGCGCCCCGCCGAGAACGTCACCTCGGACATCGACGCCGCCAGTTGGTTGAGAAACGGCTCGTCCAGCCCGCCGAACACGGCCGAGCGGCGTAAGGCTGCGACGCGGGAATCGAGATCGGCGCTCACGACGCGAGCCTAGTGGTTTTACCCCACACTTACGCGGCGTCCGCAAAAACCCGAATGACCTGGGATCATGCTCGCCGAGCGACGATTGGGGGGTGACATGACCGGCAAGCGGACAGTGCTCGCCGCCGCAGCAGTGTCGGTGGCCACATTCGTGCTCTTCGGCGGGATCGCGCGCGCAGCTGCGCCGACCGCGACGACCGGCCCTGCGACCGCGATCGGAGCGACCACGGCAACCGTCACCGGCACGGTCGCCCCCGGCGGGCAGGCCACGACCTGGTACGTCCAGTACGGGACGTCGACGTCATACGGCGCGCAGACCGCGAAGGCGAACGCCGGCTCCGGCACCACTGCCGTCAACATCACCTCGAACCTCACCGGCCTGAAGGCGGGCGCGACCTATCACTACCGCGTCGTCGCGACGAACAGCACTAGCACGGTGCACGGCAGCGACGCGGTGTTCACGACGCTGACGCCGCCGGGCGCGGCGACGGGCGCGGCGACGGGTATCGGCACGACGACGGCAACGCTGAACGGGACCGTCGATCCGAACAGCCGCGACACCACGTTCTACTTCGAGTACGGCACGTCGACGAGTTACGGCACGAAGACCGCGGTCAAGAGCGCCGGCTCGGATGCAAGCCCGCAGAACGAGGCCGCCGCGATCTCGAAGCTCGCGGTCGGCAAGACCTATCACTTCCGGATCGTGGCAACGAGTGACGCTGGGACGACGACAGGCGCGGACGCCAGGTTCACGACGAGCGCGGCGCCGGTCGCGGTTACGGCCGACGCGACTCCGATCGCAGTCACGACCGCAACGCTCCGCGGACAGGTCACACCGAACGGCCTCGCGACGACGTGGTGGTTCGAGTACGGGACGTCGGTCTCGTACGGGCTGAAAACTGCTTCGCACTCGGCCGGCTCCGGCACGACCGCCCGTGCGGTCTCGGACGGAGTCACGAAGCTGACGGCGGGCAAGAGCTACCACTTCCGTCTCGTCGCCCAGAACTCGAGCGGCCGCGTCTACGGGCTGGATCACGTGTTCACGACGGTCGGTGCGCCGATCGCGACGACGGGTTCAGCGCAGTCGATCGGGCCTGACACTGCGCAGCTGACCGGCTCGCTCGACCCGCTCGGTCGCTCGACCACGTGGTGGTTCGACTACGGCACGACGACGAAGTACGGAAAGTCGACGACGCACCGCAGTGCCGGCTCGAAGGCGGGAGCACAGACGGTGACCGCGCCGCTCACCGGTCTCGCGGCGAACACGGCGTACCACTATCGGCTCGTCGCGAAGAGCGACGGCGGCACGAGGTACGGCGCAGACGTCACGTTCACGACGAACGGCGTGAGCCTCGTGGTGGCGGCGCGTCAGGTCGTCTTCGGCGGTCGGATCCAGCTGACCGGCACCGTGCCGACGCACACGGCCGGCGAGCAAGTGGTCATCTTCTCGAAGCCGTACGGGATCGCATCCGCGCGCTCTGTCGCGACTGTGCTGACCGGCGCAAACGGCGCGTGGTCATACCTCGCGCGGCCGCAGATCGCGACGGCGTACCAGGCGAGCTGGCGGAACGGGCTGAGCCCCGCTGTCAACGTCTCCGTGCACCCGCGCATCGCGCTGACGCGGTACAAGAACGGGCACTTCTTCATCCGCGTCTCCGGCGCCCACGGCTTCCCACATCGCGTCGTGCAGCTGCAGCGGAAGGTCGGGACGCGCTGGGTGACGATCAAGCGCGTGCGGCTCGGGCTTCGGTCGCGCGTCGAGTTCAGGGTGACGCTGCCGAAGGGCCGCTCTACGGTCCGCGGAGCGTTCAGCGTGAACCAGGCTGGTGCGGGCTACCTCGGCGGCACGAGTCGCACTTTGCTGGTCAAGCGGCCCGCTTGACTCGCGACGGTGCGACGCGCAGAGCTGGCTAACCGACCTTCATCACTTCGCCGCCGCACGACCAGGAGACGGTCATCGCCAGGTGGGATGCGTTGAGCAGATCCTTGCCGGAGAAGGTGCCGCCGCCGGGCACGTGACCGTGCACGGTGAGCCCCGCGTGGTAGGCGCGGCCGGCCACGTAAAAGTCGAGCCCGGCGACGTTCTTCACCGGATTCCTCCTGTGCTGGTTGCGGCCGGTTCGGTGTCGCACTTCGGGTCCGTGGCGTGGCGGTTCACGAGGACCGCCAAACGACGCCGTGGCAGTTCCAGGATCCGGTGAAGCTCGGCCCGAACCCCGGGCCGCTGAACTTCGACTTGAACGTGCCTCCCGCCGGAACCTTCCCGGCGACGGTGACGAGGGCGTCGTCGATCAGTGTCTTCCCGCCGTAGTCGGCGCCCACGCTCCCGCTCGGGGCGTTCTTGACGACATCGATGCTGAAGTGGGGGTGACCCGCGTTGCCGTTGACGCCGATCACGGTCGTGCCCAGATCGAGCGAGAGCTTGGACCCGGCTGACTTGCTCTGCTCGCACAGGCCGTTGCGGAACGTGTAGGTCTTGCCGCCGAGGTGGAGCGTGGCGGTGGCCGGCCCGCAGTTGACGGCAGCAGGGTGCCCCTGGATCTTGATGACCTTCTGCTTGCACGGTGGCCCGCCGCGGCTCGCATCCGAGGCTGCGGTTGCGGCGGCGGCCGCCACGGTCGCGGAGATGCCCACGACGACGACGACGATCAGAACGTACTTCATACCTTCCTCCGGCTTGGGGCCTGCGGTCGAGCTCAGTCTCCGCGGCGGCCGCATAGGATCCGCATCGTCAGGGCAGGAACGCCAAGGGATCCTAGGATCGCGGCGAGTCGCGCAGCAGTTGCCCGGCGGTCGGTGAGATCCACTACCACGTCGGCGGGCAAACCTGCGCGATCCAGTTCGCGTACTGAGCCGAGCGCGGTGAGCGTGTCGAGAACCCGCGCGAACTCGGCGGCGTTGCCAGTTCGAAGTTCCGCCGGCCGTTTGCGGCTGCAGCTCCGAGTCACTCCCGAGCTCTGGCGCCAGCCGAGCGCGCCTCGGATCGTGGCCAAGGGTGCCCGCGTAACGCGTAACGCCCTGCCTCATGCCGAGCACAGGCCCCAAGGCCGAGCCGCGCCCGTCTACCTACTTCGGGGGATGCTTCCGCACAAAGACCAGCCGATATTGCGTCCGTAACCGAATTGACCGTTGCCATCCATCAAGGGGATTTGTTTATGACCAAGTTCCACCAGAGGCTCTCGAACCAAGAGGGTTTCACGCTAATCGAGCTCCTGATCGTCATCGTGATCATCGGGATCCTGCTGGCGATCGCGGTGCCGTCGTATCTCGGCTTCAAGACTCGGGCCAACAAGCGCGCGGCGCAGTCGAACCTGCGCGAGGCGATCCCGACTGCCGAGGCGTTCTAC
>DASXOW010000112.1:0-1637 GCA_036493955.1 Gaiellaceae bacterium
GATGCCGAAGAGCAGTTCACCGAACTCCTGCGCACGCATTGGTCGACGCTGCACGACCTCGAGTTCGTCACCGACGCCGAGCCGCTCGTCCTGCGCGACGTGGACGAGCCGACGTTCGTCGAGATCTTCACCTGGGTCGACGGTGGCTTCGGCCGCGCGCACGAGCACCCGGATGTGCTGAGCATCTGGGAGCGGATGGACCCGCTGCTCGAGGACCGCGACGGCCGGCCGAAGTGGGAGTTCCCGCACTACCTGCCGGCCCGGTTGCCCGGTTGACCGGAAGCGCGCGGGGGCTGCGCGAGCTCGAGCGGCTCGATCGCGTCTTCGCCGCGCTTGCGCATCAGTCCCGGCGCACGATCCTGCTGGTGCTGCACCTGCGCGGCGGCGAGATGACCTCCGGTGCCATCGCCGCCCGCTTCGACCACTCCTGGCCGACGATCACCCGGCACCTGCGCGTGCTCGAAGCCGCCGGGCTGGTGCACGCCGAGTTGCGCGGCCGCGAGCGCGTCTATCGCTTCGATGACCGGCCGCTGCGCGACGTCGCCGGAGGCTGGCTGGACCGCTTCGCAGCCGACTCCTGACCGGCCAGCCAGGCCTGGGCCCGCCGGTTCGAGGCTCGGGAGAGCCACGCGTCCTGCACCTGCTCGGTCAGTCGTTCGCGGGTGAGTTCTTTGATCCGGCTCGCGCGAACGAGTACGGACGGATGGCCGTCGAAGTGCGGGGTCGTGAAGAACGGGGTGCTCTCGTCCTGCGCGAGCGCGAGCTTCTCCGCCTCGGACTCGACCCAGAACATGATCACGTCGGGGTACCGCTCGCCGGTGTCCGGATCCGCGGCGTCCGGCTGTGGCGTCCGGAAGAACACGAACGACTTGCCGCCGACCTGGTAGATCGGATTCTCCTTCGGTCCGTACAGGACCGTCACGTGCGGCATGGCGAGCGCGAGCTCGTGCACGTCCTGCACCGTCGCGGACCTTGCGGGCATGGTTTCAGGCTATGGCGAACGAGCGACGAAGTTCTCGGGCGAGTGACGGATTCCGAAGATCAAAGACGGCGGAAACGGCGTCACTCGCGAAGCGAACTCGTCACTTGCAGGCGAAGATCTGCTCCGCTACGACGCTCCACGTCCCGCGGGTGACTACAGGGCGAGTTGTTGCTCAGTTGCCGTTGCTGGGGTGCAGCGCACGCGCGGAGAGGTAGGCGGCCACGGCGTCGTGCAGACGATCGCCGGCTGCAGCGATCCACGCGTCGACGTGGGTCTGCCGGGCGGCGTGCAGAGCCGTCTCGGCGTCGTAGAGCCGACTGGCAGCTGTCTGGACCTGGTCTGCGTCGACCAAGGCGTTCGGCACGGTGCCGTTCATGGCTTCTCCTGCGTCCGTTCTTCCTACACGTCTATCCCCCTTATCGGCCCGACGCGAACGAATTGAACGAGAACGCGGCATCGAATTCAGACCCGATCGCTTGCAGGGGGGCACAAACAAGACATCTCTGGCCACATTCGCCGCCGGCAAGCCTTCGAACCCGCCTCCCTACGGCAGCGGGTTCATCAAGTCGTCGGCGTCGACGATCGTGTAGGCGTAGCCCTGCTCGGCGAGGAAGCGCTGGCGGTGCGCGGCGTACTCGGCGTCGAGGGTGTCCCG
>DASXOW010000113.1:0-20818 GCA_036493955.1 Gaiellaceae bacterium
GGCTGGACGAAGAGGTCGATGTGGAGCTCGAACTCGCGCGCGCAGATCGTGACGTCCACACCGTCGCCGTCACCGCCGGCGTCGTCGAGGGCTTCCGCGATCGACGACTCCGAGATGCCGAACAGCCGCAGTACGCGCCGGCGCGGCACCACCGCCCGCGCGAGCAGACGCTGCATGGGCGCCGTCTCGCAGACGCGCGGCCAGAGCGCCTGCAGCTCGCGAGGCGGGCCTGGCAGGGCGACCGCCACCGAGTCGCCGCGAGCCAGGACGACGGCCGGAGCGGTCCCGACGAGCCCCACCCACTCCGCGCCGTCGGGCAGCGTCGCCTGCTTGCGGACACCGGGCGCGAAGTCGGCGTACGGGCGTTGGAGGCGCGTCGCGACGGAGCGAGAGAGCTCCTCGATCGCCGCCTCGAGCTCCTGCTCGACGTGGAGACCGACGCCTGCCGCGCGGGCGAGCACCTCGATCGTCCGATCGTCGTGGGTCGGCCCGAGGCCGCCTGAGACGACGAGCAAGTCGTAGTCGAGGCCTGCGCGCAACGCCTGCTCGAGATCCGCCGGATCGTCGCCGACGATCGAGATGCCGGCCGGATCGACGCCGCGTCGAAGCAGGTCGGCGGCGAGGTACGGACCGTTGCGATCCGACCGGTCGCCTCGAACGAGCTCCGAGCCCGACGCGACGATCGCCGCGCGGACGCCCGCCGTGCGCTGGTCTACGCCGCGTGCCAACCGGTCTTCGTGACGATGCCGACGCGCGGCTGCGCACCCGGCACGCGCACGACGTGACCGGCGATCTTGATCGTGAGGTTCTCGGGCGTGTCGATCTGCACCCACAACCGCGTGCCGTTGATCGCGCGGACAGGATCACCCTTACTGATCGTCCCGTCGAACACGACGTTCCCCGTCGCGCTGGCCTTGTGCACGATCAGATGCGTCTGGCCGGCCTTCGCCGTCACCTCGAGCAGCGGCGGCTTGACCTTCGGCCGATGGACGACGGTCGGGGTCTTCTTCGCCGGCGGCGCCGCCGGCGACTTGCTGCCGCTCGCCTTCCACGCCGAGATGACGATCACCGTCAGGATTGCGATCACCGCCAGCGCGACGAAGACGACATTCGTCTCGAATCGGCGATGGCGGCGCTGCGGCCGTCTCGCCGCCGAGCGGCGCACGCGCGGCTCGTACTCCTCGCCGCTGACGAATCGTGAGTTGAACTCGTCGACGTAGAGCTGGCCGTCGAGGCCGAGGTACTCCGCGTACGTGCGCAAGAACCCTTTGACGTACGTCTGCGCGGGCAGCAGCGCGAACTGCTCGTCCTCGAGCGCGCGGAGGTACTTGCCCCGGATCTTCGTCGAGACCTCCGCCTGGGCGAAGTCGATCCCGCGGCGTTCGCGCGCTTCACGCAGGCTGTTCCCGATCTCGAACACGGCCCAGGAAGCGTAGACGAGGTTTTGTGCGACCCGCTACTGCGCCCAGCGGAGGATGCCGTACACCGCGAGCGCCAGCGCCCCGGTGATCCCGGCGTAAGCCCCCGCCCACGCGACCGCCCGGGCGAAGCCCACGCCGCCGGCGGCCGAGAGCGTCCGCGCGGCGTTCAGCCGCGCGCGGCGAGCCGCGTAGAGGCCGAGCAGCGCGAGGACGCCGGCTGCCGCGACCGCGACGTACAGCGTCTCGAGCAAGCGAAGCTGCGAGCTGACCTGCGCGGCGGCGACGGCGATCGGGATCGCGAGAACCGCCAGCGCGCCGAACAGCACGGCGGCGCGGGCGGCTCCCCTATTGCTTCTCATACGGCCGGCCCGCGGCCGCCGGCCCGATCGAGCGGCCGATCACACCGGCCACCGCGACGATCGTCAACACATACGGCAAAGCGTTGAACAGTGTGCCCCATTGGTTGCCGTACGCGTTCGGCAAGCGGTCGGACAACGCGCTCGAGAAGCCGAACAGCAACGTCGCGCACCACGTCGGGAACGGCCGCCACTTGCCGAACACGAGCGCCGCGAGGCCGATGAAGCCGGTGCCGCTCGTCATGTTCTCGTTGAAGGAGTGGACGAAGCCGAGCGACAGATAGGCACCGCCCATCGCCGCGATCGCGCCGGACCCGATCACGGCCATGTAGCGGATCTTGTACACCGAGATGCCGACCGTGTCCGCTGCGCGCGGATGCTCTCCGACCGAACGCAGGCGCAGGCCGTACGGCGTGCGGAAGACGAAGATGTACGTCGCGATCAGGAGGACGAACGACAGCCAGATCATCAGGTTGAGCTGGCCGAGGATCGGCCCGACGAAGTACCAGTTGTTCAAGAAGTGGAGGTGCACGTCCGGGATGCCGTAGTCGGCGACGTTGCCCGGCGTGCCCGAGTCGCCGTACTTGTCGATGAAGATGTAACCGGTGATCCCGAGCGCGAGGAAGTTGATCGCCGTGCCCGAGATGATCTGGTCGACTTTTAAGTGAATGGCCCAGAAGGCGTGGACCGCGGCCATCGCCATCCCCGCCAGCGACGCGGTGATGAGGCCGATCACCCACTCCCAGCCGGGTGCCCAGCCGTGCGCCCAGATCGCGCCCCAGATGCCGAAGAACGCGCCGGTGAGCAGCATGCCCTCGAGCGCGACATTGATCACGCCACTCCGCTCGCAGAACAGGCCGCCGATCGCGGCGAACGTCAGCGGCGTCGCGTAGCGAAGCGTCGCGGCGAGCAACGCGCTCCAGACGACAACCGTGTCGAGGTGTGCTTCCGACGATCGCGTTGCGAGGACGCCGAAGATGATCCCGAGCACGCCGGCCGCAACCGCGCCGCCGCCGATCCGGTGTTGCTCGCGCGACCACGTCCAGATCCCTGCGGCGATCGCGAGGATGCCGAGCAGGATCGGCAGGACGGCCGTGCGGGAAGCGAGCGGCGGCAGCGCGAGCCAGAACGCGATCGCACCGATCGCGATGCCGGCGATGCCGATCGTCTTCGCGTCCGTCCAGCGGATGCCGCCCACGCGCGCGGCGATCGCCGTCATGCGGGTTTCCGCCGCTTCTTCAGCCACAGTCCGATGCCGCCGAGGTTCAGGCCGACGAAGAGGATGACGAGGCCCTGGATGATCGTGGTCAGGTTGCCCGCGAGGTCGGGGCGAAAGATCGACGGGTCGAGCTGCCTGCCGGATGTGCCGTTGATCAGCGCGCCGAAGAGTAGCGACGCGACGCCGGCGCCGAGCGCGGTGTTGCGCCCGAGCAGCGCCGCGGCGAGACCGATGAAGCCGATCGAGCTCGCCTGGATGTCGTTCTCGCCGATGCGGTACTCCCAGCCCGTGATGTCGAGCGCACCCGCGAGGCCCGCGAACGAGCCGGAGATCGCCATCGCAAGGAAGTAGTTGCGCGCGACGGAGACACCGCCGTAGCGCGCCGCCTCCGGGTTGAAGCCGACGGCGCGCACCTCGAAGCCGAGCGTCGTCCGGTTGATGATCAGCCAGTAGACGACGAGCATCCCGATCGCGATGAAGATCCCGACCGAGAGTCCCTGCAGGAGCGCGATGCCCCAGAACACGGGCAGTTTCGCGCCCTCGGCGATGTCGTTCGAGATCGGGATCGACGGCTGTGAGCCCTGCAGTGGCCCGCCTTCGCCGAACAGGTACGAGCCCACCCAGTAGGCGATCCAGTTGAGCATGATCGTCGAGATCACCTCGTGCGCCCCGACCGTCGCCTTGAGGATGCCGGCGATGCCCGCCCACACGGCGCCGGCGAGCGTTCCGGCGATCAGGCAGAGCATCACGTGCAAAAACGGGTTCAGGTGGACGAACGACGTTCCGAGCCAAACGGCGAAGATCGTTCCGGCGGTGTACTGACCCTGGCCGCCGATGTTGAAGAGCCCGCAGCGGAACGCGAACGCAAGCGCGAGGCCGGTCAGGATGATCGGCGTCGTCAGCAGCAGCGTCTGCTGCAGGTTCCCTGCGGCGATCGACGCCGTGTCCCACGGGAACCACATCTTGTGCGTCGAGAACGGGACCCGCGCGTGGTGGTTGCCGACGTGGAAGAACCAGTTGATGCCGGTTCCGTTGAACACCGCGTGGTAGACCTTGAGCGGGTTCTTCCCCGTGAAGAGCACGACGAGCCCGCCCATGATGAACGCGATGACCGTCGTGATGATCGGGGCGACGACGCCGGAGAGCCCGCCGAACCGCGAGGTGAGCTGTTGCGAGGGTGACGGAACTTCGCCCGGCGGCAGCGGTGGCGGAGCCTGCTCGAGATCCGCGTCGCTCATGCAGCCGCCTCCTCCCCGCGCTTGCCGCCCGTCATCGCGAAGCCGAGCTCTTCTTCGGTCGCGGTCGGCGGGAACTCGCCGACGATCCGGCCCTCGTAGATCACGAGGATGCGATCCGAGAGCGACAGGACCTCCTCGAGCTCGAGCGACACCAGGAACACCGCGCGGCCCGCATCGCGCTGCTCGACGAGCCGGCGGTGGACGAACTCGATCGCGCCGACGTCGAGACCACGCGTGGGCTGCGCGGCGATCAGTACCTTCGGATCTCCGTCGATCTCGCGCGCGAGCACCACCTTCTGCTGGTTGCCGCCCGAGAGCGCGCCCGCCGGCGTCGACGGCTGGCCGCCGCGGACGTCGAACTCCTTCAACAGGCGGCGCGCGCGGCTCAGCATCGTACCGAGGTTGAGGAATCCGTTGCGTGAGTTCGGCGGAGTGCGGTAGCCGTGGAGCGCGATGTTCTCCGTCAGCGAGAACGGCAGGATGAGACCGCGGCGGTGACGGTCCTCGGGGATGTGGCCTACACCCGCCTCGAGCGCCTCCTTGGCGTTCGCGTGTGTCAGATCATGCCCGTCGACGACGACACGTCCCGCGGCCGGATTGCGGAGACCGGCGATCGCGTCGATCAGCTCGGACTGCCCGTTCGCGTCGACTCCTGCCAGCCCGACGATCTCGCCGCCGCGCACCTCGAAGCTCACGTCGCGAACGGCTTCGAGCCCGCGATCGTCGATCACGCTCAGATCCTCGACCTGGAGGAGCGGCGCACCCGGGGTCGACGCGTGCTTGTCGACGCGGAGCAGCACTTCACGTCCGACCATCATGCGCGCGAGGCTCTCTTCGGTCGCACCTTCGGCCGGAATCGTGTCGACCACGACGCCACGGCGAAGCGTGGTGATCCGGTCGGCGATATCGAGCACCTCGTTCAGCTTGTGTGAGATGAAGATGATCGACTTCCCCTGCGACTTGAGCGACCGGATGATCTCGAAGAGCTCCTGCGCCTCCTGCGGCGTCAGCACCGCGGTCGGCTCGTCGAGGATGAGAATCTCGGCGCCGCGGTAGAGCGCCTTCAGGATCTCGACGCGCTGCTGCTGACCGACGGTGATGCGGTCAATGCGCGAGTCCGGGTCGACCGCAAGGCCGTAGCGCTCGGACAGCTCGCGCACACGCTTGCGCGCGGCGTCGTAGTCGAGCAGCACGCCCATGTGCCGCGGCTCCGTGGCGAGGACGATGTTCTCGGCGACCGTCATCACCGGGATCAGCATGAAGTGCTGGTGGACCATGCCGATCCCATGCTCGATCGCAGCCTTCGTCGAGCCGAGGTCGATGTGCTTGCCGTCGAGCAGGATCTCACCGCTGTCGGGCGTGTAGAGCCCGTACAGGATGTTCATGAGCGTCGACTTGCCTGCGCCGTTCTCACCGAGCAGCGCGTGCACCTCGCCGCGACGAAGGTCGAAATTGACGTCGTCGTTCGCGAGAACGCCGGGGAACCGCTTGGTGATCGCGCGCAGCTCGAGGAGAGGGGCGTCGGCCATCGCTTCGGGCGATCCTATCCGGCTTTCCTGCCGCCGCTCGCCAAGTCCTGCGCGGCCGCGCGCGCTCCTGCGACCGCCGCAGCGCTGAAGAGTGGATCGAGGCTCCCGACGCCGATCGCCCCGGTCTGCGGCCCGAACACGACGTCGCCGCCGTGGAAGACGCCGCTCACCGCCTCGCGGGCGACGAGGCCCGCCGCGACGGCGGGAAACAGGAAGTCGCCGAGCGCGAGAGCGGGCACGTTCTGCTCATGTGCCGCGGACGCGGCAGCCGCGGCGCACAGGCCGCCGTGCGCCATCACGACGACGGCTGACCGCCCGAGGCCGGTGAGCGCGGCCTCCTTGCAGCGCGCCGGCACCGAACGCGACCACTGGTGCAGCACCGCGACTCCCGGTGCGGCCGCGTGCACCCCTCGACCGAACGCAGCGGCGAGCGCGCGTTCCTCCGGGCCGACCCAGGCAACGCGCGCCGCCGCCCCACTCTCGGCGGCGGACAACCCAGCGGTGACGCCGGCGAGGTACGCGGCGTCCTCTTCCTTCAGCACGAGCCCGGCGAGGTTCGGTGCGTGCAGGCCCTTCACGCTCGCGCCGACGAGCGCGAAGTGGATCGTTGGGTGCGCGCGCGCAGCGTCGGCGACCGCCGTTGGAGACGCTGCATGCGAATCGACGATGACGAGCGGGTCATCGGCGATGCGGGCCAGCGTCTCGCGGCGAGGGACGATCCCTGGCACGTCGATCGTCAGCGAGCCGATGACGCCGATCCGTAGGCCGCTCGGCGCGGTCGTACGCGTCGCGGTGGTCGTCGCGGTGTCGCGCGCGGCGCCGCCACAGCCGCTCAGGACGAGCACGGAGGCGAGCACTGGCACGACGCGCCGCATCGACGGCAACCCTAGATGTGTAAGGGGCGGGCCGTCCGGCCCGCCCCTCTGCACCAGTCCGAGCTCCGATCCGTCTACTTGACGGTGCTCGGGATGCCCTTGATCTTGCCGGCCTTCAGCTTCGTGTACTGCGCAGCCACCGCGTTCTTGATCGATGCGGGGACCTTCGCACTCCACTTGCCGTAGCCGACGCCGCCGATGCTGGCACCGAACTGCTTGTCGGTTCCGCCAGCGAGCTTGCCGTGGTTGGCAGCCTGGATCGCGTTGTACACGGACACGTCGACGCGCTTCAGCGCGCTCGTCATCACCCACGGTCCGAGGTAGCCCTGATCGGCGTCGACGCCGACGCCGAAGAGGTTCTTCTCGTGCGCTGCGTCGAGCACGCCGAGGCCGCACTGGCCTGCGACCTGGAACTCGACGACCGAGCCCTGGGCGATCTGGTTGAGCGCCGTCTCCTTGCACTTCGCCTGCTTGACGAAGTCATTGGAGTAGCCGTTCAACGTCTTGATGCCCGGATCGGCCTTCTTCGCGCCGTACTGGAAGCCGGCGATGTAGCGATCGACCGGCGGGATCTTGAGACCGCCGACCGAGCCCACTGCCTTGCCGCCGTTCGCCTTTGCATAGAGGCCCGCGGCGTAGCCGACGAGGTACCCCGCCTCCTGCTCACGGAAGAGCAGGCCCTCGACGTTCTTCGGCTTGTGCTTCATCGACGTGACGTCCACGTCGACGATCGCGAACTTGTTGTTCGGGAACGCCGACGCGATCGCGTCCATCGCATCCGTCATCAGGAAGCCGACGCCGATCGTCACGCCCGCGCCCGACTGGACGCACGCCTTCAGGTTCGGGATGTAGTCGGAGCCTGAGTGCGACTGAATGACGCGACCCTTGATCCCGGCGCGCTGCGCATGCTGGAGACCGACGTAGGCGAGGTGGTTGAACGACTTGTCGTTCAACCCGCCGATGTCGGTCACGAGACATGCCGAAAATTGCGCCTTATGTGCTGCGGACGCCGAGCCGCCACGAATGGCAGCGCCCAGCGACGCGACGAGCACCGTCACGACGGCGATCGCCGCGAGCGTGAGCCAACGCTTCCTCACTTGGTGAACCCTCCTTGCTCAGATGCCTTCTGGGGGGACTGCGGGGGGTACAGTACCCCGTTCTCCGGGCGGCGCCTAGTGCGCCGGCTAGTCCGACGCAACGCGCTCGAGGTCGTGCTCGGAGATGAGAACCCGTCTCGGCTTCGACCCTTCGTATGGCGAGATGATCCCGCGCCGCTCGAGCATGTCGACCAGCCGCCCGGCCCGGGTGTAACCGACTCGGAGGCGCCGCTGGAGCAAGGACACGCTGGCGGTCTGGGCCGTGACGACGACCTCGATCGCCTTGTCGAGCAGTGGATCCTCGTCCGGGTCGAACTCGCCGTCCTCGGAGTCCGCCTCGTCGACGAACACCTGCGGCAGCTCGAGGAACGTCTCGTCGACCTCCTGCTCCCGTTGCGCCCTCGTCTGCTCGACGACCAGCGCGATCTCGTCCTCGGTCACGAAGGCACCCTGGACGCGCTGCAGCCGCGAGGTGCCGAGCGGCTTGAAGAGCATGTCACCATGACCGAGGAGGCTCTCGGCGCCGTTCGAGTCGAGGATCACGCGCGAGTCGGTCTGCGAGGAGACGGCGAACGCGATGCGCGACGGGACGTTCGCCTTGATCATGCCGGTGATCACGTCCACCGACGGCCGCTGCGTCGCGAGCACGAGGTGGATGCCGACTGCACGCGACTTCTGGGCGAGACGGATGATCGAGTCCTCCACTTCCTGCGGGCTGACCATCATCAGGTCGGCGAGCTCATCGATCACGATGAGCAGGTACGGCAGCTCCTCCTCCCCGCGCTTGCGGAATGCGCGGTTCGCCTCGGGGAGGTTGCGCGCGCGCACCTGCGAGAGGCGCTCGTACCGGCGCTCCATCTCGGTGACGACGTTGAGCAAGACGGCGCTCGCTTCCTTCGGGCTCGACACGACCGGCGTCAGCAGGTGCGGGATCGACTCGTAGTAGTTGAGCTCGATGCGCTTCGGGTCGATCAGGATCAGCCGCGCCTCGTCGGGAGTCGCGCGCAGGAGGATCGACGTGAGGATCGTGTTGATGCAGCCCGACTTACCGGAGCCGGTCGTTCCCGCGATCAGGATGTGCGGCATCCGCGCGAGGTCGGCCCACACGGACGCGCCGGAGATGTCCTTGCCGAGCCAGACCGACAAGGGGCTCGCAGACTGCGGCAGGTCGTCGTAGATGTCGCCGAGCGTGACCAGATTCGGGCTCAGGTTCGGTACCTCGACCCCGACGGCCTGCTTGCCGGGGATCGGCGCCAGGATCCGGATCTCGGTCGTCGCGAGGGCATAGCTCAAGTCGTCCTTGAGGTTCGCGACCTTGCCGACCTTCGTCCCCGGCGCGAGCTGCAACTCGTAGCGGGTGACGCGCGGGCCGGAGATCGTCCCGACCACATTCGCCTCGACGCCAAAATGCGCGAGGCAGGTGACGAGCGCCTCGGCGACGCGCTGGTTCGCCTCGCCGCTCGGCCCGGCGCCCACCTTGGACTTCTTGAGCAGGTTGCGGTCGGGCAGCTCGTATTCGCCGACGGGCTCGAGCGTCGGGAAGAGCTGCTCCTGCGACTCATCGACTTCGTCGTCGTAGGTCTCCTCGGTCGCGGCGTCGTAGAGCACGGGCGGCGGACCGACGGAGACGGAGTCGCTGACGAGGTCGGGGTAGTCGTGCTTCACGTCGACAGGCGGGTGGAAGGCCTCCTCGCGCGCGGGATAGCCCTCGTCGTTGTCGCCGAAATCGCCCAGCGCAGTCGCCATGCTGCGGGCGCGCTTGTGCGCGAGGTGCACCACGTGGCCGGTGCGACGTAGGAGCGCGCCGAGCGACGTGCCCGTGAGGAACGTCACACCGGCGATCGTCAGCAACACCCCGAGGATCGTCGCGCCCGTCGTGCCGAGCCCGACCGCGACCACGCGCTCGAGGCCGTCGCCGACCGCGCCCCCGTGGGCTTCGCCGAGCGTGAGAAGCAGTCCGGTGACCGCCACGCCGAGCCCGACCCGGAACGGGCGCACGTCGACGAGGGCGCTGCGGGTGACGATCAGCGTCCCGAGCGGGACGAGAACGAGCGGCGCCAGGTACGCGGCGGCGCCGACGGCTGCCTTCACGGCATGCGCGACCGGCCCGCCACTGAACCCGAACCACAAGACAGCGGCGATGAAGACGCCCGCGCCCGCCAGCCCGAGGCCGACGAGTTCGGGATGCGGCTTCGGGATGTGGAATTCGCCCCGCGGCTTCCGGCCGCGGCGTTTCTTGACGCGGCTCGGCGTTTTCGGGGACGTGCGGTGGGGCCGCTTCTTGCGCGCCATGGCGGGGCACTTCGCCCCGCCAAGGCTCAGTCCTCCCGCTGGAACGAGGCGGTGAGCATGCCGAAGTACGTCGGTGCCTCGTACGAGAGGAGCTCCGCCTGGAAGCGGCCGCCGCCGAGCGCGCCGTGCAGCATCAGCATCTGCCACAGGCTGTCGGCAAGCGCGTCGGCCGCGCGCTGCGGGTCCCAGGCCTCGAGCTCGCCGAGCGCGTTTCGGCGGACGACGTCCTGGACGTCGGCATCGTAGGGCGCCGAGTGCTCGCTGAACCCGTACGGGCCGTCGTGCGTATGCCCGTGGCCGTGGTCGGCGCTCGCGACGAACGCAACCGGCTTGTCACGGGTCGCTGCGGCGAGCGCTTCACCGGCGCGAACGTGGTTGGCATTCGAGAGGGCGCGGCACGGCGTGACGATCACCGCGGGGACGCGCAGGAAAGAGAGCGGGATGCCGGCTCCCCAGTCGACCGGCATCGTCGACCCGCCGGCGGCGGTCGTGCCGAAGGTGATGCCGAGTGCCGGGAGGCCGGCAGCCTGCAGCGCGCGCACGCACGCATCCGCGAGCTCCGGATCGCCGGCACCTTCGTAGAGCTGGGACGCAGCGACGAACTGGCTCGGATGCTCGGTCAGTCGCGACGAGCGCACGACGCCGAAATGGCCGTCGAGCAGAGTTCCGTGCGGGGTCGCGAGGATCGCCACCTCGGCGCCGCTCGCGCGAAGCAGCCGCGCGAGCTCGTGCATGCCGTTCGCGGTCGGGCCTTCTGGTTGCTCGTAGACCGGATTGCCGTGCGGCGCGATCGCGCCGAAGACGATCATCCGAGGGAGCTGATGCGCTCGACGATCAGCTCGGCGAATCGTGGGCCGTCGATGTCGAGCCCGACCTTCGCGTTCGGCGCCCCGAAGTGCTCGCGCCCGCGCCAGTCGACGTTCGTCCGTCCCCAGCTCGGGCCGGTCGTGCAGTCGACCTCGATGAACGCGTCGTGAACCTCCATCAGCGTCGGGTCGATCAGGTGCGCGATGCACACCGGGTCGTGCATCGGCGAGCCGTCGAGATCCGTGTAGCGGCGCTTGTGGAACTGCGCGTAGAAGTCCATCAGCTCCGCGACGACCTTCCCGACGCGCCCCGCACCGCGCATGCGCTCCGTGTGCTCGTCCGTGATCAGCGCCCGGTGCGTGACGTCGAGCCCGACCATCGTCGTATCGAGACCTTCCTCGAACACGCGCTGCGACGCCTCGGGGTCGGCCCAGATGTTGAACTCGGCCGCAGGCGTGCGGTTCCCCTCGCCGATCGCGCCGCCCATCAGCACGATCCGCTCGGGCCGCGCGTCGGCGTGCGTCGCGAACAGCAGTCCGACGTTCGTCAGCGGCCCGGTGGCGACGAGGACGGGCTTCTCGCCATCGCGGTATTGCTGCGCGAGGAACTCGACCGCGTGGTCCGCCTGTGCGCGCTGCGACGGCTGCGGAAGGTCGGGTCCGTCGAGGCCGGACTCGCCGTGCACGTGCGCCGCCACGTCCCGCTGCCTGATGAACGGCCTGTCAGCTCCCGCGTACACTGGGATGTCGCTGCGGCCGGCGAGCTCCAGCACGCGGAGGGCGTTGTTGGTCGTCTTGTCGAGCGTCTGGTTCCCGGAAACCGTCGTGACGGCACGGAGGTCGAGCTCGGGCGACGCGACCGCTAGCAAGATCGCAATCGCGTCGTCGTGTCCGGGATCGCAGTCGAGGATGATCGGAGTCGGGGTCATGCCTCGAGTATCGCTGTGACGTCGTCTGCGGTGGGGAGCGAAGGCTGCGCGCCGAAGCGGGAGGCGGCGATCGCGCCCGCCGCGCACGCCCGCGCGAGCGCCTCCGCGCGTTCGCGCCCCTCGAGGAGCGCGACCACGAGGCACGCCGCAAAGGCATCGCCGGCCGAGGTCCCATCGACGGCATCGACGTGAGGCGGCGTCGCGCGCGCGACCTCGGTTCCGTCCTCGAAGAGCGCAGCGCCCTCGGCGCCGTAGGTGACGGCGACCAGCTTGCCCCGCGAGACGACCTCGTGCTCGAGTCGGTTCACGATCAACAGGTCGGGCTCGAGGTCGATCGGGCGCGCGGGCGCGGCGTTGAGCGCAAAGAAGCCGGCGAGGTGCGCAGCTGCGCGGACGACCTCGTCCGGCACCTCGAGCTGGCACAGGACCGCGCCGCCGGGCGAGCTCGGCGTGACATGCGCGTTCGCTCCGGGCACGACCACGATCTGGTTCTCGCCCGCGTCGTCGACGAGGATCAGTGCGATTCCGGTGGTACCGGTGCGTGTGAGCTCGAGGTCAACGCCGGCCGCGCGGAGCTCGACGAGCGCCTCCTCGGCGAGCGGGTCATCTCCGACCGCGCCGACCATCCGCACGTGCGCCCCGAGCCGCGCAGCAGCGACGGCCTGGTTCGCACCCTTCCCGCCCGGCACGCGCGCAAAGTCGTGACCGACGACCGTCTCGCCCGCCCGCGGCAGCCGCTCGACGCGCGCGACCAGGTCGAGGTTGATCGAGCCGACGACCGTGAGCGCGACCGGCATCCGGGGAGCGTAGTTTGTTGCGGATGCCGGAGCGGGTGGACGACCGGGTGACTGCTGCCTATCGCACCGGGACGCGTGAGGGACTCGTGACCGCGCTCTCCGCAGAGGCCGCGCGGAACGCCGGCTTCCCCGACTTCCGCGAGGTTCTCCTGTCGTTCGCCCCATTCCATGACGCGGCGAAAGCCTTAGGCCTCGATCCTTCGGAGGTGTTCGACGCGGCCGCGGCGAACGTGCCCGCCGACGTCGCCGAACTGCTGCGTGTGTTCGGTCGCCGCACCGACGTGTCGCTCGGAGTCTTCGGCTGGATCTGGGACGGCGAGGCGTATCGCTTCGCGCTACGCGGCAATCGCGCGTAGGTCGTTCAGCGCGCAGCCGAGCAAGTTCTCGCGCAGGTCGAAGAGGCCTGCCCACAACGAGCTCGCGTCGATCGACGACTGCCAGCGCACGGTCGACGCGAGGCCTTCCAGCGCTCGTACGAACACCGCCAATTCCAGATACGCCTGCGCAACGCGGTGCGGCGCCACCTTCACGCCGGCGCGGTCGAGCACCGGTGCCCAATCGACCAGCTCGCCCGGGCCAGGCTCGCCGAACCACGAGCGGCCTTCCGCCTGATCGGCCTCGAGCTCGAGGAGATACCGGCCGAGCGGTGTCTCGAGTCCGGCGAGCGCCGTCTCGACGCGATCGGCCGCCCGGCGTAACGCTGCCTGACGCCGGCCCGGCGTTCCCGGCTCCGCTTCGCCACGTGCCCAGCGCTCGAGCAGCCGGCAGAACGCGAGTGAGGACACCTCGAGCGCGAGCAGCTGGCCGATCAGCTTCCGCGCCGTCCGCTCCTCCACCGCGTGCTCGGCGATCACCGCCGCCCACTCCGGGCGTGTCTCCAACGGGATGCTCATATTTCGATCACCACGGGAAGGATCATCGGCCGCCGGCGCGTCCGGTCGTAAACCAATTGCCCGATCCCGTCGTGGATGTGCTCCTGGAGCAATTTGATCTCCCGGATGTCCTCGGCGAGCAGCTCACGGACGATCTGGTGTGCCTCCTGCCGCATCTCGGCGAGCAGCTCCTCACTCTCGGCGAAGCCGCGCGAGATCAGCTCGGGTTGCGCGGCGGCACCGTCGGCGAGCGTCGTGACGACGATCAGGACACCGTCCTCCGACAACTGACGGCGGTCGCGCAGCGCGACGTCCGAGATGTCCCCCACGCCGAGCCCGTCGACGAACGTGACCCCTACCTCGAGCCGGTCGGCGATGCGTACACCGTCGCGCGAGAGCTCGACCACGTCGCCGTTCTCCGCGATCACGATCGACGATGCCGGCACGCCCGCCTCCTGGGCGAGCCGTGCGTGCGCGGCCTGCATCCGGTACTCGCCGTGGATCGGCATCACCGCCTTCGGCCGGATGAGCGAGATCAGCGTGCGCAGCTCCTCCGAGCGCGCATGCCCGGAGACGTGGACGTCGGCGTTTTCCTCGTGCAGCACCTCCGCCCCGCGGCGCGTCAACTGGTTGATCGTGTCGTGCACACGCAGCTCGTTCCCCGGCACCGGCCGCGCGGACAGGATCACGGTGTCACCGCGCTCGACCTTGATCGCGGGATGGTCGTCATACGCGATGCGCGTCAGCGCCGAGAGCGGCTCACCTTGCGAGCCGGTGCAAAGCACGAGCTGCTGGCCCGATGGGACGTCGTCGACGTCGGCCGGCTTCACGAGCATGTCGTCCGGCACCTCCACATAGCCGAGATTGCGCGCGACATTGAGGTTGCGGCGCATCGAGCGTCCGACGATCACCACCTTGCGGCCACAGTCCGTCCCGACGTCGATCGCCTGCTGCATCCGGTGGATGTTCGACGCGAAGCTCGAGATCAACACACGACCGCGGCGGGCCGGGATGATCTGGCGGAACGCCTCGCCGACCACACGCTCCGAGCGCGTGAATCCCGGGCGCTCGGCATTCGTCGAGTCGCCGAGCAGCAGGTCGACGCCGCGGTTCCCGAGATCGGCGAGCCGGCCGACGTCCGTCCTCAGCCCGTCGACCGGGGTGTGGTCGAGCTTCCAGTCACCCGTGTGGAAGACGCGACCCGCGGACGTCTCGATCGCGATGCCGACCGCGTCCGGAATCGAGTGCGCCATCCGCACGAACTCGAGGCGGAACGGGCCGAGCTGAATCGGCTCGGCTTCGGGATCGATCTCCTGGAGCTCCGCGGCGCGCAGCAGGCCGTGCTCGTCGAGCTTCGACTTGACCAGCCCGAGCGTCAGCCGCGTGGCCCAGATCTCCTCAACCCGAACCTCACGCATCAGGAAAGGCAGCGCACCGACGTGGTCCTCGTGCGCGTGCGTCAGCACGACGGCGCGCACGGGCGCGTCGCGCAGGTACCCAAAGTCCGGGAGGATCACATCGACGCCGAGATGCTCGTCGCGCGGAAACGACATCCCCGCGTCGACGACGATCCGGTCGCCGCCGGCCTCGTAGACGGTCATGTTCTTGCCGACCTCACCGAGGCCGCCAAGCGGGATCACGCGGAGCACATCGTCCATCTGGCCCCGCAGTGTAGGGACGCTAGGCGGCGACGAGCAGACCTAGCCGCTCGAGGCAGTCGCGAACGCGGGCGATCTCGTCCTCGGTCGCGTCGACCATAGGCATGCGATGACCACCGACGGGATGCCCGAGGAGGCGCAGAGCGGCCTTGATCGCGATCGGGTTCGTGACGACGCCGAGCAGTTCGTAGGCCGGTGCGAGCGATTCGTCGATCTCACGCGCCCGGGCGACGTCGCCGTCTCTCATCGCCCGCACCTGCGCGGCGACCTGGGGGCCGACGACGTGCGTATGGACGCACACCCCGCCGATGCCGCCCAGCTCGAGGAACGGCTGCACGAGGTTGTCGTCGCCTGCGAAGAGGTCGAGGCCCGTCGCAAGGATGTGCCGCGCCTGGTCGAGATCTGCGTTCGCCTGCTTGACGGCTTTCACCGTCTCGATCTCGGCGAGCCGCGAGATGGTCTCCGGCTCGATGTTCACGGCGACTCGCGACGGGATGTTGTAGACGACGATCGGCCGGTCACTCACCTGCGCGATCGCCTCGAAGTGGGCGACGATCGCCCGCTGCGGTGGCTTGTTGTAGTACGGCGTGACGATGAGGAACGCCGACGCGCCGAGTTCGTGTGCCGCCTCGGTGAGATGAACGGAGTGCGCGGTCGAGTACGTGCCTGTTCCGG
Organism: Gaiellaceae bacterium; assembly: GCA_036493955.1. GTDB lineage: Bacteria > Actinomycetota > Thermoleophilia > Gaiellales > Gaiellaceae > PALSA-600. The sequence continues at coordinate 15,765 of DASXOW010000113.1, forward strand.
CGACGACCGCGGCCTGATCGCCGACTGCCTCCAGTGCTGCCCGGATCAGGTCGAGCCGCTCACGGTCGGTGAGCGTCGGGCTCTCACCGGTCGTCCCTGCGACGACGACACCGTCAGATCCGTTGTCGACGAGATGGCGCGCGAGCGCCTGGAATGCGTCGTAGTCGACGCTCCCGTCGCCTTCGAACGGCGTGACCATCGCCGTCAGGACGTGGCCGAGCACGCCGGAAGTGTACGCGCGATACTCGACGGCGATGGCGCGGTACGTGCTCGTCCCGGGCGCCTGGCACGGCGCGTGGTGCTTCTCGGACCTCGTCCGTGAGCTGGAACTACTCGGCCACATGGCCGTCGCAGTCGATCTCCCGTGCGACCAGCCCGGTCTCACCCAGCACGACTACGCCCGCTTGATCGGCCCGCAGCCGGATGCGATCGTCGTCGGGCACTCGCTCGGCGCCCAGACGATCCCGCTCGTCCAGGCACGAGCCAGGGTGTATCTCGGCGGCCTGCTCCCGGTCGCGGGTGGGCACGCCGACGCGTTCGTCCCTACGTTCGGCGGGTTCGTGCGTGACGAGCTCGACCGAAGCTACTGGCCGGACGCCGAGACGTGCGCGGCGTTCATGTATCCGGATTGCACGCGCGAGCGATCCGACTGGGCGTTCGCCCAGCTGCGGCCCCAGGCGCGCATCCTGGGCGAGGCTGCCGCGTTGGGAGAGGGCGACGTCGTGATCGCGACACTGAACGACGCGGCGATCGACGCTGACTGGCAGATCGCGACCGCGCGGCACCACGGTGCGCGCATCATCGAGCTCGATTCCGGCCACTCGCCGTTCTTGACGCAGCCCGCCGAGCTCGCCGAGGTGCTAGCGACGGCGGCCGAAGAGGCGTAACAGTTACGCGGAGATGCGCACCACGCGTGGCGCCACCTCGACCGGATCGCCCGCCAGGCGCCGGAACGCCTCCTCGTACGGTCGTCCCGCGAGTGCCACGAGGGCGACCGGCGCGAGCTCGTGCAGCCGCTCGAGGACCGGCTCGACGTTGCGCTGCTCGTAGAGAACGTCAGCGGCGAGCGCGAGATCGAACCGCTCGGCCTGCGGCTCGCGCCAGTCGCGCACCTCTGCGCGCAACTCGAGCCCGTTGCGCGACGCGTTCTCGCGCAGGAGAGCAACCGCGTCCCGCGACCAGTCGGTGGCGGTGACGCTCGCGCCCTTCGCGGCAGCGACGAGCGACGGGAGGCCAAGCCCGCATCCGAGCTCGACGACGCGCAGGCCGTCGACGTCCGGAAGCGCTTCGACGAGTGCACGTGCGGCCGGCCACAGCTCCGCCCAGTACGGCAGGAACTCGTCGTCGGCGAACGCGACTTCATCGATCAGCGCTTCGGGCGACGACGGCCGCAGCAGGTCGAGCCGGACGCCCGCGACCGTGATCTCGTCAGAGAAGAGCGTCAAGCCCGACGGTGAGCCCCGGCGGCAGCGACGACAGCTTCGCGAGCGCGAGCAGGACGCCAGGCGTGTATGCCTCGCGCGAGATCGCGTCGTGGCGGATCGAGAGCGTCTGCCCCGCATCGCCCAGGATCACCTCCTGGTGCGCGTTCAGCCCGGGCAGACGGACGGAGTGAATCGGCACGTCGCCGCCCATGCGTTCCGCCGTCAGCTTGGCGGTGCCCGAGGGCCTGTCGACCTTCGTGGCATGGTGGAGCTCGACGATCTCGGCCTGCTCGAGGTACCGCGCGGCCTCCGCGGCGAAGCGCATCATCAGCACGGCCCCGATGGCGAAGTTGGGCGCATAGAACACAGTCACCGGCGCAGTCCGGAACTCGTCCAGATCCCACCCGGTCGTGCCGACCACACTCGGCACGCCCGCAGCCACCGCGGCGCGGACGTTGGCGGCCGCCGCCTCGGGACGCGTGAAGTCGACCATCGCGTCGGCGGTGTCGAGCGAGTCGACGAGCGTGTGGCCGCCTGCCTCGAGGCCCTGCCCGAGCACGGTGCCGACCTTCCCGCGACCCCCGTTCAGGAGGATGTTCACGCCGCGCGGGCGAGGTCGGGCGTGATGCGCTCGAGTCCGGCGAGAAAGCGCTCCTCGTTCGGCCCGATGCACGCCGCCGACAGCCGTTCCGAGGCAAGCAGGGCGCCGGCGAGTGCGGAGACCGACCCCGCATCGACTGCGTCGACCTCGGCGACGATCCGGTCGAGCGACAGCAGCTCCGAGTCGGTGATCAGTGCCTTGCCGAGCCGGTTCATCCGCGTCGACGTCGATTCCATCGAGAGCAGGATGCGTCCCTTCAGGTTCTCCTTCGCGCGCTCGAGCTCGTGCTCGCGGAGGTTGCCGGCGGCGATGTCGGCAATCTGCTCCGCGGTGATCGTGAGCGCATCCGCGAGGTTGTCCTCGCGCGTGCCGAGGTAGACGCCGATCTGACCGCTGTCGGTGTACTGAGAGACGAACGAGTAGACCGAGTACGCCATCCCACGCTTCTCGCGAATCTCCTGGAAGAGACGCGACGAGGCAGAGCCGCCGAGGATCGCGTCGAGCAGCGACGCGGCGAACCGGCGCCGATCTGAGCGCGAGATGCCGGGTGCGCCGAGGCACACGTGGTACTGCTCGGTGTCCTTCTGCTGGAAGCGCAGACGAGGCGGCGGTGCCTGCACGAGCGGCGGGCGCGCGTTCAGCCGCGACGCGCCGGCCTCGTTGCGCCGCTCGAGCGCGCGCTCGACGAGCTCGACGATGCGCTCGTGATCGATGTTCCCCGCGGCAGCGACGACGATGTTCGCAGGGACGTACATCGAGTCGTGGTAGTCGGCGATCGCGTCGCGCGGGATCGACGAGATCACCTCCGCCGTGCCGATCACGGGCCGGCCGAGCGGAGGGTCGCCGAACACCGCCTCGGCGATCAGGTCGTGGACGAGAGCCTGCGGCGCGTCCTCGTACATGGCGATCTCCTCGAGCACGACTTCGCGCTCGGAGTCGAGGTCGGAGAACGTGGGCGCGAAGACCATGTCCCCCATCACGTCCATCGCCGTCTCGATGTGATGGTCGGGCACGCGTCCGTAGACGAGCGTGTGCTCGCGGGAGGTGGCAGCGTTCAGCTCGCCGCCCAGCCCATCGAAGATCTCCGCGATCTCGACTGCCGAGTACGTCCCCGTCCCCTTGAAGAGCAGGTGCTCGATGAAGTGCGTGACGCCGGCCTCGCCCGCCTCCTCGTCACGCGATCCGGCGCCGATCCAATAGCCGACCGCAGCCGACCTCACATGATCGAGCCGCTCGGAAATGATCCGCTCGCCCGATTCGAGCTCGGTCAGTTGCCAGTTCTGCACGCGCGTAGCGTAGTGCGCTCTACGACCTGCGGTACACGACGCCGGACTTCGGTTCCACGAACAGGCTCGGATCGGCGCGGACGGCGTAGAGGCCGCCGGCGATCCCGAGCCCGGCTGAGACGCCGCCGAGGAACGCGGTGAGGGTCGGCTGGAACGCGAGGGAGACCGCCGCGAGCGCCGATACGCCGACCGTGCTCGGCAGTGTCGCGTGCAGCGCCTGGCGTATCCGGCTCGCGACGAGCACGTCCTCGGGCGCATGCTTTGCCTCGCCACGCCGCAGGAACCGCGATCGCGGGTCGTTGAAGAGGGTGAACACGATCAGGAACGCGCCGCCGGCGAACGCGAGCAGCCCTCCCGTCCCGGGGCTGCCGGCGCGGCGCGCTGCGAGCAGCCACACGGCACCGAGCACGACCCGGATCGGTGTGACGTAGAGCGCGCGGTCGCGCAACGAATGGAGGGTCATCGCGGATCGTCCGGCAGGAGCGACCAGACGATCGAGTCGGCTCGGCGGCCGTGCAACCAGATCGACTTCCGCTCGAGCCCCTCGCGTTGGAAGCCACAGCGCTCGGCGACGCGCTGCGAGGGCTCGTTGCTCGGATGCGTGCGCACTTCGATGCGCCCGATCCCGGAGCTGAAGAGCCAGTCACAGACGAGGCGCACCGCGCGAGTCATCAGGCCGCGACCGCGGCCGCCCGGACTCGCAAGGTATGCGACCTCGTAGTTCTCGCGATGCCGTCTCGAGGCGATCACTGCACCGACTGAGACGTCGGAGCCGGCCTCGGTGACGGTGAAATCGAAGCGGTCACCGGTTAAGCGTCCGTTGTGCGCGAGGCGGACCAGCGAGTCGAAGTCGCGGTCGGTCGGCGCGCGCGGCATGTTCAACCACTGCACGACGAGCGGGTCGCGCATCGTGGAAAGAACGACGGCGCGGTCGTCCTCCCGCAACTCGCGGAGGACGACCACGCCGTCGGTCAGCGTGGCGGGCGGCTTCACGCCGCGACCGTACTACTCCGAGCGCGACTCCGAGCGCTCGCGGCGCGGGCCGCCGCGACCGCGACCGCGGTCACCGTCGCGACGCGGCCGATCCTCGCGCGGCTCGCGCGGCGGGGCGTCCTTCGCCCGCTCGACGAGCTCCTCCGGAGAGACGAACGCGCCGTTTTCGTGCTTCTGGACGAGCTTGAGGCCGATGCGGCCGCGAGCCTTGTCCACTTCCTGCACGAGCACGTCGAGGATGTCACCGCGCTGGATCACGTCCTCGATGTGGTTGACGCGGCCGGGGCCGACGTTCGAGACGTGCAGCAGCCCGTCGGTGCCCTTCTTCAGCTCGACGAACGCGCCGAAGTCGGTTGTCTTGACGACGCGACCCGTGTACTCGTCTCCGACCTCGGGCTCCTTCGTCAGGTTCCGGATCGCCTCGATGGCGGCGTCGCCCTTCGTGCCCTCGGTGGCGTACACCAGGATCGTCCCGTCTTCCTCGATGTCGATCTGCACGTCGTGGTCGGACTCGAGCGAGCGGATCGTCTCGCCGCCCTTGCCGATCACCATGCCGATGTACTCGGGGTTGATCTGGATCGTCGAGATCCGCGGTGCGTGCTCGGCGACCATCTCGCGCGGCTGCGCGATTGCCTCGAGCATGCGGCCGAGGATCGCGGTGCGAGCCTCCTTCGCCTGCGCAAGCGCCCGCTCCATGATCTCGCGGCTGACGCCGGTGATCTTGATGTCCATCTGGAGCGCGGTGATCCC
>DASXOW010000114.1:0-10022 GCA_036493955.1 Gaiellaceae bacterium
CACGGGGCGACATCGCGACCGACACGATCGTCATCTGCTGCGGCGTGTGGAGCCCGAAGGTCGCCCGCATGGCCGGCGCCAGCATCCCGCTCACGCCGGCGGTGCACCAGATGATCGACGTCGGCCCGGTCCCGCACTTCAAGGACACGAAGGGCGTGATCGAGTTCCCGATCGTCCGCGACATGGACACGAACATGTACGAGCGCCAGGACGGGAGCGGGCTCGAGATCGGCTCGTACGCCCACCGCGCGATCCTCCACGACCCCGAGGACATCCCGTCGAACGACGAGGCGGCGCTGTCGCCGACCGAGCTGCCGTTCACGCAGGACGACTTCGACAAGCAGATGGAGGACGCGCTCGAGCTCATTCCTGACGTGCTGAACGACGAGTCGGTCGGGATCAAGTACGCGATCAACGGCCTGCTCTCGCTGACCCCCGACGGGCTCCCGCTCCTGGGGGAGACGCCCGAGGTGAAGGGTCTCTGGTCGGCGGCCGCCGTGTGGGTGAAGGAGGGCCCCGGTGTCGGGAAGGCGATGGCCGAGTGGATGGTGCGAGGGGAGCCTGAGATCGATCTCCAGTCGTCCGACATCGCGCGGTTCTACGACTGCCAGAAGTCGCGCGCGAACATCCGGGCACGCTCCGCGGAGGGCTTCAACAAGACGTACGGGATCGTGCATCCGGCCGAGCAGTGGGAGTCGAATCGCGAGGTGCGCCTGTCGCCGTTCTACGAGCGGGAGAAGGCCCTCGGCGCCGTCTTCTACGAGGCGGCGGCGTGGGAGCGGCCGCATTGGTACGCGTCGAACGAGAAGTTGCTCGACGAGTTCGGCGATCAGATCAACCGGCGCGAGGCCGAGTGGGAGTCGCGCTGGTGGTCGCCGATCATCAACGCCGAGCATCTCGCGATGCGCGAGCGCGCTGCGATGTTCGACCTGACCGCGTTCTGCATCTTCGACGTGATCGGGCCCGGCGCGCTCGAGTGCGTTCAGACGGTCTCGATGCGGCAAATGGATGTCGGACACGGCAAGGTCGTGTACACGCCGGTGCTTTCGCCGAGCGGCACGTTCAAGAGCGACCTGACGGTGATGCGCCTCGGCGACGAGCACTTCCGCGTCGTCACGGGCGGCGCACACGGGATGGCGGACATGAAGTGGTACGCCGATCACGCACCGGCCGGGACGACGGTCATCGACCTCACCTCGGGCTGGACAACACTCGGGCTCTGGGGGCCGCGCTCGCGCGACATCCTTGCCTCATTGACGCGCGACGACATGTCGCACGCCGGGTTCCCGTTCGGTACGTGTCGCATGATCGAGCTCGACTCGCTGCGCGTGTTGGCCTCCCGGATCTCCTACGTCGGCGAGCTCGGCTGGGAGCTCTATGTTCCGATCGAGCAGGGCGCGAAGCTCTGGGACCTGGTGTGGGAGGCGGGACAGGCACACGGCATCGCGCCGGCGGGTATCGGCGTCTACGGCACGACCGGCCGCCTCGAGAAGTGCTATCGGGCGTTCGGATTCGAGCTCGACGCGGACTTCACGGTCGTCGAGGCCGGCATGACGCCGCCGAAGGTGAAGGGCGCCGACTTCATCGGCAAGGAGGCGCATCTGCGCCACCGCGACTCCGACCCGCTTGCGGTGCTCTGCACGCTGACCGTCGAAGACCACACGTCATCCTCCGGGCAGAAGCGCTACATGCTCGGCCGCGAGCCGATCCTCGCGAAGGACGGCTCGCGCCTCGTCGACGCGCACGGCCGCGGCTCGTACGTGACGAGCGCGGGGGCCGGCCCGTCGATCGGCAAGCACATCCTGATGGCGTACCTGCCGCCTGAGAACGCGAACATCGGCGAGGAGCTCCTCGTCGAGTACCTCGGCGAGCAATATCCGGTCACAGTGGTCACCAACGATGCGACGGGCGTGTTCGACCCGGAGAACACGAAGGTGCGTGCGTGAGGATCCTCTGCTGCGTCAAGCGGGTGCCGATCACCGGGGGACGGATGGTGCTGACCGCGGACGCGCAGGCGATCGAGACGAAGCACCTCGGCTTCACGATCTCGCCGCACGAGGAGTGTGGGGTGGAGGAGGCGGTCCGGATCGTGGAGGCGGGCGGCGGCGAGGTCGTCGTCCTGACGCTCGGGCCTGACGAAGCTGCGGAGCAGATCCGCGACTGCATGGCGATCGGCGCCGACCGCGGGATCCATCTCGTCTCCAGTGAGGAGTGGGACGCGCAGGCGACCGCGGCTGCGATCGCGGAAGCGATCCGCGGCGAGGAGCCGTTCGACCTGATCGTGTTCGGCAACGAGTCGGCGGACGCAGGCGGCTATCAGGTCGGGATCCGCGTTGCGTACGCGCTCGGTCTGCCCGTCGTTACCGGGCTCAAAGGCCTGACGGTCGACGGCGGGCGTGCGCGCTGCGAGCAGGAAGTGCCCGGCGGCCGCGACGTGTACGACGTTGCGCTGCCGGCCGTCGTGACGGTGAAGGAAGGCCTGAACCTGCCGCGCTATCCGTCGGTGCCGGCGAAGCTGCGCGCCAAGTCGAAGCCACTTGATGCACGTTCGGTCGAGCGTCCGGAGTCGAAGCTCGAGAAACTCCGCCTTGTCGTACCCGAGGGCTCGCGCAAGCAGGCGGAGATCCTCGGCGAAGGCCCCGCCGCCGCGCCGCGTGTCGTCGAAGTGATGCAGAAGCTGGGAGTCGCGTGACGCTCGTCTTCATGGAGAGCGCCGACGACGAGCTGTCTCGTCAGGCGCTGACGCTCGCGCAGTCGCTCGGCGGCGACGTTCGTGCGGTGACCGTCGACGGCCCGTACGCGCCTGCCGCGTGGGCGGCGGCGATCGTCGAAGCAGCGGGCGAACACGACATCGTCGGGCCTGGCTCCGACCGCGGTAACGAGGTGCTCGCCCACGTCGCGGCAGAACTCGACCTGCCGTTCGCGGCGAACGTGAGCGAGGTACGCGACGACGAGCTGACGCGCATCCGTTGGGGCGGCACGCTGCTCGAGGATGCCCGTTTGCACGCGGATCGCAAGCTCTTGACCGCGGCACCGTTCGCTTTTGTCGCAAGTGTTGACTCAACACAAGCGCAGGTTCTGTCACCGTCTCTTGGCGGAGCCGTTGCGGTCGTCGACCACGTCGCGCCGGACACGGGCGGGAAGATTTCGCTCGCCGACGCGAAGGTCGTCGTCTCCGGGGGGCGCGGCGTCGGGTCGGCGGAAGGGTTCGCGATCCTCGAGGAGCTCGCGGCCCTGCTCGACGCTGCGGTCGGCTGCTCACGCGTCGTCACGAGTGCCGGCTGGCGGCCGCACTCCGACCAGGTCGGCCAGACCGGGACGAAGGTCTCGCCCGACCTCTACATCGCCTGCGGGATCAGCGGCGCGACCCAACACATCGCCGGCTGCAAGGGCGCGAAGGCGCTGCTCGCGATCAACGCCGACAAGGAGGCGACGATCTTCGCGCACGCCGACTACGCGGTGATCGGCGACCTGCACGAGATCGTGCCCGCGATCACCGCCGAGCTGCGGAAGGTCAAGGGCTCATAGCCGCGGTCGCCGGCGCCGTCGCCCTCGCGGCGCTGCTCGCCGTCACCGGTCGGCTGTTCGCGCGTCGCTCGCTCTTCCTCTTCAGGCTCGTCCGGGCGGCGCGGCCGCTCAAGCGCACGGACGACGTGCCTGGCCGCGTCAAGAACGAGGCGACGATCGTGCTCGGGCAGCGCAAGCTGTTCCAGCGGCTCGTCCCGGGTGTGATGCACGCGCTGATCTTCTGGGGCTTCCTCGTCCTCTTCCCGACGATCCTGATGGCGGGGATCGGCGCGATCGACCGCGGCTGGTCGTTCCCGTGGCTCGGCCGTCAGGGCTGGTACATGGCGATGGTCGACGTCTTCATCGTCGCCGTGCTGGTCGGCATCGTCGTCGCCGTCTGGATCCGCAAGTTCGTTCGGCCGCGTCGCTTCGACGGCTCGCACCTCGGCGAGGCCGACTTGATCCTCTTCATGATCGCGCTCGTCGTCCTGACGCTGCTCGGTTGGCACGCCTCGCGGATCGCCGCGGGCCTGAACGAATGGCCCGCGCACTGGTCGTTCCTCTCGAACGCCGTGTCGCACCTCGTCGGCTCGGGCGCGCAGGTGCGCGAGCGCGTCTTCGTGTGGGCGCACGTGTGCGTGATCCTCACGTTCCTCTGTTACCTGCCGTACTCGAAGCACCTGCACATCGCGACGGCGGCGATCAACGTCTTCTTCTCGCGCACGCGCCAACGCGGTCGGCTCGAGCCGCTGCGCTTCGACGTGCCGGAGGCGGAGATGCGTTTCGGCGCCGGGACGATCCGCGACCTGACCTGGAAGGAGATGGTCGACTCGTTCTCCTGTACGGAGTGCGGACGCTGCCAGGACGTCTGCCCTGCATATGCAACCGGCAAGTCGCTCTCACCGAAGCTCGTGATCATGGGCATCCGCGATCAGGTGTTCGCCGAAGGCCCGAACCTGCTCGCGGGCGGCGAGCTCTCGCCGATTGCCGGCAACGGAGTCCCCGAGGACATGATCTGGGATTGCGTCACGTGTGGCGCGTGCGTGCACGAGTGCCCGGTTTCGATCGAGCACATCGACCACATCGTCGACCTGCGCCGCGACCTGGTGATGATGCAGTCGAGCTTCCCGAGCGAAGCGGAGTCGATGCTGCGCGACGTCGAGCGCGTCGGCAATCCGTGGGGCAAGCCGCAGGGCGACCGCGAGTCGTGGGCGGAAGGCCTCGGCGTGCGCGTCGTCGCCGAGGGCGAGCCCGCACCGGAGATCCTCTACTGGGTCGGTTGCGCCGCCGCCTACGACGAGCGGGCACGGGTCGCGGCGGAATCGACGGTGAAGCTGCTTCAGAAGGCAGGTGTCGACTTCGCGATTCTCGGCGCGCGCGAATCGTGCACCGGCGACCCGGCGCGGCGCATGGGCAACGAGTACGTGTTCCAGGCGTACGCGGAGCAGAACGTCGCGACGTTGAACGAGACCGGCGTGACGAAGATCGTCGCGAGCTGCCCGCATTGCCTGAACTCGCTCGGCAACGAGTATCCGGACTTCGGCGGCCGCTACGAGGTGATGCATCACACCCAGCTACTCGCCGAGCTCTTGCGCGACGGGAAGCTCGAGCCGGTGAAGAGCGAGACCGAGATCACCTACCACGACTCGTGTTACCTCGCACGCCACAACGACGTCGCCGCTGAGCCGCGCGAGCTCGTCGCGGCGGTCGGCAAGCCGGTCGAGATGGAGAAGCACGGCAAGCAGACGTTCTGCTGCGGCGCCGGCGGCGCGCACATGTGGATGGAGGAGCGGGGCTCGCCGATCAACGAGGAGCGCGTCAGGCAGGCAGCCGAGACCGGGGCGGAGACGTTGGCGGTCGCGTGTCCGTTCTGCACCGTAATGCTCGACGACGGCGTCCGCGCCAGCGGGAAGCAGTTGCGCGTGGTCGACGTTTCGACGCTGCTCGTCGAGTCGCTCGACGATTGACTCGCGCCCTCAGAGAACTAAAGTCAGCAGGGATGAGAGCCGGATGAGCGGATGGCGGCTGGCGCTGGCGGCACTCGCCTGCGCGGTGATGGGCACGTGCGTGGCCGGCGGGGCGACCGCACGATCTGCGACCAGCGGGTTTGAGGTCCCACGGTCGACGACGCCGAAGCTGGATTCGCGCCTGGCGGTTGTCGCAGACGAGCAGGCTTCGGCCGGTCGTACCGAAGCGGTCGCGGTTGCCGACAACGAAGGGCTCTCGAGCCGAGCCGGGCGAGTCGGCGTGGTCGTCGTTGCCAATCCGGGAGCCTCGGCGGCAGCGCAGCAGGCAGTCGCGGCTGCAGGCGGATCGGTCGAGGCCGCGGTTGGCGACCTCAGTGACGCGCTCGTCCCGCCGTCGGCTCTCACGAAGCTTGCGAGTGACGCGCGGATCGAGCGCGTTCGCGCGCCGTTCATTCACGAGGTGGATGCGGTCGACGAAGGCGTCGCGCTTGCCGATGCGGATGCATGGCACACGGCCGGCCTGACCGGAACGGGTGTCAAGGTGGCGATCGTCGACCTCGGTTTCGCAGGCTATGCGTCGCTGCTCGGCACCTCGTTGCCCGCGTCGGTGAGCACGGTCGACGACTGCGGCGGAAACTTCGGGACTGCGACCGAGCACGGGACTGCGGTTGCAGAGCTTATCCACCAGATGGCGCCGGCCGCAGACCTCACGCTGATCTGCGTCACCGACGAAGTCGGGCTCGCACAGGCAGAGCAGTACGTCGTCGCGCACGGCATCAAGATCGTCAGCCACTCGGTCTCGTGGTTCGACACGAGCCGCGGCGACGGGACCGGCGAGCCGGGTACGCCCGACGCGATCGTCGCCGACGCCCGAGCGCATGGCGTCCTCTGGGTGAACTCCGCCGGCAACTACCGCCTGAACCACTGGGCCGGATACTTCACGCCCGACGCGAGCCAGCCATTCGTGAACGACTTCGACCCGGGAGTGACCGGTGAGCAGTTCAGCGTCGCCGCCGGAGGTGAGTCATGTGTGGGAATGAAGTGGGACGCCTGGCCCGTCACAACCGAAGACTTCGACCTCGTCGTGAAACGCGTCAGCGACGGCGTGACCGTCGCATCGTCGGCGAACGACCAGGCGAACGGCCCGGCGCCTCCCGTCGAGGAGGCGTGCTTCACGAATACTTCCGGATCGACGGTCACATACGCGGCGTCGATCCTCAAGTTCAGCGTCGCGAACGATCCGTTGATCGATCTGTTCGTGACCGGTGCCGGCCCGATCGCGGACCCCGTGACCCAGAGCGTCACTGAGCCCGGCTCGTCTGCAGACACCCTTGCGGTCGGTGCGGTGTGCTGGCAGACCGGCGCCTTCGAGTGGTACAGCTCGGTCGGACCGACGATTGACGGCCGAACGAAGCCGGACATCGCTGCGGACGACAGCGTCTCGACCGATACGTACGGTGCGGCGACACCTGGGAGTGCGGGATGTGGAACGTCCGGGTTCACCGGCACATCTGCCTCCACCCCGCAGGTCGCGGGTGCGGCGGCACTCCTGCTCCAGCAGTCGCCCTCGGCGACGCCAGCTGACCTGACCGCAGATCTCGAGACCCGGGCGCAGGGGCTTCAGCAGTCGAATTCCAGTGCCGTGGACAACGACGAGACGGGCCACGGGCCGCTCGCGCTCGGCCCTACCGACTCGATCGGCACGATCGCGTTCGATTTCAGCGGCGGCGCGTACGTGACGGACGGTGACGCGGTCAGCGAGATCACCGGCTACTCCCAGCCCGTCTTCTCACAGTCCGGCCTCACGCTCCTCGCCAAGCCGACCGGTCCCGACGACTACCAGTCCATTCACTCCGACGGTGCCTACACGGGACAGCATCTGATCGAGACAGGAAGCGACGCAAGTGAGCCGGCGTGGGCTCCGGACGAGCGGACGATCGTGTTCTATCGCCCGTCCCTCGGGAAGCTGGTCAAGGAGGACATCTTGACCGGGCCCCCGGTCACACAGCTCGCGGCGGCCGGTGCAAACGCGAGCCCGGCTTGGGCTCCGGACAACTCGAAGATCGCCTATTTGAAAACGACGAGCGGTGCGACCGATCTCTGGACGATGAACACCGACGGGACCAATCAGACGCAGCTCACCTCGCTCGGTGACCTCGCCGATCCCACCGGGATCGGCGGAGCGATCGCGTGGTCGCCGGGCAGCAGCAAGCTGTTGTTCGTCCGCGGGACTGGTCCCTACGCGATCTGGGTCGTCGACGCGAACGGGGCGAACGCGCACGCGTTGACGTCGTCCGGCTCCGCGTTCGCGCCGGCCTGGTCGCCCGATGGCACTCAGATCGCGTTCGCCGGCTCCGGCGGCAGCACGATCGACGTCATGAGTGCCGACGGCTCGAACGTGCATCCGTTGAACCCGCACGCGCCTTTCGCAGCCGCTCAGCTCCGGCGATTGTCGTGGAGCTCCGACACTCCGGCGTTTCCAGTACACCCGATAAACACGTCGTCGATCACCGGAGCGGCGGTTGTAGGGGAGCAGCTCGAGACGAGTGTCCCCGCTTGGATCGGCACGCCGGGTACCACCGTCACGTTCCAGTGGGCGCGCTGCCAGCCGTCGAACTTGTGCAATTCGATCCCCAACGCGACCGATTCGACGTACACACCTACGTCGGCCGACCTCGGTTTCTACCTCCGGGTGCAGTTGGACGGCACCGGCGTTAGCGGTGGCTTCCTGTCCGCGCCGACCGACCCGGTTGTCTCTCTGTGGCCAATCGCATCGGCGGCGCCGACGATCAGTGGATCGCCGACCTCCGGTTCGACGATGTCGATTGCGACGAGCGGAACGTGGAGCGGTTCGCCGTCGTTCGAGTACGGATGGCTGCGCTGCGGTTCGAGTGGCGGGCCATGCTCCACGATCGCCGGCGCAGACGGGTCGAATTACACGCTCACGTGCTCGGACGTCGGCAGCACGGTTCGCGGGACGGCTTTCGGCGAGAACGCAGGCGGTTTCAACGCGTCCACCTCGCTTCCCTCGCCGGTCGTCACTGGTTCGACCTGTCCGATCGGTGGTGGTGGGAGTGGGAGTGCGTTGCCTCCGAATATGCGGGTGCAGTGGTCATCGGTGTCGAACTTGTCGCCGGCTGCGGGTTCTGAGGTCGATTTCGTGGTGGCGGTCGACAATCACGGTGGCGGGAACGGGAACAACGCGCATTTGTTGTTCTCGCTGCCGTCGACGATGAAGCTGGTCGGTCCGCCGTATTACGAGCGCGGCTCCGGCTGTGTCGGGACGGTGTCGGTCGATTGCAACTTCAACTCCGTCGCGAATGGGACGTCGACGATCGTGAAGTTCGGTGTGACCGTGTCGGGGTCGGGGGCGCAGTCGATTACGGCGACGGCGACGGCGGATCGGGAGTCGGATCCGTCGGATAACTCGGCGACGGTGACGTTGCAGGTTGCGGGTGGTTCGGGTCCGCCGCCCCCTCCGCCGCCTCTGCCCAAGCCGCACAAAGGGAAGACGATCAACGGGACCGCCGGCGCGAATCGGTTGACGGGGACGGCGTATGCGGATGTGTTGAACGGCCGTGGCGGCAACGATGTGCTGTCGGGGTTGGGGGGGAACGACACGTTGAACGGTGGGGCGGGGAAGGATCGGTTGCTTGGTGGGGCGGGCAACGACTTGCTGATCCCGGGGCTGGGTGCGGACACGGTGTTTGGTGGTCCGGGCAACGATGTGGTGCGGGCGCGTGACAAGACGGTCGACTCGATCGACTGCGGCACCGGCCGCGACACCGTCTACGCCGACAAGCACGACAAGGTCGCCAAGAACTGCGAAATCGTCCACCGCGGCTGACGCAAACCGACAGCTAGCCTCCGTTCCATGCGGGACGGCATCGACCGGCGGGCGATGACCGCGCTCTCCGGCGGCCACTTCGCAGTCGACTTCGCCTCCGGCAGCGTGCCGGCGCTGATCCCATTCCTGACCGACCGGTTCGACCTGAACTACGCGTTCGCAGCGATGCTCCTGCTCGCGTCGACCGTGTCGTCGTCGCTCGTGCAGCCGCTGTTCGGTCTCTGGTCGGACCGTCGCGGCGCGCTGTGGCTGATTCCCGGCGGGACGATCCTGGCCGCGGTCGGGGTTGGCATCGCCGCCGTCACCCCGTGGTACCCGCTCGTCCTCGTGCTCATCTTCGCCGGCGGGCTCGGCGTCGCCGCGTTCCATCCCGAGGGCGCGAAGTACGCCGCCTATGCGAGCGGCCGGAAGCGCGCGAGCGGGATGTCGTACTTCAACATCGGCGGGAACACCGGCTACGCGCTCGGCGCGTTCGTCACCGGGGTGTTCATCGCGGCGATCGGGCTCGGCGGAGGGCTTCTCGCCATGGTGCCGGTGGCGGTCGTCGCCGTGTTTCTGCTGCGGCTCACACCGCAGTTCGCGGCGCTCGCGCCCGCGTCACCCGCCGACTTCCACGCGGGCGGGGAGGACGACCGCCACGCGATGGCGCTGCTCGGCGCGGTGATCGCGCTGCGGTCGATCCCGTGGTTCACCCTGCTCGC
>DASXOW010000115.1:0-99978 GCA_036493955.1 Gaiellaceae bacterium
CGTCGATCGGTTGTTCGTCTCCGGCTCCCGGCGCAGGCTCGCCCCTGCGTCGTCCCAGATGCCCGGGAAGCCGAAGATGATCTCCGTCGAGTCCGCACTCGTTGCCGAGCCACCTCAGTGAATCGAGGCTGCGTTCCGCGAGGTCCCCTCGACCGAGCGCGTTGGCGCCCGAGAGGAGCGCCTGCGGCAGCCGCGCGTTGTCGTAGGTCAGCGTTTCCTCGAACCAGCACCAATCGTCGGAGGCAGTGCGCTCATGAGCGTCACCGAGTTGCTCGACGAGCCGTGCGAGCAGTTCGTGGGCGGCCGGTTCGAGCCGGTCGGAGTCCATCCGAGAGAGGCCGAGCACGGTGTAGGCGGCCGTTCGCAGAGAGACATCGACAGTGAGCGTGCCGATGAGCTGGGTGAGTAGGTCGCCCGCCGGCCGAACGACGGCCGGGATCCATGCGGTGGCGAGGATATCGCCAAGCGCCCAAATCGACCGGCCGACGTGGTCTCCAATGTGCGGGTCGTCGAGCCAGCGGCGGTCGTAGCTCATGAAGTTGCGCATTCCACCGTCTCCGGCGGCTGCACGGAGGAAGGCGAGCGAGCGGTAGAGGCTTGCTGTCCAGACTTGTTCGTTCCCGCGTTCGGCGAGCGCGAGCGAGACGACTGCGAGCCGGGCCACGTCGTCGACGCAGTAGCCGCTATTGCGGTTAGGAATGATCCCGTGTGCATGCTGCACTACGCCGACGTCGTCGACGAGTGTCAGGAGGTGGTCGGTGCGCAGGCTCGTGAGATGGAGTTCCGCGATGCCCGCGGGCCGTCGTCTCGGGGCAAGTACGCGCGCCTCCGCCAACACGGAAGCCGTAGCTTCCGCGACGGCGGGCCACGCGAGCGTCGAACCGACCCGCCGCGCTTCTTCTTGTGCCAACGCGAGCCCGTCTGGCTGCTCGAGGTAGGTGCAGATGGCTTCCGCGAAGGCGGCCGAATCTCCGAAAGGCACAAGGAGCCCAGCACCGGTGGCGAGCATGTCCTGCGCGTACCAGTAGGGCGTCGAAACTACGGCGCAGCCGGCGGACAGCGCGAACGTCAGCGCGCCGGAGGCGATCTGCTCACGGCTTGCGTACGGGGTTAGGAAAACGTCCGTCTGCCCGAGCAAGACCGCGAGCTCGTCGACGGAGAGGAACCGGTCGTCGAAGACGACGTGGGTTCCGAGGCCGAGCTCGAAGGAGCGCCGCTCGAGCATCAAGCGGTATCGCTCACCTTCGCGACGCTCGACGTCCGGATGCGTTCGACCGGCGATCGTGTAGACGACGTCCGGATGCCGTTCAACCACCTCCGGGAGGGCCTCAATGACCGTCTCGATTCCCTTGCCGGACGAAATGAGGCCGAACGTCGAGAGTCGGAACCCTTCATCACGCGCAGGTGCGCCGGCCGACCTGGCGTCGCGTACGCCGGCTGCGCGCGCGATCAGACGCGCGGGCGCGCCGTGCGGGACGACGCGAACCTTCGCCTCGGGGCACGTCCCCGAATCGACGAGCAGTCGAAGCGCTGTGTCCGTCATGACGATCACAAGTTCCGCCTCGCCGCACAGCGCCGTCAACACCTCCGCTTGGTGCGGCGTTGGCTCGGACAGCACTGTGTGCAGGGTTACAACGAGCGGTTGGGCCAGCTCCTGGGCAAACGAGAGTACGTATTCGCCGTCACGGCCGCCGAAGATCCCGTACTCGTGCTGGAGCAGCACGACATCGACATCGAGCCGCCCCAGCATTCGGGCTGTTCGGACGTAGTCGCCTCGGACCGCCTGGGCGATCGTCGCAAGGAGTCCGCGCCGCTGGGGGCTTGACGGTTCGTGCACGACCGCGACGAGATCCACCACCTCGAGCGCCCCCGTTCCGTGCAGCGCTCCTCGCAGGTCGGCGGCGAATGCGCCGATCCCACACGCGCGGGGCGGGAAGGTGGAGACGATCGCGGTCCGCACTCTCTAGGCCTCCGCGGGTACGTCGACGGTATCTGGGACGAAGTCGGTTCCTCCGACCAGCACGAGCGTCGGCGGCGAACTGATGGGCGTTGCGGGCGCCTCGACTGGAAGCGACGGCTCGCTCACAGCGTGTAGCCGGTCGGCCCACCGTGCGTCGTGGTGCGCCTGCTTAGGGGACTGCTCGATCCGTTTGGTCATGCCAAACCTTCGATCCGCGGCTACCGCCGCATTGATGGAGGCGCGAGCTGTACTGGCAACGTCCGGGCTAGAAGGCCCACTCGGACGCTTCACGTCGGCTCCACCGCGGAGTGTATCGAGGGAGCTGCTCCGGACTCCGCGTCTCCTTCTGGATCACGGTCCAGCCTTTCGCAGGCCCGTGGAGCTTTGAACCTGTCGAAGTGAACCGAAGCTTGAGATCAGTCGCAGCCCGGGTGCGGATCCTACGTTTCATTGAGATAGGCTTTGGTCACGAGAAGACGGAGGACGGTCGTGAAACTGAGCAGTTCACCGGAAACATTGCTGGATCCCTTGATGGAGCGCATAAACCGTTTGCTCCCGGGCAGCAAGGCGCGGCCCGAATGGGGAAGCGCGTCGCTATCGACGACGCCGACCTCACTTGCCGTCCAAGATCTTGTCGCTCGCATCGAGGCGCTCGAGGATGCCCTGCGCGAGGTCTCTCTCGAAGTACAAAAGCTCTCGCCCCGGCCGTAAGGCCTGCGGAGGCGGGTCTGTTTCGCTCGGGAGGGCGAGCGGGAGTTCATTCAAAGCCCAGGCGAGCCCGACGGTCGCGACGACGCCAGGGAAGAACCGACAGATCGTATTCCGTCACCTCGCAGTGATCACGCAGTCGAGTTGAAGGCGTCATCGTCGCTCGCCAAGACCTCGGTGCTCCCCCACCGGATCCGCTGGCAAGGAAGCGCGAATGTCTCGTCTTCGAAGGTCGAACTCGCGAGCGCACACGCTTTAGAGTGATGCCTAGCTGCGCCGCGGCTCAGCGGGACGCATCGTGGCGACCCCGTCTTCGTCGACCTCAACGACGAACCGACCCGGATCCGCGCCTCCGGTGAAGCGGTTGAGGCCCTTCGGTCGCCGCGACACGATGGCGTGGGTGTCTGTGCGGGTTTCGATCGCGTATCCCTCCTCAACCTTTTGGTCGAGGAACGCGTCAAGAGCGTCCTGGCGAGTCCCCAGCGGATCGATCTCGCCCATGGCCGCGAGTATCCCAAAACGCGATTGTGTGTTGGTGGCCGTCCCTCGTTCGAGCCACACCGGAAGTGGCGACAAATCAGCCCGGCAGTCGATAGCGACGCAGGACTAGGCCCCTCACGATGCGCCCATGGGGGAGCAAGCGGACGCGAGCGGCCGGGATCACCACAGGAACAGCACGACCATCCATTGCGCCGAGCGCACGAACTCGAGCGGCCTGTATTGGCAAGGATGGCGGGCCTTCCGCACAGACGAGCCTGAGTCTGGTGAGCCTCCGGCCCTCGCGTTCTACTGCCCGGCCTGCTCCGAACGAGAGTTCGGAAGCAACAAAACAACGTTTCGGCGCACACACCCAAACTGAGCGACTGCGGCATGCCTCACATCAGGATCAGCGACCCGAACCTGCTCCAACAGCTCGTAAACGACCTGAGCCAGGAGACCGCCCTCGTCGTCACGCAGGTCGATGAGGACCGTCTCCTCGTCCAGATCCTTGGCTCGTACAGCAGCGACGGAATGAGATTGGCGACCTTCCTTCGCCTACGGGCGTGGGAGGCGGCGCAACGCACGCAGGGCAACGAGGTCTTCGTCGAGATCGTCGACTAGCCCGGACGCAGGGTCAGAGGCACCGTGCGTCCGACGCGCCTCGATCTCAGCTGGCCGGAACCTGATCCGTGTCCTTCGTCAGGATTTCCCACCCCTCGGTCGGGCACCGCTCAAGCCACTCGACGTCCGGGAACAGTCGACTCTCTGACCCCATAGACCTCGGCGAGCGTACGAATGTCCCAGCCGTCGGCGCGGAGCGCGGCGGCGACTACGTGCCGGCCGAGGCACCGTCGGTGTGAGCATCACGGTTGATCCAGTCGCGGGCCGTCCCTCGAAGCGTCGAAGGAGAAAAGGGGAGACCACCAACGAGCGTGGTCTCCCCTTTCGCGGTGCGCCCTCCGGTGATCGTTGAAGTCATCGCTCCATCGACCTAGCTCTCGCGTTGACGTCACTCCATGGAAAGACGCTGGAAAAGTCAGGCGGCCGAAGCTGGCGACCAATAACAAGGCGAAGATTGCCGAGATGGTTTGAATGCACAGAACGGCCACACGCGGCGACAGGCGGCAGGAGCCCGGACGCGATCGACAAGCTGGGGGTCACTGGTTCGAGCCCAGTACCGCCCACTGCGAAACCCGCCGGAAACGGCGGGTTTCTCTCTAAGTAAGGAACCAACCACGACGGGCGCAGCGATGCGGACCTGAGAGGATCGCCGTGTGGAGTGGCGGCTCCTCGACGGCGTTCCGGCGGAGCAGGTTCGCGAGCTGCTGCAGTTCGCGCGCCGGCGCCGCTTCTCGCGCAACGAGGTCGTGTTCCACCGTGACGATCCCGGCGACTCCCTGCACCTCGTGCAGCGCGGCCGCTTCGCGGTACGGGTGATGACCCCGCTCGGCGACACGGCGACGATCGCCGTCCGCGGGCCGGGAGACAGCTTCGGCGAGATGGCGCTCGTTGCCGAGCATCCACGGCGCGCCGCGACCGTTGCGGCCCTTGAAGACGCCGAGACGATGGCGGTCTACCGCGAGGACTTCGAACGCGTGCGCTCGAGACACCCGACGATCAACGAGATGCTCTTCCGCTTTCTGACGAACGAGGTGCGAACGCTGAACGAGCTGCTGCTCGAAGCGCTGTACGTACCGGTCAAGAAGCGTGTCCGGCGCCGGCTCGTCGCGCTCGCCGTGCTGTATCCGGGAGTTGATGGGCCCCTGGTCCTGCTCACCCAGGAGACGCTCGCGGAGCTGGTGGGCACGTCGCGAGCGACGCTCAACCAGGTTCTGCGCGACGAGGAGAAGCGCGGTGCGATCGAGCTGAGCCGCGGGCGGATCCGCATCGTCGACGTAGCGGACCTTGCTCGCCGCGCGAAGTGAGGGCAGCCTTCCGGCCGCCCTCCTTCGCCCCCAGCCCGCGCACGACGTCTAGGTCGTCCGCGGAACCCTGTGCCGCGGAAGGCCAACGCCGGCGCCGATCGCCAGCACGGCCGCCACGACCCCGATCGCCAGCGCCCAATCCAAGCCGCCGCGCGACGAAGACGCGGTTGCGCTCTCGCTGACCTGGCGCACGAACGGCAGTTCGTTCTTTGCCTCGCCCTGCGTTGCCGAGCCCTGCTGACGGGCGAGGTACCTCGAGACGACGTCGGACGGGTCGCTCGCGGCTGCGGTCACCTGTCGCGTGAACGGCAACTCGCTCTTTGCCTCGCCCTGCGTTGCCGAGCCCTGCTGACGGGCGAGGTACCTCGAGACGACGTCGGACGGGTCGTACGGGATTGCGGTGATCTGCCGCGTGAACGGCACCTGGTTCTTCGACTCGCCGCCTGCAAGGGCCGCCTGGGCCACGACTGCTGAAACGACGATGGTGAGGATCGAGGAGATGAGGAAGTGCTTGTGCATCGGTGATGCCTCCTTCTTTGTCTGGGGAACGAGCACATCCCGAGGCTAGGAAGGAAGCGGTCGCGCGTCGTTCGCCGCCCTGACGCCCGCAGTGTCAGCATCCCGACAGTCGTCACGGCCGTGGTCGTCGCTGTCCGTCGGCGTCATACTCGGAAGACATGCAGGACGAGGGAGGGCGTGGCTCGTCATCGCCGGCGCCGACGACGTTCGCGCTGCCGACCGGCACTGTCACGTTCCTGTTCACCGACGTCGAGGGCTCGACTCGTCTCCTCAGCTCACTGGGCGCGACACGGTACCGCGACGTTCTCGCGCGCCATCAGGAGATCGTGCGCGCCGCAGTAAGCGCGTCGGAGGGGCGCGAGATCGACACGCAGGGCGACGGATTCTTTTTCGCGTTCGCGCGGGCGACGAACGCTGCCGTCGCTGCCGTCGCCGCCCAGCGTGCGCTCGCCAGCGAGCCCTGGCCTGCTGGTTCGACGGTGCGGGTCCGGATGGGCATCGACACCGGCGAGCCGGCGATCGGCGGCGACCGCTACGTGAGTCTCGGCATCCATCGAACCGCGCGGATCATGGCCGCGGGTCACGGCGGGCAGATCCTCGTGTCGGAGACGACCCGGGGTCTCATCGAGGACGAGCTGCCGCCGGACGTGCGGCTGCGGGATCTTGGTGCACGCCGACTGAAGGATCTCGATCGGCCGGTGCGGCTTTTCCAGCTCGAGGCGGCCGGACTTCAGAGCGCGTTCCCCTCGGTGCGGACGATCGAGACGCACAGCCGCCGGCGGTGGATGCTCGGTGTGGTCGCAATCGCAGCCGCAGCCGGAGCCGCGGCGATTCTCCTGACGCGCGGCGGTAGCAAGACCCCGGTCGTGGTGGCGAACTCCGTCGCCGTGCTGCGACCAGCCGACGCGAAGGTAGTCGCAGACGTTACGGTCGGCGACACCCCGATGGCGAGCGTCGTGGGCGACGGGGCGGTCTGGGTCCTGAACGCGAACGAGCAGACGCTCTCGAGCATCGACCCGACGACGCGGAAGCAGCGGTCGAAATTTCCGGCCGGCGCAGCTCCGATCTCGGTCGCGGTCTCGAACGGACGACTGTGGGTATCGAGTGCGGACGACACGCTCACCGAACTGGACCCTGGGTCGGGATCCGTGCTACGAACGATCGCCCTACCGCGATCGGCAAGCCCGTTGATCGGGGGCGTCGTCAGCTGGGTCGCGGCGCGGGAACATCAGGTCTGGGCGACGGGTAAGGGGACAGCAGAGCGCATCGCTCCCAGTCGTCTGCACGGCGACGTCGGCGGGCTCGGCTGCTGCACCGGCCTTGGAATCGGTGGAGGGTCGGTATGGCTCGCGGGCGGGAGAAGCATTCGGCGACTGGATGCGTCAACGGGATCGTCGGAAGGGACGATCGCACTTCCGTTCGCGCCGTCCGCAGTCGTCTTCGGGTTCGGCAGCCTCTGGGTGGTGGACTCCGACGGGAACAAGGTGTGGGCAGTGGACGCGAAGACGAATGAGCCGACGGGCAGCGCCTCCGTCGGTGTCCATCCGACCGCCGTCGCAGCAGGCTTCGGAAGCATCTGGGTCGCAAGCGCAGACGGCTCGGTGACGAGGGTGGATCCGGAGACGCTCCGCGTCCAGCAGGACGTCGTCCTTCCGGGTACCCCCAGCGGCATCGCGGTCGGAGCCGGAGCCGTCTGGGTCAGCGTCGACTGATCCGACGACACCGTTGCGCAGGCACGGCGGCAGTCGGATACTCGTCTGTGTGACGGTGACTCGGTCGCTACTGATCGCCGTACTTGTGGGGACCCTTGTCGCGGCTGCGCGCGCCGACAGTGCCGGCGTGCTGCCGGTTCCGGGGTCGTTTTGCGCACCTGTGATCCACGGCACCGCTGCGCCGCAGGTGCTGATCGCGTCCGACTTCCCTCTCCGGTTCTTCTCGTTCCGCGACAAGACGTTGAACTTCCAGCGCGCAATCGAGTACGTCCTTCGGCGTCGTCATTTTCGGGCCGGTCGATTCGCGGTCGGCTACCAGGCGTGCGACGACTCGAGTCCGCAGGCCGGTAGCGGCGCGTTCGCGAAGTGCGCATCGAACGCCCGCGCATATGCGGCCGACGCATCCGTGGTCGGCGTGATCGGCACCTGGAACTCGGGTTGCTCCGAGGCGGAGCTGCCGATTCTGAACGCGGCGAAGGGTGGTGCGGTCGCCCTCGTGAGCCCGACGAATACCGACGTCGCGCTGACGCATGCGGGCGGTGGAACCGCACGGAACGAGCCACGGCGCTACTACCCGACGGGCGCCCGCAACTACGCCCGTGTGATCTCTCCCGACGACGCTCAGGGCGTAGCCCTTGCCATGCTTGCGAAGAGCCTCGGCCACCGCCGCGGGTTTCTGCTCGACGACGGGAGCAGCTACGGCCTGAACGTGGCATCCGCAATCCGATCGGCCGGAACGAAGCTCGGGCTCCGCATCGTCGGCAGCCGATCATGGTCGCCCGACCAATCGCAGTTCGACAAGCTCGCCACCGCCGTCGCTGCGGCAAAGCCGGACGCTGTCTACCTGTCGGGCATCGAGTGTCCCGACTGCGGCGCACTCATCGTCGCGCTCCGTCGCGTCCTTCCGGCTTCGACAGTCTTGATTGCACCAGACGGCTTCTCGACGGACGACATGGCGAAGGCCGCAGGATCGGCGGCGGACGGCTTCTACGCGAGCACGCCGGGCCTACCGCAGGACAGTCTCCCGGCTCTTGGCCGCAAGATCGAGCACCTGTACGGGCCGCCGCGACTCGGGTCGGGTGGTCCCGCGTATGTCGCCGAGGCGACCGATGTCTTGCTCGACGCAATCGCGGCTTCGGACGGCACGCGAGCCTCGGTCTCTGCGCATCTTCTGTCGGTCCAGATCCGCGGCGGCATCATCGGCAGCTTCTCCTTCGACAAGCACGGGGATCCGACGTTCAACCCGGTGATGATTTTCCAGGTCCGACACGGCAAGGGCGTGCTCGACCGCGTGATCAGGCCGCCTGCGAGCCTGATCCCCTGAAGGTTCGGCGATGAGTTTTCGGCCGCCGAGTGGTCGGACTGAGCATGAGCGCAACCACATGTCACATGTCTCTCTCGCTCGACGGTTACGTCGCACCTGATCCCGGGCTCGAGCCGATCGAGGTGATCCACTCGCCGTTTGCGACGCACACCCGCTACCGCATCGCTTAGCACTGTCATAGAGGCTCCGGTCGTCACGCCGGCGATGAGACACCGAGCTGGCGCCACATACCGGCCTCGTCGTAGACCTCCCGAGTCGGCGGGAGACCATAGAGCGGACGCTCGAACGTGCCCGCGCACGGCATGTGCGCGGCCCCGAGATCGCCGTCGGCGACGAGCGTGCGGAGGTCGAAGCGCCAGTCGGGAAACGCCGTCGTCCACTCCTCGGCGATCGCCCGGATGCCGGCCGGCTGCCTCGGAAGCAGTCCCACGGCCGATGAGCACTCGGTTCAGGCATCTCAGGCACCCGGTACTAAGCCAAATGGCCCAATTGGCCGATATTCCAGGCGTTGCCCGTGCGACGGCTCGTCACACAACTGCGGCTGGACCGGCTGCGGCTTCGCCGGGGTGCGACTGCGCGCGACCAGTTGCGCCACGCCGAAGCGAAATACCGGACGCTCGTCGAGCAGGTTCCCCTCGTGACGTACATCGACGCGCTCACGGAGACGGCGAGCGGCATCTACGCGAGCCCGCAGATCGAGTCGCTGCTGGGGTACACGCCAGACGAGTGGATCGGCGACCCCGAAATCTTCGCGAAGCTCCTGCACCCCGACGATCGCGAGCGCGTCCTCGACCTTGTCGACTACTGCAACCACACCGGTGCGCCTTTCCGTGCCGACTACCGATTGATCCGCGCCGACGGGGCCGTGGTTTGGGTCCAGGACGAGAGCTTGGTCGTCCACGACGACGAGGGGCGGCCGCTCTTCACGCAGGGTTACCTCCTGGACGTGACCGAGAAGAAGCAGGCAGAGCTCCGTCTCCTCGCCGAGCAAAGCGTCGCGCGCGTGCTAGCCGACGCGACCTCCGTCGAGGGCGTGATTCCGCGGGTGACGGACGCGGTGTGTGCGACGTTCGGCTGGGCGACGGGCAGTGCCCGGCTTCGTGATGGCGACGGTCCGGCCGGCGGCGACGGGGACGGTGTCGGCGCGCGAGTCTGGGCGACATCCGCCTCGGCCTGGGATGAGGCCGCCGGTGGCTCGTTCGGCGTGCCGGTGCTCCTCCGCTCCGAGTTGCTCGGGGTGCTCGAGTTCACCGGCCTGCGCGAGCCGGACGACAACCTGCAGCTCACGCTCGCCGTCATCGCGAGCCAGCTCGCGCAGTTCATCGAGCGCAAGGATGCTGAGGCGAAGCTCCTCCACCAGGCGCTCCACGACGCGCTCACCGGTCTCCCGAACCGGACTCTGTTCCACGACCGGGTCGGCCAGGCGTTGAAGCGATCGCAGCGCACCGGAACGTCGTACGCCGTTCTGTTGATGGATCTCGATCGCTTCAAAGAAATCAACGACACACTCGGTCACGACGCAGGCGACGCGCTGCTGCATGAGCTCGGGGAGCGGCTTCGGTCGTGCACACGCGCTGAGGACACCGTGGCTCGGATCGGCGGCGACGAATTCGGCTTCCTGCTCGCCGACGTCGATGTGCGGCTCGCCAAGGAACTCGTCACCCGCATTCAGCTCGAGCTGCGAAACGCGTTCACCGTTCAGGGCTTGTCGTTGCACGTCGAGGCGAGCATCGGAATCGCCGTCTTTCCGCAACACGGCGACTCGGTCGAACAGCTGCTCCAGCGTGCCGACGTCGCCATGTACGTGGCCAAGCGTGCCGGCAGTGGCTTCGCGTTCTACGACGCGGATCACGACGACCACACGCCGACGCGGCTGGTGCTCGTCGGAGATCTGCGTCGTGCGCTCGAATCCGAGGAGCTAGTCGTGTACTACCAGCCGCAGGTGGAGCTGGTGTCCGGGCGGGTCGCCTCTGTCGAGGCGCTGGTGCGCTGGGAACATCCCACGCACGGCCTGCTCCATCCCGAGATGTTCCTTCCCACTGCCGAGCGCGGCGGCCTCGCCGGGCTCCTGACGAGGTATGTGCTCGAGCACGTCCTCCGCCATCAGCGGCAGTGGCGGGCGGATGGGCGCGAACTGCCGGCGGCGGTCAACGTGTCGATGTTGAACCTGCTCGACCACGACTTCCCCGGGGAGGTTATGGCACTGCTCGCGCAGGCCAATGTGCCACCCGAGCTCCTGACGTTGGAGATCACCGAGCACACCGCGGTGCTCGACAGCGCGCTCGTCGAGGCGGCGCTCACCTGGCTCGGCGCCCACGGCGTGCGCGTCGCGATCGACGACTTCGGGACCGGGTACTCATCGCTCGCCCGCCTCCGGCGCCTGCCGCTCCATGCGATCAAGGTCGACAGGTCCTTCGTCCAGGCGATGACGAGCAACCCGGACGACGGGGCCATCGTGCGGTCGACGATCGACCTCGCTCACAATCTAGGGCTGGAAGTGATTGCCGAGGGCGTGGCGACCGTGGACGTCTACGACGAGCTGCGCGCGCTCGAGTGCGACCTCGCGCAGGGGTTCTTCGTCTCCGGCCCGATGAGTGAGGCCCGACTCGCGGTGTGGCTGAATGCCCACGAGTCACGAGGCGTCGGCGAAAACAGCGAGGGCGGCCGGAGCCGCCCTCGCTCTCAGAACCCGCTGACGCGGATCGAACCGTTGCGCCCTACTTGACCATCACACGACCAGACGAGGGTCACGGCGGTGTCAGGCCGATGCAGCGCTGGGAGTCCCTTGCGCCAGCGCGCCGACCGTCGAGTCGACCGCTTCCTGTGACGGCATGACACCGTCCGGGCTCGCCTTGTCGACCACGTGCGGGATCACCTTGGCGAGGATCTCGGCCGCCTGGTCGTGGGAGAGGCCGAGCTTCTCGGCGACTTTCGCGAGCTGGTCCGCACCGAGCGCGTCCTTCATCTGCGTGCCGCTGACCGGCTGATTTTCGCCCTTCGAGACCCAGGAGCTCGCCTGTGGGCCCGCGCCCTGGTGCTCGAGCCCGGACATGATCTTCTGCAGCCCGCCGCCCGCGAGCAGGCCGCCGACTACCGGCATCAACATGCCGACCATTCCGCCGCCGCCACCGCCCGTGACCCCGGTGAGGATGCCACCGAGCCCGCCGCTCTGGCCGCCAAGCACCCCGCTCAGCGCCTTCTCGATCTCGCTCATCCCTGTCCCCCTCGATCGATAGCAGTGGGCGCGAGTCTATGCGGCTCAATCCCTGGCCGTGAGCTGCCGATACCCGGCAGGTGAGGCTCTCCTGGGGTCTGCGGTGGCTGGCGCTCCTGGCCGTGCTCGCGGTGATCGGCGGCACGGCCACGCTCGCGATCGGGCATTTCCGGCACGGCACCGACCGGGCGCGCGAGACCGAGTTCCGCCTTGCCGACGCGCACGCGACGGCGTTCGCGGCAAGTGCCGCCGAATGGCGGATGATCGCGCATCGGCGGGGTGACGTGGCCGACGCCGGCGCGTTCGCGCGCGCCGTCGTCGCGATCCGGACGAAGCTCGCTCAGGTCGCGGCCACCGACGCGGGGGCCGCGCCGGTGCAGCAGCGGATCTCGACGCTCCTCCAACGCTACGACCGCGCAGTCGCGGTCGAGCTCTCCGCGCTTCGCAACAACGACGTGCCGACGGCGACGATTGTCGACGACCGCCAAGTCGATCCGACGTTCGACCAGATCAACCGAATGTTCTCGCGTGCGATCGCGACGACCGAGGTGCGTCGTGCAAGCGCGGAACAGCACGCGATTCTCGCCGCTCGTCTCATCGTTCTCTCGGCGGCGATCGGCATGCTGATCGCGATCGCCCTCTTCGCCCGCGCGCGCCGCCGCGTCTCTGAACGTGGCTTCGAGGCAGATCACGACGAGCTGACCGGCCTCCTCAACCGGCGTGGCTTCTTCGCGTCTCTCGGCGAGACGATCGCGGGGCGCGACGCTCGCGTCGCCGTCCTGCTGCTCGACCTCGACGGCTTCAAGGAGATCAACGACACGCTCGGGCATGCGTCGGGCGATGCTCTGCTACGGCAGATCGGTACGCGGCTTCGTGGCGCGTTGCGCGAGCGCGACCAGATCGCGCGGCTCGGCGGCGACGAGTTCGCTGTCCTGGTCGACGCACCGCGGACGAAGACCGGCGACGTGGGCGAGCTCGGGCGCCGAGTCCGCGACACGCTGACGGCGCCGTTCGAGGTGGCCGGGCTCTGCCTCCAGGTCCGCGCCAGCGTCGGTGTCGCCGCCTTCCCGGAGCACGGCACGACCGCCGACGAGCTGTTGCGGCTGGCGGACATCGCGATGTACCAGGCGAAGCAGAACCGCACCGGGTTGTCCGTCTACCACTCGTCCGTCGATCCCCGCGGCGGGCAGGCGCTTCAGCTGTCGAGCGAGCTCGAGCGTGCCCTCGCATGCGGCGAGCTCGTCGTGCACTACCAGCCGAAGGCCGACGTCCGCACCGGCTCGATCACCGGCGTCGAGGCGCTCGTCCGCTGGCAGCACCCGGAGCGGGGGCTCCTTCCGCCCGATGCCTTCGTGCCGATCGCCGAACGGAACGGGTTGATCCGCGGCCTGACCCTCCACGTCGCCCGGACCGCGCTCGTCCAACAGGCGAGCTGGCTCGCCGCGGGTATCGATGTACCGCTGGCCGTCAACCTCTCGATCGCGAACCTGCTCGACGCCGATCTCCCCCGCGACATCGCGATGCTGCTCGATGAGCTGGGCGTTCGCCCCGGCCGGTTGAAGCTGGAAATCACCGAGAGCTACCTGGTCACCGATCCGACGCTCATGCACAACAACATCGAAGAGCTGTGCAGCCACGGTGTCGGTCTGGCGCTCGACGACTTCGGGACCGGGTATTCGTCGCTCACTCACCTCCGGCGGCTGCCGATCGACGAGATCAAGATCGACCGCTCGTTCATCCAGGATCTCGAGACCGACTCGGACGACGCAGCGATCGTCCAGTCGACAATCGACCTCGCGCACAGCCTCAACCTGACGGTCGTCGCCGAGGGAGTGGAGACCGAGGTGGCCTGGAATCGGCTCCGTGACTTCGGCTGCGACCAGGCGCAGGGCTACTATCTCGCTCGCCCGATGCC
Organism: Gaiellaceae bacterium; assembly: GCA_036493955.1. Taxonomy (GTDB): domain Bacteria; phylum Actinomycetota; class Thermoleophilia; order Gaiellales; family Gaiellaceae; genus PALSA-600. Next base: position 13,758 of record DASXOW010000115.1, read on the forward strand.
GGCGCAGCTGCTGACCGGCTGGCTGCAGAGCCGCGTCGGTGAGCCCGTCGCGCCATAGCCGGGCAGATCCTCGGCTGAGGAAGCCGGGTTCGGGGCTACGCTCTCTACGGTGGGGTCGTCCGCAGAACAAGCAGGAACGCCCCGCTTCACTCGGCTTGGACTCATGCGGCGCGCCGTCGGGGCCGCGTTGATCGGTCTCGGGGCCGACGCATGGGCGCCGTTGGCGCGTGCGGCGGAGAAGGCGGGCGCCCAGAGCGTGGTGCGACGCATCGCCGTTCGTTCAGGCGGGCTGGCGTTCTTCGGCGACAGGCAGCACTTCGCCACCATCAACCCGAGGAGCTCCACCGGCAGGCGCTTCGCGGAGCTCACCGTCGACTCGCGCGCCGAGACCAGCGCGTTCTTCGAAGTCGTGAACCGGCACGGAGCCGGTGCGGTCGTCAACAGCCGCACGCCGATGTTCCTCCGGCGCGGCGTCAACCGCATTCCGTGGAATCCACCGCCGTCGATGGCTCCCGGGTCGTACATCCTTCGGGTCCGCTCAGACGTCGGTGAGGTCCCAGGCCCGGTCCTGGCGCAGGCCGTCGTCCGCGTGCTCGACGTCGAAGCGACGTTCGACCGCCGCAGCGCGGTGCCGGGCGAGACCGTCCACCTCTCTGTGCTCTGCGACGCGCCCTGGCTGACGCTGACACTGCTCCACTGTGGGCCGGAGACGGTGCCGACCTACTCCAACTCGCTCATGAACGGCGTACCCGTCGCACCGCCGCAGCGGCTGGATCTGACCGGGCACCGGAGCAAGCCTGGGTCGTTCACGATCCGATTGCCGACGACGCTCACGACCGGCGTCCACACCGCACGGCTCGAAGGCCCGTCGGGGCATCTCGGGTTCGCGCCGATCGTGATCCGGCCTGCAGCACCGACCCAGCGGGTCGCCGCAGTCATGCCGACCACCACCTGGCAGGCCTACAACTTCTACGACGAGAACGGCGACGGCCTGGGCGGGACGTGGTACGCGGTGTGGGCGCAGAAGCGCGTCAAGGTAACGCGGCCTCATCTGCGCCGCGGCGTTCCGTATCGCTGGCGCAGCTACGACCTGCAGTTCCAGCTATGGCTGACGTCGCGCGGTCACGCGGTCGACATGTACGCGGACGAGGACATCGAGCACTTCGCGTCGGCTGCCGCGCTGCGCGCCGCGTACGACCTGATCATCTTCCCCGGCCACACGGAGTACGTCACCTCGCGCCTGTTCGACATGATCGAAGGCTTCCGCGACCTCGGCGGGCGGCTGATCTTCCTGTCGGCGAACAACTTCTTCCGCCAGGTCGTGCGCGAAGGGTCGAAAGTTCATCTGATCACCGAGTGGCGCAACAAGAACCGGCCCGAGAGCTCACTGCTCGGCGCGCAATACATCGCCAACGATCGCGGCCAGCACCAGCAGCCGTTCATCGTGACCGGAGCCGACGTCGCCCCGTGGCTCTTTGTGAACACGGGGCTCGGCAACGGATCGACATTCGGCCGCTACGGGATCGAGATCGACGCGACGGGCCCGGCCTCGCCGCCAGGGACACAGGTGCTGGCGCAGATCCCGGATCTCTTCGGCCCGGGGCGCACGGCCCAGATGACGTACTACGAGACGGCGGCCGGCGCCCGCGTGTTCTCGGCCGGCGCGCTCAACTTCGGCGGGACGGTCATGCTCTGGAGCACCACCGCCACGATCCTGGACAACGTCTGGGCTCGCATGCTGGCCTGAGTCAGTCTTCCGCAATCACACGCATCCCATGTCTGAACACGATCGCCCCGCCGAGCCAGCCGCCGAGCGTGAGCTGCGCGAAGCCGATCACCGTCAGAACGAACGAGCCGGCCCCGATCGTCCCTTTCACGTAGTCGTGATGGCCGACGAGCGCGGCGACGAGGAACACGCCTGACGCTGCGAGCATCGCCGTGAGGTGCCACGTCGCCGTCTTCCAGGTCGGGCTGCCCCATTCGATCTCGATCCAGTCGAAGAAGCCGGTCGTCGCGGTGAGCGCGGTCGAGCACAACCCGACGACGAGCGCGAGCCACCACGCCACCGCGGCGCTGCGATCGACGAGACCGATCACGTTGATGAACGCGGCGACGGTGGCGAAGCTGTAGGTGCCGATCGTGACGTCGGTCAACGGTGGGTGCAGCGGGTGGCCCGGCAGCCCTCGGATCAGGTAGCTGAGCTTCATCGTCAGCTGCCGACGCCGGCGGCTGCCAGCAGCACCAAGACGAGGGTCGTCGCCGCGAGCAGGCCGTGCAGGCCGACGACTGCGATCGGGAAGTGCTGCTCGGCCGGCGTGTCGGACGTCGCGCCGCCCGCGCCCGCCTGACGCCGGCGCAGCCAGATACCGAACATCGTGAAGCCGAGGAGTGCGACGACGAGCAGCAGGACGAACGCGATCCACGCCAGGGTGCTCGAGTCGTTGACGACGTAGATGATCCAAAGGACCAGGCCGGTCGCCGCCAAGAGGAAATGGCTCATGATCAGCGGTGGCTTGATGCGGTTCCCGGCCGCGTGCGACTTCATCCCGCCCCGGGCCAGCCAGATCGACAGGAGGACGAACCCGCCTCCCGCGGTCAGCACCCAGGTGATCAACGCAGCCCACTTCATCTGAACCCTCCTCGCTCGTCCGATTGTTCTTTCGACAAAAAGATTACAAATAGAAAGGGCGTCGTGCGAATCGAGTGCTAGCGTCAGCAACGTGAACCGGTTCGACGCACTCGGGGATCCGGCGCTCCGCAGCACCGCTCTCCTCGTACGCGGTGCGCCGAAGCCGCTGACTGCCGACGACGTTGCAGAGCGCCTGGACATCTCACGGAGCGTCGCGCGCTGGCGCCTCGAGCGGCTCGTCGACGCAGGTCTTGTGATCGCCGGGTTCGAGCGGCGGAGTGGACGGAGCGGTCCGGGGGCGGGGCGGCCGGCGAAGACCTACGCGGCAGCGCCCGAGACGACCGCGGTCGAGTTCCCGCGCCGCCACTCCGAACGGCTCGTTAACCGACTTGTCGATGCGCTTCCGCAGCGCGGCCGTGCGAAGCACCTCGATCAGGTCGGTTACTCGTTCGGGCTCGAGCTCGGGCGGGTCGCGCGGCTACGGCCGGCGACCACGATCCGCGCCTCGCTCGACCGGCTCTGCCGCGGCCTCGGTCGGCTCGGCTTCCAGGCTGCCGTCGAGTCCGTGACAGACGTCGACGCGACGATCGTCTCGGCGACGTGCCCGTTGCGTCCGGTCGTAGTCACCGACACCGACGCGCGCGCTCTCGACGCAGGCATGTGGCGCGGCCTGCTTGCGGCCGCCGCGGGGCCGAAGGTTGCGGTCGCGGCCCGGTGCACCACGCACGACTGCCTCGACACCGATGCGCCCTGCCGCATCGTCGTCGCCTTCGACCAGCGCGGTTGACCACCGGCTGACAGGATGCCCTCGTTAACCGTCGAGGGAGGTCACGTGAAGGACTTCAGGGAGTTTCTGCTGCGCGGCAATCTCGTCGACATGGCGGTCGGCATTGTCATCGGCGTTGCCTTCGGCGCGGTCGTCACCGCGCTCGTCTCGGATCTGATCACGCCGCTGATCGCAGCGATCGGTGGACAGCCCGACTTCTCGAGCCTGACGTTCAAGATCAACGGCAGCAAGTTCCTTTACGGGTCGTTCTTCAACTCGCTGATCTCGTTCGTCGTGATCGCCGCAGTCGTCTTCTTCTTCGTCGTCAAGCCGGTCGGAAGACTTCTGGCGCGCTACAAGTCGGATCCGCCCGTCGACGAGACGATTCGTGAGTGCCCTCACTGCCTGAGCTCAATCCCGGTCGGGGCCCGCCGGTGCGCGTTCTGCACGCAGGAGGTCGCGGCGGTCTGATCGAGGTCGACCTTGCTCACGACGGTAGGCTGGGCCGCCGTGAGCAAGGTTCTCGTCACCGGCGGCGCTGGGTTCATCGGCTCCAACCTGGTTCGTGGGCTGCTCGAGCGGGGCGACGACGTCGTTGTCCTCGACAATTTTGCCACCGGCAGCCGCGCCAATCTCGAAGGCCTCGGGGTAAAGGTCGTCGAAGGCGAGCTCCGCTCCTACGAGCGGGTTCACAACGCCGTCCGGGGAGCAGAGGTCGTGTTCCATTTGGGCGCGCTCGGGTCGGTCCCGCGCTCGGTGCAGGATCCGCTGACGTCGAGCGCCGTGAACGTCGAGGGGACGCTCAACGTGCTGCTCGCCGCGCGTGACGAAGGCGTGCGGCGCGTCGTGTACTCGTCGAGCTCGTCGGTCTACGGCGTTCGCCGCGACCTGCCGGTCAAAGAAGACGCGCCGCCCGACCCGCTCTCGCCGTACGGCGTCACGAAGCTTGCGGCCGAGCGGTTCTGCGTCGCGTTCGCGCGGGTCTACGACGGGCTCGAGACGACGGTGCTCCGCTTCTTCAACGTTTTCGGCCCGCGGCAGAGCCCTGACTCGCAGTACGCCGCCGTCGTCCCGAAGTTCATGGTTCGCATCGCCGCCGGCGAAACGATCACGATCGACGGCGACGGCGAGCAGTCGCGCGACTTCACGTACATCTCGAACGTCGTCGATGCCACGATCAAGGCGGCCTTCGTCGAGGGCGTCAGCGGCCGGATCTTCAACGTCGCGTCGAGCAGGTCGGCGAGCGTGAACCATCTCGCCGAGTCGATCGGCAGCATCCTCGGCAAGCCGGTGCACAAGGAGCACACGGCGCCGCGCACCGGTGACATCCGCGACTCGTGGGCCGATGTCAGCGCCGCTCGTGAGGCGCTCGGCTGGGAGCCGACGGTCGGGCTCGAAGAGGGCCTGCGCCTGACGGCCGAAGCGCTGCTGGACTAAGCGGGCGCCGTTGCGCGCTGCTCGTCGCGCAGGTACTGGTGGATGAAGGCGATCGCCATGCTGCCTTCGCCGACTGCGGCCGCGACGCGCTTCACCAGCCCGGAGCGAACGTCGCCGCACGCAAAGATCCCGGGCACGCTCGTCTCGAGCAGGTACGGATCGCGATCGCGCGGCCAGTCGGTCGCCGACACGTCGGAGCCGGTGAGCACGAAGCCGCGACTGTCGAGCGCGATCTCCGGCGGCAGCCACCCGGTCTCGGCGTCCGCGCCGATGAAGATGTAGACGCCGCCCGACGACACCCGTTCGACCGTCCCGCGCGCCTGGTCCTCAATGTCGATCTCCTCGATCGCGCCGTCGCCGTAGGCGCCGACGATCTGGCTCCGAAAGCGCGCCGTGATGTTCGAGCGCGACGCGAGCTGACGGATCAGGTAGCTGGACATGCTCTTCTCCATCGAGTCGCCGCGGCAGACGATCGTGACGCTGCGCGCGTGATTCGAGAAGAACATCGCCGCCTGGCCGCCCGAGTTCCCGGCGCCGATCACATGCACGTCGTGGCCGTGCGTCGCCGCGGCATCGCTGGGTGACGCGCCGTAGTAGACGCCGCGCCCGGTCAAATCGTCGAACCCGGGAATCTCGAGGCGTCGCCACGACACGCCGCAGGCGAGGATGATCGTGCGCCCGTGCAGCACGTCGCCGCCGTCGAGGTGAAGGTGGTGGCGCGCGCCGTCGATGCGCGAGATCGCTCGGGTGACGAGGATCTCCGCGCCGAGGCGCCTCGCCTGCTGGAGCGCGCGGCCTGCGAGCTCGTCGCCCGAGACGCCGGCGGGGAAGCCGAGGTAGTTCTCGATGCGCGAGGACGTGCCGGCCTGCCCGCCCGGCGCCTCGCGCTCGACGACAATCGTCGACAGGCCTTCCGACGCGCCGTAGACGCCTGCCGCCAAGCCGGCGGGGCCGGCGCCGACGATCACCACGTCGTAGGTCGCCGCCTCCGGCTCGGTTCCGAGCCCGAGCAGCTCCGCGAGCCGGCGAAGCTGCGGGCGGATCACTGTCTTGCCGCCGATCACGCGCACGGCCGGCCAGTCCTCCGGCGCCGGCGCATGGCCGCCCCAGCGCTCGTCGAGGTTGAGCGTCTCCGAGGTGAGCCACTCGAACGTGACCTGGTTGCGATCGAGGAAGTGCCGGACCTCGGTGGTGGCGGCGTCGGTGCGCTCCCCGACGACGATCGCGCGCGGCGGCACCGGGTCGGACGCGAGCCCCTGCAGGCCGAGCGGACCGCTCATCCGGTGGGCGGCGAGCCGGCCGACCTCCTGCGCGACGTTCGGCGCCGTCGCCGCGACGGTGTGGAAGTTGCGGGGCTCGACGCGCATCACGCGCGACGGCTCACAGGCCCGGAACCCGACCGGGAAGACGGTGCCGAGCGTGATCGGCACCTCGCCGAAGATGTCGCCCGGCTCGCGGCGGCCGACGATCCGCTCGACGCCGTCGACGACCTGGACGACTTCGATGCACCCTTCGAGCAGCCCGAACAGCGCCCGCTCGGCGCCCTGCTGCGCCGCGTACTCGCCCGGGACCAGCGCGATGTCGGCTGCAGCTCGAGCGAGTTGCGTGCGGTCGTCCTCGCCGAGCTCGGCGAAGATCGTGATGCGGGTGATGTCGTCGGCGGTGATCACTCGGCGAAACCTAGCTCGCGGGGAACGGCTTCAATCACAAGCGTCGATCCGTCCCGGACGATCTCGATGCTCGTCGGCGCCCCGATCGCGTCGGCGAGCATCTTCCGCTGGATGTCCCGAGGTCCCGCGACGCGGTCTCCGTCGATCGCGAACACGATGTCCCCGGCGCGGAGCCCTGCGGCTGCGGCGGGGCTGCCTTCGACCACCTCGACGATCTCGACGCCGTCGCGCGTCGCGAGCTCGCGGGCGAGGCGTGGCGGCAGTGGACGTGGGCCGCCGGCGATGCCGAGGTACGCGCGTCGCACGCGTCCGTCGCGCATGAGCGAGGCGACGATCTCGCGCGTAACGGTGTTGACCGGGACCGCGAGCCCGAGACCGATGCCGGCGACGGCCGTGTTGATCCCGACGACGCGGCCGTGCGCGTCGGCGAGCGCGCCACCGGAGTTGCCGGGATTCAGCGCGGCGTCTGTCTGGATGACGTCGTCGACGACTCGCGTCGTCGCGCCGGCGCGCGTCGGGAGCGATCGACCGAGCGCCGAGACGACCCCGGCGGTCACCGAGCCGCCGAACCCGTGCGGGTTCCCGATCGCGACCACGAGCTGGCCGACGCGGAGGCGGCTTGCGTCGCCGAGCTCGGCGGCTGCGAGGTCTCCGTCGTGCGTGCGGAGCACGGCCAGGTCGGAGAGCGGGTCGCGGCCGCGGATCTCCGCGCCGAGAACACGCCCGTCGTCGAACGTCGCTCGCACGCGGTCGCCGCCGGCGACAACGTGAGCAGAGGTGAGCAGGAAGCCGTCCGGCGTGATCGCGACGGCCGAGCCGCTACCCCGCGGGCGACCACCACGAAGCACGTCGACCGCGGCGACTGACGGCGAGACGCGCTCAGCAGCCTCGACCACCGCCCGCGAGTACGCGTCGAGCGGCTCTTCTTCGTCGAAACGCTCGCTGACGAGCGCAATTCGGGCCATCCGGCGAGGGTAGCTCCGGGTATCGAGCTCGTGCCGATGGCGGGAATCCGAAGAATTCCTTTACGTGGCAGGACTAGCGTCCCGCGGAGCCAAGGGGCCTTACAACGTGGGGATCGCGAGGACGACACTTGCCGGGTCGTGTGCGGTGCTGGTGGCCGCGTTGCTCGCGGGCGACCTGTCGGCGGCCTCCCCGAAGGACAAGCTTCGCGCGAAACAGGCGCAGGCGGAGGCGGTGCTCGCGCAGGTGAACAAGCTCAACCAGAGCTTCGAGGCGAGCGTCGAAGCGTGGAACGGCGCGCGCTACGAACTCGTCGTCACGAAGCAGCAACTCGTGGTGGATCAGCAGCGGCTTCGGGTGGCGGAGCGGCAGCGGCGCACCGCGATGGCTCACCTGGCTGCGCGACTGCGTGCGCAGTACGAGGGCAGCGACGACGAGGACACGACGACGCTCGGGATCGTGCTCGGCAGCTCGAGCATCTCGGACATCATCGATCGCCTCGATGCGGCCCGCGCCGTCGCTTCCGCCGACAAGAAGCTGACCGAGCAGGCGACGGCGGCCCGCGACCGCTACGCGCGGGCGGCGAGTGCGGCGTCTGCGACCGTTCGCCGCCGCACGGTCGCCTTCCAGCAGCGCGATCGTGAACGAACGCGAATCGGCGCGACACTCGACGAGCGCAGGCGACTTCTTGCGGGAGTGCAATCGGAGGTTGCACAGCTCCTGGCCCAGAAAGCCGCCGCCGAGGCCGCTCGTCAGGCGCACCTGCGCGCCGCGGCCCGCGCCCGCCTCGCCGAGCTGGCGCGTGAACGGCAAGCGGAAGCAGCCGCCGCCGCGGCGGCCGCCGCCCGCGCGCGGGCTGCGACGGTGCCGACGACCACACCTGCAGCTCCAACGACGACGACCGCCGCTGCTCCGCCGGTCGCTCCCGTCACCACGACGACGACCGCAACGCCGGTTCCCTCCATCCCGGCGGGGCCGGGACACCCTGAGGCGGCGACGATCGCGCTCCGCTATCTCGGCATTCCGTACCTCTGGGGCGGCGCGTCACCCGCGACCGGCTTCGACTGCTCCGGGCTCGTCATGTACGTCTACGCGCAGCTCGGCATCTCGCTGCCGCACTACGCGGCGGCGCAGTACCAGCTCGGAACGGCGGTCGATCGCAGCCAGTTACAGCCGGGCGACCTGGTGTTCTTCGACGCGCTCGACCACGTCGGGATCTACATCGGCAACGGGCAGTTCGTGCACGCGCCGCAGACCGGTGACGTGGTGAAGATCACGGCACTGTCGGATTTCGGCGACGGCTACGTCGGCGCGCGCAGGCTCTAGCGCATCGCTCATGACGGAGCCGCTCGCCGGCATCAAGGTCGTCGATTTCTCGCGCGTCCTCGCGGGGCCGCTCGTCGCGATGACGCTCGGTGACCTCGGTGCCGACGTGGTCAAGGTCGAGTCCCCTCTCGGCGACGACACGCGGCGGTGGCTGCCGCCGCAGGACGCGCGGGGCCGCGCTGCGTACCACCACACCGCAAACCGCAATAAGCGCGCGATCGTCCTCGACCTGAAGTCCGACCCTGACCGCGAGCTCGCGCGCAGGCTCTGCGAGCGCGCCGATGTGGTGGTGTCGAACTTCCTTCCGGGGACGTTGCAGCGGTACGGCCTCGACTACGAGCGTGTCGCTGCCGTCAATCCGGGCGTCGTGTACTGCGAGATCAGCGGGTTCGGTGAGGGAGCGGGCGCGGCGCTGCCCGGCTACGACCCACTCGTCCAGGCGCTCTCCGGGCTGATGTCGGTCACGGGTCCGCCGGGTGCGCCGTCGAAGACCGGCGTCGCGGTCACGGACGTGGTCGCCGCGCTCTACGCGACGGTCGCGGTGCTCGCCGCGTTGTACGCACGCCGCGACTCCGGCCGCGGCCAGCGCGTCACGATCGACCTGCTGCACGCGAGCCTCGCGCTGCTCGCGAATCAATCGACGGGGTATCTCGCGAGCGGTGACGTGCCGCTCGCGCTTGGCAACGTGCATCCGTCGATCGAGCCGTTTGCGACCTATCGCGCCGGCGACGGCGAGCTGATGATCTGCGCCGGCAACGACGCACAGTTCCGGCGGCTGGCCGATGTGCTCGGGCTCGGCGACGACGCGCGCTTCGCGACCAACGAGCTCCGCATCGCGAACCGCGACGACCTGCGTGTTCGGCTCGAGGCGGCGCTGGCCGCCCGGCCGTGCGCCGACTGGACGGAACGGCTCGCCGCCGCCGGCGTTCCGGCCGGGCCCGTGCAGACGATCGGCGAGGCGCTCTCGCTCGCCGACACGCTCGGTCTCGCCGTCGTCGACGAGACGGACGGTGTGCAGACGGTGGCGTTCCCCGCGCACCTCTCGGAGACGCCCGCGACCGTCCGGCGGCGGCCGCCGGATCTCGACGAGCACAGCGAGGAGATCAGGCGCGCGTGATCGTGACCTCGACGCCTGCGTTCCTCAGCAGCGTCGAGAACGGGCAACCGGCGTCGGCGCGCTCGAGGAGATCGTCCGGCACGTCGTCCTCGCCGCCGATCGTCACCTGCGACGCGACGATCTGATGTCCCTGCCCTTCGACCTCGTCCATGACGATGCGGCACGTGACTTCGAGGCGAACGGGCGGTGTCCCGGCTTCGGTCAGCTCGCTCGCGAGGCCCATCGTGAGACACCCCGCGTGCGCGGAGGCGAGCAGCTCTTCCGGGCTCGTCTTCTCCGCCTTGGCGGCGATGCGCGTCGGCAGCGAGTAGGGGAGATCCGTGAAGGCGCCGGTGTGTGCCGTGATGCGGCCCTCGCCGCGGGCGACGTTCCCTTCCCAGACGACGTTTGCGCTGCGCTCGATCCGCGGCATTACATCCCCGCCCGCGTGCCGTCCGGGTAGTACGCCTCGGCCGGGGAGCCGGCGGGGCGGAACACGCCGAGCACGCGCATCTCACTGTCACCCGTGTTCGCGAGGCTGTGTACGAGCGTCTTCGGCAGGTGAATGCACGTGCCGGCGCGGATCGGTGCCTGCTCGCCGCTGATGTCGAGATAGCCCTCGCCTTCGAGCACGTAGATCACCTCGTCGTAGTAGTGGAAGTGGTCGGGAGCCCGCCCGGGTGGGATCAGGCCGATGAACTGGGTCGCCGACGCGCAGGGCGCGCCGAGCACGAACTGGCGGCCGGCGGTGGCTTCACCCTTCTCGACCTCGTCGCAGTCGACGACGGAGGGCCCGTCCGACGGATCCGGCTCGTGGACGAGCACGGAAATCGCGTGGGCGTCGCCGCGCGCCGTCCAGGACGTGCCGGCCGGGATGAACAGTGAGATTCCGGGCCTGAGCGGGCGCTCGTCCCCGTCGATCGCGGCGCTCCCCTCGCCCGTGAGCACGAAGACGAGCTCGTCGGCATCGTGCCCGCCCAACTCGCGCGTCAGGGGCATGAGGCGCTGGGTGAACGGCCCGACCTGGAAGCGGCGCCCGTCCGTCTGATCCTCCGGCTGAAGCGCGTAGTCCACGGCGCAACCTTACGCCTTTGATCGAGATTTGATCATTGACACCGAAAGCGCGACGGAACATGATCGCTGCTTCAGCGCTTGACCCCCCGCAACAACCTGCCCCCAGGCAAGGAGGACCACTAGATGAAGAAGGCTTTCGTCCTCGCATTGGCTGTGCTCGTTACATCTGTCGTTGCTGCCAGCGCGCAGGGCAGCCAGACGGCGTCGGCCCGCTCTCTGGCCAGCTTCAACTGCTCGAAGACGATCACGCTTCCGTTCGTCACGCCGTTGACCGGCGGTGCCGGCTTCCTCGGTGCCGAGCAGATCAGCTGGGCGAAGTACGCCGTGAAGACGCTCGCCCCGAGCCTCGGCTTGAAGGTGAAGCTCGTCGGCGGGGACACCCCGGTCGAGCAAGGCCCGGCCCCGGCGCAGACGCTCGCGCAGAAGTACATCGGCACCCCGAGTGTTCTCGCGTTGCTCGGCCCGTCGACGTCCGGCGCGGTCGCGGCGTCCACGAAGGCGTACTACGCGGCGAAGCTCGCCCACATCTCGCCGTCTGCCACCCGGACGACGCTGACGAAGAAGGTTGGCAACACGTTCGACGGTTCGCAGGCGTTCTTCCGTGACGTGCCGGGCGACTACATCCAAGGCCCCTCGGACGCGAATTTCATGATCAACAGCCTGCACGTGAAGAAGGTCGTGGTCATGGACTTCCAGGAGCCGTACTCCCTGGGTCTCGCCGGCGCCGTCGACTCGACCCTGAAGGCGAAGGGCGTCACGACGATCCGCCTGTCGGCCCCGAACACGACGACCGACTACTCGGCGTATGTGACGAAGGTGCCGGGTGACGCCGACATCGTCTTCTTCCCGACGCAGAAGCCGGGTGACGCGCAGACGTTCGCCCAGCAGCTGATCGAACAGGGGAAGAAGGCAAAGGTGTTCGGCGGGGACGGCTCGAACGACGCGTCGCAGTTCAAGCAGCCCGGCTCGTACGTCTCGAACTTCGCGCCGGACATCACCGGCATCGCCGCCGACGCGAAGATCATCGCCGGCTGGAAGAACGACAACCCCGGCAAGGCCGTCGGCTCGTTCGGCCCGCCGAGCTACGGGGCAGTCCAGATCGCGCTGACGGCGATCTCGAAGGCGTGCAAGGCAGGCGGCGGCTCGACGACCCGCCTCGCCGTGTTCCACACGTTCAAGAAGGTCTCCATCAAGAACTGGATCCTGGGTGGATCGTTCAAGTGGTCGACGAAGTCCAACGACCCGTTGAACGCGAAGTTCTACATCTTCCAGATTCAGTCGAACGGCTCGTACAAGCTCGTCGGCTAACACCGGCAGCTGACTTCGGTGGGGCGGCCCGGCATCGGGTCGCCCCACCGCGTATAAGGACAGCCACGTGGACCAGTTCATCCAGCTCACCGTCGACGGCCTCACGCTGGGGAGCGTCTACGCACTCATCGCGCTCGGATACACGCTCGTCTACGGTGTCCTCAAGCTCCTGAACTTCGCGCACGGCGACGTGTTCATGGTCGGGACGTTCGTGGGCTTCGGCGTGCTGCAGGTGCTCGGCGGCCCCGCGAACCCCAAGGTCCCGATCTGGCTCGTGATCACGCTCGTCACGCTGGCGGCGATGGCCGTGTGCGCCGCGCTCGGCGTCGCGATCGAGCGGTTTGCCTACCGGCCGCTGCGAGACGCACCGCGGATCGCACCGCTGATCAGCGCGCTCGGCGTGTCGTTCTTCCTGGCGAACTCGATGCAGCTCCTCTTCGGCGCGACCCCGCGCAACTACGACCTCTTCCAGTACCACACGGGAACGCTCTATCTGCGCGGCTTGCACATCGGAGGAGTGACCGTGCCGCTGCTGCGGATCATCACGATCGTCGCCGCGTTCATCCTGATGGTCATCCTCTGGTTCCTCGTCAACAAGACGCGTACCGGCAAGGCGATGCGGGCCACGTCGTTCGACCGCGAGGCTGCAGCGATGATGGGCATCGACATCGACCGCGTGATCGTGTTCACGTTCATCCTCGGCTCGGCTCTCGCGGGGGCCGCCGGGGTGATGTTCTCGCTGCGCGTCCCGACCAACGTGTCGATCGGGTTCATCGCCGGCCTCAAGGGCTTCATCGCCGCGGTGATCGGCGGTATCGGCTCGATCCCCGGCGCGATGGCCGGCGGCCTGATCCTCGGCTTCCTCGAGTCGTACATCCAGGGCTACGTCCACGGAGCGCACATCCCCGACGGGACGCAGTGGTCCGACCTGTACGTCTTCAGCGTCCTGATCGCCTTGATGTTGTTCCGCCACCAGGGCCTGTTCGGGCGCCCGGACATTCGCAAGGTATGAGCGATTCGACGCCGCATGGGTTCCATTCGACGGGTGCTGACGGCCCGGCGATCGGCCAGGACGAGTGGGTTGCACGTCACGCCGACGTGCGGTTCCTGCCGGCGCGCTTCGCGGTCGTCGAGCGCCGGCTGCGCGTCGTCTCGTGGTGGGCGTGGCTGACGCTCTTCGTCGGCCTCTTCTGCCTCTTCCCGATCGTCGAGACCAGTGGCTATGTCCGGCAGGTCGCGTTCCAGACCGTGCTGTACATGCTGCTCGCCCTCGGCCTGAACGTCGTTGTCGGGTGGGGAGGGCTGCTCGATCTGGGCTACGTCGCGTTCTACGGAATCGGCGCCTACGCCTACGCGCTGCTCGACTCTCCGCACTACGGCATCCACCTGCCGACGATCGTGTCCGTGCCGGTGATCGTCCTGATCGGCGCTCTCGCCGGCCTCGTCCTCGGGCTGCCGTCGTGGCGGCTCACCGGTGACTACCTCGCGATCGTGACGCTGTTCTTCCTGCAGCTCTTCCAGACGGTGACGACGAACTGGCAGAACGTCACGGGCGGCCCGTTCGGGATTCTCAACATCGACGCGTTCGGCCTGCCCGGCGGGCACAAGCTGAAGACCGAGCATGGAGGGGTCTTCGCCGTCTCGTACCTCTACGTCGCGCTCGCAATCTTCGTCGTCGTCTTTGTCGCGCTCCGGCTCTTGAACAACTCGCGGACCGGACGCGCGTGGCGCTCTCTGCGTGAAGACCCGCTCGCTGCTGAGGCGATGGGCATGCCGGTCAACTGGCTGAAGCTGCTCGCGTTCTCGTGCGGTGCCGCAGTAGCTGCACTCACCGGGACCCTGAACGCGGCGCTGTTCGGAAACGTGTTCCCGCTCAACTTCTACTTCATCACGTTGATCACGATCTACACGATGGTCATCCTCGGCGGGTCGGGAAACCAAGCCGGCGTCGTGCTCGGTGCGTTGATCATCAGCCCGCTACTCGAGCTCCTACGTGACGCTGACAAGTCGAGGGTCCTCTTCTTCGTCGCGCTCTTCGGCGGCCTTGCGATCCTCGGCCGCCGAAATCGTCGGATCGCGATGGTCGCCGGGGCGACGCTTGTCTTCGGCTTCGTGCTCCATGCGATCGCGCGTGCGATCGATGGGGGGTGGGTCGCGGGCCAACCCGGCGCCGGTGGGTTTGCGACGTTCGTCGACCATTGGGTGATCGCGCCCCAGCAACCCGCGCGCTGGATCGCACCGGTGGCGTACATCGGCGTGATCGTCGCGGCGCTGCTCTGCAGCGTGCTGCGCGGGATCGTCCGCGACATCGCGCTCGTCCCGACCATCTACCTCGGCGCGTTCGTCTGGGAGAACGTGATGCTGTCCAAGCCCGACCCAGCGCGCTACATCGTGCTCGGGCTGATCCTGATCGTGCTGATGGTGTTGCGACCGAACGGGCTGCTCGGCGAACGGCGCGTGGAGATCGTCTGAATGGACCTGCTCGAGCTCAACGACGTCTCGCTGTCGTTCGGCGGTCTGAAGGTCGTCGACGGCCTCGACCTGCACGTCAAGGAAGGCGAGATCGTGTCGGTGATCGGGCCGAACGGCGCCGGCAAGACGACGCTCTTCAACCTGATCACCGGCATCTACCGACCGCACAACGGCGACATCCACTTCGACGGACAGAGCATCGTCGGGCTCGAGCCGCACCAGATCTGCTGCCGCGGCATCTCGCGGACGTTCCAGACGCTGCGCCTGTTCCTGAACATGTCGGTGAAGGAGAACGTGATGGCCGCGTGCTACGGCCACACAAAGGCCGGGATCTTCCGGTCGATGCTCCGCACGCCGGGCATGCGGCGCGAGGAGCGCGCGATCGAGGAGCTCGCCCGGAAGCGGCTCTCGTTCTTCGGCCAGCGGCTGATGGGCTACCGCTGGGATCAGCCGGCCTACTCACTCTCGTACGCCAACCGGCGCCGGCTCGAGATCGCACGCGCGACGGCGACCAACCCGCGCTTGCTCCTCCTGGATGAGCCCGCCGCAGGCATGAACCCGTCCGAGACGCACGAGATCACGGAGCTGATCGGCCAGCTGCGCACGGAGGGCGGCTACACGATCCTCGTGATCGAGCACGACATGCACGTTGTCGAAGGCATCTCCGACCGGGTCGTCGCACTCGACCATGGGATCAAGATCGCCGAAGGCTCGTTCGAGCAGGTTGCGACCAACGAAAAGGTCGTCGAGGCATACCTCGGCCTGAACTCGATGTCGTCGAAATGAGTTTGCTCGAACTACAGGAGGTCGACACCTACTACGGGCAGATTCGGATCCTGCAGGGGCTGTCGATCCACGTCGGCGCGGGCGAGCTCGTGTGTCTGCTCGGCGGCAACGCCTCCGGCAAGTCGACGACGCTGAAGACGATCCTCGGCATCGTTCGCCCGCGCTCCGGCGCTGTCGTGCTGAACGGCGAGGACGTGACGAAACGCCCGACGAGCTACCGCATCGGCCGCGGGATCGCGATCGTTCCGGAGAACCGCCGGCTCTTCGCGCCGATGACGGTGCTCGAGAACCTCGAGATGGGCGCGTACCTCCGCGGCGGCGGCGACCGCGAGGACTTCGACCGCGTCTACGAGCTGTTCCCGCTGCTGTTCGAGCGCCGCTCGCAGCTGGCCGGCACTCTGTCCGGTGGCGAGCAGCAGATGGTCGCGATGGGCCGCGCGCTGATGTCGCGTCCCAAGCTGCTCCTGATGGACGAGCCGTCGATGGGGCTTGCGCCGATCCTCGTCGAGCGGAACTTCGAGATCATCAAGCAGGTGCACGAATCCGGAGTCGCCATCCTCGTCGTCGAACAGAACGCGAACGTGTCACTCTCGATCGCGGACCGCGGCTACGTTCTCTCGACCGGCAGACTGGTGCTCGAGGGGAAGGCAGCAGACCTGCGCGAGAACGAAGAGCTACGAAAGGCGTACCTTGGCCGTTGACACGTCCGTCGCCGCCTGCCGGTCGCGGTTCCCGATCTTCGAGCAGCTCGTGTACGTCAACTCGTGCTCGCAGGGCGCGTTGTCGGACGCCGTTCGCGAGGCGTACGCGGACTACCTGACGGGCTGGGACGAGCGCGGCGCCCCGTGGGACTACTGGGTCGAGCGCACGGAGTCGGCACGGACGGCGTTCGCCGGACTCGTCAACGCCGATCGCGATGACGTCGCGGTGACGACGTCGTTGTCGGCGGGCGTGAGCGCGCTCGCGTCGGCGATCGACTTCACGGAGCGGCCGAAGGTCGTGATCAGCGACTACGAGTTCCCGACGATCGGCCAGATCTGGCACGCGCAGCAGGTGCGTGGGGCGGAGGTGCACGTCGTTCCGCCGGAGCGGGTCGACGAGGCGATCGACGAGCGCACCGCGATCGTCTCGGTCACGGCCGTCTGCTACAGGAACGGCGCGCGGCTGCCGGTCGAGGAGATCGCGCGAATCGCACACGAGCGCGGCGCGTTGTGCCTGCTCGACGCGTACCAGGCGGCCGGCTCGTACCCGCTCGACGTGACCGAGCTCGGCGTCGATGCGCTCGCCGCGGGAGTCCTCAAGTACTTGCTCGGCTCGGCGGGGCTCGCGTTCTTGTGGACGCGACCCGGGCTCACCGACGAGCTGACGCCGACGGACACCGGCTGGTTCGCCGATCGCGACATCTTCGAGATGGCGCACACGCGCTACGCGCCGGCGGCGAACGCGCGCCGCTGGCAGTCGGGCACGCCGCCGGTGCCCGCGATCTACGCGGGGATCGCCGGAATCGAGCTGATGCGCGAGATCGGCATCGCGGAGACGCGCGAGCATGTCAACGCGCTGAACGAACGGCTGATCGCCGGCGTCGACGAGCTCGGCGGCACGGTCGTCACGCCGCGTGAGCCGGAGCGTCGCGGCGCGCTCATCTGCATCCGCTCGTCCGACGCACCCGCCCTTGTGGCGGCGCTCGGCGCGGACGGCATCGTCACGTCGGAGCGCGATTCGAACCTGCGTGTCTCGGCTCACGCCTACAACACGGAGAAGGACATCGACGCCGTCCTCGCGGGCCTAACCCGCCACCGGCACCTGTTGGCGTAGAGGGTGCCAGGCGCAAGCGCCTGGCACCCTGACCGCAGCTGGTTCGTACACGGCTTTCGTGGGAAGCGCGCTTCACGGTGCCTGGCACCAGACGTGGCCCAGGTGGCCCCGTCTACGGGCCGTTCGCTCGGCAGCTTTGTTCGAGTTGCGCGGGCTTGCCTGCGGCGGCGTCCGCGTACATCTGCCGCTTGTGCTGGTACCCGCCGTCGTCGGCGAAGAGCAGATGCGGGAAGGTCACGCCGGTCGGCGCATAATTCTCCGAGGCGCCGGCGGGCGCGATGCTGATCCGGTTCGCCATCAGGTCATCGAGCTCCTGGTGTGCGCGGGCCGCCGCGGCGGAGTCGCCCCGCTTGATCGCTCCGACCCAGTAGCACTCCCACGCGTCCTGGTCGATCGACACGGCGAAGCTTCCGCCGCCACCGCGGTTCATCACGGTGTCCGCTCGGAAGTGGATGTTCGGCCACGTGTACCCGGGCGGGAACGTGAGGATCGTTTGGGCACGCAGATACTCGGCATGCGAGGCCGGCGCGTGCTCGACATCTCCGAACACCCAGTGCGTGAGGGCATAGGCGGTCGACGCCGCCACCGTCGCCACGAAGGTCACCGCGACGAGGACGAGCATCCGCCGGGGGGCCCGCCGCCGGGGGCGAGCGGTCTCGGCCGGCACCGCGACGATCCGGTCGAACAGCGCGTCGTTGTCGATGGTCGGGGCCTCGGCGACCGGGTTGGCGGCGCGGAGGCGCATCAGTGTGGTGTCGTTCTTCATGTTCCCTCCACGTCGAGCGTCGTCAGGGGCGCGGGCTGCGTTGTCGCAAGCGCGGCTTGCAAGCGCCGGCGGGCGCGGAAGAGGCGCACGCGGAACGCGGTCGCCGTGATGCCGAGCGCGGCAGCCGCATCGGTGGGGGTGAGGTCTTCCCACGCCACGAGCAGCAGCGCCTCGCGATCGGAGCTCCGCAGGTTCCGGAGCGCCGCGTCGAGCTCGGGATCGAGACTCTGTACCTCGGGGGCGGGAGCCGTCGCGACGTCGGCGGGTGTCGTCCGGCGCCTGGAGCGCGCCTCCGCGTAGACGACGTTGCGGGCCGTGCCGTAGAGCCACGGGCGCGGATCGTCGGCCGGGACGACCGCAAGCCGCCGCCACGCGATCGTCATCACCTCCGCGGCGACGCCGTCGGGGTCGCGGCTGCCGCGTCGCGCCGCGTACGCGGTGACCTCGCCGAGGTGCGAGAAGATGCCGCGGAACCGTGCTTCGTCGATGGTGTCTGTCATGACCCCTACTGTCGGAACGCGGCCGCAGCGTTACAGGCTGACCGAGATCTCGTCGCCGACGGAGATTGTGCCGCCCGACAGGATGTCTGCCCGCAGACCGCCCCGGTGAACGAGGGGCCGCAGCAGGCCGGGACGGGCGAGCCGCTCCAAATGTGCGCACGGCTCCGCGAGGCGCCTGCCCACGCATTCGACCGGTCCGACGCGAAAACGCTCGCCGACGAGCGTGTTGAGCGAAATCCCTCGCGTGACGATGTTGCGGCGCGCGTCCTCCCAGTCAAGCTCCAACTCGTCGAGCACGTCGCCTTCGACGAGCGTGAGCTCGTACCCCCGGCCCGGCGCGCTGAACGTGCCGGCGCCGTCGGCGTAGCGATCGCCCACCAGCCCTCGCCCGGCGATCGCTTCCGCCTCGGTGACGCGTGCCAGCGGGGCTTCGGCATCCGGTGCGACGAGGATGGCGGCGACTGCTCCGACACCGGCCGCAGTCCCGTACGGCGTCTTGGTGGGGAGGTGAAGGTCGAGTGGCGTGAGCATCCAGCCCTCGGCGATCGCCTCGTGCCCGCGGTACGCATCCGCCGGATCGAGCCAGACGCCGGACGGGGACCCGAACATCACCACCGCATGGCCGTCCACGATCGCGATCCACTGGCCGGCCCAATCGAATGAAGCCGGCTCGGCGATCGGGACGAGCCCGAGATTCCGCTCCGCGAGCCATTGCCGGTAGAAACGAACGGGCTCGGAGTCGTCGCCCGCGGCTGGAACAGGGGCGCCGAGCACCTCGCTGAGGCAGGTCCGAAGCTCGTCGGCAAGCGTCGCCACGCCCCAAGTTTCGCCGATCCGACTTGCGCACGACGGATCAGACATTTTATAAAACCCTCTGATGCTTCTTCGCGAGGTCGCCTACGCCAGCCCTTCCTCCCTCGCCGAAGCACTCGAGCTCCTCGCCGCCGACGACGGCGCCCGGGCGCTCGCCGGCGGGCAGACGCTGATCAACGTCATGAAGGCGCGCGCCGGGTCGCCGGACACGCTGGTCGACCTGAACGGCCTCGACGGCCTGAAAGGGATCGAGCTCGGCGCAGATGGGACGCTCGAGATCGGCGCGATGACGACCTACACCGAGATCATGGCGTCGAGCGAGGCGCGCGCCCGTCCGATCCTCGGCGAGGTCTGCGCGCAGATCGCCGACGTCCAGGTCCGGAACCGCGGCACGATCGGCGGCAACGTCTGCACGAACGATCCGACGAACCATCTGCCGCCGCTCCTCGCAGCCCTGAACGCGCAGTTCACGATCGCCGGCGCAAGCGGCGAGCGCACCGTGTCGTCGGACGACTTCTTCCTCGGCGTCTACCTGACCGCCGTGGGCACCGGCGAGCTGCTGACGAAGGTGACGATCCCGGCTGGGCGTAACGACGGCTTCGCCGCAGTCACGCTCGGTGTCGAAGGGACTTGCATCGTGAGCGCCGCCGCCTCGTTGAACGGAAGCGTGCGCATCGCGCTCGGCTGCGTCGACGCGGTGCCGGTCGTGCTCACGCCGCCGTCGGACGACGCCGACGCCGTCAAGCAGGCGGTGCGCGACGCGACCATGGAGCCCCCGTCCGACGTCCACGCTTCCAGCGAGTACCGGCGCCACCTGGCCGAGGTGCTCGCCGTCCGCGCAGTCGACCAAGCCCGAGGAGGCGCATGAGCGCGACGACCGAGCGGTCGATCACGGTCACGATCAACGGCACGACGTACGAGCGCGAGGTGGAAGCCCGCAAGCTGCTGATCCACTTCGTCCGCGACGACCTCGACCTCACGGGTAGCCACATCGGCTGCGACACCGGCAACTGCGGCGCCTGCTCGCTGATCGTCGACGGCACGCTCGTGAAGAGCTGCATGATGCTCGCCGTCCAGGCCGACGGCGCGACGATCGAGTCCGTCGAGGGCCTGGCCGACGGCGACGAGCTGAACAAGCTGCAGGCGGCGTTTAGGGAGCACCACGCGCTGCAGTGCGGCTACTGCACGCCGGGAATGCTGATGAGCGCGACCGCGCTACTGCGTGCGAACCCGCATCCCTCGGACGACGAGATCAAGAAGTCGTTGCAGGGCAACATCTGCCGTTGCACCGGCTACTGGAACATCTTCGAAGCGGTGAAGGCGGCGTCCGAATGACGAGCTCGACCACGATCACACCGGAGCAGGTCATCGAGGCGCAGGAGACGTGGAAGGGACAGAACGTCCCCCGCAAGGAGGATCGCCGCCTCGTCCAGGGCCAGGGCGTCTTCGTCGACGACGTCAAGCGCCACGGCATGGGTTACCTGCATTTCGTCCGCTCGCCGTACGCGCACGCACACATCACGTCGATCGACGTGTCGGCCGCGGAGCAGCACCCCGGCGTCTACGGAACGCTGACGGGGGAAGAGGTCGCCGCGCTCACCGACCCGTTCTTCCAGATCGCGTCGGTCCCGGGCGCCAACGTCAAGGACTACGCGCTCGCGGTCGGGAAAGTGCGCTACGTCGGTGAGGCGATCGTTGCCGTCGTCGCCGAGACGCGCGAGGCGGCGAGAGACGCCTCCGAGCTCGTCGAGATCGAGTACGAGCCCCTCGACGCCATAACCGACGCGCGTCACGCGCAGGACGACGGGGTTCCGACGATCCACGAGGACGCCGGCGGCAACCTGATGTGGCACGGCGTCTACGAGTGGGGCGATCTCGACGCCGCGTTCGCCGAGGCGGACAAGGTCGTGAAGATCGACGAGCTCCACTTCCATCGCTTCAACTCGACGCCGCTCGAATGCGACGGCGCACTCGTCGAGTTCAACCGCGGTATGGGGCAGTGGACGATCACGACGAACAACCAGTTCCCCGGCTTCGCGGTGATCATGATGGGGCCCGCGATGAAGGTGGGGCTCGACAAGCTTCGCTTCGTCACGCAGGACATCGGCGGCGGCTTCGGCAACAAGATCACGTCGCACCCGCAGCTCGTCGCATGCTGCCTGCTCGCGCGGAAGCTGAACCGGCCGATCCAGTGGACGGAGTGGCGCACCGACTTCCACCTCTCGATGTCGCACGGCAACGAGCGCTGGTTCCACGAGACCGAAGTTGCGGTCAACAACGACGGGACGCTGCTCGGCTTCCGGACGAAGGCGCTCGACGACGCCGGCGCGTACCTCCGCTACGAGCCGCTCGGCGGCGTCATCTGGGCGCAGGTGACGCCCGGGATGTACAAGTGGAAGAACATCCGCGTCGATTTCACGCAGGTCGCGACGAACAAGGCGCCCGTCTCGCCGAACCGCGGCTACTCGCGGATGCAGCACCTCTGGTTCACCGAGCGGATCATCGACATCGTCGCGCACGAGCTCGAGCTCGACCCGGTCGAGATCAGGAAGCGCAACTACGTGCGTGTCGAGGACATGCCGTATACGACGCCGAATGGCTGCGTCTACGACTCGGGGGACTACGCGCAGATGCTCGACATCGCTCTCGGGTTGGTCGACTATCAGAACGTCGCGAAGCGACGTTCTGAGGCCGAGTCGCGCGGGAAACTGCTGGGCGTCGGGATCGGATCCACGTTGGATTCGGGGACCAACAACTTTGGCCAGTCGCGCATGATCAACCCGGAGTTGCAGTTCTCGGGCAACAACGAGGTCGCGACAGTCAAGCTCGACATCTTCGGCGAGATCGTCGTCACGCTCGGCACGACGCCGCAGGGCCAAGGGCACGAGACGACCGCGGCGCAGGTCGTCGCCGACATCCTCAAGTGCTCGGTCGACGACGTGTTCGTGCGTGCGGGCCACGACTCGTACTGGAACTCGCACGCCGGTTTCTCCGGCACGTACGCGTCGCAGTTCGCCGTCACCGGCCTGAGCGCGGTGAAGGGCGCGACGGAGATGCTGCGCGAGGAGATCTTCAAGCTCGCCGGCGCGGTTTTCGGCGGCGTGCCGGCGGAGGCGCTCGAGCTCGCCGACGGCGGCATCCGCATCAAGGAGAGCCCGGAGGCGTTCCTGCCGTTCATGGCCTGCGGCGCGATCATCAACGCGAACAATGCGGGCCTGCCGGAGGACCTCGGCGTCACGCTGAACTGCCGGTACGTGTACCGGCCGCCGTTCGACGTACCTGACGTCGAGAAGAAGTACGGAAACCTCACGCTCACGTACGCCACGCAGATCCACGCGGCGGTGATCGAGATCGATCCGGAGACCGGCCACTACGACATCGTCGACTACGCCGCAGTCGACGACTGCGGCAAGCGGATCAACCCGCAGATCGTCGAGGGACAGGTAATGGGGGCGACCGCGCAGGCGCTCGGGGCCGCGACGCACGAGCAGTTCGTCTACGACGAGGACGGGAACCTGCTCACTCCGAACTTCTACGACTACCACGTGCCGCACGCGCTCGACATGCCGCCGCTTCAGACCGGCTTCGTCGAGACCCCGTCGCCGTTCACGCCGCTCGGAACCAAGGGCATGGGCGAGGGCGGCGGTGCCGGTATCCATGCAGTCTGTTCAGCGGTGCAGGACGCACTGCGCAACCACGGAGGGGCATTGGTCTACGACAGCTGCAATCCGTACCACCGCGTCTGGGAGATGCTGAACGACCCGTCGACCGGCGCACGGGTCGAGGTCACCAGGTGAACGTCTCGGGGGAGCGCACGTTCGCGGCGCCGCGCGACGCGGTGTGGAAGGTGCTGAACGACCCGGCGTCGATGGCGAAGACGATGCCCGGTGTCGAGAGCTTCGACGTCCACGACGACCTGCGTTGGACGGCGAACGTGAAGATCCCGCTCGGCCTCGGCGGCCTGAAGATGAAGGTCGACATGGAGAAGGTCGAGGAGCGCGCGCCCGAGCACGCCGCGCTCAACATCAAGGGCAAGGGCGTCGGGGCGATGATGTCGATGAAGACGTCGTTCGACCTCTCGGAGGCGGACGGCGCGGGCACGCTGATGAAATGGGCCGCCGACGTGAAGATCGCCGGCCCGGTCGGCTCGATGGGGCAGCGCGTCATCCAGCCGATCGTCAATCAGCAGGTTTCACACGTCCTCGCCGCGCTCGAGCGCGAAGTCCAGAACGCGGTCGCGGGGTAGCTCGATGGCGCAGCCGTTCCGCATCGGGGTGATGCAGCTCACCATGGAGCCGCTCGACGTCATGCTCGAGTCGGCCCGCGCGATGGACGCCGCGGGCATGGACACGATCTGGCTCGCCGAGGCGTACCCGTGGTGGCGCAAGCACGGGATGGAGGCACGATCCTCGACCGGTGTCGCGGCGCTGATGGGGCGCGCGACGGACCGGCTGACGATCGGCTGGGGGATCATCGCCGCGTCGACACGCCATCCGGTGCAGGCGGCGATGGACGCGCGCGTCGTCCAGGAGGCGGCCGGGCCGGGGCGGTTCATCCTCGGCTTCGGGACGTCGAAGATCTTCCTCAACAACACGAAGACGCAGACCAAGAAGACGCTCGGGCCGATGCGCGACGCGGTGACGATCACGCGTGGCGTCCTCTCCGGCGAGCGGTTCGACTACGACGGCGACACGTGGAGTGCGGACGTACCGGCGCTCGCCGCCGACGCGCACTCGCCGCGCGAAGTGCCGCCGCTGTACGTTGCCGCCACCGCGCCGAAGATGCAGGCGCTCGCCGGCGAGATCGCGGACGGGTGCCTGACGCCGTCGATCACCACACCGGCGTTCGTCCGCTACACGTGCGGCAACGTGAAGTCCGACATCGACATTGGCTGCACGGTCGTCGCCTCGATCCACGCATCCGACCGCGATGCCGGGCGCGACGGCGCGCGCGAGATCGCAGGCATGTACCTCGCGAACAAGGTGCAGAACATCCAGGGCTCGGCCGATACGCTGCTCGATCTCGCCGGCCTCGAACAGGACGAGATCCGCCCGGTCGCCGAGGCGATGGAGGAGGGTGGGCGCCTCGCCGCCAAAGCGAAGGTGACCGACGGCATCCTGGACAAGTGCAAGCCGATCGCCGGCACGCCGGCCGATTGCATCGCCGCGATTGAGGAGTACAAGGACGCGGGCTGCACACACGTCATGCTGGAGCTGTGGGGCGAGGATCGCCTGGAGCAGATCCGCCTGTTCGGCGAGCAGGTCCTGCCGCACGTCCGATGATCCGCGTCGATGAAGAGCGGCTCGTCGCGACCGCCTCGTCGCTGATCGACATCCACAGCTTTACCGGCGACGAGGAGGCGATGGCCGGGCGCATGGTCGAGCTCTTCGAGGAGCTCGGGCTGGCGGTGCAGTGGCAGCAGGTGGAGACCGGTCGCGCGAACGCGCTCGGCACGTGGCGCGGCTCGGGCGGCGGCAAGAGCCTGATGTTCAACGGCCACATGGACACGTCGTACTCGGGACGCGAGCCGTGGCTACGCGGCGTGCCCGGCTTTCAGCCGAAGGCGTTCGTGCAGGACGGTCGGCTCTACGGGCTCGGCATCTCGAACATGAAGGGCGCACTCGCCTGCTACGTCGAAGCGGTGCATGCGCTGCAGGACGCGGGCGTGACGCTTCGCGGCGACGTGCTGATCGCCGCGGTCGCCGGCGAGATCGAGAAGACGCAGTACGCCGACGCGCAAGGCGCGGAGTTCCGAGGCTACGCGGCCGGTACCAGATACCTGGTCTCGCACGGCGGCGTCGCCGACATGTGCCTGCTCGGCGAGCCGACCGAGGGAAAGGTCGTGCTCGGCCACTTCGGCGCGCTCTGGCTGCGCGTTCGCGTCCATGGCAACTTCATCCACACCGCCTTCAGCGAAGGGAAGCGCGACCAGAACTCGATCCTGCGCGCGCACGAGGTGACGGGCGCGATACTCGACTGGATTCCGACGTGGGAGAACGACGAGTCGAACGCGTACCGCGGCGCGAAGGCGATCGTGAATGTCGGCGCCGTCGAGGGCGGCTTCGGTTGGCGCGTCTCGCGGACGCCGCACCACACCGACCTCTTTCTCGACGTCCGCGTGCCGCCGACAAAGCCGATGGCGACCGCGCGGGGCGAGGTGCTCGACATGGTCCGAGGGCTCGCGGAGCGCTTTCCCGACTACGGGATCGAGGGCGAGGTGTACGTCACCGCTCCGGGCGCGGAGATCGACGAAGGCCACGAGCTCGTGCAAGCGATCGACGCCGTGCACCAGGAAGTGTTCGGCGAGGCACCGGGCCGCGACGTCACGCGGTGGTTCAGCGATGCATCGGCGCTTACGCGCTACGGCGTGCCGACGGTGAACTACGGAACGTCCACTGGCCTGATGGACGTCGAGCTCGGCGAGAACCTCGCGATCGACGGGCTCGTGAAGACCGCGCAGACCTACGCACTCGTGGCAGAAAGGATCTGCGGATGAAGCTCGTCACCTACGACGGAGGCAAGGTCGGCCGGATCGAAGGCGAGGAAATCGTCGTCCGGCTGGACGTGCCGACGATGCGCACCTACTTCGAGCGAGGAGGCGCCGACGATACGTCCGAGCGCACGCCGCTCGCCGACGCGAAGCTCGAGGCGCCGATCATCCCGACGAAGTTCTTCCACACCGCAGGCAACTTCCGTGAGCACGAAGAGGAGTCGAAGAACGTCGACTGGTCGCACCAGATCGCGCCTTGGATCAACTTCTTCCAGAACGTCGACTCGATCATCGGCCCGGACGAGCCGATCGTCTATCCGGAGCACCTGACCGAGGAGCTCGACTACGAGCTCGAGCTGGCGGTCGTGTTGCGCAAGGCGGGCAAGTGGTTCTCGCCGGAAGAAGCAGCGGATTACATCGGCGGCTACGTGATCTTCAACGACATCACCGCGCGCGACATCCAGCGCGGCGAGATGCGCTCGGGCGTCTTCAGCTTCTGCAAGGCGATCGATACGTTCTGTCCGCTCGGCCCCTGGATCGTGACGCCGGACGAACTCGGTGATCCGCGCGATCTCGACATGAAGCTCAGGGTGAACGGCGAGGTACGCCAGGAGTCGCACTCGGGCCGCATGAGCGTGACGATCCCGGAGATCCTCAGCAACTTCTCGGCGCTCGGGTACAGCGCCGGCGACGTGCTCTCGACGGGCACCGTCTCGGGCGTGGCGGGATTCAAGTCGGAGGAGGAGCGCAACCTGCTGTACCTGAAGCCCGGCGATGTCGTCGAGGCGGAGATCGAGAAGATCGGTGTGCTCCGCAACCCTGTGATCTCGTGGCAGGAGGGACACGGCTCGCCGGCGCCGCCGCGCATTCGCCCCTGGGGCGAGGCGTAGATGGCCTGGCCGCGCGACGACGCGAAGCTCGAGCGTGTCCGCGCACTGATGGGGGAGCACGACCTCGACGCCCTCGTCGTCCGCGCGCCGGACGGCGTCTTCTACTTGACGAACTTCTGGGGGATGAAGGGCTACGATGCGTGCGTCTTCCCACGCGAGGGCGAGCCGGTGCTGATCACGATCGAGGCGTCGGCGGAGGACGCCGCGAGTAGCTCGTGGACGACGGATATTCGCCTCGTGAAGGGCTATGCGGCCGACGACCCGCGACCGGTACCGGCGCGCACACTCGATGCTGCACTCGAAGCGACGCGTGCGCACGGCCGTCGAGTCGGCCTGGAGCTGTCGCTCGGCACGCAGGCGTCCGACCGCATGGTCGGTGAGCCGACGACGTTCACGCAGGCGTGGTTCGACGCCTGGCCCGGCGCGGCGGACGCGATGCCGGTGCTCAACGCAGCGCGCGCGATCAAGTCCGACCAGGAGCTGCAGCGGATCCGTCTCGCGAACGAGATCTGCGCCGCAGCGATGGAGCACGTCCGCGGCGCTCTCGAGCCTGGGATGAAGGAGAGCGAGGCGGCCGCGCTGTGGCAGGGGTTCGTCCACGGCCAAGGCACCGGGTGGAGGCAGCTCGTCGACCTGGCGCTCCCGTTCTCGCTCGTGTGGTCGGGGCCGGGGATCCGCACGTTCACCGCGACCGGCGACCGCGCGGTGCAGCGCGACCAGCCGACGCTGTTCGAGATCTGGGTCTGCGCCGACGGCTACTGGTGCGACCACACGAAGCTGCTCTGTCCGGGTGAGTTGCGGGACGACTACCGCGAGCTCGAGCAGGGCCTGCTCGGCGTGTACGAGCGCGCGATCGACCACTGCAAGCCGGGCGCGTCGTTCGCCGAGCTCGACCGGCTCGTGCGTGAGGGCATCGCGGCGATCGGGTACCCCGAGCAGCCCACGCACCCGATCTGCCACGGTGTCGGAGCACGTGCACACGAGCCGCCGTACGCACACCAGGCGGGTGGCGGCACGATCGAGGAGGGAATGGTGCTGGCGATCGAGCCGGGGTGCTACTGGGACGGCGGCGGCGGGCTGCGTCTCGAGGACAACTTCCTGATCACCGCAGACGGCGCCGAGAAGCTGTCGTCATTCCCCGATGGAGTGGTCGCGTGTGGATGACCTGATCTGGACCGGATCGCTGAACGATCGGTACTCGATCCGCGGCAGGGTCGGCCTCTACGACACGACGTTGCGCGACGGTGAGCAGACGGTCGGCGTGGTGCTCAACCCGGACGAGAAGCTCGAGATTGCGAAGCTGCTCGACGACCTCGGGATCGACCGCATCGAAGCCGGCTTCCCACGCGTGTCCGACGACGACTGGCAGGCGGTCGCGAAGATCTCCGGCGCCGGCCTGCGCGCCGAGGTGTGGGGGTTCTCGCGCGCGGTTCCGGCCGACCTCGAGGCGCTCGTCGAGCTCGGCGTGCGGTACTCCGTCATCGAGTCGCCGATCTCTGATCTCAAGCTGGACGCGATCGGCGTGTCGCGCGAGAAGATGCTCGAGCGGATCGCAAGCGCGATGCGCTTCGCCGACGAGCACGGTATTCACGCCGCCTTCTTCGGCGTCGACTCGACCCGCGCCGACCCCGAGTTCTTCCGGCAGGTCTACGAGACCGCCGTCGAGGCCGGCGCGAAGGAGGTTGTCGTCGTCGATACGCTCGGCATCGCGTCGCCCGAGGCGGTCACCGATCTCGTCCTCGCGACGGGACAGTACGTCGACGGCCTGCCTGTCCACTTCCACGGCCACAACGACTTCGGCATGGCGACCGCGAGCGCGGCCGCCGCCGTGCGCGCCGGCGCGACGTGGGTGCACGGGACGATCAACGGCATGGGCGAGCGGGCGGGGAATGCGAACCTCGGCGAGGTCGCGGTCGCGCTGCGCGCGCTCTATGGCGTCGAGACCAACGTCCGGCTCGACAGGATCCGCGCCGTTGCCGATCGCGTCCGCGAGTTGTCGGGCTACGAGCTCGAGCCGTGGAAGCCGGTCACCGGCGAGACGTTGTTCATTCGCGAGTCGGGCGCTGTGGCGTCGCAGTTCCACGACCCGCCGTCGATCGAGCCCTACTCGTCTGAGCTCGTTGCCACCACGCGAGGCGTCGTGCTCGGCAAGAAGAGCGGTCTCGACTCGATCCGCATCAAGGCGGATGAGCTCGGGCTCGACGTTCCCGAGGAGCGTCAGGCCGAAGTGCTCGCCGCCGTGAAGAAGCTCGGCATGGAGAACCGCGGCCTGGTCACCGACGACGAGTTCCGGAAGATCGTCGACGGTGTCTGACCACGACGCCGTCGTCGTCGGCAGCGGCGTCAACGGCCTCGCCTGCGCCGCGCTGCTCGCGAAGGCCGGTTGGGATGTGTGTGTCCTCGAGCGCAACGACTGGTTCGGCGGCTGCATCCGCACCGCGGAGATCACAGAGCCGGGCTACCGCCACGACCTGCTCAGCGCGTGGCACCCGCTCTGGGTCGGCGGCGCTGCGCACGCGCAGCTCGGCGGTGACCTCGCGAAGCATGGGCTCGACTACGTCAACACCGACTTCCCGACCGCGACCGCGTTTCCGGACGGCGAGAGCGCGTTCCTGCTCCGCACCGCGGACGCGAATGCGGCAGAGCTCGGCGAAGAATGGCGCGGCGTGCTCGAGTCGTTCTTCCCGACGGCGGACTTCGCGTTCGGCGTGCTCGGCACCGAGCTGTGGTCGAAGCACGGAGCGGCGTTCGGGATGAGGCTCGTTCGCCGGCTCGGCCGCGACGGTGCCCGCGACTTCGCCGGCCGGTTGCTGGTGTCGGCGCGGGACTGGCTCGAGTCGACGTTCACGTCCCGCAAGGCCCACGGTGTGATCTCGCCGTGGGTGCTGCACACCGGCCTCGGCCCCGACGCCGCCGCCTCGGGCTACATGGCGCAGGTGATCGCCGTCGCCGTGCAAGAGGGCGGGATGCCGATCCCGGTCGGCGGAGGCTCGAAGCTCGCGGACGCACTCGTCTCGTACATCCGCGCGTGCGGCGGGCGGTGCGAGACCGGCGCACATGTTGAACGCGTCTACGCGGATGCGGTGCACGTCGCAGGCGGAGAACGGATCGGCGCGCGCCGCGCGATCGTCTGCAACACGACGCCGACGCAGCTCTACGGTGAGCTGCTCGGCGGCAAGGCGCCGCCGTTCCGCTACGGCCGCTCGGAGATGCAGATCCACTTCGCCCTGTCCGAGCCGCCGAAGTGGGAGGGCGACGAGCGACTGGGCAAGACGGCGATCGTGCACCTCACGCCCGGGCTCGACGGCGTCTCGCGCGCGGTGAACGAAGCGGAGCGCGGGCTCCTTCCCGCCGAGGCGACGGTGGTGGTCGGGCAGCCGCTGACGATGGACGCGTCGCGCGCGCCGGACGGCAAGGGCATGGTCTGGGTGCAGCTGCAGGAGCTGCCGTGGCAGGTGAAAGGAGACGCCGCCGGCGAGCTCGACACGGGTGACGGCGTGTGGACGGCCGAGCTGCGTGAGCGGTACGCCGACCGAATTCAGGCACGGATCGCGCGGCACATCCCGAACCTCGAGAGCTCGATCGTCAAGCGCGTCGCGATCTCCCCGGCCGATCTGTGGAGCACGAACGTCAACCTCATCCGCGGCGACCCGTACGGCGGGTCGCTCGCGCTCGACCAGAACTTCCTCTGGCGCGCCCCGCACCGGACGCCGGTGAAAGGCGTCTGGCACGTCGGTGCCTCGACACACCCAGGACCGGGGCTCGGCGGCGGCTCGGGCGCCCTCGTCGCGCAGCAGCTGCTCGAGCCGCCGCTCACGAAGCGGATCGCATCCCGGTTCTCGCGGGCGTAGGCTCCTCGGCGTGACCTCCGTCGCCGTCGACGCACCCCCTGCGGCAGCTTCGTTCGAGATCGTCCCGCGCAAGGGGCTGCCGATCGTCGCGCTCGTGCTCGTGGGCGTCGTCGTGGCGATCGCCCGCGACGCGCGGTGGGGGCTCGTCTTCTGCCACGTGGTCGGCGGCGGGCTCTGGACCGCGATCGACCTGTTCGTCGGATTCATCGTCGGGCCGATCCTGCGCTCGCTGTCGATCCCGGCGCGCATCGAGTTCACGAAGCGCTTCATGCCGAAGATGCTGCTGATCATGCCGACGATCGTGACGATGACCCTCGCGGCCGGGTTCCAGCTCGCGCGTCAGGACGGGTTCCTCGACACGTCGAATCCGCGCCATGCGTGGGTCGTGACCTCGTTCTGCGTCGTCGGCGTGATGGCGACGGTCGCACTGGCGTACCTGGGCCCCGCCAACGTCGCGGTGCTGTTCGAGCTGCGGAAGCCGCAACCCGATCCGCTCGTCGTGCAAACGCTGATGCGGCGGTTCGTCTACACGGCCGGGATCACGGGGGTCATGCAGGTCGTGACGCTCGTGATCATGACAAGGCTCGTGAGTTGAGCGAGAGCCTGGTCAGCCGGAAGCTCCCGCCGGTCACCGAGATCGGTGCGGCCGCGATGATCGCGATCGCGCTCGGCGTGATCTTCAACGCGGCGTACCTGCCCAAGCACGCGCCGACGGGCGTGGCGGTCGCGATCCTGGTCGTCGCCGCGGCGCTCGAGCTGACGAACGTGTTCCTGCTCACGCGGATCGAGCCGTTTGCGTGGGCGAGGTTCAAGCAGGTCGCCGGGTGGTTCCTGCTCGCGTACGCCGTGATCGCCGGGATGATCGAGTACGCGTTCATCTACGACGACACGAAAGGCACGCAGCTCGTGATCCTGACGCTGATGCTGGCGCTCTTCATGCTGAACGTGCCCGTGCTGGCCGCGTTCACCGTGGCCCGGTACGAACGGGTCTGATTCAGGGACAGTCCCCGGCTCCAGGCGCCTCTGCAGCTCGAAAACCGGGGACAGTCCCCGGGACGTGCCTCGACCAGCCGTGTCCTGGGGACTGTCCCCACGACATGGCTCGAATGGCTACGTGTCGAAGATCCCGCGGCCGCCGAGCTCATGCTCGAAGATCACGCTCGCGAGCTCGAGATGCTGGTGCAGCACCGCAGCCGCCGCCTCGGGATCGTGCGCGGCGCAGGCTTCGAGGAGCGCCTGGTCGTAGGCGCGGTGCCGCTCCTGCGGCCCGTCCTGCGACGTGAGGAGCGCGGGACGGAAGCGCTCCGAGCGATCCCACGCGGGACGAATCAGCGCCACGAGCCACGGCGACTGCGACGTGTCGTACAGCGTGAAGTGGAAGTCGGTATGCGCGCGCATCGACTCGCGGACGTCCTCGAGCGCCGCCGCTGCGTCGAACCGTTCGAGCTGACCCCGCGCCGTCTCCGCGGTCTCGTCCGTGAACCGCTCGGCTGCTCGTCGCACCGCCAGGGACTCCAGCGCGAGCCGGATCTGGAACAGATCTCGCAGCTCCTCGACGTCGAAGTCGAGGACCCGGGCTCCCTGGTGCGGCACGTGCTTCGCGAGCCCGAGGGCCTCCAGCTGCCGAACCGCCTCCCGGATCGGCGAGATCGACATTCCGAGCGACCGGGCGAGCTCGTCGAGCCGAAGCGGCGTCCCCGCGGGCAGCTCTCCCATGATGATCGCCTCGCGCAGCTGTTCCAGCGCGTATTCCGCCATCGTGCGGTGCCGCATCGGCCCCTGGGTCGCCCCGACTCGTGCCATCTGAGACGACCGTCGCACAACCCTTGATCAGATGTCAAACATCGTGAGAAGATCAGGGGCGTGGAGCCGCGAGTCTCGGTCTCGCAGATTACGACGGTCCGGTCGAGCTTCGTCGACGACGTTCGGCTCTACGCCGAGGCCGGTCTGGCCGGCATCGGCGTCTGGGAGCTGAAGCTGCCGGACGGCGGCGACGCCGAGGCGCTCGAGGCGTTCGAGGCGAGCGGCCTCGACTCCGCCGCCGCCGTCCCGGTGTTCCCTTCGATCCTGCCGCTGCCCCTTTTGGGCGGGCCGGAGGACCCGGCCGAGCGGGTCGAGGCGATCTGTAGGAGCCTCGAGCGGCTGGCGCCGTTCCGTCCGAGCGGGTTCGTCTGCCTGACCGGGACCGCCGAGGGCCGTGAACCTGACGAGGCGCGCGGCGTCGTCGTCGACGGGCTGCGCACGATCGCCCACGAGGCGGACCGGTTGGGCGTGCGGATCGGGCTCGAGCCCTATCAGCGCGATGGCGGCGAGTTCTGGACGATCGCCTCGTCGATCCCGGAAGCGGTCTCGCTGATCGAGGACGCCGGTGATCCGCCGTCGCTCGGGATCCAGTTCGACGTGTGGCACCTCTGGAACACGCCGACGCTCGACGACGACATCGCCGCCGAGATCGACCGCTTCGTCGGCGTGCACATCTGCGACTACCGGGATCCGACGCGTGGCTGGGCCGACCGCGCACTTCCCGGCGAAGGCGCGGCGAGAGTCCCCGACATCCTGCGTGCGCTCGACGCTGCCGGCTGGGACGGCCTGTACGACATCGAGATCTTCTCCGACGACGGCACGTTCGGGACCGCCTACCCCGACTCGTTCTGGACGGCGCCGGCGGAGGAGGCGGTCGGACGCGCACGCACGGCGTTCGAGCGTTGCTGGTCCATGCACCTGACCCCCCAAGGAGTGGAGGAGACGACATGAGGAGACGGTCCCGTGTGGGGCTCGTTCTTGCCGCCGCCGCGATCGCGCTCGTCGCGCTCGCAGCGACAGCCGCCGCTCGGACGACGACGCACAAGGCGTCGCCGATCACGATCGGCTGGGCGTTCGACAGCAAGGGCTCGATGGCGCCGTTCGACGGGCCGGCGCTCGCCGCGGCCCAACTGCGCATCAAGCAGTGGAACGCAAAAGGCGGCGTCGACGGACGCCAGCTGCAGATCAAGACCTGCGATACGCAAAGCAACAAGCCGGCGGTGGCGAAGGCGTGCGCGCTCAAGCTGCTGAGCGGCGGTGCGAACATCATCTTCACCACCTGCGACGTCGACCTGGCGGCGCCGGTCGTGCAGGAGGCAATCAACCGCGGCGTGCTGGCGATCGCGCCCTGCATCGGCACCGACCAGATGGGCCCGAAGCGCTTCGGTGCGAAGGGCAAGCTCGCGTTCAGCTTCGGCAACGTGGCGCAGGACGAGGGCTCGGCGATGGCGCAGTACGCGTACGCGAAGGGCTGGCGCAGTGCCGCTCTCGCGACGGACGGCGTGATCGTCTACTTCAAGAACGTCGTCCAGGCGTTCAAGGTGCGGTTCACGCAGCTCGGCGGCAAGATCGTCGACCAGGAGACGTATCACTCCCTGGGCGGGAACGACGTCAACAACGCCGTCAGCCGGTTGAACAACGTCAAGGCGGACGTCGTCGTCACGTCGACGGCGGGCGCATTCGGCGCACTCTCGACGCTGATCTCCGGCATGCGCAGTGCCGGCAACAACACGCCCGTGCTCAACTCGTGGGCCGGTGACGGCACGTACTGGCTCCCGAAGAGCCCGCAGGTGACGAACTACTACTTCGTCACGTACGCCTCGATCTTCGGCGACGATCCGAACCCGGCCGTCAACAAGCTCGCGAAGCAGGTCAAGGCGGGCACCGGCGGCTTCATCACCGGCTCGGCCGCGATCGACGGCATCGTGACCGCGATCAGGCGGTCGAACGGCTCGACGAACGGCGCGACGCTCGCGGCCACCCTGGAGAAGTTCAAGGGTGTCCCGACGCTGTCGGGCAAGGTCAGCTTCTCGCCGAAGCTGCACTCGGTGTTCGGACGGCAGTACCGCGTGATCAAGATCCAGGACAACAAGGCTCACCTGGTCGGCACCGTCGTCGCCAAGGTCGTCGTCAAGATCTGACGATCGGTGGGGGCCGACACGACGCAGCTCGAGTCGGAGAGGAGGCCCGGAGACACCCTCCGGGCCTCCTCTGTCTCACGCGCCTTCGACGGCGTGCAGGCGCTGCGCGGCATCACGCTGACGCTTGGTCGCGGCGAGGTGGTCGGGCTGATCGGCCCGAACGGCGCCGGGAAGTCGACGCTCGTGAACGTCCTCACCGGCTTCGACCGGCCGGACGCGGGGACGGTCGAGCTCGCGGGCCAGGACGTGACGCGCTGGTCGCCGCACCGGCGCGGGCGCAAGGGGCTCGCGCGGACGTTTCAACATGCTCATGCGTTCCGCGACCTGACGGTGCGCGAGAACGTCGAGGTCTCGGCGCTTGGGGTCGGGGCGGCGCCGAAGGAGGCGACGAGGCGCGCCGACGCATTGCTCGAGCGGCTCGGTCTCGACCGCTACGCCGAGGCGCCCGCCGCGGCGCTGGCGCACGGCGACGAGCGGCGGCTGGGTGTCGCCCGCGCGCTCGCGACGGAGCCGGTGTTCGTGCTGCTCGACGAGCCGGCCGCTGGGTTGCCCGAAGCAGAGGTCCCCGACTTTGCCGCGCTCGTCCGTTCGATCGCGACGGACCACAGCGCGGGCGTGCTGCTGATCGACCACAACATGGCGCTGATCATGGAGACGTGCGACCGCATCCAGGTCCTCGACCAGGGGACGGTGCTCGCCGAAGGCACGCCGGCAGAGATCCGCGCGAACCTCGACGTCGCCGCCGCGTACCTCGGCGAGACGCCGGTGTCCGAAGAATGACGCTCACAATCGACAACCTCGACGTGCGCTACGGCGGCGTGCACGCCGTCCGCGGCTTGTCGCTCACCGTCGAGCCCGGCGAGATCGTCGGCTTGATCGGGCCAAACGGCGCGGGCAAGTCCTCGACGCTGCACGCGATCATGGGGCTCGCCGGCGCGAGCGGCAGCGTGCGCCTTGGTGAGCGCCGGCTGCTTGGTCTCCGTCCCGAGGACGTCGCTCGCAGCGGGATCGCGCTCGTGCCGGAGGGACGCCGAATCTTCGCGGAGCTGACCGTCGAGGAGAACCTGCGGCTCGGCTTTGCGGGCCGCCGCGGGCGCGGCAGCGCAGACCTCGCGCCGGTGTACGACCTGTTTCCGATCGTGCGCGAGTTCCGCTCGCGCCAGGCGGGCGCGCTCTCGGGCGGCCAGCAACAGCAGCTTGCGATCGCGCGGGCGCTCGTCGCCGAGCCAGACATTCTGCTCCTCGACGAGCCGTCGCTCGGGCTCGCGCCGAGTGTCGTCGACGTCGTCTTCGACGCGCTGGCCGCAATCAAGGAGCGCGGCCTCGCGGTGTTGCTCGTCGAGCAGCGTGCGCAGCGAACGGTCGCGGCGTCCGACCGCAGCCATGTGCTCGCAAACGGCGAGCTCCAGTTGACGCTCGGCCCGCAGGACGCGGGCGACACCGAGCGGCTCGTGGCGGCGTACCTGTCATGACCGTCACGTGGCAGAACCTCGCGGACGGCCTCCTCCTCGGCTCGGTCTACGCGCTGATGGCCGTCGGGATCGGCCTCGTGTTCGGCGTGCTCCGCCTCGTCAACTTCGCGTACGGGCAGCTCGTGATGGCGGGAGCGTTCGCGCTCGCGCTCGCGTCGCAGTGGGGCTGGCCGGCGTGGGCGGGGATCGTCCTGTGCTTCGCCGTCGTCCTGGCGCTCTCGGCCGCGATGGAGTGGGTCGTCTTCCGACCGTTGCGCGGGCACTCGCCGGCGGTGATGCTCGTCGCGACGTTCGCGGTCGCGTTCCTGTTGCAGAGCATCGCGTTGCTCTGGTTCGGTTCGCTCGGGAAGATCGCGACTTCGCTGACGTTCCTCGGCCGCTTCTGGACGATCGGCGGTGTCGACATCCGGAAGATCGCGATCGTCGCTGTCATCGTCGCCGCGGGCTGCCTGCTCCTTCTGAGCGTCTTGCTCGAGCGGACGGAGATCGGCCTGCACATGCGCGCGGCGTCGATGGATTTCGCGACGGCGCGAATGCTCGGTGTGCGTGCGAATCGCGTGATCTCGTTCGCGGTGCTGATCTCCGGCGCGCTCGCGGCGGTCGTCGCCGTGATGCTGACCGTGCAGACGCCGCTTGTCACGCCCGACTTCGCGCTGCGAGACACGATTGTCGTCCTCGCGGGTGTCGTCGTCGGCGGCCTGAACCGGCCGATCCCTGCGACGCTCGGCGGCTTCGCGATCGGTTTCGCCTCGGGCGTGCTCGGCGGCGCTCTGCCGACCGACCAGAGCCAGTACTTGCCGACCTTCGTCTTCGTCGCGGTCATCCTGGTGCTGCTCGTCCGGCCGCGCGGCCTCTTCGACTTCTCTCGCACCGTGGAGCGCGTATGAGGCGCCTGCGCCTGGACGAGCTGCTCGCACCGGTCGTGCTCGTCGTCGCGGCGGCCCTGCTCGGCACGCTCGTGTCGATCTCGACGCAGACCTACTTCACCGACACGCTGGTGAAGGTCGCGATCGTCGTCGCGCTCTACGTGTTCATCGGCAACTCGGGTGTCCTCTCATTCGGCCACATCAGCTTCGTCGCGCTCGGCGCGTGGACCGCCGGCGTGCTGACGGTTCCGCCGAGCGAGAAGCCGGCGATCATGCCGAACCTCGCGGGCTTCCTCCAGCACCGCCACGTCGACAACGTCGAGTCGCTGATCCTGGCCGCGGTGGTGGGCGGGATCGCGGCGTTCCTCGTCGGCATCCCGCTGATGCGCTTGTCGGGCCTCGCCGCGGGCATCGCGACGTTCGCGGTGCTCGAGATCACGCACAACCTGCTGCAGTACCAGGAGCGCATCGGGCCCGGCCTGAACGCCTTCTCGTCCGTGCCTGAGACGACGGGACTGCGCCAGGCCGCGATCGGCGCGGTGGTCTGCATCGTCATCGCGTTCCTCTATGCGCGAAGCCGATTTGGCCGCCTGCTCCGTGCGACGCGCGAGGACGCTGCCGCCGCGCGCGCGGTCGGCGCGTCGGTGTACCGCCAGCGCCTGATCGCGTTCACGGCCTCCGGGTTCCTCGCCGGCCTCGCCGGCGGCCTCTACGTGCACTTGCTCCCGGTCCAGGTGAACTCGGTGTACCTCGATCTCACCTTCATCACATTGGCGATGCTGGTCGTCGGCGGCGCGACGAGCCTGTTCGGTGCGGTCGTCGGCGCCCTCGCCGTGAGCGCCCTGGATTCCTGGCTCTCCGTAGCTGAGAACGGCACCTCCTTGTTCGGTTGGCATATCGACCTGCCCGCCGGCACGGCCGAGATCGTCGTCGGCATCCTGATGGCGGCGGTCCTGATCCTGCGGCCGTCCGGCCTGACCGGTGGGCGTGAGCTGCGACTGAGAGGAGTGCCATGGCGCGCGTTTGTGTCGCGGGCGCAGGCGTGATCGGCAGCCTCTTCGCCGCGCACCTGGCGCGCGTCGCGGAGGTGTCGGCGCTGACGCGCCGCGAGGAGCATGCCGACGCCCTGCGGACGCACGGGCTGCGCGTCAGCGGCCGCGCTGACTTCACGGCGCAACTCGATGCAGCGACCGATCCCGATGCGTTGCCCCAACCCGAGCTGGTGATCCTCGCGTGCAAGGGCACGGATCTGGAGGCGGTCGCCGCACGGATTGCTGACCACTGGCCCGACGCGATCGTGATGACGGTCCAGAACGGGATCGGCGCGGACGAGGTGGTCGCTCGCCACGGGGACTGGCGGATCCTGGCCGCGGTCACGTTCATGAGTGGCACGCGCCACGAGGACACGCACGTGCAATACGTCCTCGACACCGCGACCTGGATCGGGCCGGCGCGCGGCACGAGATACGCCGACGCGCAGGCGGTCGCGGAGCTGATCGTGTCGTCGGGCCTGAAGGCCGAGGCATTCGAGGATCTGCGCCCCGCGCAGTGGTCGAAGCTGATCTTCAACGCGACCGTCAACACGGTCGCTGCGCTGACGGGACTACCGCACGATCCGCACTTCGCCGCGCTCGACCGGCCGGACGATCTCGGGCATCTCGTCAAGGGCCTGATGGACGAAGGGAAGGCGGTCGCGGCGGCAGCCGGTGTGGACCTCGGCGATGACCCGTGGGAGATGAACGTGCTCGCGACGCAGCGCGGCAGCGCGCACTACCCGTCGATGCTCGAGGACGTCGAGGCGCACCGGCGCACCGAGATCGACATGATCACCGGCGCTCTGGTGCGCGAGGCGCACCGCGTCGGCGTGCCGGTGCCGCTGCACGAGACGATGGAACGGCTGATCAAGGCGAAGGAGGACTCGTGGTCGTAGCGGTGATCGGGTGCGGCGCAGTCGGCTCGCTGTTCGCGGCGAACCTGGCGACGCTCGACGACGTCGAGGTCTGGGCGTACGACCTCGCGCAGGAGCACGTCGACGCGATCAACCGCGACGGCCTCCGGCTGGTCGGAGCGGGGGAGGTGACCGGGCGCGTGCGGGCGACGAGCGACGCCGCTGAGCTCCCGGCCTGCGACTTCGGCATCGTCGCGACGAAGGCGATGCACACCGATGCCGCGCTCGCGGCGACGGCGCACGCGTTCGCGGACGGCTGCGTCGCCACCGTGCAGAACGGGATCGGGAACGAGGAGGTACTCGCCCGCCACGTCGACCGCGTCATCCGCGGCACCACCTTCCCCGCCGGAAAGATCACCGCTCCGGGCGTGGTTCAATGGGACGTGAAGGGCGACACGACCCTCGGGCCGTTCGAGGACAAGCCGGCGGCGTTCGAGCAGGTCGAGCGGCTCGCCGATGCCTGCACGCGCGGCGGTATGCCGACGAAGGCGGTGGGGGATGCGCGCGGCCCGCAGTGGCGGAAGGTCATCTTCAACGCCGCGACCAACCCGCTCGGCGCGCTCACCGGGCTGACCCACGGACGCGTCTGCGAGCGCCCGGGCCTGCGGCGGCTCGCGTCGCAGCTCGTCGACGAAGGCAAGGCCGTCGCGGCCGCGCAGGCCATCGTCCTCGACTCTGATCCCGAAGAGCTGATCGACTATGCGGCGCGGCCCGAGGTTGCCTACGACCACAAGGCGTCGATGCTGCAAGACGTCGAGGCGCGGCGGCAGACCGAGGTGGACTACCTGAACGGCGGCATCGCCGGGTTCGGCAAGAAGCTCGGCGTACCGACGCCGACGCACGAGACGATCTGGGCACTGGTGAAAGGGGTGGAGGCGTCGTGGTAACAGCAGAAGTTGATCGCCGGTACGCGAACGTGCGAGCGGCGATGGCGAGGGACGGCCTCGACGCCGTGATCGTCAGCGGCAACGAGTACAGCGGCTTCGAAGGCGCGGTCACGTACATGTCGGGCTTCGTGATCGTCCACCGGTACGCGTACGTCCTGCTGCCGCTCGAAGGCGAGCCGTCGATCGTCTTCCCGACGGAGGCGCGCTACGTCGGGGAGCACGGCACGACGTGGATCGAGGACCAGGTGTTCGTCGACAAGCCCGGCGAGTGGCTCGCCGACCGCATCAAGGGCAAGCGCGTCGGCGTGTACGGGCTCGACTACGTCATGACGGTGCGCGACTACCGGGTGCTCGGCGACGCGGCCGAGGTCGTCCACTGGGACGAGCAGTTCGATCATGCGCGCGCGGTCAAGAGCGACCTCGAGCTGGAGTCGGTGCGTGACAGCGTGCGCATCAACACCGAAGGTTTCTGGATCTTCCTCGAGCACTTCGCGCCGGGGAAGTCCGAGCGGGAGATCCTGGCGCCGTGCGAGCAGTACTTCGTCGAGCAGGGCTGCGGCCGGCTGACGATGGACATGGTCCTGACCGGGCCGAACGGCGGTGCGCTGCCCGAGTTCAAGATCGCAGGCGACTACCGGATCGCGCCCACCGACATGGTTCTCCCGTCGCTCGAGATCGCGGGAGCGGGCGGCCATTGGGTCGAGGTGTCGCGCGCGATCTGTCCCGGCGAGCCGAACGACGAGACGAAGCAGATGATGGACGCCTACGACGAGTACTACGAGGCGGCGCGGGGAGCCCTCCGCGCCGGAGCGACGGCTCACGACGTCCACCGCGCCGTCTCGAAGGGCTTCCACGACCGCGGCTTCAAGCTCGGGCACGTCACCGGCCATTCGATCGGCATGACGATGATCGAGTGGCCGAAGATCGGTGAAGGCGACGAGACAGAGCTCGCCGCAGGCATGGTGTTCTCCATGCACCCGCACGCGATCTCGCAGGACGGGCAGTCGTGCCTCTACATGCAGGACACGTGGCTCGTGACCGCCGACGGCGGCGAGCCGATGGCGGGCCTCGACATGAGAATCTTCAAAGGGGACGAGACGAGATGAACGAGCTGGCGAAGCCCGTCCTGCCCGGGACCGCCGGGTCGGACTACGAGCGGTACCTGCGAACGGAAGAGTTGCTCGCGCTGCAGAAGACCGCGGACGAGTGGATCCATCGCGACGAGCTGCTGTTCCAGTCGGTGCACCAGACGTCGGAGATCTGGCTCAAGCTTGCGTGGAACGAGGTCGAGGAAGCTGCTCGGCTTGTCGGTGAGGACGACATCCCGGCGGCTCTGCGGCTCCTGCGCCGCGCGAACGACTGCTTCAAGCTGGTGACGCTCGCGCTCGACATGCTCGAGCACATGTCGCCGTGGGAGTACACCGAGGTTCGCAAGGTCCTCGGCCACGGCAGCGGCTTCGACTCGCCCGGCTTCAAGGAGCTGCGCCGCGTCGGGAAGCTGCTCGGCGAACAGTTCCGGGCTGCCTACGAGCGGGCGGGGCTGTCGCTCGTCGAGGTGTACACGCAGGGCCGCGAGCACGACGACCTCTACAACCTGGCCGAGCAGCTGATCGAGCTCGACGAGCGCATCACCGTCTGGCGTGTGCGGCATTTCAAGGTCGTGCAGCGCACGATCGGGGGTGATGTAGTCGGCACGCAGGGCACGCCGGTCGAGATCATGGGCCGGCTGATCCACCACTCGTTCTTCCCCGAGCTGTGGGACGTGCGCAACGAGCTGACGCGGATGAACCTCCCCGAATGAGCGTGGCGCTGGGCTGCGGGAACTTCGGCGGTGTCGGGTCGGCGCCCGCGTTCTTCGGGCAGGGAATCGAGCACGACGAGGCGTTCGCGATCATGGACCGCGCGTGGGAGGCAGGGATCACGTGGTTCGACACCGGCGACGCCTACGGCGGCGGCACGAGTGAGCGGTGGATCGGCGAGTGGATCCGCGAGCGCGGCGCGCAGCCGAAGCTGACGACGAAGGTCTTCCACTCGACCACCGGCACGCCGGGCGACACCGGGCTCGCGCCCGACCGCGTGCGCCGCCAGATCCGCGCCTCGCTCGAGCGGCTCGGCGTCGATCACGTCGACTACTACCTCGCGCATGAGCCGGACGCCGTCGTGCCGCTCGAGGAAACGATCGTGTGCTTCGAGTCGCTCCGCGACGAAGGGTTGATCCGGGCCTGGGGGCTCAGCAACTACAAGCTGGCGGAGATCCGCGCGAC
This sequence comes from Gaiellaceae bacterium, assembly GCA_036493955.1. Taxonomy (GTDB): domain Bacteria; phylum Actinomycetota; class Thermoleophilia; order Gaiellales; family Gaiellaceae; genus PALSA-600. The sequence continues at coordinate 55,791 of DASXOW010000115.1, forward strand.
GAGCCCGTCGCTCGTCCAGAACTCGTTCTCGCTGCTCGAGCGCGCCGACGAAGGGGACGTGCTGCCGCACTGCCGTGAGCGCGGCATCCCGTACATCCCGTTCGGGCCGCTCGCCGGCGGCTGGCTTACCGGCAAGTACCGGCGCGGCGAGGCGTTTCCCGAGGGCTCGCGCATGACGCAGCGGCCCGGGCCGTACGAGCGGTTCGTCGACGACCAGGTGTTCGACGGGCTCGACGCTCTCGGCGACGAGGCCGCGTCCCGCGGGGTCTCGATGGCGGGGCTCGCGTTCGCGTGGGTCACGCATCGGTGCGACGGCGCTGTCTGCGGCCCGAATCGCGCGACGCACCTCGACCCGGTTCTCGAGGCGATGCACATCGATTTGACCAACGAAGACGTGGAGCGGATCGGAGGGTTCTTCCAATGAGTCAGGTGCGTGTGCTGGACGAGCACGACGTGCGCCGGCTGCTGCCGATGGCCGACTGCATCGAGGCGATGGACGGCGCGCTGCGGTCGCTCGCGCGTGGCGAGGTCTACAACCCGCTTCGCCCGGTCTTCCGGCCGCCGAACGAACCGAGCCTGATGGGCCTGATGCCGGCGCACCGCGGGGGGGACGCAGCCTGGTGGTCGCTGAAGGCGCTGACGATCGTGCCGGGCAACAGCGCGCGTGGGCTGGACTCGCACCAGGGGTTCGTGGCGCTCTTCGACGGTGACACCGGCGAGCCACGCGTGCTGATGAACGCGGGCGGCATCACCGCTGTCCGCACGGCCGCCGTCTCGGGCGTCGCGACGCGGCTGCTGGCGCGCGACGACGTGAAGGCGCTCGCGATCCTCGGGTCGGGGACGCAGGCTGTCTCCCATCTCGAGGCCATGCACGCGGTGCGGTCGTTCGACCGCGTCGTCATGTGGAGCTCGAGCGGGCGGTCGCTCGAGGGCGCAGAGAGCGTGGCCACCGCAGAGGAAGCGGTCCGCGACGCCGACGTGATCTGCACGACGACCGCCTCGGCGGAGCCGATCGTCCGGCGTGAGTGGCTGAAGCCGGGCGTCCACATCAACGGTGTCGGGTCGAGCATCCCGACCGCACGCGAGTTCGACTCGCAGACGATCGTCGACGCGTCGCTCTTCGTCGACCGCCGCGAGTCGACCGTGAACGAGGCGGGCGACTTCCTGATCCCGCAACGGGAAGGGCTGATCGGCCCCGACCACATCCGGGCCGAGCTGGGCGAGATCCTGCTCGGCACCGCCGCCGGGCGCATCTCGGACGACGAGATCACGTTGTTCAAGTCGCTCGGGATCGGGGTGGAGGACCTCGCCGCCGCCGAGCTCGTGCTCCAGCGCGCCGAAGCGGAGGATGCGGGGACGGTCGTCTCGCTGTGATCCCGCTCGACGAGATCCGCCGAGCCCGTGAGGCGCTCGACGGGGTCGCGTTGCGAACGCCGCTCGTGCGGCTCGACGTGGACACGGACGCCGAGATCTGGCTGAAGCTCGAGCTCCTGCAGCCGGTCCGGTCGTTCAAGATCCGTGGCGCGGGCAGTGCCGTGCTGCAGGCGACCGACGAGGAGCTCGCCGGCGGTGTCTTGACGGCGAGCGCCGGCAACATGGCGCAGGGGCTCGCGTACGTCGCACGCGACCGTGGGCTGACGGCCACGATCGTCGTTCCCGACCACGCGCCGCAGACGAAGATCGACGCGATCGAGCGCTACGGCGGCCGCGTGATCAAGGTGCCGTACGACGAATGGTGGAACACGATGGTCACCGGCGGCTATCCGGGCGTCGACGGCCTCTTCGTGCATCCGGTCGCCGACGACCGCGTCATGGCAGGAAACGGGACGATCGGGCTCGAGCTCGTCGAGCAGCTCGACGACTTCGACGCGGTCGTCGTCCCTTACGGGGGCGGCGGGCTCGTCGCGGGGATCGCGAGCGCCGTCAAGGCCCTGCGCCCGGAGGTGCGGTTCTACTCGTCCGAGCCCGCGACCGGCGCGCCCGCCGCGGCGACGTTCGCGGCCGGGGGCACGCCGACGGGAGTCGAGTACCAGCCCTCGTTCGTCGACGGCTCGGGGAGCCGTGAGCTGATCCCCCGCGTCTGGGAGCACGCCTCGCGGCTGCTCGACGGAGCCTTTGCACCGACGCTCGACCAGGTCTCGGCCGCCGTCCGTCTGATCGCCGAACGGACGAGGGTCATTCCGGAGGGGGCGGGAGCATTGGCGCTCGCCGCTGCCCTCGACAACGACGTTGGACGAAAGGTGGTGTGCGTGGTTTCAGGAGGGAACATCGACCTGTCCGTGCTGGCGCGGATCTTGGGCGGAGAAACACCGTGAACGTCGAGGCTGTTCGGTCTCGGTTCTCGGCACTTCAAAACGGATTCGCGTTCTTCGACGCGCCCGGCGGGACGCAGGTGCCCGACGAGGTCGGCCAGGCGATCGCCAACGCGCTGCGCGACGCGTCCGGCAACCTCGGCGCGCCGTACGCGACCGGCCGCGCAGTCGAGGCGATCCTCACGCGCGCCAAGGACGACGCGGCGCGGTTCCTCGGTGCCACGCCCGAGGAGATCTCGTTCGGCATGAACATGACGACCTTGAACTTCGCCCTCACGCGGACGGCGGGGCGCGAGCTGCAAGCGGGCGACGAGATCGTCACGACGATGCTCGACCACGACGGCGGGGTCGCGCCGTGGGTGGAGCTGGCCGAGGACAAAGGCCTCGTCGTGAAGATCGTCGAGGCGACGGACGAGTTCACCGTCGACTACGACAGCCTCGAAGAGCAGATCTCCGACCGGACGCGCGTCGTCGCGTTCGCGATCGCGTCGAACGCAACGGGCTCGCTGGCCGACGCGGCCCGCATCTGCGCGCTGGCGCGCGACGCCGGGGCGCTCTCGTGGATCGACGCGGTGCACTACGCGGCGCACGAGCCGATCGACGTGACCGCGATCGGCTGCGACGTGCTCCTGTGCTCGCCGTACAAGTTCTGCGGCCCACACCTCGGGATCGCGTTCACCCGTCGCGAGGTCGCCGAAACGTGGCGTCCGTACAAGGCGCGGCCGTCGAAGCTGCGATTCGAGACGGGCACGCTGCCGTACGAGCTGCTCGCCGGCTTCAGCGCGACGATCGCGTATCTCGAGACGATCGGCGGGATGGAGCAGATCCGCGCCTACGAGCGCGAGCTCGGTGAGCGGTTCCTCGCCGGTCTACCCGGCAACGTGACGCTGTACGGGCCGCCGACGATGGAAGGCCGGGCGCCGACGTTTCTCTTCAACGTCGACGGCGTGCCGGCCGACGCTGCCGCGCATCGTCTCGCCGATCAAGGCTTCGGCGTCTGGTACGCGGACAACTGGTACTGCGTCGCGCTCGGCCCGCGGTTGCCGGAGCAATCGCTGCGCGCGGGGATCGCGCACTACAACACGGCGGACGAAGTGGACGGGCTGCTGGGTGCGCTGGAGGAGCTCGTGGCCTAAGTCATGAACCTGGTTCCGGCTGCGCCGGCAACCAGGTACGTCCGAAAAGATTGATGTACCTGGTTCCCCGCAGGGAACCAGGTACATGTCTTTGTCTTTAGACGTTTCAAACAATAGGTCTGCACCCTTGACCGGGTGAGACGGCTGGGTCTCGTCGCGCTCACGCTCATGCTGTTCGTCCCGGCGAGCGTGAACGCTGCAGGCAGTGCGACGCGCGCGGGTGTGTTCACCGGCTACGCGTTCGACGCATGCAAGGCGCCGACGACGGCGTCGCTCCAGGCGTGGGCCGCGTCGCCGTACCGTGCGCTCGGCGTCTACATCGGCGGCACGAATCGCGCGTGCGCGCAGGCCAACCTCACGCCGCAATGGGTGCAGGACACGACGGCGCTCGGCTGGAGCCTGCTACCGCTCTACGTCGGCTTGCAGGCACCGTGCATCTCGCAGAGCGGGCTCGCGAAGATCTCGAGCACGCTCGCGACCGCCGCCAACCAGGGCCGCGCGGCCGCCGACGACGCCGTCGCCAAGGCACAGGCGCTTGGCCTCCCTGCGGGCAGCCCGATCTGGTTCGACATGGAGGGCTACAAGGTCGGGAACACCGCGTGCTCGAACGCGGTGCGGTCGTTCGTCACCGGCTGGGGCGACGAGCTGCGTGCGGTCGACTTCGTGCCGGGCGTCTACGGCAGCGCGGCGTCGACGATCCGCGACGTCTCGACGCTCGACACACCGCCTGATCTCGTGTGGATCGCGAACTGGAACGGCGTCCAGAGCGTCTTCGGCGACCGCTACGTGAGCGACTCGATCTGGGCCAACCACCAGCGCATCCATCAGTACAAAGGCGGGCACAACGAGACCTACGGCGGCGTCACGATCAACATCGACAGCAACATCGTCGACAGCACCGTCGTCGGCGGGATCGCACCGCCGCCTCCACCGCCGACGCCGGTCCCCGCGGGCCAGGTGAGCACCGCTGACGGCGTCGCGACCGCGAGCTGGCCGGCCGCAGCGTTCCCGGTGCCGGCGACCGTGACGGTCAGTGCGGCGCCGCAGCCGCCGGACCCGAACGGCTACGCGGTCCAGTTGGCGGTGACGGAGAGCGACAACCAGGCGCCGCTCGACGGCTTCGGCGCGCCGGTGACCGTCCACATCGCGAAGCCGTCCGCAGGACTCATCCCGGCCTTCTCGACCGACGGGACGGCGTGGACGCCGATCAGCCCTCTGACCTCGGCCGGGCTGACGACGAGCCAGTTGACCGGGTTCACCCGCGACGCCGACGGGACGTACGAGATCCAGACGCTCGTGCCCGGCTGGTTCGGGCTGATCGCCGACGTGCGACCGCCAACGGCGCCCACCGTCGCGGCTCGGCTCACGTCGGCCCGCCTGTACCTCACATGGCAGCCGGCGACCGACGACGGCACGATCGCCGCGTACGCGGTTCTCCGGAACGGTGCACCGGTGCTGACGCTGACCGGCAGCGCGCGCCGCGCTGCGGTTCGCAACCCGGCGACCGGCGCGCAGACCGTGTACCGCGTCCAGGCGACCGACGCGGCAGGCAACGCGGGCAAGTCGAGCCGTCCGATCGTCCTCCTGGCGAAGAAGCGGCCGACCGGCCTGCCGCGCGCCATCCCGCACTGGGCCTTCGGCCTCTTCGACTACCAGCGGCACAAGGGCTCGAGACCGACGACCGCCCCGAAGCGCCCACCGGCGTGGTACTGGCGCTGGGCGGCGTGGCGCGCACAACCGCTTCGCCTCCGGTGACTCCTCCGAAAAGAAAATCCCGCCGGCGCGGTGGCACTTTCGTCCACCCTGCCGACCGGCCCATTCGCGCTTGCGCGCGCTCGAGTCGCTCGACGGGGCTTCGACCTACTCGTGCTCCGCGCCCGGCGGGAGCCGCAGAGTACCGACGGGTGCTCCGCAACTGCAAGGGCTTCGTAAGGACTTGGCTGCTCGGAGCAAAGTGTTTCTGACTCCTCATCTACGATCGGCGCGATGAGGGGGGTCATCGCAACGCTCGTCGCGCTCGCGGCGCTGATCGCCGCGGCCGCGTCACCGGCACGCTCGACCGGCGCGCAGCACGTCACGCTCATCGGCGACTCGGTCGCCGATGCGATCCCGAGCGACTACAGCGCGAGCCTCATCGTCAAGCAGGGCATCGACCTCGATTTCGAAGTCGCCCCATGTCGCCGCGTCGAAGGCGAAGGCTGCCCCTATCTGGGCACGCGCCCGCCGAGCGCGGTCCAGCTCATCCAGTCGCTGGGCTCCAAGCTCGGGGACAACGTGGTCGTCGCCGTCGGCTACAACGATTTCGAGGATCAGTACGCCGGCAACGTCGACGATGCAATCGACGCGCTTGCCGCTGCAGGCGTGAAGCGGATCTTCTGGCTCACGCTGCGTGCCGCCCGGCATCCCTATCTCTCGATGAACGACGACATCGCCCAGGCGGCCGCGAGGCACCCGCAAGTGACGGTCGTCGACTGGAACATCTACTCGCGGAGCCATCCGGACTGGTTCCAGACCGACGGCCTCCACCTGCTCGGTCCGGGCGCAGAGGCGATGGCGACGCTGATCCACAAGTCGCTCCTCGCGGCCGGTGTCGCCGCCAAGCCGGCGCGCATCACCACCGCCACGCTGCCCGTCGCGCACCACGGCAAGGCGTACAAGGCCAAGCTCGTCGCGACCGCGGGCGTGGCTCCGTACCGGTGGTCGCTGCTCGAGCGCGCTCCGCTCGGCATCCACCTCGAGGCGAACGGCGCAGTGATCGGCACCCCGCGCGCCAAGCCGGGGCGCTACTCGTTCAACGTGCGCGTCCGCGACGCGATCGGCTCGCTCGCGACCCGCCGCTTGACGCTCCACATCGTCGCGTAGCCTCCGCAGGTGCTCTTCCCGACCGTCACCTTCGCGGTCTTCTTCCTGATCGTGCTGCCGGCGAGCTGGTCGCTCATGCGCCACCAGTCGGTCTGGCGGGTGTTCATCCTCGCCGCGAGCTTTGTCTTCTACGCCTGGTGGGACTGGCGTTTCGTCTTCCTACTGGCGGCTTCGATCGTCGTCAACCAGACGCTGGCGGTCGCGATCCACCGCGCCGAGGCCCATGCGGCACGGAAGGCCTTCCTCGGGGCCGCAATCGCATTCGACCTCGGAGTCCTCGCCTATTTCAAGTACACGAACTTCTTCCTCAGCTCGCTCGACAACGCGCTCGGGACGTCCTGGATCGCGAACGTGACGCTCCCAGTCGGCGTCTCATTCTTCACCTTCATGGCGATCTCGTACGTCGTCGACACCTACCGCGGCGAGCTCGCGCCGACGACCCTCATGCGGTTCGCCGTCTTCCAGGCCTTCTTCCCGCATCTCGTCGCCGGCCCGATCGTCCGCGCGGGCGAGCTGCTGCCCCAGCTCGAGAAGCCGCGCGACCCGCGCCGCGTCGACACGGGCCGCGCGTTCTTCCTCATCGTCACCGGCCTGTTCCTCAAGGTCGTGATCGCGAACCACCTCGCGACCCACCTCGTCGACGACGTTTTCGCGGCGCCGAACCGGCATTCGTCGCTCGAGGTGCTGCTCGCGGTCTACGGCTACGCCGTCCAGATCTTTGCGGACTTCTGCGGCTACACGAACATCGCGATCGGCGTCGCGCTGCTGCTCGGGTTCGAGTTCCCGCAGAACTTCGCGTCGCCGTACACCGCGGTCTCGCTCCAGGACTTCTGGCGGCGGTGGCACATGACGCTGTCGCGTTTCCTGCGCGACTACCTCTACATCCCGCTCGGCGGGAACCGAAAGGGCCGCATCTTCACGTACCGCAACCTGCTGCTGACGATGCTGCTCGGCGGTCTCTGGCACGGCGCGGCGTGGACGTTCGTCGTGTGGGGCGGCATCCACGGGCTCGGTCTTGCAGTCGAGCGCGCGACTGGCTGGACTCCGCACACGCGAGCGCAGATCTGGATCGGCCGCGTCGTCACCTTCCACGTCGTGTGCTTCGCGTGGATCTTCTTCCGTGCCGACTCGTTCTCGCGCGCCGGTGACGTGATCGTTCGCCTGTTCGATGCGTGGGGTCAGAGCTCACCGCTCGTGACGACGTCGGTCGTGCTCGCGATCATCGTCGGCATCGCCACGCAGTACATCCGGCCGACCGCCGTCACGTCGCTCGTCCGGTCCTTCCAGCGCTTGCCGGTTGTTGCGCAGTCGGCGACCGTCGCCGTCGCGCTCACATTGATCAACACCCTCGGCCCGACCGGGGTCGCTCCCTTCATCTACTTCCGCTTCTGATGATTTCGGCGTACAGAGGCATCGTCGTTCTCGCGCTCGGGCTGTTCCTCGCGGCGCTGCTGCAGGCCGAGGGTTTGCGCAAGCAGGCGGAGATCCAGCCGTCGGGATTTCAGCGCGACGTTGCGCTGCGGGTGACGAAGCCGCTCGTCTCGGTCTCACGGGCGCTGCACCTGACGACACCGCGGCACGAGCTCCAGGTCGCGATCGGACGCAAGAACGAGGACCAGATCGACACGCAGGTGCATCTGAACCTGCCACCCCCCGCGACCACACCGCCGGTCGTTACGCACAAGCCGAAGCCGCCAAAGCACGTGAAGCCGCTCTTCACGTCTGCGCACCCGCTACGGGTGTGGTTCGCCGGGGACTCCCTCGCACAGGTGCCGGGCGACGCGCTCGAGCGGATCGGCGGCGCGATCGACGTCGTCGGGGTCGAGAGCCGGTTGTCGACCGGTCTTGCGCGCACCGATCTCTACAACTGGTTCACGCGGATCCAGCGGGCCCCGCGCACGTTGCACCCGAACGTCGTCGTGTTCTCGTTCGGCGCCGACGACGCGCACGACTACATGGGCGGCGCGCACGTCGGGCCGTTCGGAAGCCCGTCGTGGATCGCCGAGTACCGGCGACGGATCGACGGTGTCACGCGCGAGCTCAACGCCGAAGGGATCCGCGTCGTCTGGTTGGGTCTCCCGATTCCCGACGGGCCGGGGTTCAAGAAGAGCTTCCCCGTCGTGAACACGATTCTCGAAGGTGTGGCTCGCTCGCATGCGAGCGACGCAATGTACGTCGACACCTGGGATAGGCTCGACGACTTCCACGGGCGGTACGCGGAGTATCTGCGCGTCCATGGAAAGCTCACGCAGATCCGCGCGGCCGACGGAGTCCACTACACGCAGGCCGGAGGCGACCTCGTCGCAGCGCAGGTCGTCGCACAGCTCCGCGACTGGTACCGGCTGAAGTAGAAGGGCTAGTCGACTGCGAGCAGGTCGACCACGAAGACGAGCGGCTCGTGCGGCTTGATCACGCCGCCGGCGCCGCGTGCTCCGTACGCCATCGCCGACGGGATCGTCAACCGGCGGCGACCGCCGACCTTCATCCCGGCGACGCCCTGATCCCACCCGGGGATCACCTGACCCTTGCCGAGCTTGAACTCGAGCGGCTGCCCGCGATCCCAGGAAGCATCGAACTGCTCGCCGGTCAGGAACGAGACACCGACGTAGTGGACGGTCACCTTCTTGCCCGCCGTAGCCTCGTCGCCGTCACCGACCGTGAGGTCGTCGACGCCGAGCTCGAACGGGATGTCGCCTTCGGGCGGATCGATCTCCGGGCGTTCCAGTGGCATCCGCGCGACGGTACCAGGTACCCAACGGGTACCTGGTACCTGCGCTACACGCCTCAGCTCTGCTTGAGATGCACGAGCTGTCCCCCTTGCCCGCACGAGGGCAGCGGCGTCCCTTGCGCGGTGCAGATGCTCTTCGTCGTGACGTAGAGCGATCCGTCTTTCGCGATCGCGATGCCGTTCGGGAAGTCGAGCCCACCGGCGACGACGGTCGCCGATCCGTCCTTCTTCAGCTCGACGACTGACCCGGTGTTCGCGACGCTCGCCGGCCCGGCGGGGATCGGCGGTCCGGGCCTGCCCCACATGTCGACCAGGAAGATGTTCCCGATACGGTCGGCGGCGCAGCCGGTGACGTGGTGGATGAGGCTTGCGCCGCTGCCGTCGGCGACGGGCACCGCGGTCGGCGTGAAGCCGCCGTTCCGCTTCCAGAGCCGGCCGGAGAGGTCGGCCGCGTACAGATTCCCGTGAACGACTGTCACGCATGTCGGGACGCCGTCGCCGGGGAAGCCCGGGGCCGGGAGCGGGATCCCCGAGACGATCGACCGGTCGCCGTTCGCCTTCACGAAGTCGAGGACGTTTGTGCCAGCGTCGGCGATGTAGGCCCCTGATCCGACGCCGTATACGCCGTACGGGTTCGAGTTCGGCGGGCTGCGCGTGAGACTCGTGTGCGTGAGCGACCACGTGTAGTCATCGGTGCCGACGTCCGCGATCGTCTTACGTGTTCCGCTTGGGGTGAACGACAGCAGGTCGCCGGCTTGTGTCCGTGCCGCGGCGAGCGAGGCTGCGCAGTCCGCCGGCTGGCCCGAGCAGCTGAACGAGGCGAGCTCCTGCGGGAACGAGGTCATCACCGCGAGCAGCTTTCCGCCGCTCGCCCCGACGCCGTCGACACCCGTGATGCCTTCGTTCGGCACGGCGCGCGAGTACAGGCCTGTCACGACAGGGGTGACGGCACCCGACGTCGTGTCGATCCGCGAGATCCGCGAAGTCGTGCCGATGCAGAGCATCCCGGCGGCCGTCGGGTTGCAGGAGTCCCCGCCGTGCCCTCCTTCGGCGGCGTACAGCGTGCCGTTCGGGGCGAACGCCAGGCCGCGTGGGGAGTCGAGGCCGCTCGCGACGACCGAGACGCTCCAGGCCGTACGCGCCGAGAGCGACATCGCCGGAACCACCGCGGCCGCCGCAACGACGGCGAACACGGTCAGCAATCTCCAATGCCTCATCGTTTCCTCCAGAGTCGTGTGACTCCTCGAGGGTGGACGACGGAATGCGTGACCGCGTCCTGGAAACCCCTACAGTTCACCTGCGGCGAGCACCGGTGAGATGCGCTCCCAGCCGGCCGCGGCACGCGCATTCGCCTCCACCACGAACGCGGGCCTCGCCGCGCGAAACAGACAGAGGCACGCGTCGTCGCCGGGCACCACGACCGATTGCACCCACGCAACCTCGCGACCTTCCTGCCGCATCGCAGCCGTGGCGGCCTGCAACCGTGCGCGCAGCGCTTCGAGCGCGGTCCTGTCCGCGCCCGGCAGGTACCGCTCGACGAGGAAGAGCCGGTGCGCCATCCGGCGAGCGTAGGAGGCGCAGGCGATCGTCGCGTCCGGGAAATCCCTACTCGTCGGCGTGCAGGACGACCGTGCCGTCGGAGACGAGCCGCGTCAGCTCGGTGCGCGAGCGCACACCGAGCTTGCGATAGATGCGGGTCAGATGGGCCTCGACGGTGGCCACCGTCGTAAAGAGCTCTGCGGCTGCCTGCTTGTTCGACCGGCCGGCGGCCACGAGTGCGGCGACGCGCTCCTCGGCGGCGGTGAGCGCACCGCGATCCTTTGCGGCGCGGGGACTCGCGCGACGAAGCTCTCGTTCCGCGCGTTCCTGCCACATGGGTGCGCCCAGTCGCTCGAGGATCACGATCGCCTCGCGAATCGCTGCCGCTGCAGCTCGGCGCTCTCCTGCCCGACGCCGGGCGTCCCCGACCAGCAGGAGGCTGCGCGCCGCGTCGAACGGTGCGCCCAACTGCGTGAACGCCACTGCCGCTGCCGCAGCACTGGCTGCAGCGAGTTGGGCGTTCCCGTCCGCGAGCTGCACGAGCGCTCGTCCGCGACGAGCCGACGCGGAAGCCCACGGTGTGCCGAGCCGGTGGGCGTCGTCCTCCAAGCGGTCGGCCAGCGCGGCTGCACCGCCGTTGTCGCCTGCTGCCACGCGAGACTCGATCGCGTCCGGAACGACGGGTACGACGCCGGGATTGCGGACGCCGCCTTCGTCCAGGCGAGCAAGCGCGGTTTCGAACAGGAGGCCTGCCGCGGGAGCGTCGCCGCGGGCGAGCTCCAGGAGGCCGATGCTCCACCACACGCGCTGCGGCGAGTATCGGTCGTGAAGCCACTCCGTCCATTCGAGGATGTCCGACCCGAGCCGGCGCGCCTTCGGTTCGTCGCCGCGTGCTGCCAGCAGCATGAGCCGTGGCACCGCAGTTACAACAAGGTCGCCGAGAATGTCGGTCGCCTCCGCCTCGGCTGCCTCGGCATCCTCCCAGCGCCCCGCTCGCCACTCGAGCTCCGCCCGGCCGACGAGCGCGAAACCGGCGCGCGCTTCTTGCCCGGCGTCTGCCAGTTGCCGATACGCGGCGGCCGAGACGCGGCGCGCCTGCTCGAAGCGCCCAGCCCACATCAGCCGGGTCGCGAGCGACACGCGCGCGCCGTTGTGCCACCACGGCAGGTGAACGGTCGGAAGGGGCTTGTCCAGCGCCGGCTCGTGTGTCGTCGCCAGCCCGAGCGCGGATTCGTAGAACGCGACCGCCTCGTCACTTTCTTCGATCAGCTCCGCGTCGCCCAGGCGGTGCGCGATCTCCGACGAGCGGCGTGCAGTCTCGGCAGCTCCTTCGCCGTCCCCGTAGATCCAGTGACCGTGGAGCGCCAGCCGGATAAGCGCTTCCCACTGGACGCGCTCGTCGTCCGAGATCTCGAGCGCCGCGCGAAGGTGGCCGACCAGCCGCTCCCGTCCCGAGATCTCGGCCTCCGCCCGCACGACGAACGCGTGACCACGCGTCGCAGGCGGCAACTCTTCTGCAAGGAGGCCGTCGAGTAGGTCGCGCGCCGCCGCGAACTCACCGGTGGCGACGAGATGAGTACCGGCCTCGATCAACCGCTGCTGTCGTATTTCGGTGTCCGGCGTGATGCGCGCAACCTCGATCGCGAGCTCTGCCGCCGCCTGGAGCGCGCCGCGCGCCGCCGCCGCGTCCGCCGCGTCGGAGACGATCGTGGCCGTCTCGCTGTCTCGGCGGTCGCAGGCGAGCGCAGCGTGGCGCCCGCGCTCCTCGACCGAGTCGACCAGCAACGCCAGCCGCGCGTGAAGCTCCCGCCGTCGCCCGGGAGGGATGCGGTGGTAGACCGCCGCCGAGAGGAGCGGGTGGGTGAACGAGATCCGCCCGTCCCTCGACCCGGCGAGCGCGTCCGCCTCGATGGCGGCCGCAACGAGCTCGTCCGCGTCTCGCGGATCGCCGAGGGCGGCACCGACGAGCTGCGAGGTCGGGCGCTCGAGTGCACTGACGATCTCGAGCAACGGCTGGAGTGTCTGCGGCAGGCGCGTCACACGCTCGGCGACCACTTCTTCGAGAGAGCGCGGCACCGCGAGCGGTCCTCTCTGACCGACCGTCGGGCCGAGGAGACGCGCGAACTCGATCGCGAACATGGGATTTCCGCCCGACGCATCGTGGATCCGAGCGAGGGTCGGTCGCGGTACGTACACACCGAGCCGGGTCCGCAACACGTGTTGGAGCGCGCCCGAGCTGAGCGGGGCGAGCTGCAGACGGGCAAAGCGACTCGGGTCGACTGAATCCGCGAGCGTGAGCGGGTCGAGCGCCTGGGTCTCGTCACGCACGGTGACGAGAACGCCCACGCCGGCGCCTGCCCGGCGTAGCGCGTACGCGAGCACGCGCTGCGACGCCGGGTCGAGCCACTGGGCGTCGTCGATCGCGATGACGACCGGCTGGTCGCGGGCCAGCAGCGCCAGGAGAGCGAGCGTCGCGCGAGCGAGCGCGAGCCAGTCCGGCCGCACCGTTTCGGCGCTCTCCAGGCCGAGCCCGATCGCAAGCGCTGCACGCTGCGGCTCAGGCAGGCTGCGGTCCATCGCTGGCAGCGTGTCGCCGAGGAGGTCGGCGAGGTGCCCGAGCGGGATCGGCATCTCCACCTGGGAGGCTCGAGTCGTGATGATGCGCGCGCCCGTCCTGTCGACGGCGTCGGTGGCCGCCCGCCAGACGGAGGTCTTGCCGATGCCGGCGGCGCCGCCGAAGACGAGCGCGGCGAGGCCGCCGCGCATCGCCGCAGCGAACGCGTCCGCCGCCCGTAGCTCGGCGTCCCGACCGACGAGCTCCACGGCGCCTATTCTCTCGCGCTCGCCGCCTCGAACGCGCGCAACCCCGCCGGCCGCATCCGTCCCTCGGCGATGAGCCGCTCTGCGAGCGCGACGTTGTTCTCGGTCCAGTTGCCCTTCGGTCGGCGCGGCGTCCAGCGCGTTCGATATCGCTCGGCGTCGATTCCTTTTTCCTGCGAGTCGATCCAGCCGAACATCGCCGCGACTTCGACCGCGTGACCGTACGCAAGCTCCTGCTTCCCCGTCGCCTTCTTCCACGATACGAGCCATACCTCGGTCTCGGTCTCGTGGTTCGCGTCGAGCCACGCCTCCCAGTCGGCAGGCGTGAACGGCCCGACCTCAGGCAAACGCGTTCTCGCCCGTCAGCGCCCGCCCGATCAGAAGCTTCTGGATCTGCGACGTGCCCTCGTAGAGCGTCGTCACCCGCGCGTCGCGCAGGTACTTGCCGACCGGGTATTCGTCGACGTAGCCGTAGCCGCCGTGTGCCTGCAGCGCGGCGTTGGCGGCGCGTACCGCAACCTCGGACGCGAAGTACTTGGCGTACGACGCCTCGACCGTGTAGCGCTCGCCGCGGTCCGCCGTCGCCGCGGCGCGCCAGACGAGGAGCCGCGCCGCCTCCGTCTCGACGGCGATGTCGGCGAGCAGCTCCTGCACGAGCTGGAAGCTCGCGATGCTCCGCCCGAACTGCCGCCGGTCGGTCGTGTAGGCAACCGCGGCGTCGAGGCACCCTTGCGCGATCCCGACGCAGCCGGCGCCGAGCGAGATCCGCCCGTGGTCGAGGGCGGACATTGCGACCTTGAAGCCGCCGCCGACCTCGCCGAGCACCGCATCGGCTCCGACCCGGACGCCGTCCAGATGCAGCTCTGCGGTGTCCTGCGCCCGCAGCCCGAGCTTGCCCTTGATCGGCCGAGCCTCGAAACCGTCGGCACTCGTCGGGACGACGAAGCAGGTGATCCCGCGCGGGCCGGGCTCGCCCGTGCGCGCGAAGACGAGCGCCCACGTCGCCCACGAGCCGAGCGTGATGAACACCTTCTGCCCGCGGAGGACGTAGCCGTCGCCGTCCCGCTCGGCCCGGGTCTCGAGCGAGCCGGGGTCCGACCCGGCCCCCGGCTCGGTGAGCGCGTAGCACCCGAGCTCCTGGCCGGCCGCGAGCGGCCCCAGGAGACGCTGTCGCTGGTCAGGCGTGCCCCACCGAGCCACGGACTTCCCGTACAGCCCGTTCGAGACGGAGACGATCCCGCGCACGTTCGAGTCGGCGCGACCGAGCTCCTCGACGACCAGCGTGTACGAGACCATGTCGAGTCCGAGACCGCCGTGCTCGTCGGGCAGCGCAGCGGCGAGGAAGCCCAGCGAGGCGAGCTTGCCGACGATCTCGCGGTCGACGCCCTCGGCGCGGTCCCACTCGGCTGCGTGCGGTGCGATCTCCGCGTCGCAGAACGACCGCGCCGTCCGGCGGATCAGCCTCTGCTCGTCGGAGAGCTCGAAGTCCATGCGGGTCTATGGGACCACAAAAAATCCCGCCGAGTCGGTGGCGCTTTCGTCCACCCAACCAACTGGCCGCTTCGGGCCCGAGAGCCTCTGGCAGTCACTTGGCGGAGCTTCGACCTACTCGCGCTCCGTACTCGACGGGATCCGCAGAGTACGCCGCGGAGTGTCTCGTGCGCAAGAGGAGTCGCACACGAAAAGTCCGCTCGCACCGATTTTTATGCGAAGACGGTTTCTGTGCGCTCCGCTTCCACGTGTCGCAGCACGTCCGCGTGGGCGACGATTCCGACGAGCGTGCCGTCTTCCTCGATCACCGGCAGGCGCTTCACGTCGTGCTGCGCCATCACCGCCAGCGCTTCGTGCAGGTCCTCGTCCGGGTCGATCGTGACGAGGTCACGCGACGCGACGTCCTCGACCTTGGTCGTCTGGGGGTCGCGTCCTTCGGCGACGACCCTGAGCACGATGTCTTTGTCCGTGACGACCCCGATCAGGCGTCCAGCCTCGACGATCGGAGCGATCGTCGTCTCCTCGCCCTTCATCAGCTTCGCAGCGTCGACGACGGAGTCACCGATCTTCACTGTGCGAGGCTTGACGAACATGAGCTTCCTGATCTGTCCCATTCCAGGAGTATCTCCATCGAACCTGTGAGTCAAACGAGAATTCGCCGACTCGGGCCCGGCGACGAGGACGTGATCCGGCAGCTGGCCGAGGACGAGGCGCAAACGGCGCTCCTGGCCGATGACCGCACGGTTTTCGTGGCTGCCTTCGACGGTGAGACTCCGGTCGCCTTCGCGTTCGGGTACGTCCTGCCTCGGCGGCACGGCCGGCCCACGATCTTCTTCGTCTACGAGATCGACGTCGACGAGCGCTACCGCCGCCAGGGGATTGCACGAAGGCTGATGGAGGAGCTGCTGTTCGGCCAGGAACAGGCGTTCGTGCTCACCGAGGCGGACAACGAGGCTGCGATGGCGCTCTACGCGTCGCTCGGCGGCACGCGGGCCGATTCGGTGATGTGGGACTTCTGAGCTATCGCGCGGCGACCGAGGCCGACGTGCGTCTCCTCGTGGGCTGGCATGCCGACCCGGAGGTCTCCCGCTACTGGGACGACGAGACGTTCACCGACGACGAGATGCGCGCGCGCCTTGACCGTCCAGACGTCGACATGTGGATCCTCACGGAGGACGGCGCGCCCGTCGGAATGCTCCAGTCGTGGTGGGAGCCGGACCTGCCGCGCCGTGGCGGCATCGACGGGTTTCTCATCCCCTCGGCGCGCGGGCGCGGGGTGATGCCGGCGATTGCCCGGCAGGTCGCGGCCGACCTGCTTGCGCAAGGCTGGTCCGAGGTGACCGTCGATCCGTACGAGTGGAACGAGCGCGCGATCCGCGGCTGGGAGAAGGCGGGCTTCGTCGAGGTCTCACGCGGCCATCCACCGGACGAGGATCACGCCGCGGAGTGGGTGCTACTGCGGTTTTCCGGCTAGACTGCGCGCAATGTTGCTCCGGCTGACGACGACGCTGACGCTGTGCCGCGTGCGGTCGTCCGTCGCCGGACCGCACGCGGGCTAGACGGCGACTGTTCGCATAGTCCTGTCTCCTGGAGGTGATTAGCTTGTCGTCCGCCATGAAGGTGGTCCTGCCCGACAACTCCGAGCTCGAGCTGCCCGACGGCGCGTCCGGGCTCGACGCAGCGCGGGCGATCGGGCGCAAGCTCGCCGAGCAGGCCGTGCTCGCGAAGGTGAACGGCGAGCCGCGCGACCTGCGGCTGCCGCTCGCCGACGGCGATCGCATTGCGCTGCTGACGACGCGCGACGCGAATGATCCGGATGCGCTCTACGTGCTGCGCCATTCGTCGGCGCACTTGCTCGCGGAGGCCGTGCGTCGGCTTTATCCCGGCGTGAAGGTCGCGATCGGGCCGCCGATCGAGAACGGCTTCTACTACGACTTCGACTTCCCCGAGCCGATCACCGAAGCGGATCTCGAGCGCATCGAGGCGGAAGTCCGCAAGGAGATCGTCGAAGGACGCGAGTGGTCGCGCGAGGAGATCTCACGCAACGATGCGGTCGCCCGCTTCGAGGCCGAGGGCGAGCCGTACAAGGTCGAGCTCGTCGGCAGCGCCCAGGGCGACATCTCGTTGTACCGTCAGGGTGACTTCACCGACCTGTGTCGCGGCCCGCACCTGCAGAACGCCAAGCCGATCAAGGCGTTCAAGTTGACCAGCCTCGCCGGCGCGTACTGGCGCGGCGACGAGCGCAACAAGCAGCTGACCCGCATCTACGGCACCGCGTTCTACTCGCAGGCCGATCTCGACGCGTACCTCGAGCTGCTCGAGGAGGCGCGCAAGCGCGACCACCGCCGGCTCGGCACGCAGCTCGACCTGTTCCACCTCGAGGAGGTCTCGCCCGGCTCGCCGTTCTGGCATCCGAAGGGGATGATCATCTGGAACATCCTCGAGGACCTGCGGCGGCGCGAGAACAAGAGGCGCGGCTACGTCGAGGTGAAGACCCCCGTGATCTTCGAGAAGACCCTCTGGGAGACCTCGGGCCACTGGGAGAAGTTCCGCGAGAACATGTTCCTGATCCCGGACGGCGAGCGGACCTACGGCTTGAAGCCCATGAACTGCCCGGGCCACATGCGGATCTTCGGCAACCGGCTCCGGAGCTATCGCGAGCTTCCGCTGCGTCTCGCCGAGGCGGGCACGCTGCACCGCAACGAGCTCGCCGGGACGCTGCACGGCCTGACCCGCGTGCGCCACGTCACCCAGGACGACTCGCATCTCTTCGTTGCGCGCGACCAGATCGAGGACGAGGTCTTCGGGTGCCTCGACTTCACCGTGTACCTCTACGAGCTGTTCGATCTCGACTACAGGTTCGAGCTCTCGACCCGGCCCGTCAACAAGCTCGGCACCGCCGAAGAGTGGGACTTCACCGAGGGCGCGCTCCGCGCTGCGCTCGAGCGGCGCGGGCTCGAGTACGAGCTGAACGAGGGTGACGGCGCCTTCTACGGCCCGAAGATCGACCTGCACATGACCGACTCGCTCGGCCGTTCCTGGCAGATGGGAACTGTGCAGCTCGACTCACAGATGCCGCAGCGGTTCGGGCTCACCTACGTCGGCCCGGACAACCGCGAGCACACCCCATACGTGATCCACCGCGCGAGCTTCGGCTCGCTCGAGCGCTTCATCGGGATCCTGATCGAGCACTACGCGGGCGCCTTCCCGGTCTGGCTCTCGCCGGTGCAGATCCGGGTCATCCCGGTGGGCGAAGGCCACCGTCTCGCGGCTGCCGAGCTCGCCCGGCGGCTCGAGCCGTACCGGGTGGAGATCGACGAATCCGACGACACCGTCGGCAAGCGGATCCGGAACGCCGAGGTCGACAAGATCCCGTACGTGGTCGTGTACGGCGACAAGGAGTCGGACGAGGCGCTCGCGATCCGGGAGCACGGCGGGGCCCAGGAGACCTTGTCGCTGCAGGATTTCCAGGCCAAACTTGCTACCCTTAGTCCCTGGCAAGCAGGGGCGTAACCGTCTCTCACCTCCCGGCCGAGCGCTTGGAGGTTCAACCGATGCAGGTTGACGAGACTCCGCGCCGCTGCATGCCAGCGGTTTTTTCGTACTACGAGGAGGACAACACGAGCTTGGTGAAAGACAATTGAGGCCGCGCAGGCGTTCCGGGGGGTTTGAACCTCCCCGCAGGCCCGAGCCACAGACGCGCATCAACGACGCGATCCGCGTCCCGCGCGTCCGCCTGATCGGAGAGGGCGGAGAGCAACTCGGAATCAAGACGACAGATGAGGCACGCGAGTACGCGTACGGCAAGAACCTCGATCTGGTCGAAGTCGCGGCCCAGGCCGACCCACCCGTCGCGCGGGTCATGGATTACGGCAAGTACCGCTACGAGCTGGAGCAGAAAGCG
Source organism: Gaiellaceae bacterium (assembly GCA_036493955.1). Lineage (GTDB taxonomy): Bacteria > Actinomycetota > Thermoleophilia > Gaiellales > Gaiellaceae > PALSA-600. Next base: position 74,583 of record DASXOW010000115.1, read on the forward strand.
AAGCTCGCGCGGAAGCACCAGACGCAGATCAACGTCAAGGAGATCAAGCTCAGACCCAAGATCGGGATTCACGACTACGAGACCAAGAAGGGCCACGTCGAGCGGTTCTTGAACCAGCGCGCGAAGGTCAAGGTCACGATCATGTTCCGGGGTCGCGAGCGCGAGCATCCGGATCGCGGGCGTGACTTGCTGATGCGCCTCGCGGACGACGTGAAGGAGATCGGTCTCATCGAGACTCAGCCGCTGCTCGAAGGGCGGAACATGACCATGGTGCTCGGCCCGACGAAGAACGCAGGAGCGAAGAGAGATGCCGAAACAGAAGACACACTCAACATCGAAGAAGAAGTTCAAAGTGACGGCGACGGGAAAGCTGATGAGGGCGGCCCAGAAGTCGGGCAAGTTGATGAACAAATCGCCGAAGCAGAAGCGCCAGTTCAGTAAGGACCGCCCGGTCGATTCCGCCAACGAGAAGGCCGTCGCACGGATGCTGGGAAGGCGGTAGCGAATGGCTCGCGTCAAGCGTTCCGTCCACGCCCGCAAGAAGCGCCGCAAGGTTCTCGAGGAAGCCAAGGGCTACTTCGGGCTCAAGAAGTCGAACTACACGTACGCGAAGGAGCAGGTCGAACGCTCGCTCGCATACGCGTACCGTGACCGCAAGGTTCGCAAGCGCGAGTTCCGCAAGCTCTGGATCATGCGCATCAACGCGGGCGCACGCGCGAACGGGATGTCGTACAACCAGTTCATGGCCGGCCTGAAGGCAGCGAACGTCGAGCTCGACCGCAAGGTGCTCTCCGACTTGGCGATCACCGATCCGGCGAAGTTCGGCGAGATCGTGCAGCAGGCGAAAGCCGCGCTGGCGAAGTAGCAGAGATCGACGCGCGGCGACAGCGCGAGGTCTTCGAGCGGCAGGCCGTCTACTGCGACGGCCGTTCGCCGTTGTACGCGCGCGTCTGTCGCCGGCTCGCCGGCGAACCCGGGGTCGCCGCGGTCGCACCCGATCTCGAATGGGACCTGCCGCTGCGGTTGCTCGGCGGTCTGCACTACCTCGTGCTCGGCGGTGAGGCGTCGTGGGACTCGCTGGACGTGGCGCTCGAGCGTCGCGGTCCGTTCCTGCGGCGCTGGTGCGCCGAGCAGGAGGTGCAGACGAACGAGGTGCAGCGGTCGTGGGCGCTGCTGCCGGCGTTCCTCTCGCTCGAGGACGGGCGGCCGTTCGACCTGCTCGAGCTCGGCCCGTCCGCGGGGCTCAATCTGTTGTGGGACCGCTACGCGTACCGGTACTCGTCCGGGACGTGGGGGAGTGGCGAGCTCAAGCTCGGCGGTGACGACCGCATGCCGCCTCCCGCGTCGCTCCTGTCGCGTCGGGTCGAGGTCGCGCGCCGACGCGGCGTCGACCTGAGCCCGATCGACGTGACGACGGCGGACGGCGCACAGATCCTGCAGGCGTTCGTGTGGCCGGACCAGGCCGGGCGCCTCGAGCGGCTACGGCGCGCAATCGAGGTGGCGCGGCGCGACCCGCCGGAGCTGATCCGCGGCGACTACGTGGCCGAGCTTCCGGGCTTGCTGCGCGACCGCGTTGCCGGTGCGCAGCTGGTGGTTTTCCAGACCGCGTCGACGATGTATCTCGAGCGTGTTGGGGCCGAGCGTTTGCGCGCGGCGTTGCACGACGCGGGTGACCGAGAGCCGCTCGTATTCGTGACGACCGGCCGTGCGCCGGATGACGACGGTTTCGCCCTCGAGGTCGAGCACTTCCCGGGCGGGAGCCCCGAGCGGCTGGCGGTGTTCGACTTCCACGGCGCCTGGCTGGACTGGGGGCGATGAGTTCCCGAGGGTCGACCGGTCTGAGTTCGAAACCGATCACGAGGTGACCGAATGCGCAAGGTAGTTGTCTACGAACTGCTCTCCCTCGACGGCGTCGCGGAGCATCCCGACGCGTTCATCACCGAGTGGGACGACGTGATGGACGAGAACCTTGGACACGTCATTGCTTCTCAGGACACCGTGCTGCTCGGGCGGCGAACGTACGACGAGTGGGCCAAGTTCTGGCCAACCAGCGACATCGAGCCGTTCGCGAGCTTCATCAACCCCGTCGCCAAGTTCGTCGTCACGTCGACGACACCCGGCAACCCGTGGACGAACGCGACCGTCGTCGACGGAGATCTTGCCGCGTTCGTCGCCGACCTGAAGCAGCAGGCCGGCGGTGACATCGGCGTGCACGGCAGCATCTTGCTCGCCCAGGGGCTGCTCGACGCAGGCCTCGTCGACGAGCTCCGCCTCGTCGTCGCGCCGGCTGTGCACGTGGCGGGACGAAAGCTGTTCGACCCGGGAACGGCGAAGCGATTCTCGCTCACCCAAAGCGTCACGTCTCCGAACGGGTACCTGCTCCTCGACTACGCCGCGCTGTAGCGTCGCAGCAGATGGCGAGCTGCCTGCTGACCGAGGGCCGCTGCGGGCGGGTCGGGACTCCCTGCCCGTCAGGGCAGTGCATCGCTCGTACCGTGTCCAGGCTCCACGACCGGCGGTGGCGTGACAAGCTCGGGCTCTTCTTCGTCGAGGGTGAGGACGCCGTCGCAGCGGCGACAGCGGAGCCGGTCGAGTTGCTGGTCGCCGGCGAGAACGTCGAGCCGAGGCTGGTGGCGGAGATCGCCAGTGCGGGACACCCGCCGCGCGTCGTCGGCATCTATCGCCGCGCGGATCTGCCCGCGTGGGATGAGCGCGACGCGACGCTTGCGCTGTGGCGGGTCGCCGACCCCGGCAACGTCGGCACGCTCATCCGCACCGCGGACGCGTTCGGCGCGGCCGTGGCCCTGTCGGCCGGCTGCGCCGACCCGACGTCCCCGAAGGCACTCCGGGCGAGCGCCGGCTCGATCTGGCGCGTCCCGCTCGGTGCCTGGGATGCAAGTAACAGTCTGTTACAAGCAACGAAGCGCATCGCGCTCGTCGCGCACGGCGGCGTCGACCTGTCCGGCGTCGACCTGTCCGGGCGAGTGGCGTTCCTGCTCGGCGCGGAACGCGAAGGGCTCGACGACACGGTTCCGCGCGACGTCGAAGCGACGATCCCGATCCGAGGAGCGGAGTCGCTGAATGTCGCGGCGACCGGGGCGATCGCCTTGTACGAGCTCGCGCGCCGGGGCTAGTAACAGTCGGTTACTTACGCGTAGCGCGTCCAGGCGCCGGACCTGCCGTGCGGTTCGCTGTCCGGCCACAGGGTCACCGCGCGCGCGGACGCATCGCGCACGACTGCTGAGTCGACCGCGGCTCGCGTGAGTTCGATGCCTTCGGACGGCCACTCGACGACGAACTCGAGCGGTCCTTCCGGCGGGCGCGGCCACGCCCAGAAGCGGAAGTCCCAACTCGAGCCGCCGCCGCCTCCGCCGCGCTGCATCAGGACGATGTCCGGTGTTGCCCGCCCTGCGGGGTCAACCCACCAGGGATGCGGATCGAACACGGTCGCCTTCCGGCCGTCTCCGTAGGTGATTCCGAAGCGGAGGACGTCGTCGTCGAACTTCGCCCCGGGGCCGGCGTGCCAATTCATCATGCGACCGTCACGCCGTTCGCGTGGCAGCTTCGTCTGGAGCGCCAACGCAAACTCGAATCCTCGGGTGTATGCGCGTCCCGAGTGAATGAAGATCGCGAGCTCGTCGGTTCGCACCGCGACCACGTCGAGCACGAACGCGCTCGGGAGCACGTTGCCCGGTGGGCCGATCCATTCCGGCGGAGGCGGCCCGGGTGGCGGCTCGGGCGGCAGAGGCGGTGGCTCGAAGAAGCTCATCCTCGCCGGCAGATCCAAACAGAGTCCTCGGCGCCTCGCCACGGCGACCGGTCGAACCAGCCGTACAGCGCCTCGACCTCGAAGCCCTCCTCGGCGAGGAGCATGCGCCATTCGGGAACAGACAGCCACGAGAGCGACATCTCCGACTCGGCGTCGATGCTGCGCAGGCGCAGGATGAGCGTGCGCGTTCGCTCGTCCCAGTCGGCGCGCTCCCAGATGCCGGGCTCGCGCTCCAGGTACCGCCCGTGCGTGTCGGCGATGTCTTCGGCGGACGGGGTGAAGACGTCGAAGACGAACCGGCCACGTCCAGTGGTCAGACGACTAGACACGGCCCGAAGAGCCAGGCGCCGATCCTCATCCGTCTCCATGTGGAGCAGTGAGCGGAACGGGCAGATGACGAGCGGGAACGTCTCGTCGACCGGTGGGTCGCGCAGGTCGCCCTGGTGCAGCTCGACCTCGACGCCCGCGAGCGCCGCGGCCTCGCGCGCCACCTCCAGCATCCCGGCCGACAGGTCGACGCCGACCACGCGCACGCCCGCCGCGGCGACCGGCACCGCGATCCGGCCCGTGCCGACGCCGAGCTCCAGCACCGGCCCGCCGCTCCGCACGGCCTCGTCGACGTAGAACGGCACGTCCTCGACGACGCTGCGCGACCAAGGGTCGTAGAGCCGGGCGATCTTGTCGTAGGCCGACACGCAGCTATCCTTCTACCGATGAACGCTCGCGCGACACTCTTTAGCCGGCCCCGGTGCGCAACCGGGGACGCTGCGTAGCGCGTTCCTCCAGCCGCACCGGGGCCCGACCTGAACCCCCGACGAAGCGAAGGAGGACACTTGGATAGTCTCGCCGCGGTGGACTGGGCCGCGTACGAACAGGAGGCTTTGAGCGCGATCGCCGACGGCGCGCTCGAGGACGCGCGCGTCCGCTATCTCGGGCGCAAGTCCGAGCTCGCCCAGGCGCTGCGCGGCGTGCGCGACCGCGAGAGCGGGATGCTCCTGAACGGGATCCGCACCTGCCTCGAGGAGGCGGTCGCGGAGCGCGAACGGCAGACCGAGCTCGCCGCACGCCGGGCCGCCGCCGACAGCGGCATCGACGTGACGATCCCCGGCACACCGATCACGCGCGGTCGGCTCCACCTGCTCACGCAGATCCGCCGCGAGATCGAGGACGTCTTCCTCGGCATGGGCTACGAGGTCTGGGACGGCCCCGAGGTCGTCACGGTCTGGGAGAACTTCGACGCGCTCACCCAGCCGCAGAACCACCCTTCGCGGTCGAAGCTCGAGACGTTCTACCTCGACGACGACACTGTGCTGCGCACGCACACGTCGCCCGACCAGATCAAGGCGATGCTGGCGCGCACACCGCCGATCTACATGGTCTCGCCCGGCCGGGTCTACCGCCGAGACACGCCTGACGCGACGCACTCGCCGACCTTCCAGCAGGTCGAGTGCCTCGCAGTCGATCGCGGCATCACGCTCGCCGACCTCCGAGGCACCGTGCTCCAGTTCTTCCGCGCGCTGTTCGGCCTTGACCGCGAGGTGCGCATGCGCACGAGCCACTTCCCGTTCACCGAGCCGTCGGTCGAGTTCGACGTCACGTGCTTTCTCTGCGGCGGCCGCGGCTGCGCCGTGTGCAAGCAGTCCGGCTGGATCGAGATGGGCGGCGCCGGCTGGGTCAACCCTGACGTGTTCCGCAATGTGAACATCGACCCGGCCGAGTGGCAGGGCTTCGCGTTCGGCTTCGGGATCGAGCGCATCGCCATGCTCCGCCACGGCCTGCCCGACCTCCGCGCGTTCTGGCAGAACGACGTGCGGATCCTGGGGCAGTTTTGAAAGTTCCCGTCTCCTGGCTGCGCGAATACGTCGAGCTGACGCTGCCGGTCGAGGAGCTCGCGCGTCGGCTCGTCTTCACGAGCTGTGAGGTCGACCGCATCACGCGGCGGGGCGTCGTCGATGTGGGCGGCAACTTCGGCCACTTCGTCGTCGGCAAGGTGCTCGAGGCCGAGAAGCATCCGAACGCGGACAAGCTCCAACTGACGAAGGTCGATGTCGGCGACGGGGAGCCGCGCTCGATCGTCTGCGGAGCGTGGAACTTCGGCGCCGGCGCGACCGTCGCCGTCGTCACCCCGGGCGCGGTCATGCCGGGTGACTTCAAGATCGAGAAGCGGAAGCTGCGCGGCGAGGTGTCGGACGGGATGATCCTCTCGGAGCGCGAGCTCGAGCTCGGCACCGACCACGGCGGGATCATGCTGCTCGCCGGCGAGCTCGAGCCTGGAACGCCGCTCGCGGACGTCCTGCCGCTCGGCGACGACGTCCTCGAGATCGAGACGCTCTACAACCGACCCGACCTCACGTCGATCTATGGGATCGCGCGCGAGGTCGCCGCGCTCACCGGCGCCGAGCTCGAGCCGGTACCGGGTATCGACCCTGGGCGCGACGGCGATGAGGCGTTCGCGTTGCAGATCGACGACCTCGATGCTTGCCCGCGTTTCATCGCGCGCACGTTCCGCGACGTGACGATCGCCGAGTCACCCGCCTGGTTGAAAGGCCGGTTGATGAGCGCCGGTATGCGGCCCATCTCGAACGTCGTCGACATCACGAACTACGTCATGCTCGCGCTCGGCAGCCCGTTGCACGCCTACGACGCCGACACGCTGCGTGGCGGGATCGTCGTGCGGCGCGCCAAGGCCGGGGAGAAACTCGTCACGCTTGACGGCACTGCGCGCGAGCTCGACCCGGCCGATCTCGTGATCGCCGACCTCGAGCGCCCGATCGGCCTCGCCGGCGTGATGGGCGGCGAGAACACCGAGGTCTCCGCGAGCACGACCGCGGTCGTGCTCGAGACGGCGAACTTCGAGCCGCTCACCGTGATCCGGAGCGGCGAGCACCATCGAATGCGCTCGGAGGCACAGACGCGCTGGGAGAAAGGTGTCGACCCCGAAGCGGCTGCGCTCGCAGCGACGTATGCGTCGCAGCTGATCGCGGAGCTCGCCGGTGCGCGGTGGACGGGCGAGACCGAGGTGCGCGCCGCGCCGGCGCCGCCGCCGGTGATCGCCTACCGGCCGCAGTACGCGAGCGAGACGGTCGGGCTCGAGATCGCGGAGGACGAGCAGCGCGACCGGCTTACGCGGCTCGGATTCCAGGTGACCGACGACTGGCAGGTGAGCGTCCCGACGTGGCGCGCGCGCGACGTGCGCCGCGACATCGACGTCGTCGAAGAGGTCGGGCGTTTCCGGCTCGAAGATGTTCCGGCGACCTTGCCGAGACGGCAGGCGATGTACGGCCGGCTGACCCACGAGCAACGTCTTCGGCGCTTCGTTGCGGACGTGCTCGTCGGCGCCGGGATGTACGAGGCGTACACCTACTCACTTCAGCCCCACGATCCCGATCCGAATGCGCTCGAGCTGCCCGAGCCGCTCTCGTCGCAGCAGCGCGTGCTTCGGACGAACCTCACGATCGGCCTGCTCGGCGCCGCAAGGCACAACCTCGACATGGGGAACGGCGATGTCGCGCTCTTCGAGATCGCTCACGTCTATCTGCCGCCCGGGCCGGTTCCCGAGGAGCGCTGGCGCCTCGGCGGAATCGTGCAGAGCGACTACTACCGGGCGCGAGGGCTCGTCGAGGCCGTGTTCGCGGCACTCAACGTTGAACCGACATTCGCGCGCGCCGATCTCGCATACGAGCTGGCGGTCTCGGCCACCGTCCAGTCCGGGTGGGTGGCGACCTATGCGCCGGGCATCGGCCCCGACGGTGAGTGGAGCGCCTTCGAGCTCGATCTCGCGGAGCTCTTCGCGCTCGTGCCGGAGCGCGTGACCTACCGCGACGTCATCACCTACCCGCCGATCAGGCAGGACCTCGCATTCGTCGTCGACGAGACGGTTCCGGCCGGGGATCTGATTGCCGCCGCGCGCGAGGCGGCCGGCGAGGAGCTGCGCGAGGCCCGCTTCCTGTCCGACTACCGCGGCGACCAGATCCCGGCGGGCAAGAAGTCGATCGCGTTCGCGGTTACGTTCCAGTCGGCCGAGCGCACGCTTTCAGACGACGACGCGGCCCGTCTCCGGGCCGCGATCGTCGCTGAGTTGCAGTCGCGCTTCGGTGCAGAGCTTCGCGCCTAGCGCACGAGCGAGCGCGAGACGAACCGGCTCGACGCGCGCGACTTGTCGATCGCGCGCAGGGTGACGACGAAACGGCCCTTCGTGCGGAACCGCGGCGCCGGGACCCAGCTGCGGGTCGCGACGACACACCGGTTCGGCGTCACCGTGAAGCGGCGCACATAGGCGAGCGCACGTGCCTTCGAGTCACGCTCGACAACCGTGACGCCCTTGGCTGCATCGTCACACACACGGAAGCGCGCGTAGACGCGCTGCCCGAGGCGCTTGAGCGATAGGAACGCGATCGTCGGCGCCTTGTTGCCCGCAACATGGATGACGGGCTGCGGCTCGACGACGCCACTCGGCGTCGAGCGACGTGTGGCCGCGCCGTTCGTGTTCCGCCCGGTCACGTCGACACGCAAGGTGCCGGACACGTCCGCGAACCGAACGCCGTACGTCTTCCCGGTCGCGCCGGGGATCTCGACGCACGCGCCACCGAAGCGGTCGCACTGGACCCACTGGTAACGGAACGACGTCGGAGCGTTGCTCCAGGTGCCGTTCTCGGCGGTCAGTGCCTCACCGACGATCGCGTCGCCGGTGATCGACGGGCGACCGGTGTTGACCGGAGCGCCGGTCGTGGTGACGACAGACGTCATGTTCGAGTGGACGGTCGTCTGGCCGTCGGCATTCGTCGCAGTGACGTCAGCGCGGATCCGGTCGCCGCCGTCCGCATTCCGGACGACATACGACTGGCCGACCGCATTGTTGATGTCGGCGCACGACGTCGTCGACGAACAACGCTGCCACTGGTAGGTGTAACTGGTCGGGGTGTTCGACCACGTTCCGTTCGAGACGGTCAGCGTGCTGCCGACCTTCGCCGTGCCGCTGACGGCAGGCGGAGTTGTATTAGCCGGCGCCGCTGCGGATGCGATCGTCACGAGGAACAGCCCCGCGACGAGCGTGCCGAGCAGCGCCGGAAGGAGACGTTTCCTCATTTCCCTGCCCCTTCCGTTTGGAGATACCAACGCTGTGTGCCCGGACACAACGGACGCCAATGCAAATTGGTAATGGGCTTTGCGAGACGCTTACGCTGCGCTAACGCGTTCGTCTGGCAGGTCTCGTCAAACCTGCGTGTTTCCCACCTGCCGCGTGTATGTCGGCTTGCCGATCGAGCTCCGAATTCAGCTCGGCGCCGAACAAGATCGCCCAGGCCGTGTAGTTCAGCCAGAGAAGAAGCACGATGCCGCCGGCGAGCGTGCCATACGTCTTGGAGTAGGAGTTCGAGAAGGCGGTGTAGAGAGCGAACAGCCCGCTGAGCGCAACCCACGCCAGCCCGCCGACGGCCGATCCCGGCGTCACCCACTGCCAGCGGCGGTGATCGATGTTCGGCGCGAGGTAGTAGACGAGCGCGAAGAAGAGCAGGACGGCGACGAACGCAAGCGGCCATCGCGCGAAGTTCCAGAGCCATGTGAACGCACCGCCGAAGCGCGCCTTGGTGGCTATGGCGTCACCGAGCGTTCCGCCGAGCACCACCAGGAGCAGCATGCCGGCGGTCGCGACGCCGGTCGCCGCGACGAGCAGGATCGAGATGAGGCGCAGCTTCCAGAATGGGCGCGTCTCGGTGCGTTCGTAGGCACGGTTCACCGCCTTGACGATCGAGCCCATGGCGCCCGACGCCGCCCACACGGCGCCGAAGATCCCGACGACGAACGCGACCACCGAGCCACCGCCGGCCGAGTCCTGCTGGAACGTCTGGATGAGGTCTGTCACCGCCTTCGGCGCCACGGGGTCGAGGAATTGCTGCAACGCGTCGTAGGCACCCAACAGGTCGAGCAACCCGACGAGAGCGACGATCGCCGGGAAGAACGCGAGCAACGCGCTGTACGCCACTTGTTGCGAAAGGCCCATGCAGTCGTCGGCGAGGAAACTCTTGAACGTCCGTTTGCAGACGGTGACCCATTCGCCGCGCGTGAGACGCTGCGGTGTCGCCGGCGCGTGCCCGACGCGGCTCAACCGCGCTGGAACAGCGACAACTTGCCGACGCGAGCCCGTTCGTGGCCCTCACGCCCACGCCGGGCGAAGTAGCGCGCCGTCGCACCGACCCCGCCGGCGAGGACGAACCCCGCCGAGGCCGCTGCGCTTGCCACGATCGGCAGCTTCGACTTCAACCTGCCGCCGATATCGGCCGCGTCCGAGATCGAGCTGCGGAACTCGTCGAGCGCCGACGCGAGCCGCTCGCGCTCGGCGTCGATGTCCTTCCGGATCTGTTCCTCTTCGCGTGCCATCAGGACTTGATCGCCGCCGAGGTGAGCTTGGCTTCCTGGATCGCCTGCTCGGGGATCGGAGGCGAGCCTTTCTTGATCGCGCGCAGCGCCAGCATGCCGAGCAGGCCGGAAACGAGGAGCAGACAAACGGTGACGATCAGCAATGCGAGCCACCACGAGAGGAACGTGGCGAGCACCGCCGCGATCGTCGCAAGCGCGAATGCGAGCATGAACAGTGCGAGCAGCGCTGCGGCCGCGCCGAGGCCGATCCCGATCGCAAACGAGCCGACCTTCTTCTTCAGCTCGAGCGACGCGAGTCGCAGTTCGAGCTTAGCCACCGAGGACGCATGCTCGGCGACGTTGCGCGCAGCCTCAGCTACGGGGGTGGGCATGACCTCTCCAGTCGATCGTCTTCGCGAGCACGTACCCCGCGGCGAATGCCGCTCCGACGACGAGCCACGGGCTGACTCCGCCGCGGCGCTTCGCCTTCACCGGCTTCGGCCGCTCCAGCTGCGGGCCGGACGGAGCGAGGGGCGCGGGCTCAACGCGTCCCTGACCCTTCGCCCGTGCCTTGATGAGGCTCGGCTTCAGCTTGCGGATGAACGCAGGGTCCTCGGCGAGGGCATCGCCGAGCTTGCCTTTCACGCCTCCCGCACCGCGGGCGTCGCGGACGAACGCCGCGACCTTGTCGGCGGCAGTATCGACTGCCTGATCCGCCTTCGTCATTTCTTAGTCGGTGGCTCTTCGCCGGTTGCGACCCGCCACACCTTCGACGCCACCCGGCGCGCGATCATCGTCGACGCGGCGCCGAACCCGGCGTACAGACCGGTCCACATCGCTTTGCGCAGCATGCGGTGTCTTTCGCCGCCGTCCCCCCGCAGCAAACCTCGGTAGGTCAGGGAACAGGCAGAAGCTGCGCCCACGGGCGAGCCTGTTCGAGCTGTGCGGCGAGCCGGAAGAGCACGGCCTCGCCGGCGGGCGGGCCGATCAGCTGGATCCCGACGGGGAGACCCTCGACGACGCCGAACGGGACGCTCGCCGCCGGCTGGCCCGTCACGTTCACGAGCGGAGTGAACGGCGTCATCATTCCGCCGCGCTCGAATTGCTCCCACGGATCGTCCGGCTCGAAGATCCACCCGATCGGCACGGGGAGCTTCGCGAGCGTCGGAGTCAAGACAACATCGACGTCGTTCCAGAACGTCAGAACGCGGCGTGCATGGAGCATGAGCGCCGAGACTGCGCGCGAGTAGTCGACGCTCGATGTCTCGTGCGCGCGTTCGTACAGCGCGCGGTTGATCGGCATCAGCAGATCCGGGTCGACGAGCGGATAGAGCGCAGGCGTCAACTGCCAGATCCGCGCGAACGTCGACAGAAGCGACTCGTCATTCCAGGGCGGGGTCGACTCGACCACGTCGTGCCCGAGGTCGGTGAGCAGGTTGGCCGCGTCCCGTGCAACTGCCGCGACGGCCGGTTCGACCTCGTGCGGGATGGCGGGCTCCGTCGTGAACGCGATGCGCAGGCGGCCCGGGTCGCGGCCGACCTCCTCGAGGAACGGCCGCTCGGGCGGCGGCGCCCAGTGCGCGTCGCCCGGCTCGTAGCCTGCGAGCACGTCGAGGAAGGCGGCGGCGTCGCGGACGCTCACCGAGAGACCGGCCTGCTGCGCCATCTCCAGCGAGCCGCTCACGTACGGCGCGGGGGAGACCCGGCCGCGCGACGGCTTCAGCCCGAACAGGCCGCAGCACGAGGCCGGGATGCGAATCGACCCGCCGCCGTCGGAGCCGTGCGCGAGCGGCAGGACGCCCGCCGCGACGGCCGCAGCCGCGCCGCCGGACGAGCCACCGGGCGTGCGCGACGTGTCCCACGGGTTGCGGCACGCGCCGTTCAGGTCCGACTCGGTCACGCACGTGATCCCGAACTCGGGCGTGTTCGACTTGCCGAGGATCGAGAACCCCGCCGCCTTGATGCGCCGCACGCTTGCCGGATCGTTCTCGGGCACATAGCTCGCGTACCCGCGGTACGAGAACGTCGTCCGGATGCCCGCCGTCTCCGTCAGATCCTTGACGAGCATCGGCACGCCGCGAAATGGTCCGTCGGCCGGCTCGGTGGGGGCGAACGCCTCCGTGACGAGGAAGTTGAGCTCCGGGTTCGTCGCTTCGATGCGCGCGATCGCCTGGTCGGCGAGCTCGCGCGGCGAGACTTGGCCCTCGCGCACCTGCGCGGCGAGCCCGAGTGCGTCGGTCAGCGCCGCCCCGCGAGGCCGAGCCAGGAGGCGATCCGGCGGGCGAGCGTCTCACGGTGCTCGCGCGGGTTCTCGTGGATCACCTTCGCCTCGAGCCGCTCACCGATCGGCGCTTTCTCGCTCTCGATCTCGACCGAATCGGCCGGCTCCTCGTATTCGCCCAACGCGTCGAATGCGCTTCGCTCGAGCGTGAGCTGCACCGTCCCGTCCGTGATCGTCCCGACCTGCTCGGCCGGCACGTACTTTGGTCGCGCGAGCAGCTTGGTGGCAACCGCGAGCCCGTCGAAGATGTCGGCGTTCGAGTCGCCGGTGACTGCCTCGACCTTGCCGATCCTGTCGCCGCTCGTGTCGACCACGTGCCAGCCGGGTTCGATCAGCAGCCAGGAGACCGGATCGGTGCTCAAAGCGTCCTGCCGTTCTCGAGCCAGACGGGTCCTTGCGTGGCGACATGGCGCGAGCCGGAAACCGCGCGAAGCACTGAGACGCTGCCCTGGATGTCCGCCGCGTCACAGCGCTCGAGGCAGCGGCGGGCCATCGCGGGCGAGACGCCGTAGCCCTGGACGCGGGCGCAGCGGAAACGAAGCGCGGCGCGTGTGCCGTCGCGGCGCGGGTTGCACTGGATGCAGAGCACCGACGCGGGCTCGATGAAGTCGGTCGAGGTCAGCTGCAGCTCGACGTAGAGGTCGCTCCAGTCGGCCGGAAGACCGGCGATCGCGCTGTCCCACGACGCTGTCAAGGGCGTGATCTCGCGCGCCGAAGCAACGTGTTCCTCTGCTTGGGATCCAGAAAGAGACAGTGCGCCGTTCGGCACGTTCCGCAGCAGGCGCGTCATGTTGTCCGGGCTCGTCGCGCTTCCGTCGCGCGCAACGGTGAAGAGAAGCACCGTGGGAGCCGCGCGGTAGGCGCCTGCCGGTCCGAGCATCGCCGCCGCGCGGTCGGTGGTTGCGCGATCCTTCAGCGCGAGCCGCAGGCGCGCCTCCGTCCACCCGCTCGGAAGCTCGGATCCAATGGCTTTCCACTGCTCCGCGACGCTCACGGGCGGAGCGTACACTCCCGGCACTTTGGCGAAGGTCGAGAGAGAAACCGTCGTCGGCGAGGGGACACTGCGCGAGTTCCTGCACGACATGCTCCTCATCCGGCGGTTCGAGGAGCGGGTCGAAGAGCGGTTCCGCGCAGGTGAGCTGCCCGGGTTCCTGCACGTCGCGATCGGCCAGGAGGCCGTCGCAGTCGGCGTTTGCCGCGCGATGGAGGACGACGACATCTTTGCGTCGACCCACCGTGCTCACGGGCACACGCTTGCGCGGGGCTCGAACCCTCGCCGCGTGATGGCTGAGCTATACGGCAAGGTCGAAGGCGTCTCGCACGGCTACGGCGGGTCGATGCACCTCTACGACCTCGAGCACGGCAACTACGGCGCGAACGCCGTGATCGGCGGCGGGCTCCCCGCGGTCACCGGCGCCGGGCTGGCGTTCAAGATGCGCAACGAGCCGCGCGTAGCGGTCGCGTTCTTCGGCGACGGTGCGACGAACATCGGAACGTTCCACGAGTCGCTCAACCTCGCCCAGCTCTGGCGGACGAAGACCGTCTTCGTCTGCGAGAACAACCACTGGGCCGAGTCGACGCCGGGCTGGCAGCACTCGCCGGTGTGGGACGACATGTCGAAGCGTGCGCTCGCGTTCAACATGCGCTCGATCAAGGTCGACGGCCAGGACGTCGAAGCCGTGTACGCGGCGGCGCGCGAGGCACTCGAATACGCGCGCTCGGGCGAAGGTCCTGTGTTTCTGGACATCCCGACCTACCGCATGCACGGGCACTACATCGGCGACCCGCAGGTGTACCGCTCGAAGGAGGACCGCGAAGCGGCGGCATATCACGATCCGATCCCGCGGCTGCGCGAGCGGCTCGGTCTCTCCGAAGAGGAGTTCGACGCATTCGACGAGGAAGCGCATCGCGTCGTCGAGGACGCGCTCGAGTTTGCGAAGAACGGCACCGATCCGCAGCCCGAAGATGCGCTGAAGAACGTCTATGCCTGAGCTGACCTACCGCGAGGCGGTCCGCGACGGGATCGCGCAGGCGATGCGCGCGGATGACAGCGTCTTCATCATGGGCGAGGACATCGCCGAGATGGGCGGCTCGATGGGCGTGACGCAGGGGCTGCTGGACGAATTCGGCCCCGACCGCGTCCGCAACACGCCGATCTCCGAGATGGCGATCGTCGGCGCGGGCATCGGCGCCGCGATGGCGGGCATGCGCCCGATCGTCGAGATCATGTACGAGGACTTTCTGACGCTCTCGCTCGAGCAGATCGTCAACCAGGCCGCGAAGCACCGGTACATGTCGGGCGGTCAGGTCACTGTGCCGCTGACGATCCGCACGCAGGGCGGTGCCGGCTGGTCGCCGGGCGCGCAGCACGCGCAGCAGCTCGAGGCGTGGCTCGTCCACATCCCCGGGCTCAAGGTCGCGTACCCGTCGACGCCCGAGGACGTGCGCGGACTGCTCTGGACCTCGATCCAGGATGACAACCCCGTCGTGTTCTTCGAGCACCGGCTGCTCTACCCGGTCAAGGGCGAGGTGCCGGAGACGCTCGAGCCGATTCCGTTCGGGAAGGCGCGCGTCGTGCGCGAGGGCACGGACGTGACGGTGATCGCGATCGGCCCACTCGTCCATCGCGCGCTCGAGGCGGCGAAGCAGGCCGAGGAAGACGGCATCTCCGTGGAGATCGTCGACCCGCGCACGCTGCAGCCGCTCGACGAGGAGACGCTCGTCGCCTCGGTGAAGAAGACGAACCGCGCCGTCGTCGCGCACGAGGCGGTGACGCGGATGGGGTTCGGAGCCGAGGTGACCGCGGTGCTCCAGCACCAGGCGTTCGACTACCTCGACGCGCCGATCGAGCGGGTCGGCGCGAAGTTCACGCCGCTGGCGTTCGCTCCCGTGATGGAGCAGTTTGTCGTGCCGAACGCGGGGGACGTGCTCGACGCAATCAAGCGCACGGTCGGGAAGTAGCGATGTCCGCAGTGACGTTGCGCGCTTCCTGGGTCGCGGGCCAGAAAGCCCGCGGGCGTTACTGGGGGCATCGCTAGTGGCGTCCGAGGTGAAGCTCCCCCGGCTCGGCCAGGGGATGGAGTCCGGCACCGTCACCAAGTGGCTGAAGAGCGAGGGCGATGCCGTCGCGAAGGGCGAGCCGCTCTACGAGATCGACACGGACAAGGTGACGCAGGAGGTCGAGTCGGACTTCGCCGGCGTGCTGCTGAAGATCGCGCTCCGCGAGGGCGAGGCTCCCGTGGGGCAGACGATCGCGTACATCGGTGAGGCGGGCGAGGAAGTTGCTGCGCCGGAGCCAGAGGCTGCTCCGCAGCCCGAAAAGGTGTCAGACACCAAAGTGTCTGACACCCCTGCCGCCGCGCCGCCCGCACCGGTCACGAGTAACGGGCGGATCAAGGCTTCACCGCTCGCGAGACGCCTTGCACGCGAGCGCGGCATCGACATCGCGTCGCTGCAAGGCACAGGCCCCGACGGGCGCATCGTCGCGCGCGACGTCGAAGCGGGGCTGGCGCAGCCGGAGGCTCCCGCCGCGGCACCGAGCGCCGACATCGAATCGATCCCGCTCACGAACATCCGGAAGACGATCGCGCGCCGGCTCACCGCAGCCTGGCAGGCGCCCGTCTTCCAGCTCACCGTCACGGCCGACATGGCGCGCGCGAACGAGCTCGTCGCGCGCGCCCGCGAGCTGAACCCCGATGTGCGGATCACCGTCACCGACCTGCTCGCGAAGCTGTGCGCGCAGGCGCTGATGCGCCACCGCGACGTGAACGTCCAGTACTCGGAAGACGCCCTGCTGCGCTTCCCGACCGCGAACGTCGGGATCGCAGTCGCGGCGCCGCAAGGGCTCATCGTGCCGGTGATGCGAAGCGTCGAGCGGTTGTCGCTCGCCGAGGTGGCCGGCGTCCGCGGCGACATCGTCAGCCGTGCGCGGGACAACAAGCTGACCACGCAGGACCTGGAGGACGGGACGTTTACGATCTCCAATCTGGGCATGTTCGGGATCGAGCAGTTCGTGGCCGTCCTCAACCCGCCGCAGGCCGCGATCCTCGCGGTCGGGGCGACCGTCGACACGCCGGTCGCCCGGAACGGGGCGGTCGAGATTCGCCCAGTCATGTCAATGACGCTGACGGTCGATCACCGCGCCGTCGACGGCGCCGAGGGTGCAGACTTCCTACGAACCGTGAAAACGTTCGTGGAAGATCCCGCCCTCGCCCTGTGACAGAAGCCAGCGAGCTCCCACGCGTCTGGTACCTCGTCCGCGACTTCGACCGTGGGCGAGACTTCTACAAGCGGCTGCTCGGGTTCGACGAGACGTTCGTCGACTGGGACGACAAGTGGTCGAGGCTCGAGCGCGGGAGGATGCGCATCGCGCTCGCCGAAGGCGAGCCGACCATGGGCGGGGGAGTGGCAGCGGTCGACGTCGAGGACATCAAGTCAGCCGCGAACCGGCTGCGAGACGCGGGCGTCGAGGTCGGAACCGTGCTCGAGCTCGCCGGGCAGATGCGGCTCGTCGACGTCTTCGACCCTGACGGGAACCGCGTGCAGCTGACCGAGGAGATCGAGTGACGCGCAAGGGCTCCACCGGCGACGTCCCGTTCATGCGCTCGATGCTGGCGCATGCGTACGCCTGGCGCGTCAATGCGTTCGAGGCGGACATCCCGCTCTCGCGGTACGTCGACAACTGGGGCCGCCCCGGCGACCTGGCCGTGATCGCGCACGAGACCGGCAACCGCGTCGGCGCCGCCTGGCTGCGTGTGTTCCGCCACTCCGAGCCGGGCTATGGCTTCGTCGACGAGAACACGCCGGAGCTCTCGATCGCCGTTGTTCCGTCGCGTCGCCGCCACGGCCTCGGGCAGGAGCTGATGGACGCGCTGCTCGAAGCGGCGCGCGCCGCCGGGCACGGCGCCGTGTCGCTCAGCGTCGAGGCCGACTCGGCCGCGGTCGGGTTCTACGAGCGCAACGGCTTCACCCACGTGCGCGAGCAGGACGGCGGCGTGGTCATGGTCAAGCGGCTCGACTAGTGCGCGCAGCGACGATCGTCGACGGCCGGATCGAAGTCGCGGAGCGGCCCGATCCCGTCCCCGGCGAGGGCGAGCTCCTGATCAATGTCCGCGCCGCGGGCATCAACGGCGCCGACCTCGGCCAGCGCGCGGGCAGCTATCCACCGCCGCCGGGGGTCACCGACGTGCCGGGGCTCGAGTGCGCGGGTGAGACCACCGACGGCAGGCGGGTGATGGCTCTCCTGCCGGGCGGCGGGCAGGCGCAACTCGCAGTCGCGCACGAGGCGCACGTGCTTCCGGTTCCGGACGACATGAGCTGGGAGCAGGCCGGCGGATTCGTCGAGGCGTTCGCGACCGCCCACGATGCGCTCTTCACGCAGGCAGAGCTTGCGGCCGGCGAGCGGTTGCTCGTGAACGGCGCCGCGGGCGGCGTCGGCGTGGCCGCGGTGCAACTCGGACTGGCCGCGGGAGCGGTGGTGACGGCGAACGCGCGACACCACCACGAGGAGCTGCGCGCGCTCGGCGCCGACACCGAGATCGAGGGCGAGTACGACGTGATCCTCGAGCTGGTCGGCGGTGAGAACCTCGCGACGAACCTCGAGCGCCTGGCGTTGAAGGGGCGGATCTCCGTGATCGGCACCGGCGCTGGCTCGCGCGCCGAGATCGAGTTCTGGCGCCTGAGCCGCAAGCGCGGGCGCATCCACGGCTCCACGCTGCGGTCGCGCTCCGACGAGGAGAAAGCCGGCGTGATGGCGTCGCTCGCCGCGTTCATGGCCGGGCGCACGTTCCGCGTGCCGGTCGAGGAGACGTTCCCGCTCGAGCGGACGCAGGACGCTTACGAGCGCTTCCGCGCAGGGAACAAGTTCGGCAAGATCGTCGTCTGCCCCTGACCTCTCGTGAACTGAACCGCGCGACGCTTGCGCGGCAGCTGCTCCTCGAACGTGCCGACCTCACGGCCGTCGCGGCGATCGGCCTGCTCGCCGGCCTCCAGGCGCAGGATGCGAACGGACCGTACCTCGGGCTCTGGTCGCGGCTCCGCGACTTCGACCGCGCCGAGCTGACCGGAGACGTGACGGGGCGTCGCGTCGTGGTCGCGACGCTGCAGCGCGTGACCATGCACATGGTCACTGCGGGGGATCACGGCTGGCTGAAGCCGACGTTGCAGCCGCTCTTCGATCAGACGCTGAGGTTGCCCACGCTCCGCGAGCTCGACCACGACCGTGTGCTCGCGCAGGCGCGCCGGCGGTTCCCGGCCCGGATCCCGGAGCTCCGCGACCTCGCGCCGGCCGGCACGAACCTCGGGCACTTCACGGGCTACGTCCAGTCGAACCTGCCGCTTGTGCGCACGCCGCCGGCGGGGACCTGGGGCGTCGGCGGTAGTCCGATGCAAGAGCTCGTCCAGGTAGGAGAGCCTGACGTCGAGGAGCTGGTGCGCCGGTACCTGGCGGCGTTCGGCCCCGCCACCGTCCGTGACGCGCAGGTGTGGTCGGGCCTGAGGCGGCTGCGCGAGGTGTTCGACCGCCTCGACCTCGAGGAGCTCGGCGACGGCTACGTCGACCTGCCCGGTGCGCCGCGGCCGGACGCCAAGACTCCGGCGCCCGTCCGGTTCCTGCCCCGCTACGACAACCTGCTGATCGGGTACGCAGATCGCAGCCGCTTCGGCCACGTCGTGGTCGGCAAGCCGACGATCCTGGTCGATGGACTCGTCGCGGGGACGTGGCGGTGGACCGGGGACGACGTCGAGGTGTCGCTGAGCCGTGTGCCGCCGGAGGTCGAGACCGAGCGCCGGCTGCTCCGCGACTGGCTGGCGGCCGACTAGGGCCGCGGGCGCGAGCTGGCGCCGGCGAACAACGCAGAGAACAAAAGGATGAGCGACTTCATGCAGCGAAGGTAGCGACGTGCAGGTAGGTCGCGTGAACGATCCGGCTCCTCCGCCGGGATGATCTTTTCGAACGCTACGATCGCCGGCATGGATGTTGACATCGCAGTCCTCGGCGGAGGCCCCGGCGGCTACACCGCAGCGATCCGCGCCGCGCAGCTCGGCGCGAAGGTCGCGTGCATCGAGAAGGAGCCCGAGCTCGGCGGCACGTGCCTCCGCGTCGGATGCATCCCGACGAAGGCGTGGGTGCAGACGGCGCATTTCATGCACCAGGCGCACGACACGTTCGGCAAGCTCGGCGTGACCATCGGTGAGCCGCGGCTCGACTTCGCGAAGGCGAACGAATGGAAGAACGCCGTCGTGAAGCAGATGACGAGCGGCGTCGCGTCGCTCTTCAAGGCCAACAGCGTCGAGTGGGTCAACGGCGCCGGGTCGTTCACCGGGCCGAACACGATCCGCGTCGAGGGCGGCGAAGACGTCAACTTCAAGACTGCGATCGTCGCGACGGGCTCGTTCCCGCTCCGGCCGCCGATCCCGGGCCTCGAGAGCGACCTGTGCGTCGACTCGACCGGGCTGCTCGCCCAGACCGAGGTCCCGCGCCGGCTCGTCATCCTCGGCGGCGGGATCATCGGCGCCGAGTTCGCGTCGATCTTCAGCCGTTTCGGCTCCGAGGTGGCGATCATCGAGATGCTCGACACGCTGATTCCGCAAGAGGACGCGGACGCGGCGAAGGAGCTCGCGAAGGCGTTCGGGAAGCGCGGCATCGCGCTGCAGCTCGGGAAGCAGTGCACGGGTGTCGAGCAGCACGGGAACACGTTGCGCGTGTCGTTCGGTGACGGCGAGTCGGTCGAATGCGACCTGATGCTCGTGTCGGTCGGCCGTGCGCCGCTCGTCGAGGGCATCGGGCTCGAGGCGGCCGGCGTTCAGTACGACAAGCGGAAAGGGATCACCGCCGACGACCATCGCCGGACGAGCGTTCCGCACATCTATGCGGTCGGCGACTGCGCCGGCTACTGGCAGCTCGCGCACACCGCGTTCCGCGAAGGCGAGGTCGCTGCCGAGAACGCCTGCGGCCACGAGGCGATCGTCGACAACCGCGCGGTGCCGCGCCCGATCTACACTGATCCGGAGATTGCCGGCGTCGGCCTCACCGAGGCGCAGGCGCGCGAGCAGTACGGCGACGCGGTCGCGGTCGGGACGTTCCCGTGGGTCGCGAACGCGCGCGCCGTCATGCAGGGCGACACCGTCGGCTGGGTCAAGTCGATCCACGAGACCAAGTACGGCGAGCTGCTCGGCCTGATCATGGTCGGCCCGCACGTCACCGACCTGATCGAGGCGGGCACGGTCGCGATCGATGCCGAGTCGACGGTCGAGACCGTGGCCGACGGCATGGCCGCGCATCCGACGCTCAGCGAGGCGATCAAGGAAGCAGGCCTCGTGGCGCTCGGGCGGGCGATCCACCTACCGAACCGCAAGCGCGCAGCAGCCTCCGCCTAGACGACCTTCCGCCCGTGCGCGCCGCGTACGGGCGAGGCGACAGGTCCCTCGAAGCCGTGTCCAGGCATCGCCGATTTGCGCCGCTGTCTCAGTGTTCAAGCCGAAAACCGTGGGGACAGTCCCCACGGTTTTAGGCCCGGGGACTGTCCCCACGGTTCCGAGACGCAAGTTCGGCTGGAGCCGGTCAGATCGTCCAGGTGCCGGTCTGCTGGACGATGCGACCGTCGAGCTCGATCCGGCCACCGTTGCGGAGATCCTTGACGAGGTCCCAATGGATCGCGGACTCGTTCGTGCCTCCGAGGTCGGCGAAGCCGAAGCCGAGCGCGATATGGGCCGATCCGTCGATCTTCTCGTCGAAGTACACGTTGCCCATGTACCGGGTGATGCCCGGATTGCAGCCAATGCCGAGCTCGCCGATCCGCCGCGCGCCGGGATCGCCGTCCAGCGTCTCGACGAGGAACGCTTCTTCGGTGTCCGCTGAGGCATCGACGACCGCGCCACCGGAGAAACGCAGCCGGACGTTGCGAAGCTGCCGGCCGTCGCGCAGCTGCGGGAACTCGGCGAACGTGATCGTCCCCTCAGCAGAGTCTTCGACCGGGCAGCCGAAGAACTCACCTCCCGGCATGTTCCCGATTCCCGCGTCGACTTCCATCCGGCGGCCGGCCAGTGACAAACGAAGGTCGGTGGCTTCCCCGACGATTCGCACCTCGTCGGCAGCGTCGAAAACCGCGGCGTACGTCGACAGGCGCGCGTGTTCGGCCTCCCAGTCGAGCAGCACCGAGCTGTAGAGGAAGTCTTCGAACGCGGCCAGCGGCAAGCCGGCGTCTTGCGCCAGCGCGGGCGTCGGGTACCAGCACATGACCCACGGAAAGTCGCTCGCATTCACCCGCTCGGTCGACCGGCGGTAGCCCGCTTGCACCGCGGCCAGCCGCTCCGGCGCGATGTCGCTGCCGTCACGCGTGTTGTCGGGCGCGGCGATCGCAAGCAGCGCGTCGCAGTGGTCGAGCGCGTACACGTCGATCGGCGCAGGCTCGCCGAGCAGGTCAAAGGGTGCATGACGCACCCAGTCGCGGTGGTACACGAGGCCGCCGCCGAAGGTCAGGCGAAGAAGCGGATACGCACCGCGCCGCCCGATCTCCCGCGTCACGGCCTCCAGCAACGGCCGAGCCTGTGGATACCCCCACACGAGAACCTGCCAGCCTCGCTCCACGCGGAGACAGGTATCGACGAGGAGAGTTGCGTACCGCTCGATGCGCGGATCGGACACGGCGCGCGATCGTAGCCGACGTCACGCAGCCGCGGTCGCGGCGCGGGTGTCGGCCGCGTTCGTCACGGCGCGCACCGCCGGTGTGAACGCGACGACAAGGTTCGTTATCGCCGCGATCAAAGCTGCGGCGAGCAGCGTGTGCTCGAGCCCGACCCAGTCCGAGATCGGACCGAACGCGATCATCCCGATCGGCATGAACACGAACGACACGAGGATGTCGTACGAGCGGACGCGCGAGTAGACGTGCTCCGGGATCGACCGTTGCAGTGTCGTCTCCCACCACGTGTTCGCGAGCGCGACCGAGCCCATGCCGAACCCCCAGGCGACGGCGATCGCCTCCCACGCGAGCGGCCCGGCGAGCGACGCTATCGGCACCGCGAGGAGCGTCGTGCTGACGAACGCGCCGTAGAGCGGGCGCCGTGGTGCGAGCTTCACCGACGCGAACGCGCCGGCGATCGCTCCGATCGAGCCGCAGGCCGACACGAGGCCCCACTCCTGCCTCGGGTTGCCGAAATGGCGGATGAACACGAGCGGGCCGAGCACGAGAAACGACGCGAGCATGAAGTTCGAGATCGCGAAGCCGAGAATCGGAGCCCGCACCCAGCCGCGCGAGGTGACCTCACGGAACCCTTCGCGGAGCTCGGACCCGAACGAGCGGAGGGGCGCGCGAATCGGTGCGTCGACGTCGAGCTGTGCGAGGAACGCGGCGCTGACGACGAACGACGCGGCGTCGATCGCGAAGACGTAGCCGGGGCTTGCGAGCCACAGGAGCAGCCCCGACACGGCAGGCCCGAACACGTTCAGCGTGTTGCGGCTGATCCCGAGGAGCGCGTTCGCGGACTGGAGCTCGCCCGGGTTGATCGTCTGCGGCACGAGGCCGTCCGCCGCCGGGCCGAAAAACGCCGACGCCATCCCGAACAACGCCTCGCAGGCGATGAACGCTGCCAGCGTCATGTGATGCGTCAGCAGCATCACTGCGATGAGGGCCTGCACCGCGGCGCGCAGGACGTCGCAGCTGAGCATGATCGTGCGCCGCGAGAACCGGTCGGCGACGACGCCGCCCGCCAGCGTGAAGACGACGCGCGCGATCGTGAACGACGCGAGCACGCCGCCGAGCGCCGTTGCCGAGCCGTGGATCGAGAGCACGGCGAACGTGAGCGCTACGGGAACGATCGCGTCGCCGACTGCGGATGCGACGCGGCCGAACCAGAGCAGCCGGAAGCGGCGCTGGCGCAAGGGGCGTGCGGCTTCGCCCAGGTTGCCCACCGGCGCTGACTGTAGTACGGAACGCGATGGATTCCAACGAGGCGAAACGGGGTAGGTTGGTGCCGTGGCCGTCTTCAACCGCCGGAACGCCGCAGTCGGCTGGCTCGCACTGTTCGTCGGCAAGCGCGTCCTGAAACGGAAGGCGAAGCAGGCCGTGCCGGGGCTCGACGGCGAGACAAAACGGCCCAACAAGAGCGCGATTGCGCTCGTGCTCGCGAGTGCCGTCGGTGCCTTGATGTTCTGGCGGCGCGGGTCCGGCGACGAGGAGACCGGCCGAGAGTCGTGAATCCAGACGCCGGTGCCCCGGCGTCTCGTGTTCGTGCTGCTCCCGTTCGCGGCTGCCGCCGCGACGATCGGCACGCTCGCTTTCACGACGAAGAGCACGCAGCCGCGCGCTGCGGTCGTCGTCGCACCACTCACCGTCACGTCGAAGCCGACCGACTGGCGCGCTCCGGGCGTCGCCGTCACGGTCGGCGGGTTCGCGGGGCCAGGGGCGCGCGTGTTGCTGCGCGCCGACGGCCGCGTCGTCGCCTCGACGAGGGCCGGGAAGCTCGGCCGCTACACCGTCCACTTCGCGCCGCGCACAGCAGGGCGTCTGAAGCTCGCGGTCCAGTCGGCGGGCAAGTTCGTAGCTGCCGGGACGCTCGACGTGCGCACCGTCTCGCTCGACGCCGTCGGCGACGTCACGTTCGGCGAGTCGGTCGGTCCGGCGCTCGCCGCCCACGGCGGTGCCTACCCGTGGGCGTTCGTCGGGCCGACGTTGCGTGCTGCCGACATCACCGTTGGCAATCTCGAGACGGCCGTGACGACGCGGGGCAGCGCCGCGGTGAAGGAGTTCACGTTCCGCGGGCCGCCCGCCGCGCTCGTGCCAATGCACGACGTCGCCGGCTTCGATGTGCTGACCCTCGCCAACAACCACACGGTCGACTTCGGCCGCGACGCGCTCCTCGACACGCTGAAAGCGGTGCACGCAGCCGGGATCCAGACGATCGGAGCGGGCGCGACCGACCTCCAGGCGCGACGCCCCGCGATCGTCGAGGCCGGCGGGCTTCGCGTCGCCTTCCTCGGCTACTCCGACGTGAACCCCTACGGGTTCAACGCGACGAGCAGCTCACCCGGTACAGCGAAGGCCGACGTTGCCGCGATCACTACCGACGTGGACTCCGCGCTTCGCCGCGCCGACGTCGCGGTGTGCTTCTTCCACTGGGGCACGGAACTGCACCCGGCGCCCGATTCCAGGCAGCAGCAGTTCGCAGCGGCCTGCCTCAACGCGGGGGCGAAGGTTGTCATCGGCGCGCACCCCCACGTGCTGGGCGGCGTCGCGACGCCGTCGACGCACGCGCTCGTCGCGTGGACGCTCGGGAACTTCGTCTTCCCGTCCGGAAGCGTCACCGCGCGCACGGCGATTCTCCACGTCGCGCTCGGCGCGGACGGCGTGAGGGGCTACCGGTTGGTGCCGGTCAGGATCGACGGGTTCCGGCCGCGGCTCGCCCGAGCAGCGCAGCAAGGCTGACGGCGAAGCCGAAGGCGGACACGAGAGCAGACAACCGCAGCATGGGCTGGGTTATCGGCGGTCCTGCCCGCCTGCTTGAGACACCTGTTGCTTAGCTGTGGTTGCAATCGTCTGCTTCATCCTGTTTAACTCACACTGCAGATGACTGAAGTGGCGGTCCAGTCGGCCCTGGGTGAGCGGCTGCGGGCGATCAGGCAGCTTCGTCGGAAGACGCTGAAGGACGTCGCGACCGCGGCGGGGATCAGCGAGAGCTTCCTGAGCCAGCTCGAGCGGGGCCGGACGAACGCGACGATCGCGACGCTGCAGCGGTTGTCGACGGCGCTCGGGATCGAGGTGTCCGACCTCTTCACCTCGACCGCCGAGCGGCCGCGCGTGCTCCGCCGGGATACCCGCGAGTTCGTCGCGTGGGGAGAGCTGGGCCGGAAGGCGCTGCTGACGCCGAAGCCGTTTCACTCGCTCGAGGTGGTCGTCGCCCGGTTCGAGCCGGGCGGCTCGACGGGCGACGAGCCGTACACGCACGGAGACTCCGAGGAGTTGCTGATCGTCGTCGAGGGCGAGGTGCACGTCCAG